>NZ_JDTH01000001.1:0-600000 GCF_000710615.1 Haladaptatus cibarius D43 | reverse complement strand
GTTCGACGCGACCATCCCGAATCGCCTCCACGACGCTTCCGGGCGTGAGCACGTCCGCATCCACGCGCGTGTAGGCCCGCCCGACTTCGACCGGATAGTGGGCGTCACTGCCGCCGACTAATGGAAGACCATTGCGCTCCGCGAGGGTCGTCACCCACTCTTCGGTTCGGGGATGTTTGCCGTTGACCTCGATTGCGTCGAAATCGGCGTCAACCTCGCGCACCGTGCTGTTGCGATAGGGATGGGCGACGATGGCCGCACAGCCTCGCTCGTGAGCCATTTCGACCACTTCGTGGGGAATTAGCGTTCCGGGTTCGGTTCTCGTCGGCGGGTCAGGGCCGATGACGAGGATGTGCCCCTTCGTCGTGGAAATCTCGATGCCCGGAATGGTTTCGACCGCGAGGCCGCCGAACTGCCGATAGTAGTCGTGGTTCGTCAGAGCGACGCCGTCCAAGCCGCGGTAACGCGCGCCCAGCGTGAGAAGTCTAACGCCAATTGGGTCGAACAGTTCCGCGGCCCGCTCGTGGCCGTGGAAGAATCGTGTATGAGCGTGAAGGTCGATTGTGAACACGTCTGTAAATACGCCGCCGATAGACCTTTGGTTTTTCCGCCGAAATTTTACTACATGGATGCCGACGAGGCTGGAACTGCGGGTGACCTCGCGGCGACGGACGACATGGAGTACGAGCGTGTCGTCGTGTTGAATCCCGTCAGTGGCAACGGCGACCACGCCGAGGAAGTCCGCGAACTCGCCGCAGAGCACGGCTTTACGATTCTCGAAACGCGCGAGGAAGACGATGCCATCGAGTTCGCAGAACAGGCCGCCGAAAACGGGGCGGAGATGGTCGCGGCGGCGGGCGGCGACGGAACGCTGAACGAAGTCGTCCGCGGCCTCGTCTCGGCGGACGCGCTGGATTCGGTCACGTTCGGCGTGATTCCCGCCGGAACCGGCAACAACTTCGCCGAAAACATCGGCGTGACGAGCATCGAACACGCCTTTGAGGTGCTTGAACACGGCGAACGGAGACGAGTCGACCTCGGAACGGCGAACGACCGAGATTTCATCAACTCCTGCGTCGGCGGCCTTACCGCCGACGCGAGCGTCGAAACCGACTCCGAGCAGAAAGAACGCCTCGGAATCCTCGCTTACGTCGTGAACACACTTCAGTTGATGGCCGATTTCGACGGCGTTCCGCTGACGGTCAAAGCCTCTTCCGAAGGCGAAGTGTCGTGGTCGGGCGACGCTGTCTTCGTTCTCGTTGGAAACGGACGGCGATTCCCCGCGAAGGGGCGCACGCAGGCCAACATGGAAGACGGCCTGCTCAACATCACCATCATTGAGGAGATGCCCGCGCCGAATCTCGTCGGAGAAGCCCTCCTCCAGCGCCTGTTCGGTACGGAGTCGGACAACGTGACGCACCTCCACGCGCCGACGGTGGAAATCGACATCCACCGCAACCAACCCGTTCAGTTCAGCCTCGACGGCGAGATGGGCGAGTGGGACGACCTAACCCTGGGCGTGCTGCCGCGCGCGCTGGAACTTCCAGTTGGATCGGCATACGAACCGATTCCGGGCGACCAGACGGACGACGGGAGCGGGTTTTAGGGCGATTGTACGCTTTCGTGGCGAATCGGAAGTTGTGATTCCTTAGTCGTCCGACTCGGCGACGGAATCTGCGACCAAATCACCGACAGCATCGCCATCCACCGGCCTATCAGGAGTTACTTCATCGAGTTCCGTCGGCATGCCGAGACTGTACGACTGCTCGGAATCGCCGAGTTCCGTGCGCCCGCGTCGAATCGACACGTCGTCGTTGAGGTGCAGACGCACTGCTTCGAGCAGTGCGTCTGCTTCGAGTGGTTGGCCTCGTTCGCGCATCTCGTCAACAGTTACGTCGTCGGGGACGTTGAACACGCGCTGGGTGACGATTGGGCCTTGGTCTAAATCGGTCGTTACGTAGTGGGCGGTGACGCCGGCCACGCGGACGCCCGCCTCCTTTGCCTGCCGGTAGGCTTTCGCGCCGGGGAAGGCGGGGAGCAGGCTCGGGTGGATGTTGATGATGCGACCCTCGTACCGGAAGACGACTTCCGGACTCAGGATTCGCATGAATCGCGCGAGGACGAGCAGGTCGATGTCGTGGTCGTCCAGTACGGAGAGCAGTTGTTCCTCGTCGTGGCTCCCATTGTCGTCGCCAACGTCGTAGAACGGGATACCGTGTCGTTCGGCAATCGATTCGAGTTCGTCGTGGTTACCGATGACGACGCCGATTTCGGCGTCTAAGTCGCCGCGGGCGGAGAGCAGTCGTTGCAGACAGTGCGATTCCTTCGTGACGAGGACGGCGACCTGCCGGGTGTCGCGCTCCGACGGAAACCGCACCCGAACGTCTACGCCCAAATCGTCGCCGAGGGCCGAAAGGTCACGACGAAGTTGATGCTCGTCAACCGCCATCTCGCTCGTTTCGACGAGCATCGTCATCCGAAAGATGGCGTCACGAACCGCTTGGTCAACGTCCTCGATGTTGATTCCGCGCTCGAAGAGGAGGGTCGTCACTCGGGCGACGAGTCCGGTGTCGTCGTTGCCGACGACGGTAATTTCGGTCAGTTCGCGGGAACTCATCGTCTCACCTGCTGAATGCGGGGGACAGCCATGGAATGCGTGTAAGCACTGGAGGGGACAAAAACGTTGCCGACCGTGCAACATTTTCACAATCGGTTGCAAAAGTTGGAGAGTACCTGAACGAGGACGAGGAGAGATGAACAATCCGGTAGGGACTGCCAACCGACGTAGCTACGACTCGCAGACGTATCGAAACACTTTGTGGCGTAGAATACACAAACGTGTATAACAAAATCGTTCCAAAAGAGTTTTTGAACATAGACGCGCAGGTTCAGGTGATGACTGCCTACACCGCGACGGTGACGGTTCGCTTGAAGCAGGGTGTCCTCGACCCTGAAGCGGAAACCACCCGGCAAGCACTGGGACGACTCGGCTTCGAACTGGAATCGCTTCGTTCGGCAGACCAGTTCGAAATCGACCTCGACGCGGAATCCGCGTCCACCGCCGAGGAACGCGCCGGAGAGATGGCCGAACGCCTGCTCGCCAACCCAACCATTCACGACTACACGGTGGCAATCGAGGAACGATGACGGTCGCTATCGTCCAGTTCGGCGGGAGCAACTGCGACCGAGACGCACAGCGCGCGCTCTCGCACCTCGACATCGACGCCGAACTCGTCTGGCACGAAGACGGCCTCCCCGCGGACGTGAGCGGCGTGATGCTCCCCGGCGGGTTCTCCTACGGCGACTACCTCCGCGCGGGCGCAATCGCCGCGAACTCACCGATTGTGGCCGAGGTGCGCGAGGCCGCAGAGTCCGGCGTTCCCGTCCTCGGCGTCTGCAACGGCGCGCAAATCGGCTGTGAGTCGGGATTGATTCCCGGCGCGTTCACGACCAACCGGAGCGCGCGCTTCCAGTGTGAACACGTCTACCTGCGCGTCGAAAACGCCGATACGCCGTGGACTTCGGCCTACGAGGCGGGCGAGGTCATCGAAGTTCCCATCGCCCACGGCGAAGGCCGATTCGAAATTACGGACGAGCAGTACGACGAACTCGATGCTGACGACCGGGTGCTGTTTCGGTACTGCGACGAAAATGGCGTCGTCAGCGACGAGACGAATCCCAACGGTTCGAAAGGGAACGTCGCCGGAATCGTCGGCGAGTCCGAAACCGTCGCGGTCATGATGCCCCATCCCGAGCGGGCGACGCTTCCGGATATTGGTGGGACAGATGGCGAAGGCGTGCTGTACGGATTTGTGACACCCTGATTTCTCCTTGTTCTGCCGGAACTGAATTCGACTTCGATTGACTGTTTTACCACCGAGATTTTATAAAAATCGACAATTTCTATCAGTTCATGACTACGAGCGAAGCGAATATCGATTTTACCCATCTCGAATCGTATCTCTCGGCGGAACTGGGTGAAGCCGTGACTGGAACCGAAGTGCTTCGAGATGGTCTCAACCTGAGCCTTGCGATTTCGACCGAGAGAGATGCAAAAGCGTACGTCCTCCGACACCCGAACATGTTGCGCCACACCAGCTACATCAACGAGTTAGAACAGGAATACGAGGTGATGCAACGACTTCGAGAGACGACAGTGCGAACGCCAGCGCCGGTTTTGTTTTGCGACGACGAGTCGATTCTCGGTGATTCGTTTTTCGTCATGACGCATCTCGACGGCGAAGCGGTTCCGCTCGGTTTCGACCTCCCCGACCGATTTCGAAATGCGAAGTCGCGTGCGAGGCTGGCAGACAACCTGATAGACACGCTCGCTGAACTGCACTCATTGGCTGTCGAACCGTTCGAAGGTGTTTGTGAGCAGAAAACTCCGCGAGAACTCGTCGCTCGAACCACCGACCGACTCGTTGCGTCGGCGAACGCAACAGGTCACGAACCACCCGAACTTCAGTCCGTCGCAAAGTGGCTCCGACGAAACGCCCCATCAAAGACGGAAACGGCCCTCGTCCACGGAGATTTCAGGCCCGGAAACGTCCTTTTTGCGGAGAGGAATGGCCCCGGAATCATCGGCGTTCTCGACTGGGAGACGGCGATGTGTGGTGACCCGCGAACCGACCTCGGCTACCTTCTGCTTCGCTGGCGAGATAAAGACGACCCGACGCCGTCGCTTGACGAACTCGAAGCACGGTATTCGAACGAAGACGCGATAGAGCAACTGCGAGAACGGAACGAAAACGGGATTTCGCCGTTTACGGCGAAATCCGGCAGCCCCACCCGACGGGAGTTAGTGACACGCTACGAGGACGAGACGGGAATCCAGTTCGAGAACGAACGCTTCTACAGAGCGCACGCCGCCTTTTCACTCGCAGTAGTTTGGGAAGATTTTCACCGGGAGCGGATAGAGGCCGGAGAAGAATCCGACTGGGAACCGTATATCGACTACATGCTGATGATTGCGGAGAGCATCGCACGCGGGGAATTTCCGCTATAGATTTTCGAACTTCTTCGTTGAGTCTCTCACCGACCCGAGGAGAACACGCCCATAATCCGCGGGAGTTCCCGGGAAATCGCGCGGCGCTTCAGGAGACAGAATCCCGCGAAGATGACGAGAAAGCCGAACGCGGTAATCGGCGTGATGGTTTCGTCGAGGAAGAAAAATCCGGAGATTGCCGCGAAAATCGGCGCGACGTAGGAGACGAGGTTGATTTCGATTGGGCCGAGACGTTCCAGCAGGTCGAAGTAAACCAGAAATCCAATCGCGCTGGCGGCAATCGACAGGTAGACTAGTGCGAGGATTGCCTCCGGCGTCCATTCGATGGCGACGAACGATTCGCTCGGCCGGGCGATACTAATTCCGTGCATCATGAGTGCGCCGAGCACCATCGACCACGCTTCCATCGTCTCGATTGGGAGGTCGGCGTCGATTCGCCGCGAAAGGACGCTTCCAAGGGCGAACGACAGGGCCGCCAGCAGGACGAGGATTTTGCCGACGAAATCGTCCGCGAGCAGGTTGTTCGGATTCGGTTGGCTGAGTATCGCAACGCCGACGAGTCCGAGGAAGAGTCCCGCGATTCCGGACGGTTCGAGTCGCTCGCTGGGAAGGAACACTCGCGCGAAACCGGTCGTCAGAACCGGGGAGAGGCTGACGATAATCGCGGCGACGGCGCTCGTCGTCTCCAGTTCGCCGACGAAGAGGAAGGCGTGGTAGCCCGCAATCATCAGCGCGCCGCCGACGAGGACGAGTTTCCACTCGGCGCGGGTTTTCGGAAGCCACCTGTCGGTGGCGTAGATGGCGTACGCGAGCATCAGGACGCCCGCCACGTCGTAGCGGATGGCCGCGAACAGCACGGGCGGGAAGTAGTCCAGACCGACCTTGATGGCCATGAACGCAGACCCCCAAACTGCGGCGAGAAGAACGAACAGCACTGCATTTCTGTACCGGGTCACTGTACGACATCTCTTTCCTGCCCGGGAGTAGCTTTCGAAAACCCCCGTCGAATGCCGGGTTCGGTAGGCTATATCGGGGGGTCGTTTTCGGAATCAGTTCGCCGAACGGCGCTGGTCACGAATCGCCCGAATCACGTCCTGTCGCGCGATGATTCCGACGAGAAGGCCATTTTCGAGCACCGGCAGGCGATTGATGTCCGACTCGGCGTCGGCCAACAGGTCGAGGATGCGGTCTAACTCGTCGTCGAGTGTCACCGTCACCACGTTCTCGGTCATGATTTCGCTGATTGGCTTTCGCGCGTTTTTCACGAGTCCGAGACTGGTGTCGAGGCCGTCCCACGAGAGGTCGAATCCGTATTCGATGCTTTCGAGAAACGGCGGAAGACCGATCGGAATCCACAGCGTCCGGTCGCTCGGTTGGAAGATGTGAACGAGGTCGTGTTGGGTGACGATGCCGACCAGTTTTCCGTCCTCCGCGACTGGAAAACCGTTGAACTCCGCCCGGGAGAGGCGGGTCAGCACCTCGCTGATTTCGTCGTCCGGCGCGACCGTTTCCACCTCGGTCGTCATGAGGTCGCGGGCAGTAATTGCCATACTGGATGGAAGGGCGTATTCCGGCGTAAACCTTGTTGCGACGGCGAGGGTTCGTTTTGCGTGGTTTGGAGTCGCGACTTTTACAGTCATCATGCTTGCGAACAGTTCGTCGAAGCCATGGCTTTCAGTACCAGAATATCGAAGTTCCCGTCTCGTTTCCACAAACAGTGCTGTTGAAATGAGAGCGTACCTTTGTCCGTGCGGAGACACCCCCGTTAACGAAAAATCACTCTCGGCTAGCATCCGGTACGCAAAAGAGCACTGACGTCCTATTGCCGGGTATGGTTTCGGCCGCCACGGCACTCGGTTTCCTCGTCATCATCACCATCAACACCGTCATCACAGCGGTTGTCATCCGCTTTTTCCGCCTTCGTCTCTCGACGAAGTGGGGTGCGGTGGTGTACTCCCTCCTGTTGGTTCCCCTCGTCTACGTCGCCACGACGCTCTTGTTGAGCGGCGCAGTCGGATTCGGCGGAACCGGCCTGCAAGACCGGAACACCGCCCTCATCCTCATCTGGGTGCTCCCGTTCACGCTGGGGCTGTCCATCGACCTGTTCTGGATGCCCCCGCCCGAGGAAATCGACCTACCGAAGGAGTCGCGCGAACAACAACAGAGTCGCTGACGGCACGGCAGCCAGCCACCCTATTCCTGCAAACGCGGCGAATCCTTCCCAGAGATAGACCGAACCGACGGGGCCAGCCACGATTGTCATCAGCACAGTTCCGACGACGGCCCGGAACCACGGCGCTGGCGACCCTTGCAGAACCAACAGGGCGTCGATGACATCGAAGAGGAGCAGAAAGGCGACGAGCGTTCTAAAGCGGACGCGGAGTCGCGCCGATTTGTCCGGTTCCTTCGGACGCTCGAAAACGGGCACGATAAGTCGAACCCGGTCAGGGAACGTCACCGGCGGAAGGTGCATCGGGGGAAGCGTGAAGCTGAATCCCGAATCGTCGTCCCGGTCTGCCATGGTCGATATACGACCCGGCCCCTGAAAACTACTCGTTCGGACTCAGCGCTCGTCCGGCCTCAGCGCTCGCTCGATTCGTTCGCGTTGTTCGTGACACGCTCGATGGTCGAGACGACGCTATCGATGACCGCTTCCGGCGATTGGGTTGCATCGACGCGGACGAATCGGCCCGGTTCCGCGTCCATCAGGCGTTCGTAGTTCGACTGGACTTGTGCAAGGAAACCGGCCTGTTCGAACTTGTTCGTCGCGCCGCTTCGCGCCGCGCCGGTTTCGGGGTCAACGTCGAGATAAATGGTGCAGTCCGGCGGACGCGTCCACGGCTTGTGGACGCCGATGATGTACTCCATCGGTCGGGTGACGTGGCCCTCCAGCGCAACCGCTTGGTAGGCGTACCGGGAGTCCGAATATCGGTCGGAGATGACGAGTTCGTCTTCTGCCAGCGCGGGACGAATCGTGTTCGAGAGATGGGCCGCGTGGTCTGCGGTGTACAAGAACAGTTCCGCGATAGAATCCGCATCGTCGTCCTCGATAGACCGATTGACGGCTTCACCGTACCACGAGTTCGTCGGTTCGCGGGTGAACACCGCGTCGGAGAATTCCTCGTGGAGAACCTCCCAGACGGTCGTTTTTCCGCTTCCGTCCAGTCCCTCCAGCGTTATCAGCATGGCAGGACGTTCGGGTTGGTGGGTAAAACGTTGCGGGTTTCGTAACAGACGGACTTCGTGGCAGATAGGCTTACCTACAATCGCGTACATATCTGGTGTATGAATGTTCTCGTGACCGGCGGCACCGGATTCGTCGGACGGAATCTCATCCGCGAACTACACGACCGGGGCCACGAGGTGACTGCACTCGCGCGAAGTCCGGACGAGGCGGACTTTCCAGACGGCATCGAACGTGCGATGGGCGACGTAACCGCGCTCACGTCCATCGAGAGCGCGTTCGAGAATCAGGACGCGGTCGTCAACCTCGTCGCGCTTTCGCCCCTGTTTAAGCCCCCACGAGGGGTGACGCATATGAGCGTCCACCTCGGGGGAACCCAGAACATCGTGCAGGCCGCCGAGGAACATGGCGTCGAAAAAATCGTGCAGATGAGCGCGTTGGGTGCAGACCCGACCGGCCCGACGGAGTACATTCGAGCGAAAGGGCAGGCAGAAGAGTTAGTCAAGAGTTCCGACCTCCGATGGACGATTTTCCGGCCGTCAATCGTGTTCGGCGACGAAAGCGAGTTTCTCTCGTTTACGAAAAAACTCACGCCACCGTATCTCGCGCCGCTCCCCGGTGGCGGAAAGACGCGATTCCAACCGATTTGGATAGGCGACCTTGCACCGATGCTCGCCGATGGAGTGGACGAGTCGCACGACGGCGAACTCTACGAAATCGGCGGCCCGGAGGTGTTGACGCTGGCAGAGGTAGCGAAACTCGTGCGTCAGGCCGAGGGACAACCCGTCACGGTCGTTCCGGTTCCGATGGCGCTCGCGGGAGTCGGACTAAAAATCGGCGGGTCGATTCCGGGCGTGCCGATGGGTGGCGACCAGTACCGGTCGTTACAGTTCGACAACACGGTCAAAGAAAACGATGTGGCGGCGTTCGGCGTGGAGTCCAGTTCGCTGACGACACTGGCAGAGTATCTCGGCGTGAAAACGAGATGAAACGCCGCTGATTTGAACGCGGGCGAGGCGCGCGCAGCCGTGACAAATTATAATCAGTATTGCACATATCCACACTTAATAACCCCGGAGTGATGGACATATCCAGACTTAAAGAGGGGATGTCTGCATACTGTCTATTATATTACCAAAAGGCTGATAAAACACCGCCTTAGGGCGTTTACTGCTGGCACTATCTTTTAAGTAAGACACCAAACACCACAAAGTTTATACGGTATTTGGTTCTGGTGTTCTCTCAACGGAGAACGGTACCGAAAAATGAAACTCGCGATGATCGGATTCGGTCAGGCAGGCGGAAAAATCGTTGACAAGTTCCTGGAATACGACCAGCGAACACAGAGCGGCATCGTGCGCGCCGCCGTCGCAGTCAACACCGCTCGCGCTGACCTCATGGGCCTACAGCACGTTCCGGAGGAAAACCGGGTGCTCATCGGACAGTCCCGCGTCAAAGGTCACGGCGTGGGTGCGGACAACGAACTCGGCGCGGAAATCGCCGAAGAGGACATCGACGAAGTACAGGGAGCTATCGACAACATCCCTGTCCACGAGGTCGATGCCTTCCTCATCATTGCCGGAATGGGCGGCGGTTCAGGGAGTGGCGGCGCACCAGTCGTCGCAAAACACCTGAAGCGCATCTACACCGAACCCGTCTACGGGCTCGGCATCCTCCCCGGCGGCGACGAGGGTGGCATCTACACCCTCAACGCGGCGCGCTCGTTCCAGACGTTCGTCCGCGAAGTGGACAACCTGATGGTGTTCGACAACGACTCGTGGCGCCAGTCGGGCGAGAGCGTCCAGAGCGGCTACTCCGAAATCAACGAGGAAATCGTCACGCGGTTCGGCATCCTCTTCGGAGCCGGTGAAATCGGTGGCGGCGACGACGTTGCAGAGAGCGTCGTTGACTCCAGCGAAATCATCAACACGCTCGCCGGTGGCGGCGTCTCGACAATCGGCTACGCCGCCGAGGAAGTCGAGATGCAGAACTCCGGCGGGCTGCTGTCCCGATTCACCGGAAACGGTGGCGGGACGGGAGAGGACACCGCACACACGACGAACCGAATCACCAGTCTCGTGCGGAAGGCGGCACTTGGTCGCCTGACGCTCCCGTGTGAGATTCAGGGAACCGAACGTGCACTGCTCGTCATGAGCGGCCCCTCGGAGCATCTGAACCGCAAAGGGATAGAGCGCGGGCGGAAATGGCTGGAGGAGCAAACCGGCAGTATGGAAGTTCGCGGTGGCGACTACCCCGTCAAGGAGCCCAACGTGGCCAGCGTCGTCCTCCTCTCTGGAGTGACGAACGTTCCACGAATCAAGGAACTCCAACAGGTCGCCATCGAGGCACAGGACAACATAGACGACATTCGACAGGAGAGCGAGACGAATCTCGAAAGTCTCGTCGAGGATGATGAGGATGAACTCGACCCGCTGTTCTAAACTGACAGCACTCCTCTTCGTCGTCACGTTGGCCCTTTCGGCGATCGCCCCTGCTGCGGCGATTTCGACCGACGCACGGGGCGTGCCGGACGACGCGAAAGTGGGAGACGAAGTGAGCGCGGAACTGACGCTGACCGACCTCTACAGCGATTACGAGGAATGGACGCTCAACGGTGAAACCGAACTCACGGACGTCACGTGGACGGTGACGACCTACGATCAAGCCGGAAATCAGAAGGCAAAGGAGTCCTACGACGGCCAATCGTTCAATCACTCTCTCGCGCTCGACAGTGACGCGAGCGAGGCCGTGGTGAAGGTGTCCGGCACCGTGCCCGAAATAGAGAACTTCACCTACGACCCACAACAGGAGTTCGCGTTCGCCACGTTGAGTCAGACCCGAGACGGTGGCAACAGCGACGAAATTCAGACGTGGAGCGCGAACCACCACACGGAGGACAGTTCGGAAGCGCGAACCGCAATCGCTGACGCGGAGGATGCAATCGGCGGCGCACCGGGCGGTGCAGACACGAGTGACGCAGAAGACCGTGTCGGAAACGCCATCTCCGCCTACGAGGCGGGCAACTTCGGTAACGCGGTGGACATCGCCGGACAGGCAGAAGAGAGCGCCAACTCGGCGTCCGAGGACGCCAACGCGTCGGCCCAGACGAACAAAATGCTGCTGTACGGCGGCGTTGCCGTGGTCGGCCTCGTCGTCATCGGCGGCGCTGGGTTCTGGTACCGTTCCCAGCAACAGAACACGAATCGACTGCGGTAACGTTACTGACTTTTCGATTTTCCCGACGCTATTTTCGCAACCCCTTAACACGACAACCGAGTAGATGCGGTCATGCAGGTGGTGGTGCCGTTCTCCGCAAACGACCCGAAGACGCGACTGGCCGACATCCTCGCGCCCGACGAGCGCCGGGAGTTTTCGCTGTCGATGCTCGAAGACGTGCTCTCCGCGATTCGCGCGACGGGGCGAGAGCCACGGCTACTCACCACCAGTGCAATCGACATCGATGCACCGCAGACGGTCGATTCCAGACCGCTGACGCCCGCCGTGAACGACGTGCTGGCAGAGGGGAAACCGACAACAGCCACGGAACCCACCGCAATCGTGATGGCCGACCTCGCGCTGGTGACACCCGACGCGCTGGAACGACTCTTTTCGACTTCGGGCGACGTGGTGCTTGCACCGGGTCGCGGCGGGGGAACGAACGCGCTCGTCTCCCGCCACGACGAATTTCGAGTGGACTACCACGGAACTTCCTACCTCGACCATCGTCGAATCGCGGGGGATGTGGGGGCCTCGGTTACTGAAGTGGATTCGCACCGACTGGCGACCGACGTGGACGAATCGAGCGATCTCGCCGAAGTGCTGATACACAGCGATGGGTCGGCGTGCCGGTGGCTCAGAAAAGCTGGCTTTTCGCTTTCGGTGACCGAGGGCCGGGTGGCAGCGAGTCGAGACGGAACGTAGAAAAAGCGGAAAGGAGCAAACCAGGAAGCCGAACGCTACGCCGAGACAGCTATCGAATTGATGGTCGAATCGGTCGAGTTCGGAGCCGAATTTGTTACGGGATGGGTTTTTACCTCCAGCAGTTCCGGCGGCGTGGCGATGCCGAACTGAAGTCGAACGTGGCCGAGCCACGGAATTTTGAGCTTTGCCTTGCCGACGACCCACGACGGTTTGACGGGGGCAGTGTGTGCGCCGAAGCTAGCTTGGTCGTACCCGCCGTTGTTGTCGCCCTTCGTGATGAATCCGGCATGCGGGGCCGGACAGTTGGTCAACTGCTCGCAGTTGGTTGCAGTGCCAACGTAGTCGGGATTCGCTTCGTCGTACCAGTTCTCTCCGTCTTCAACCCAGAACATCGCGCGGTGGATAATCGGCACCGCCTGTCCGTTGCCGTTCGGCTCGAAAATTATCACGTCGCCCGGTTGGTTGAACTCAGAATAGCCGGAGTTTTGCCCGGCGCGGTAGGTCACGACCCCCGTATCGGCGTAGGAACCGTCACCCGCGAATCGGCCTTCTTCCATCACGAAGATGAGGTCGCCGCGCTCCATCTGCGGTTCCATGCTGCCGCTTTCGACGGCGACCATCGGCGGCCAGACGCCGCTTACAGCGAACAGGAGCAGACCGATTCCGACCGCCCACATCGCCGTTGTGAGGATTTCGCGGGCGATTGCGACCGGTTCGTCCTCGGTCGTTCTGAGCCAGTGAAGTAGTTCGCGTGGAGAAGCGTCGTCGGGAGGAGACATTCGTTGTTTTGTGTTGAAATCTAGGTGGCTTGAAGATTTGGGTTCGAAGAGTGTGGAAAGTCATTGAAAGCTCATTGTTTAATAGCAAGGCGACAGAACTAGATGACAATTGAAGAGCGATGACTAAGCTCACTCACATCGAGGTCGAGGGATTCAAGGGTATCGAGTCTCTCGAATTTGAACCTACAGATATTAATTTGATCACTGGTCGGAACAATACTGGGAAGACTTCAATTTTGGAAGCAGTAGATATGTCCGCTAGACCTAGCTCACTCAAGAATTTTGAGAATAATGTTGGGGACATAATAAACAAAAACAATAACAAATCGAGAATAGAAGTTACAACAAGTAATGAAAAGGTAGAGATTCAAATGGAACCAGCTTCAGCAGAAGAGGCGAAACTTTATTTTCTTGAATCTACAAGGAAGCAGGTTAAAAAATCATTAGAGGTGTTCTTCAACTCCACTAATGAGATTATTAATGAACCAGTTCCGATGGAGGAGATTATCACTCTAATACAAGAGACAACAATAGGAGTATTGGAGAGGTTATTTGAGCAAGAGTCGTTAGAAGACCTGCGAAATAGTTGTCTCATTTTGAGTATCAATGGTGCCAAAAGCCCATATATCATGTCGAATATTTATTCTCCCCTATCATTTGATTCAAAATCGCAAGTAGAGTCAGAAGTTTTTGAATATTTAGAATACAATATAGATGAAGAAACAATAACCGAATTACAGCCAATTTTAGAGACTTTTATCGAAATTGCCATTCCCGACCGTATCGAATCTATTCCAGAATTCCCAGATCACCCAACATATAGTAGCACATTCATAGAACATTCGAACAATTTTTTGGAAGAAGAGAAGAAGAATAACAACGAAGAGTACGCTGTTAAAGTGGACGATATTAACGATTACCTCAAAGAAGCAGATCTAGTGGACGACCTCAAAACCTTTAATTTAGACTATTTAATCTTCGAGAACGAAGAACGCGGTAAATGGCAAGTACCATTTGAGTTCATGGGTGATGGATTCAAAAGCATTGTTGGTCTTCTCTGGAAACTCATGGACAATGAATCCTCCAACAACATCGTCCTCATCGAAGAACCGGAAAACCACCTTCATCCCGGCTACATCCGGGAGTTGGTTCACTTCCTTATTGGCCTCGCGCGAGAAGAAAACATCCAACTGTTCATCACGACTCACAACAATGACTTCATCAACGATTTCTTCAACGAAAATATCCGAGACGAACGTCTAAACTACCTCGAGGAGGAGTTTTCGGTAGTCAAGATGGACGATTTCGGAGCAGAGATATTGGATTACGATACTGCAAAGAAGCATTTGGAAGAACTCCATCTCGACCTTCGAGGACTCTAAATGAAGAAAATCGTCTTCAGCGAAGGGAAGTACGACGTTCACTTCATAGATAAATTATTTGATAATAGTTCTGCAAATCCATCTGTCGATAAGTTTGTAGTCGAAAACGAATCTCGCTCGGACTTGAAGAACAAAGAATCCGAAAAAATACGAAACTTTTTGGAGCGATTCAACCCTTACGACGTGTTAATCAAGTCAGAAAACGGGAAACCAAATCTCAAACACGGATTCGTTTCTGTTCTCCGTCAATTAGCAAACGAAGAAGTCGAGAAATACGTACTCGTTGACCTTGACAACCGAAGTATCCATGATTTCCTTACTGATATAGAGGAACAAATGAACCAGCGATTTTCGGGATGTGGTCTCCGACTCGGAAATCGCAGTATAATCAAGGAAAATCGACACATGATTGCACAAGAGATCGAACTGCAAATCGACACAGGTCGTGATCCCAGAACTGGTTTCGTCGTTGTGGCATTCAAAACGAGTTTGGAAACGGTTGCTGACATCGGTGATGGCGATGGCCACAGCGAAAAGACGACTAAAATTGAATCCATATTGGACATCCGGCCAGTCAGTAGACTTCTCCAGACGACTTTTCTCTGACCACTCCAACATCCGACTTCCAAACGAACTTTTACCCACACCACCAACACCCGACAATGATTCCGGGGGCCGACGAGTACGACATCGACATCACGTTCGACGAGGCGGAAATCGACCGATTGCTTGCTGTCACCCCGGAGGACGTAGAGTCAGCAAACTCGCTTACCTACGCGAAAAACGTCTTCATTCCACTCACCACGGCTTGCCGGTACACCTGCACCTACTGCACCTACTTCGACCCGCCGGGGGAGGCGTCACTGCTCTCGCCCGAGGAAGTCCGCGAAATCGTCCAGATGGGCGTGGACGCAGGGTGTACGGAAGCCCTGTTCACCTTCGGCGACGACCCGGACGACCGCTACACGCAGGTCAACGACCAACTCGCGGAGTGGGGCCACGATTCGATTCATTCCTACCTCCGCGAGGTGTGCGAACTCGCGCTGGATGAGGGCTTGCTTCCCCATTCGAATCCGGGCGACCAGACGCCGGAACAGATGGAACTCGTCGCAGACGTAAACGCCAGCATGGGCGTGATGCTGGAGACGACGGCGGACGTGTCGGCCCACGCTGGCCCGCGGCAGAAAAATCCCGGCCAACGACTCGCCACGATTCGAACCGCGGGCGAGTTGGGCGTTCCGTTCACGACTGGCCTGCTCGTCGGTATCGGAGAGGACTGGCGCGACAGGGCCGAGAGTCTGCTGGCGATTCGCAAGTTGCACGAACGATACGGGCATATTCAAGAAATCATCGTCCAGAACGTCGTGCCGAACGAGCGGTCGCAGTTCGAGCAACCCTCGGTCGAAACGATGCGCCGGGTGGTTGCGATGGCCCGCGCGGCGCTCCCCGAGGAAATTTCCGTGCAGGTGCCGCCGAACCTTTCGCCGACGCGCGAACTCCTCGACTGCGGAGTGGACGATTTGGGCGGTGTCTCACCGGTTACGGACGATTACATCAATCCGGATTATGCGTGGCCCGCGTTACGGGAATTGGAAGACATCGCGGAGGAGGCGGAAGTCCCACTTCGTGAGCGTCTGCCGGTGTACCGGTGGTACCTCAATGACGATTCCGATGATGGAACGTGGCTGTCCCACCGGATTCGACGGGCTATCGACTCCGACGCCGAAGCAGGCGAGCGATATCGGTCGGTTATCGCCGAGTCGATACCGCGCTGAGCACGGGGTGTTTGGCTTGTAGCGTTCTATTTTAAGGGTTTAACGCACCGATACCGCAATTCCCCAGCTGAAATTGAAGGTTTCCTGGACGGATTTCGATGGTGAGATGGTATCAATCGCCATCCTGTCGGGCAACCCCAGAGAAAGGTTAAACTGAAACCGTCCATTCGCCCTACTGTGAACGGGTACAGCGACGATAGAAACGATGTCGGTTTCGGAAACGCGAGCGGTGGGCACATCAGAACTGACGGGTTCGTGATAACGAATCGATACCGAGAACAGGGAGAGACGTGGCTGGTCGTATCGAGTGTCAGTGCGCCCCTCGTCGAGATGTGTGTTCGACAAAGCGACGTAGACGCCGTGGAAGGCTGATAGAAGTTAGTGAGACATTGATTGACGGCTGTTTTGGGTTCCATTGATTCAACAGAGTACTTCGACACCCGCAGTCGCTATCCGTTCCGTGGAAACCGACGAGGACGGCGCGCGCTTCGAAATTCTCACGTGAGCAGAATTTCTGGAGTATCACCGAAGCAGTGGCGACCCGTTGGCACACGGCCCGAGTTCCGGACCGAACGGCGAATCGTCGGGGTCGATGGTTCGAATCTGACGATAGTCGGTCGAACGCTCCGCGGGCGTTCGACCGATTGCGGTTATCATCTCGACATACTCTTCGAACGAGCGGAACTCGCCGAACTCGCCGCCAGCGCGTTTCGTGATTTCTTCGGAAAGGATGGTTCCCATGAAGTCGTTCGCGCCACAGGAGAGCATTTTCAATCCCTGTGCGTCGCCGTACTTCACCCACGAGGATTGGATGTTGTCGATGTTGTCGAGAAAGAGCCGCGAAACCGCAATCATCAGTTCGTCTTCGTGCGTGGTCGCGCCAGCATCGACCATGCCGCGCTCGTACAGCGGCGTGTTCTGATGGACGAACGAGAGCGGAACGAACTCCGTTATCGTCTCCGTCCGGTCTTGGAGGTCACGGACGCGCTCCAGATGCATGACGCGGTGCATCTCGTTTTCGACGTGGCCGTACATGATGGTTGCCGTCATGTCGAGTCCGACGCTGGCGGCGGCCTCCATCGATTCCAGCCATTCGTTCGTGTCGATTTTGCCGGGACAGATGACGCGGCGAACCTCGTCCACCAAAATTTCGGCGGCGGTTCCCGGTACGCTTGCGAGGCCTGCCGATTGCAGTTTTCGGAACACTTCTTCGTAGCTCCACTCCGTCCCTCTCCGGGCGTGATACGCTTCCTCCGGCGTCATCGAGTGGACGTGAATTCCGGGGAGGTTCATCGCTCGAAGGTGTTCGACGTAGGTTCGGGGGTCGGTTTCGTAGGCGTCGGGCGATTTGTAGTTCAAATCGCCCCGGTCGCTGGCTTCGAGGACTTCTCTGTGTTCTTCGTCCAGCGTGATTCCGGGGTGGAGTCCGCTAACGGAGGTGACTTCGTAAATCCCGCGTTCACGGGCGCCAGCGACGATTTCGCGCGATTCTTCCGGCGTCTTCGTGAATCCGCCGTGTTCGCCAGCGCCGACCTCGAAATTCTGTGCCGTATTTTTGAAATTGCAGAACAGACAGCCGGTGTTGCAGGCCGTCGTGACGTTGTTGTTCAGGTTGGCAACGAAGGTGACGGGGTCGCCGACCATCTCCTCCCTGCGCCGGTCTGCGACCTCCAGCACCGACTCTTTTCTCCCGATGTCGATGCCGGGCGAATCGGTACCGGTCGTCAGCAGTTCGACGCCGTCTGCAACCGTCAGGCGCTCGCCGGTTCGCGCTTTTTCGAGCGCGTTCTCGAACGACTGATCGGTTTCGGGGACGTGTTCGAATCCGAACTGCCCCCGCGGAACGTTGCTCTCCGCGCGCACGTTAGCCATACGCCTTCATCCAGTTCGACCGTGAAAAAGCGGTGGGTCACGGCAGAATCCATCGCACAAGTATGTATATTGTTCGGCCACATGTCGGCTCATTTCAGCACGAGGATGGAAACTTCTTAGTCCGGGGACGGCAGACCACATACCATGACGAGTGTGAAGGAGTTCCGGGTCGAGCGGGAACCGACGCCGGACTCCCTCGGACGCGGCTCGTTCGTCTTTACTGACGACTACTCGGTGTTCGACTGGGGCAAGATGCCCGACGAAATCGCAGACAAAGGCGCGAGCCTCTGCACCATGGGTGCGTTCAACTTCGAACTGCTCGAAGATGAGGGGATTCCGACCCACTACCGGGGCGTCGTTTCGGACGGCGAGGTCGTCCCACTCGCGGATGCAACCTCGCCACCGACCGAGATGGCAATCGACCTCACGCAGGTTCCAAACCTGCCGCGCGAAGGGCGGAACTACGACTACGACCTGTTCCACAGCGGGGCCGACGACAACTACCTCATCCCGCTCGAAATCGTCTTCCGAAACAGCGTGCCAGTCGGTTCGAGTCTTCGCCGCCGCACCGAACCCGCAGACCACGGTCTCGACTTTCCGGAGTGGCCCGAGGGTGCGGTACAACTCGAAAAGCCGGTGGTCGAGTTCTCCACGAAATACGAGGAAGAAGACCGCTATCTCTCGTGGCGGGAGGCCGACAAAATCGCCGGAAAGGCCAGCGTCGAAACCCTCGAAGACCTCGCCCACGAGGTGAACGACATCATCACCCGGCAGGCCGCGGAAGCCAATCTCGTCCACGAAGATGGAAAAATCGAATGTCTCTACTACGACGGCGAGATTCGGGTCGGCGACGTGGTCGGCACTTTCGACGAAAATCGTTTTACCTTCTACGGCCAGCAAGTGAGCAAGGAGTTCATCCGCCAGTACCACAAGCGCGAACAGGAAGCATGGGTCGATGCAGTGTACGATGCCAAAGAACGCGCGAAAGAACAGGACATCGCCGACTGGAAATCGCTCTGCGAGGAACAACCGGAACCGCTTCCTGACGACGTGCTGACCGCCGCCCGCAACCTGTACGCCGCAGGCGCGAACGCCTACGTTGGCCGCGACTTTTTCGACGCCCCGGAACTCGAAGACGCCGTCATGGCTATCAAAGATTTGTGAAACTATTTTTAAGTCAGGTTTGTCGTCGTGACGATTGCAGAGACGAGACGCGATTTTCGTTTTGAGAGAGTTTCCCGAATCGGTTTTACTCGGGTGAGGGCTACAAATCCCGCCTGTCGGTCGCTCCCTCACTCAACCGCTCACTCGTGGCTTCGCCACTCGTTTCGTTCTCGCTCGACAGGAGATTGGTCGAACTTTTCATTGTATTTAGGAAGAAGAGTTTCCCCGGAAAACAGCAGGCCGAATTTGGGTTGGACGGGCGGGCCAGTGGCCCGCCCGTTATGGGGAACCTGGTGTCTCAAAATCGCGGCGCGATTTTGATGGCAGGGAAGAGCCTGCCTCTTCCCGTGGCAACGGGCGAGCGAAGAGGGAGCGAATGGCGAAGCCATGAGCGACTGCGTGAGCGAGGGCGTGACTTGGAGTCGGGAATTGCAACTACGGAAACAACACACCAATTTACAGTTCGTCACCAAACCGAACTGATGAAAAAGTCAACTACTGTCGTTCGTGCTAGTACTCGACTTCGACGGAGCTACCGAGGTATTTCGAAATCACTTCGGAAACCGAGTCGGCCTTGAAATCCGCTAAATTCGCCCCAATCTCGGCTTTCAGGGCGTCGTAGTATTCTCCGTCGGTTTCGAAGGCGCGGTAGTTCACGCCGGTCACCGGGACACCGAGGGCATCGCTCGTCAGGTCGCTGAAATACCGCTCGTCGCCGATGTCGCCGCGCCAGAGGTTGTCGCGGAAGAACAGCCACCCGTCTTCACCCGGTGGGTCGGCCTGCCGGGACATGCGGGTTTCGAACTCCCGCGGTTCGAGCGCGAGGCCGGAAACGGTCGGTTCGAGGCGGAACCGAACCGCGAAGACGTAGCGGGCGTCCATCAGCGAACGTCGTCGAATCGCTCCGCCATGTCCACATCCTTGGTGGTTATTCCACCCTCCTCGTGGCTGGTCAGGCGCACCTCGACCTCCTTGTAGCTGATGATGATTTCCGGGTGGTGGAACTCTTCTTCGGAGATTTCGCCGACTTCGGAGGCGAACGCGACACCTTTGAGATAGTCGTCGAACTCGTAGGTGCGGGTGATTTCGTCGCCCTCGCGCTCCCAGCCGCTCGGCATTCGCGTCTGAACCTCGTCGTCGGAAAGCAAGTCTGCCATACGGAACCAGACGACTGGAATTAAGATAAAAGCGTTTGCCGTCTCTGTGGTATGTTGCTTTCAGCAGTGACCGAGAAGTGAAACGTTTCAGTCGTCTGCGGCGGATTCGAGTCGGTTCGCAATGAATGCCGGAGGTTCGTCGCCGAACTCGGGGTCGAACAATTGGAGGGCGGTGTTGATGGTCGTCCAATCGTCCTTCGCCGCCGCGTCCCGCAGGCTCTTCGTCGGCGGCGCGAGCAGTTGAGAAACCAGCGCGTCGGCCATGGATTCCACGACTGCTCGCTGGTCTTCGTCCATGCCCTGCGACTCAAGTCGGACGAGCGCAGTCTGTAGTTCTCGCTCTTTCACGCGCTCCGCACCCTCGTACATCGCGGCGATGGCCTCGTCCGCGCGCTTTCGCTTGTACTGTTCGAGCAGGTTCTCGAACTCGCGGTCAACCATCGTCTCGACCGATTCGGCGGCGGCGCGCCGCCTGCTTCTGGTTTCATCCGTCACGGACTCCAGCGCGGCCATGTCGTGCACCGTGATGCCGTCCAGTGCGGCCACCGCAGGCGAAACGTCCCGCGGTTGTGCGATGTCCACGACCAGCGTTTCGCCGCAGTCCGAAAGCAGATCGGCGTCGAGGACGTGCCCGTCGCTTCCGGTCGCCGTGACGACCACATCTGTCCGTGGAAGACACGCCGGAAGTGCCTCCAATCCGACTGCACGAGCGTCCAGCAGTTCGACTTCCTCCGCGACCGTTTCGGCACGCTCAAGCGAGCGGTTTGCAACGATGAGCGTCTCGATTTCGGCGTCGGCCAGCGCGTGGGCCGTGATGGTTCCCATTTCGCCCGCGCCGACGACGAGCGCAGTCGCGCCGTCCAAGTCGTGCTGTTCGTCCGCGAGCGCGACCGCGGCACTGCCGATGGAGACGACGCCCTCGTTGATTGCCGTCTCCGTGCGAGCGCGCTCGCCGACGTGAATCGCCTTCATCAGCGCCTCTTCGAGCATCGGCCCGATAGCGCCGATTGCTCGCGCGGATTTGTACGCACTGCGAACCTGCCCGATAATCTGGTCTTCACCGAGGACGATGGACTCAAGCCCTGCCGTGACGCGGAGCAAGTGGCGAAGGCTCTCTTCGTGGCCCATCGTGACGACCGCATGGTCTTCGACATCGGGTGCGAACTCCGCGAGGATGGCCGCGCCAGCGGTCGGCGTGTCGGTAACGATGTATGCCTCGAACCGGTTACACGTCTGAAGCGCGAACGCCTCCGAGACGCCGGGTTCCTCGACGAGTCGGGAAACGACCGCCTGCTGGTCGGTGTGACAAGCTGTCGCAACGTCGTCAAGAGACGCCCGGTCGTGGGAAACGCGGACGCCAGAGATAACGCCGCCACTCCCCGTCACAGCTTTTGCCTCCGGCGGATATAGAATATACAGTTCATACGAAACGCTCCCAATTGTTCTATCAGACCGTTAGAATGGGCCATATGTAAATGCTTCTGACTTGCCTCCGTATTGCCGCAGATTCCACTCCGTTGATTTAACTGTGATCCTTCCCTTCGACGCCTGTAACCTCGAAACCGAGGTCGCGGATGCCGTCCACAATGCCCTGTTGGTCGGCGCTGGCTTCGTAGTAAAAAACCACGTCGAACGTACCGTTTCGGAGCAGTTGTTGGCACTCCCAGACGAACTTTTCGCCGTCGAGCGTTAGCCCTTGGTGCTGATTCGAGGAAAAATCGGTGTCGTCGGTACCGGAGTAGACGTAGGTGTCTTTCGGGTCGTGGCCCGCATTTTCGGCGATAACGTCGCCGATGTCCACGCAGGCTTGGTGCATCTCGATGTCCGCGTCGCTTCCGAGGTCGGTGTGAACGATGGCTCCGTTGAGTTCTATCTCGCCCGGTTCCAGCAGTTGTTGCGTGCGTCGGTAGAGGTCGTCGTCGATGACGCTGTCCATATCCGAGGATGTGCGGCCGACGTTATACGACCTACGGTTGACCGCGTGACTCACGGCCACAGACACCGCTCAAAAATTGTGGTTTTCGCGCGGCAGTGTACACTCCCGCGAGAAGTAATCGCTTCCGATACCGTACTTACAGGCGCGTGACGTTGGTCGCGCGTGGACCTTTGTCAGCCTGTTCGATGTCGAACTCGACTTCTTGGCCCTCTTCGAGGTCTGGGCCGCCAACGTCTTCCATGTGGAAGAACACGTCTTCGTCTTCGTCGTCTGTTTCAATAAATCCGTAACCACCGGTCTCGTTGAAGAAGTCAACCGTACCTTTCGCCATTGCATTCTCCCAGAGTGATTCTATCGTTAAAAAGGTATGCAAGTTCCCGAGCACATTGTGAACACAATGCGTTGCAAATGAAAGCATCAGCGTCGTTCGGAAGACAAGGCTGATACCAGTCGGGTGAGTGAGAGAGAACAAGACGATGTTGACGCGGGTTCGGCGACAGTTGGAAACAGCGTACGAGCGACATCTGCGGCGAACCATCTCGGGGGCTCCCACCCACGTCGCAGTCATTCAAGACGGAAACCGGCGCTACGCCACAAAAAAAGGCGAAGAGGCCTCCGACGGTCACCGCGAAGGCGCGAAAACGACCGAGCGCGTCCTCGACTGGTGTGAGGACATCGGCGTCGAGGAACTGACGCTGTACACTTTTTCGACCGAGAATTTCGACCGTCCGAAAGACCAACGCGAGGCCCTGTTCGACCTGCTTGAGAGCAAGCTGTACGAGTTCGCCGATGCCGAGCGCGTCCACGACAGCGGCGTCTGTATCCGTGCCATCGGCGACGTAGGGGAACTCCCCGCCCGCGTCCGAAAAGCAGTGGACTACGCCGAGGGACAGACGCGCGACTACGACAACTTCGTCCTCAACATCGCGCTGGCCTACGGCGGCAGAAACGAACTCCTCGGCGCGGCCCGCGACGTGGCCCGCGAAGTCGAATCCGGCGACCTTTCCCCGACGGAGATTTCGGTCGAAACCATCGAATCGCGGCTCTACGACCGCCCGCTTCGCGACGTCGACCTCATCATCCGAACCGGCGGCGACGAGCGAACCAGCAACTTCCTCCCGTGGCACGCAAACGGCAACGAGGCCGCCGTCTTCTTCTGTACGCCCTACTGGCCCGAGTTCTCGAAAATCGACTTTCTGCGCGCAGTGAGAACCTACGAATCCCGCGAGCAGTCGTTCCATCAGGCGAAAGTCCAACGCGCGGTAGCACTGGTTCGGGCAATCGGCGGTGTGGAACTGGACGAGGCCCGCTCGATTATTCGCAAATTTAGGGAATACGTGCCGGATGGGGTTTCGATGGATGAGTTGGAGAGCGAAGAGCGGACGACGGACTGAGGAGTCCAACTCCATCAAATAGCGTCGTACACCGATTCACCCAACTGCGACAGCGAACCGATTCCGTCCGTCTTTATATTTCGCGTCATTGGCGTCAAACCCGGCGCGACGATTGGCGTACCGCGAACCCGCAACCGAGCGTCGTGAATTTTCGTCCCCCGGCCGTCCTTGATGGTGATTCCGTCCCGAGTGCCGAAATGGTGCTGAACGGAAATCTGTTCGAATCTGCATCCATCTCGTCCCGCGAGCAAAACCGCGGTTCCCTCTGGGGCGGTTCCGTACATCGAGACGTTTTTGCAGGTGACGTGAGTGTTCGACGGAAGCCGATTCATACTCGGCATCGTTTCCGGGTCGTATTCGGTGGTCGGCGTGCGGATGTTGATGGCCGGGACGCTCTGGTTCGTCTGAATCGTCGTGTTCCTGATTGTCGCGCTCCCGAACTGCTTTTCGACCACGACTCCGCCGGAACTGTAGGTTCCGGACAAATCCGTAATCTCGACGGTGCAATCCTCGATGACTGCGTTCGTGCCCTCCTCCAACCAAATGCCGCGCATGTTCGGCTTTGCCTTCGGATTTCGCGGGTTGTTCACGCGAACGGTCGCGTCCTTCACCCGTGCACCGCTGGTTCCGCCGCCGATTCGAATCTGGTCGATGCCGTTGTTCGCGTAAATTCCGCCCCGAACCACCAGCGGGCCGGAATGCGGAGAGGCGTACAGACCTTCCGCCCAGTGTTCGATGCGGCAGTCCACGAATTGCAGCGACCCGTCTCCTGTGTGCGTGAAAATCGCGTTTCCATTCCGCGACCCGCCGCGCATATCGAGGGAATCGACGAGCAGTGACGCCGACCGCTCGGGAACTTCGAGTTCGAGGGCACTACGCGGATACGCTTCGCGACTTCCTTTGAACTGCAAGTTTCGCAGGACGTTCTTTCGGCCAGCGACCGAGAACGCGACGACGGGAGCCGCGGTCGGTGCCGTGTAGTCAAAGGTAAACCCGTCGAACAGAAGGTTACGAACCGATTCGCCGTACATCCAGTTTCCCTGTTCGGACGGCGGAACTTGCAAGGTTGCTCGATTTCCGACGAGTCCGCAGTTCGAATAGCCCGAAAGGTCGAGGTTCGAGAGTCGGTAGGTTCCGGGGGGGAAATAAAGTAGTGTGTCGTCGTGCATCGCACGGGTAACGACCGAATCGACCGGTTCGACACCAGTGCTATCCGCGTCCGTCCGTCCGAGGTCTACGACCGTCTCGAATCGGTTACGATACGGGGCGAGAACCGATTGTTTGCTCGGTTCCGAGATACTGTTGCATCCAGCGACTGCGGTTGCCAGCGCGACCCCGGCGACTCGAAGATAGTTTCGTCTGGTCGTTCCGTCGCGCTGAGTTGCCATTCCTTCGGGACAACTGTCGTCCGCTATTTCGTAATTATGCGCGTAAAATGGGTCAGGGCGGGCGTAGTCGGGATAGGCGAACCTTTCGATAGTGAGTTGGAAACCGCGCTCGATAGGATGTCTTCGCTTACCGACCAAACCGTCGCTGTCGATTCTTGTAATCCAACATTGCCCGCAGATAGTCGCGCCGGCGGAAATCCCGCCAGTTCACGTCGGTAAAGTACAGTTCCGAGTACACCGACTGCCAAATCATGAAATCCGAGAGGCGTTCCGCGCCGGTTTTGATGACTAAATCGGGGTCAGTCGGAAACACCAGTCTCGATTCGATTGCCGACTCGTCCACCTCGTCTGCGGACACGTCGCCGGATTCCACGTCCTCCGCAACCGCCCGTACCGCTTCCGCGAACTCGCTTTTGCCGCCGAGTCCGATACTCACTTGAATCGGGGCGTCGGCGGGCGTGAGGTCGTCCGGGCCGCGCACCGCGATTTCTCGGGGGGCGCGAACGTTTTCGAGTTCTCGCTGGAGGGTCGGCACTGCGCCGGAGTCGAGAACGCTCACGTAAATAGTAACACGCTTTGCGCCGTGGTCGAACGCCCAGTCAAAAAATGATTCGAGCGTTTCGTACGCGCCCTGCTCCAGCAGGTCGCGTTCGGTGATGACGACGGCAATGTGACTCGGCGGGTCGGCCCCGTGGCGGCGGACGCGAGCCGTGAGGTACTGGTCGTAAACTCCCACTGGCCCGAAATTGCCGCTATCGTCTCTTAAACGTCACGCCATCCTCCGTTCGGGAGGATTAAGTGTTCGTCCCCGAAAATCCACATCGTGACCACGAGCATTCGGCGGGCGGCGGCGTTCGCGGTACTCGGAACGCTAACCCTCGTTGGGTCGGTACTGGTGGCGGGCGTGGCCGCGCTGTTCGCCGCAATCGGGGCGCTCTCGCTCGTCGTAGACGACGGAGTCGTGTTTGAACTGTTCGCACGCCCCAGCGACCGCAGTGAAGGGAGACTCCGCGGCCTCGCCGCGTTCTCCTTCGCAACCGCGGGACTCGCCATGCTCGTCATGCTCGTCGGCCTTCCGACGCGCGTATTCATCGCCGCCGTCTGTCTGCTCGTCTACGGGAACCTCGCCGAGCAAGTCGCCCGTTCGTGGAACAACACCGCGATTACCGCGACGACTGGGTTCACCCTCGGCGGATTCGTTGCGGCTATCGTCGCACAAATCATCGTCCTGCAAATCAGCGGCGCGCCGGTGGATTCGTTGGTTCCCATCATCATCTTCCTCGCCGCGAGCGGCGCGCTGTTGGCCGGACTGCTTCGCTCCGTCCTGTTCGAGCGTGACGACCCGCTTGTGATGTTTTCGGTGGCACTCCTCCTCTGGTTGTTCGCCGACCTGACCGTGACGGTAACGCCGCTCGAAGTCGGACTGGCGATTGCGATTACCGCCGGATTCGGCTACATCTCGTGGGCGCTCGACACCGCCTCGGTTACTGGAATGTTGACCGGCGTCCTCCTCGCACTGCTCACCATCGTCCTCGGCGGCTATCCGTGGTTCGCCGTTCTCATCTCCTTTTTCGCGCTGGGGGCGCTGTCCACGAAGTTCCGCTACGAGCAGAAACGAAAGAACGGCGTGGCGGAAGCCAACGAAGGCGCACGCGGCGGCGGAAACGTCCTCGGCAACGCCGCAGTCGCGCTGTTTGCGGTGCTGGCCTTCGCCGCCAGCGACCGCCTGCCGGTCGCCAGCACCGTTTTCCTGTTCGCGTTCGCGGGGAGCATCGCAACCGCGATGAGCGACACCCTGTCGAGCGAAATCGGCGGCGTCTTCGACAATCCGCGACTCATTACGACACTCAGGCGCGTCGAACCGGGAACCGACGGCGGCGTCACGTGGCAGGGCGAACTGGCCGGTGCCCTCGGCGCGAGCGTCGTCGCACTCATCGCCGTCCTGCTGTTCGATTCGATTGGCCTCCTCGGCGGCGGCGTCATTGCGCTGGCCGGAATCGGCGGCATGACCGTCGATAGCCTCCTCGGCGCGACCATCGAAGGCGACAAAATCGGCAACCAGAGCGTCAACTTCCTCGCCACCCTCTCCGGCGCGCTGTTGGGTGCTGGCCTCGCGCTTCTCGCGGGTCTTCCGGCGTGATTCGAGAGGCCACTTCCGACGACCTTCCTCGCCTCCAACAAATACGAGCATGGCTTCCAGAACCGACGCCCCAGTTGCTCGAAACCGCACTTTCGGGTATCGCTTCCGTCTTCGTTTCGACCGCCGAGGGTCGCCCAGTCGGTTACGTCCTGCAGATGGCTTCCGACGATGCCTATATCGCGGAACTGGTGATAGAACCGTCACACCGCCGAGAAGGTCGGGCGACGGGATTGTTGGAAACCGCAATCGAAGTTGCGAAAAACCGAGGCTGTGGCCACGTTTCGATCACGGTTCACGAGGAAAACGAGTCGGCTCAAACATTGTACGAATCGGTGGGATTCGAACTGTGGTGCGAAGAATCGGACTACTACGCCGACGGCGGAACAGCGTTGGTGTTCCGAAAAATCCTTTAAAATCTGTCCGCGGTCAGGATACGAACCGTCGTCGGCTTTTTGACGAACTCGCCTTCGTCGCGGGCGACGATTTGTTCGACGCCGCGCTGGGCCGACACGTCGAGGATGCGCTGGTCGAGCGTTCCATCGAAAACGACCGTGGCTGGGACGGTTTCCGCACGTTCGATTAGGTCGAACGTTTCGTCGGCGGGTGCTTCCGCTGTGACTTCAAACTCCGAATCGAGCAGTCGCACCGTTTCGGATTCGCCGTCGATGACGGTTTGCGTGTGGCCGCGAAGCGTCGTTGGTTTCGAGGACTCGGTGTCGGGTTCGGAGTCAGGTTGCGACGGGGATTCGGTTTCGGCGGTGGATTTCGGTTCGGTGTCGGCGGATTCGGACGCCGGTTCGGATTCCGTTTCGAGGTCGGGTTCCACAGACGACTCGCCCGCGGGCGAGTCGTCCGCCGTTTCTCCGCCGTCTCCGTTTTCGGACTCGATTTCCGTCGCGTCGGTCATCGTTTCGACGGGGTCGTCTTCGGTATCGGAAACGTTCTCGCCGTTTTCGACGTCGCCGTTCTCCACGCTCGCGATTGTGGGTTCCGTCGGACGTTCCGTATCGCTCTCGTCGCTTTCGGGTGCGGGGCGTGCGCTTCCGTCGGTCGCGGCGGCAAACTCGGTGTCGCCCTGTTCGAATCGGTCGAGGCTCTGTTTCTTCCGGAGGGAGGACATCACCTCGTCGCGGGAGAGGTCTTCGACCGATTTTCCGGGCGGGGCGACGGCGACGTAGTCGATGTCGCCCACCTGTTCGAGTTCCTTCAGGATGAGGTCGCCGCCGCGGTCGCCGTCGAGAAACGCAGTGGTCGTGCGCTCCTGCGTGAGGTCGGCGACGACATCGGGAACGTTCGTTCCCTCCACCGCGATAGCGTTTTTCACGCCGTATCGGAGGAGAGTCAACACGTCTGCGCGACCCTCCACGACGATAATCGCGTCGCTGTTCGTGACGTTCGGCCCGGCGGGGAAGCCTTCGTACTCCGTGATGTCCTCGACGCGGACGCTCTGGCGGACTTCCGACAGAATTTCCCGACTGGTCATCACGTCGTCGTCGAACGACGACGACAGCAGTTCCTTCGCGCGGTCAACGACTTCCCGGCGTTTTGCGGTGCGAACGTCTTCGATGTTGGCGATGCTGACGCTGGAGCGACACGGGCCGACGCGCTCTATCGTTTCGAGCGAGGCCGCCAAAATCGCCGTCTCGACTTTGTCGAGACTGCTGGCGATGGTGACGGTGCCGAACGATTGGCCGTGTTCGCTCTCGATGCGAACGTCGATTCGGCCGACTTTAGAGGACTGCTGGAGGTCTCGCAAATCGAGGTCGTCGCCCAGCAGTCCCTCGGTCTGCCCGAATATCGCGCCGACGACGTCACTCCGCTCTACCACCCCGTCGGCGGTAATGTCTGCGTGAATGAGGTATTTCGCTGTATCGTCCATGAGTGATGAACTGCCCCTGTGCGGGGCGTGATTGTGATGCGTCCATGAACCGTACCATGGATACGTCTCATTGTGGCGCTTGAGTGCTGAAATAGCTGTCGTCACCGTCGTTCGCTGGCGTGATTTTGTAGTTATTTTTCACCCAAAACCGTCGTGAAATACGCGGCGATAACTAATATTCATGGACGTTCGTTCAGTTCTGTAAGACGTTCGGCACCGTGGAGAAGTGACGCTTCCGGGTCGTCCGGAGAATCGTGTTCGTACACCAGCCACTCCGCGCCGACACTGCGCGCAGTGTCGGCGCAGGCTTCCATGTCCACGTCGCCGTCGCCGAGTTCGACCGGGACGCCATCGGCGGTGTCTTTCAGATGCACCAAGGGAGTGCGCCCCGAAAGGCAGTCGAGGAGCGAAGTCGGGTCGCAGCCGCGGGCCGCGACCCAGCCAACGTCGAGTTCGACGTTCAGGTCCGATTCCGCGATGAAGGCGTCGAAGGCTGTTCTGTCGCCTATTTCGACAAACTCGTGGTCGTGGTTGTGATAGGAAAGCTCCGCACCAGCTTCCGCCACTCGCTCCGCGAGGTCGTCCAGTCGGTGTGCGGTTTCGACTGCCGATTCCTCGCTGTCGAAATGCGATTCGTCGAGATACGGCACGACGAGTCGATGGCATCCAATTTTGCGGTAGGTTTCGACCACGTCCGCCGGATTCGCTTCGAGTTCCTCGAACGGGACGTGTGCCCCCGCAACACCGAGTTCGGCGGTATCGAGTGCATCCGCCACGTCCGCGGGGTTGGCGTCGTCCAATCCCGCGAACTCCACGCCGTCAAACTCTGTTTCGCCGACACGGGCGAGCAGGTCGGAGAGCGATTCGTCCAGTTCGCGGAGGGAGTACAACTGAATCGCAGTTCGAGTCATGTTGGTTGTGGAGTTTCGAGAGAGTTAATCGTTGTTCCCGGTAGGGGATAGGCCGACTATTGAAGAGAAATTTTCTTCGAAAAGTATCTTCGAACACAGTTAGTAACATTTATCACCGTATAGTCAAACATCTGGGACGATGATGAACAACTCCGCACGAATCGGTTGGGTGGTCGTCTTCGCGCTGCTCATCGCGCTGACGATTCCGTGGTTCCTCTGGGGTGACGGGCAGGTACTGTATGGATTGCCGGTGTGGCTCTGGTGGCACATCGGCTGGATGGTTGTTGCGTCGTTCGTATTCAAACTGTTCGCAGACCGAGCGTGGGGACTCGGTATCGAGGAGGGCGTATGAACGAAACGACGCTTCAGGTAGGAATCGTCGGCGGCTATCTTGCTCTCTCGTTGCTCGTCGGCCTACTGGCGTATCGACTGACCGACCGAAGCGCGGAGGACTACTATCTCGCCAGTCGAACCCTCGGCACCGTCGTTTTGCTGTTCACGACGTTTGCGACCCTGCTGTCCGCGTTCACGTTCTTCGGCGGGCCGAACACGGCCTACGGTTCCGGGCCAGAGTGGATTCTCGTGATGGGCCTCATGGACGGCATCCTATTCGCCGTGCTGTGGTACGTCATCGGCTACAAACAGTGGCTACTCGGACGCAAACACGGCTACGTCACGCTCGGCGAGATGCTCGGCGACCGATTCGGGTCGCCCCTGCTCCGCGGCCTCGTCGCCGCAATCAGCCTATTTTGGTTGTTCCCCTACGTGATGCTCCAGCAGGTCGGGGCCGGAACCGCGCTGGAAGCCCTGACAGGTGGCGAACTCTCCTACGCGATGGGTGCGGGCATCGTGACGGTGTTCATGATTGCCTACGTCGTCCTCGCGGGAATGCGCGGGATTGCATGGACGGACACCCTCCAAGGCGTCTTCATGCTCGTGATGGTCTGGGTCGCTGCGCTCTGGGTGCTAACCGAACTGGGCGGCATGGGTTCCGCAACCGCGCGCCTCGCCGAATCGAATCCCGAGTTCCTCTCGCTCGGAGGCGGGCGATACTCCCCGCAGTGGATGCTCTCGCAGGCAATCGGCATCGCGTTCGGTGTCGCAATGTTCCCGCAGGTCAACCAGCGATTCTTCGTCGCGGGGTCGAAGAAAGTGCTGAAGCGCACGTTCTCGCTCTGGCCGATTCTGGTCGTTCTGCTATTCGTCCCGGCGTTCATGCTCGGCGCGTGGGCGCGCGGCCTGCCAATCAACGTGCCGGAGAACGGAAACGTTCTCTCCATCCTGCTCGCAGAGTACGCCCCGGCGTGGTTCGCCGCGCTTGTCATCGCGGGTGCGATGGCCGCCATGATGTCTTCGTCCGACTCGATGCTTCTCTCCGGGTCGTCCTACTTCACCCGCGACCTCTACCGCCCGTTCATCAATCCCGATGCGAGTAGCAGTTGGGAGGATACCCTCGGACGAATCGGCGTCGCCGTCTTCGCAATCGCGGCGTTCGTCGCCAGTCTGTATTCGCCGAAAGCGATTACGACGATTGGCTCGACTGCCTTCGGCGGATTCGCCCAACTCGCGCTTCCCGTCATCGTCGCGCTGTACTGGTCGCGCGTGACGCGAACCGGGATGTTAGTCGGCATCGTCGGCAGTCAGGCGTTCTATCTCGCAAGTGTGTTTTTGCCGTTCATTCCCAGCAGTTACGCCGGGTGGCTGGCTTCGGTCGTCGGAATGGTCATCGGATTGGTGCTGACTATCTCGGTTTCGGCGGTTACGTCGCCCGCGCCAGATGAGGATCGAAACCTGTACTTCGACCTCCACGCCGACTAGCACGAATCGTTTTCTGCAGTGTTCGTTGTACGAAAATCATTCAGTTCCACAACTGCGCTAGGTTTACTCTTTTTACGAGAATGGCGCTAGGTAATCACGACTCCAGTGGAACCGCAACCGCCCCGCACCGCGCTCACGGCTTTGCCGTTCGCCAGCGAGATTTCGCAGAAATCTCGTCTGCCACACACCTCCCCAACCGACTCCTTCGCTCCTTCGTCGCTCGGTCACCCCTCGCGCGGTAATCAGGAGGCCTGCGGGCGTCCCGCAGGCCTCCCGACGCACGCGCCACAGTGGTTGCGAAGATTTCGAAGTAAGGACAAACCGCATGGCGCGTGAAGGCGACTGAAGTCGCCCGCGCGAGGGATGACTGAAACGAGCGAATGCGAGTGAAGGAATCGGCTGGGGAGGTATGCGGCTCGATGCGGTTTCACTGTAGTCGTGACTTCCGCGGAGACAGAAAGCGTATTCACGTAACCAATACGATAGCAGTTATGTGTTGTCGTGACTTGCTATCGACAGACCAACACAGATATAAACCGCATACTGCTTGTCTCGCCAAGTCGCGGTTTTGATTGGAGTCGCGATTACCTAGCGGCCACCCAGTGTGAGAGTGAGCGACACACGAAAAGAGCAATTCGATTCAGATAGAAATGGTGATACTCGTTCTTTCGTCCCAATCGAAACCCACCGACTATCCAAAGCTGTTCACGACGAGTTTAAACCGCCTTCACGAGAACTGACACGCATGCAGACACACATCGTTCCGGTCGGGTTCGACTACGACCGGGTCATCGCGCCCCTGGTGCGCGACCAACTGGATGTTGACCGCGTCATCCTCCTCGAAGGCGCGGTCGGGAGCGAAGCCAACGTCGAATACTCCCGCCATCTCTCCCGGAAACTCGGCAAGGATTTCGAGAACCTGCTCGGCGCGGAAACGGAGCGCGTCGTCCTAGCAGACGTGTACGACTACGACGCCGCGTTCGAACAGGCCTACGACCGAATTAACGCCGAGCTTGACGCCGGGGGAGAGGTCTGGGTGAACGTCAGCGCGATGCCACGGACGGTGAGTTTCGCGTTCGCAACCGCGGCCCACTCCATCATGGTCGAACGACAGAGCGACCGCGAGAAGATTCACACCTACTACACCGCCCCGGAGAAATATCTGGAAACCGAACTCGCGGAGGAACTGCGCGAGGAAATCGACCTGCTCGCGTCCGTCCTCGACGGCGACGTGGACGAGGCCCGAATCGAAACCCGACTGGAGAGCGCCCGCGACCTCCTTTCGGAGTTCGACGAACGCGGGACGACAATCGGCGCGAAAGAAATCGACGGGAAACACATCGTGGAACTCCCGGTTGCCTCGTTTTCGAACGTCAAACCGTTCGAGGAACTCATTCTATTCACCCTCGGCGAACACGGCGAGTTCGAGAGCGTGAGCGAACTCGCCCAAGCCCTCTCTCGCGATTTGAACGAAGAGTACACCGACAGTTTTCGGTCGAAAGTCATCTACAACGTGGACAGGCTTGGGCCGGGTGGCAAAGGCTACATCGAGCAGGAAGAACACGGAAAGTCCTACCGGACGCGACTCTCGCGAATCGGTGAGTTGTGGGTACGGTCGCATACGAACGAGGCGTGAAGCGCCTCGAAATTGTGAGCGGGAACGACCCGCGAACAGCGAGATGTAACTGTTCGACACAGATTACCAGCCCTCGTTCCACTCCGCACGAAGTTCGGCGAGCAAGGCCTCCGAATCTATTTCGTCCACGTCCTCCACGGAGAGCGTCCAATACTGTCCCTGATGGTCAAGCAGACCGTCGTCTGCTAATCGTGTGAGTACCGCCCCGATGCTTCCGTCAGAAATTCCAGTCCCGTCCCGTATCTCGCTCCGAGTGAACGCGTGGCCGTCGTTTGCGGCGAGAAAGGCCATCGCCCTGCGACCGTTGGTTCCTTCTTTGATGTGTAACCCCGTCTCTGGAAGATTCTCGGAATCGTCTCGCTCGGTAGGCATGGTACCTATTCACACTGCAGACTACTAAAATGTACTTTCGGGCACTGTAACGTACTTGGAATAGGTTTCTTATCGGAACGAAAACGCGAGATTCGTCACACGGAGAACTATTGGCTCGCCAGTTCCAACTTTTTTACCCGCGTCGAAAGTGCCAAAAACGTCGCCAACAGGGTCAACGTAACCGCGCCCGCCGCCGCGATTTCGTGAGTCGGGGAGGGATGGCTGTATCCCGTTGCAAGTATTTCCTGTGCCGGGAGCGCAGTGTGATGTGGCGTGCCGACGATTGGAACGAAGTAGTCCACGATGTCGTTGACGCCGTACCAGAGTACTGCGACAAAGACGGCTCCGACCGGAAAATCGCTGTACCGATAGATGAGAAACGCCTCCACGACCATGGCGAGGTGGCTAAAGAAAAGAAAGAGATACATCGGGAGAGCCGTTCCCGCGAGGAATCCATCAGCGAACGCGACCAGCACGTAGGGCGTCCACGCACCGAGTTTGATACAGCCGAAAAAGGCGAGGGCGTTCACCCACTCGTTGTTCCGTCCCAATTTCCACAGGCCGAGCGAAAGCGCGATGAACAGCGTGGCAACCGGGCTGTCGGGGACGAAGAGCCACATTTCGGGAGCCTCCACCGCGAACTGCCACGTTATCAGCGGGTCGGAGAGTGGAATCGGGTGAAAGCCGTAGTACCAGAACCCGAACGCGGTGCCGACGAGGTTAATGACGACGATGACCCACGCCATTCGCAGGCCGAAATCCTCCAGCCACTTCGGAAGCGGCGCGACGTACCACGGAAGGTTCTCTCGGGGCGGGAGGCCGGTCATACTCGCGGCCACGAATGGTCGGGCCAAAGAGGCTTCGATACGCGTCAACGTGGTTTTCGGAGCAATCGAGACAAGCAATTTCGGCGCGGGGGAACGATCGGAATTCTCGTGAGCGACCGAAAGGCGTGAAAGGAGTCGGTTGGGGAGGGTGTGGTCTGCGGGGCAGAGCGGTCTTTTGTTGTCGTGATTTGCTCACGCTCGTTTGGTCGTGCTATGTTGTCGGCAAGTCACGACTCCACTGAAACCGCCGCCGCCCCGCTACCGCCAGTGTCCCCACACCTCCCCGCCAGCGCGGGACTGCACTCACGCCTCACTTCGTTTCGGCATTCGTGCGAGCGCGCTGGCACAACCATGTGGAAGGCCAATCGAGCGGTAGGTGAAGAAAAATAACGCCTCCTGAAAAGTACAGACTCGAAAAACACCGACACGTCACGTTCCGCAATCGGTACGGCTTAAGTCCCCACGTTCGCTACGAACACCCATGGCAGAACCGACGGACATCGAGGAACTCAAACGTGGGACAGAACTCGTAAAGCGCGGCTTCGCCCGAATGCAGAAAGGCGGCGTCATCATGGACGTGGTGAACCCCGAACAGGCCCGCATCGCGGAGGACGCGGGTGCGGTCGCGGTCATGTCGCTCGAAGCGGTTCCGGCGGACATCCGAAAGCGCGGCGGCGTGGCTCGAATGGCCGACCCGGCAGACGTGGAAGAAATCATCGACGAAGTTTCGATTCCGGTGATGGGCAAGTCACGAATCGGCCACTCGGTCGAAGCCCAGATTCTCGAATCCATCGGCGTGGACATGATTGACGAGTCCGAGGTGCTCACCCCGGCGGACGACAAATACCACATCGACAAACGCGAGTTCACCGCACCGTTCGTCTGCGGCGCGCGGAACCTCGGCGAAGCCCTGCGACGAATCAACGAGGGTGCGGCGATGATTCGAACCAAGGGCGAAGCGGGAACCGGCGACGTGAACCAAGCGGTTCACCACCAGCGTACGATCAAGGGCGTCATTCGGGAACTGCAAGGCAAAACGCATGAGGAGCGCGAAATGCTTGCCCGCGAACTCGAAGCGCCCGCAGAACTGGTTCACGAAACCGCAGAAGCAGGTCGCCTGCCGGTCGTGAACTTCGCGGCCGGTGGCATCGCCACGCCTGCAGACGCCGCGCTCATGATGCACCACGGCTGTGACGGCATCTTCGTCGGGTCGGGAATTTTCGGAGCCGAGAACCCACGCGCGATGGCCAACGCAATCGTCGAGGCGACGAACAACTGGGACGACCCGGAGCGACTCGCGGAAATCAGCAAGGATATCGGCGCAGGCATGAAGGGCGAAGCCAACGCCGACATCCCGAACGAGGACAAGCTTCAGGGTCGGGGAAACTAAGCCCGGGAAACGGAGTATGAGCGTTTTAACGAGGGGTTGAGGACGCACTCTCGAACGAATCTGATCTTCTCAAAAGTCGATAGTTACAGCATCGCTCCTGCTACACGGCACCGCCACGCCCAAATTCGGGATTTCGCGGTTGGAACTGAAGGAGTTGTTCCACGCGGTCGGCTTTCGCCAGAAGCACCTCCTTCAGTTCCGGCGGATTGCGAATCCGAGTGTTTTCGAGGAGGTCGTCCGGAACGACGAGGGTCTGGTCTGGAACACCCGCTTCCCCGTGGACGGAGAAATGTTGCTGGTCGATTTTCATCACGAGCGGCCAGTCGATTCGCTCGACGCCGTCGCCGCTGGCGTAGAGGGCTTGGTTCACGCGCTCGTGGTCGTCCCGAGACATGACGGCGTGGTCTGCCCCGGACGGTTCGACGTACAGACGACCGAGGTAGTACCCGCTGGAAAACGACTCGAACATGGTAGACAGTAACACACAAGAGGTAATAGTTATATAGGAGTTATGCAAAATTCTTATATAGAAGAGCAAACTTAGTATATAAATAATCCTATTTGTTCCGGTGGTGGAACGATGACAGCAGTTCTTTTAGTAGTTCCCTGCGCGGGAAGAACATGGCAATTCCCGAGCGATACGCCCGATACTATCTCGAAAACGCGCCGAGTTTGGTGTGGTTGCTCCTCGTCAACTCGCTTGCGATTCTCGTCGGCGTTCGTTTTTACGTCGAAACCATGCCGGAGGTGCCCACGTTTCTCTGGCCGCTGTACGCCGACTCACCCATGGCGCTCGCGCTCGTCACCGCATCCCTATTGACACTCTTGCCAAATCTCGGCAATCGCCTTTCCGACGCGCCGCAAAATCTTCCGCTCGCGTACCTCCACACCTTCGCGTTCGTCTGGCTCGTCAAGTTCGGCCTCTGGACGTTCGTCGGACTGAACCTTGGGTTTTCGGCGTATTTCGGCCCGCCGTGGGACCCAAACGCCGTCTGGGACTACTGGGGAATCATCATCACGCACCTCGCGTTCGTCGTCGAGGCATTTCTCATTCCACACTACGGCCGGACGACGCGCGGCGCGCTGGTCGCCGCGCTCGTCGTCGCGCTGGCAAGCGACGTGTTGGACTACGGATTCGGGTTTTACCCGCCGCTTCGCTACGAACCCGGCCTTTTACTCCCGCTTGCAACTGTCACCTTATCGATCATATCTGTCTTCGCCGCTGCACGGGTATTTGACCGATTAGAGCCATTTTAATGGTATTTTAAACACTCTTTTCACCGCTCGTCCTTTCGTTTTGAGATGTGAACAGAACGAACGAATTGCCCTATTTTTAACCCGGGACGGTAATGAGCTATTGATGAACGCCATTCGCGCCGTCCTGTTGGCGACGCTGACAGTATGCGGGTTTGCCGTCGCGCTGCCGACTGCCGCCGCACCGTCACCTACAGCACCAGCAGACGCCTCCGTAAATACCTCCCCAAACAGCTTCCAAACCGAACAGAACGCGACAAGTTCCAACAGCACGCTCGGTGCCGAAGTTTCATCGTTCATGCAGGTCAGCACTTCACAAGCAAAAGGAACCGTCGATACCGGCCTGTGGGTCGCCCGATTCAACCAAACACAGAACAGGTCGGCGCGACGAGCCCTCGTCAGACATCAGACCGAAGATTTGGAAACCGAACTCAATGCGCTCCAACAGCGAAAACGGAGCCTCATCGAGGCGCGAAACAGCAGCGAAATCAGCCGACTCCAGTATCAAGCCAGAATGAGCGAACTCGTCGGCGACATTCGCTCGCTCCAACACGCGATCAATACGACCAAGCCACGAGCCGAAACGGTCGGAACCCGCGTCAACCGACTCCAGCGACTCGACAGGCAGGCGAACAACGTCGGCGGCCCCGAGGTCGCTGAAGTCGCTCGGTCGCTCAACAGCGTGAACGTGCCGGGCGAAAACGCGAACAATTCCACAAGCGCACCCGGCAATGGAAACGGAACAGGGAACGCCGGAACCGGAAACGGTACCAACAGAAACGCTGGCGGCGGAAACAATGGGAACGCCGGAAATGGTAACGGAAACACCGGCAACTCGCTAACCGGTGATGTGTCGATTTCCATGTTCCGGTGAATCGGAATCCCGCTTCGCGGCGAGAGACACGCTTTTCCGTTCGCGTTACCAAGCCGTTGACGTGAATGGACTCCGCTGTGCTGCTCGATATACTCGGCAATGAAAATCGCAGGCGCATCCTGCGGCTTCTTTCGCATAAACCCTGCTACGTCACGGAGATAAGCGACTATCTCGGCGTCAGTCCGAAGGCGGTCATCGACCACCTGCGGAAACTCGAAGAAGCGGGATTGGTCGAAAGTCGAACCGACGACCAGCGCCGCAAATATTTCAACATCTCTCGAAATCTCCGATTGGAAGTCGACGTTTCTCCCTACGAGTTCGATATGAAGAGCGCGTATCCTGCCAGTCCGAGTCTAGACGTGAGCACGTGCCAGTACCTCTCGCTCAACGTTCAGTACGGAACCCAGCCCGACGACCCCGAAGGAGATGACGACACGGAAACCGTGAGCGACGTGGAAGCAGGGGAAATCGCCACGCTCGCGGAAGAACTCAACTGTTTAGAGGATTTGAAAAGCGAACTGTCGCTCGCACAGCGATGGGTTCACGGACGGATTACGAACGTCTTAGACCAGTTGAGCGAGGAGGTTGACGAAAACGGACAGAATCGGATTCGAGCCGAAATACTGGCCGCGCTCGCGGCGGGAGCAGAAACCGTGAGAGACGTGAGTCGAGAAACAGACGCGCCGGAACACATCGTCGAACGACATCTAACGAGCATGGCGGAACGTGGAATCGTCGAAGGAGACGACAACAACTGGACGCTTTCGGGATAGCTACGTTTTCAAATCACAGGTCGCGGGTCAGGCCGTCGCGCAGGTCATCGCCGAAGTGCGCGCCAAGACCGGCCACGAGAAATCCAGCACCGAGTCCGATAGCGGCGACAGTCGTTCCGCCCGCGGCCAACAGGGTGAGATTGCCGAGGAGAAGCGTGAGGCCCGCGGCGACCAGTCCACCGGTCGCGGTTTCTAACGTTTTCGACTCGCTCGTCAGTCCACCGAGAGCGAACGCCGCGACGAACAGTCCGAGAAGGCCGCCGATGTTTTCCACGAACGGAACGACGAACCCGCCGACGAACATCGCAATCGTCAGCACGACGGCGGCGAGGAGGAAGTAGCGCGGCGAGAAGAAGTTCACCGCCCTGCGCTTCGTGCGACTCCGGAAACTCTCTCCCTGTCCGGCCTGCTCTCCGCTTTCTGCATCGCCGAGGATTTCGGACAGGTCGTCGTCCGCCTCGCGCGTCCGGGTACGCTGGGTCATGTATCCGAATTGACGCCCGGCGGTAATGTGCCTTTCCCCGAAAGAGTGGATTGAAGTCGAACGCCGCGTTACCCCGAGGTATGAATCCAGGGGACCGCGTCCGCGTCGAACGGGCCGAACAGACGTTCGAGGGGGTACTGCTACCCTCCTCGACGGTGAGCAATCTCGTCGTCAAACTCGACGGCGGTTACAACGTCGGCGTAGACCGCGACGACGCCGACGTTGCCGTGCTCGAATCCGACGTGTACGACATCGAAGAGGGAGAGACGAGTGACTCGTCGGTCGTGGAGTTCGACCCCGAACTGCCGATGATTTCGCTCATCAGCACGGGTGGAACCATCGCGTCCACTGTGGACTACCGAACCGGTGCCGTGACCGCGCGATTCGACGCGAAGGACGTGCTTCGTGCAGTGCCCGACCTCGCAGGGCGAGCGAACTACCGCGGACGAGTCGTCGCTAACATCCTGTCCGAAAACATGACGACCGACGTGTGGCAGGATTTGGCCCGGGCAGTGTACGACGAAATCGAGAACGGTGCCGACGGCGTCGTCGTCATGCACGGCACCGACACGATGCAGTTTACAGCATCGGCGCTTTCCTTTATGCTCGACACGCCGGTTCCCATCGTCTTCACGGGAAGCCAACGCTCCGCCGACCGCCCATCCTCGGACAACGTGATGAACGCGGTCTGTGCCGTCGAAGCCGCGAAATCCGACTGCGCCGAGGTGCTGGTCTGTATGCACGAAAACGAGAGCGACGACAACTGCGCGCTCCACCGCGGAACCCGAGTTCGGAAGAACCACACCTCGCGCCGTGATGCGTTTCAGACGATTGGCTCGAAACCCCTCGGGCGAGTCGATTACGACACCGAGGAAGTCACCTTCCGGCGAAAGTACAACGAGCGCGGGGCACAAGAACTCGCTCTCTCTGCTGACCTCGAAAGTGAGGTCGAACTCCTCAAATTCACGCCCGGGATGGGCGTCGAGGCCCTCGACCTCGCGGACGGAAAGGCGGGCCTCGTCCTCGAAGGAACCGGTTTGGGCCACGTCCACTCCGACTGGGCGGACAGGATTTCCGAACTGGTGGACGGCGGAACGACCGTCGTCATGACCAGTCAGTGCATCGAGGGGCGAGTCTGTGACCGCGTCTACGATACGGGCCGCGACCTGCTCGACGCGGGCATCGTAGAGGGCGAAGATATGCTTCCCGGCACCGCCAAGGTGAAACTGATGTGGTCGCTTGCGAACAGCGACGACCCGGCGACGACGATGCAAGAATCCGTCGCGGGTGAGATTTCGAAACGGTCGGTGCCATGGGAGTGACCGAGATAGAACTCAGGGAGGCCACTCACGACGATTACGAGAACGTCGTCGCGTTCACCGAAGATACGTGGGCAGACCGCGGCCGAGGGGACTACATCCCGCGCATCTATCACGACTGGATAGACGGCGAGAATCAGTACACCCTCGTTGCGGATGCTGGCGACGAAATCGCCGGAATCGTGCAGTGCGTCATGCTTTCTGACTGGGAAGCGTGGGGGCAGGGAATGCGCGTCAACCCGAACTTCCGCGAACAGGGTGTCGCAAGCGTCATGACGTACGACCTGTTCGACTGGGCGCGCGAACAGGGTGCGACCGTTCTGCGAAACATGGTCTTTTCGTGGAACGTCGCCGGTCTCGGTTCCTCGCGTGCCGCGGGCTACGACCCCGTTACCGAGTTTAGGTGGGCGCACCCCGAACCGGACGCAACCGCAGAATCGGCAATGACGCTCACGGAGGACGTGAACGCGGCGTGGAAGTTCTGGACGGGAAGCGACGCCCGCACTCATCTCGAAGGCCTCGTCCTCGATTACGAGGAGTCGTGGGCGCTGTCGGAGCTCACGCGCGACGACCTCCAGAACAGAGCGGAAAACAACGAACTTCTCGTCGTACAGGAAAACGGCGTGCGAGGATTTGCGACCGTCTGTCGTAAATCCGAGTGGGAAAACGAAGACGGCGACCCCGAAACGTGGGTCGAATATTCCATCGGCGCGTGGGACGACGCGGATTCGGCACGGTCGCTGTTCGCGGAAATCGCCCGCGATGCCGCGGAGCGCGGTGCGGAACGGACGCGAGTGTTGATACCCGAAACGGCACAGTTCGTCAGCGACACGGCCTACGCCCGAGTGAAAATCTCCGACGACCCGGACTTCGTGATGGGGATGGATTTGACCAAATCCTATCGCTGACGAGTGGGCGATTTACTGCTCGAACTCAGCCGCAACACCTTCTAGCCCGTCGCTTCGTTTCAGTTCGTGACCAACACCGAGTGGCGAGACGCTGATTTCTCCATCCGCCAGCGCCCGGCGGTCGGTTCCTTTCGGGTCGTCCAATTCCTCGGGGCGGTCACCGCGAAGCGGGTCGTAAAACTGGTCAACGACCGCGAACCCGTCTTCGTCCCTATTTCGCTCGATTCGAACGCCGAAATCCCGCGTAGGGCGGGTGATTTGAATCCGAGCATCGTCTCTCACCGTCGGCGCGTTGACGTTCAGATACGTCCCTGAACCGATGGAATCCGCATTCTCTACGAGATAGCGTGCAACCCGCGCGGGAGGGACGAAATCCTCGCGTTCGAACTCGCGCAGGCCACCAGCCACAGGGTCGTATGCGGAGATGGCGATTCCGGGAACGCCGAGATAGACGGCTTCTTTCGCGGCCCCGACGGTTCCGGAGCGGTCGAGTTTGTGCGCGCCGAAGTTCGGCCCCGCATTGCATCCGGAAACCACGAGTTCCGGCGTCGGGTCGAGTGCTTGGAGTCCGACTGCAACACAGTCACAGGGCGTCCCGTGGACGACGAGTCCGCGCTCGTGGTCGTCAACCGCAACCTTATGCGAGTTGGTTCGACCGGCACCGCTCTGGTTGTCCACAGGTGCGACGACGGTCACCTCGACGATTTCTGAAAGCTCGTCGTAGAGCGCGTCGATGCCCCCGGCATCGACGCCGTCATCGTTTGTCAGGAGGATATCCACGCGCTATCCTCCGCTTACGGGGGGAAAGAGCGCCAACTCGTCGCCCGATTCGAGTTCCGTTTCCAGTCCCTCCTCGGAGAACACGTTCGTCCCGTTTCGAAGCACGTTGATGTGGTCGCGGAGGTGGCCATCGTCGTCCAGTACGCGATTTTCGAGTTCCGGGCGCGGTTCCAGAAGGTCGGAAAGCGCGTCCTCGACGGTGTCTCCCGACTCTGCGTCTACGGATATCTCCTTGTCCCCCGCGAGTTCCGCGAGATCCGCGAAGAGTTTCCACTGCATGTGCGCAGAGACGGTGGGGTGTGGGAAGTGGCTTTCTCTCTCGATGGGAACACGGCGGGTCGGTCGCCAGTGGGCGACCGACCCGCCCCATCCAGTGAAACGAGGTGAGAATCCGAACGACCAGCAAAACCTGCAGCCCAAGACACATTATTCGATTTGGTTTCGGTTCGGTATATAAACCTTCGTACGATGAGAATGATGGACTCCGTGCTACTGCGCCGAGTTTTGGCCGTCTCCTGTTTCCATTTTGGCGTTCTCTCGTCCGGACGTTTCCAATTTCGTTGCCGCCGAACGTTCGATTCGCCGTAGAACTGTCGGTTGGGCGAGCAGACGTCTGCGAACTGGAAGCGTTGCGATAGTGCTATCAGTGGGTCTGACCGCAACGACGATCGCATCGAGGCTACCGATGGGAAGACCGACGAGGTTGCTCTCCGGTTCGACCATCACCACACCCATCGTTTTGTCGGCAGCCCTGAGTTGGGCGACGAACTCGCGTTCCGGTCGGGTGTGTTGCGGAAGCGTTTCGAATCGGTACTGCTCCTCCGGGTCGAACTTCGTCGCGTCGTCTGCGTCCACGGCTAGCGTCACCACGCAGTTCCCCGGATTTCGCCGGTCGTGACGCGCTCCCTCAGTTCCGTTACGGTGATTCCGCGCGGGAACACGAACGACGACCCGGCGAGCGTCTCCTTCGTCTCGTCCGGAACTGCGTCGTAGCCGTCGATGTCGTCGGTGGGTTCGGGGAGCGTAACAGTTACCATCCGACCCACCGCGCCGACGATTCGGCTTACGTTGTCGTCGAGTTGCGTCGCCCCCGAAAGGGCGCCGGTGAGTGCCCCGAGATAGAGGCCGAGAAGCACCGCGACCGGAAGCGAGTAGTCCATACGCCGGACAGTCGCGGCAGTGACAAAACCGTACCGACGGGGGCAGAAGTGGGCGAGTGACGAAAGAACCAGTTGGTACGGCCACCCTACTTATCCGAAAGAAGGTCGCAGAACAGTCGATGGCGTTGCGGGAACGAACGGAACACCTTCCGATTCGGTTCGCGGTGTTGTTGACGGTGCTGGCAGGCGGACTTTCAATTGGGACCGGTGCCGTCACCATCACGAGCGGCGGCGGCGGTTTTTTCGCTGGATTCGTCCCCGTCGAACTCCAGCAGTTGGCGGCGTTCTCCGGTTCTATCACGGGATTTTTACTGCTGGTGGGGGCGGTCGGCCTCCGGCGTGGATTGCGTGTCGCGTGGTACGCGACGATGATACTGCTCCCGGTTGCGGCGCTTCACGGCATCCTACAATCGAGTCCGTACTCGATACCGTTGGTCGTCGTTTCGCTCGTCACCATCCTACTCCTGTACAGTCGGCGCAACCGGTTTACGCAGCCAATCTCACTGACTGCCGCACAACTCGCCGCCATCACGGCGATTTTTGGAATCCTGTTGTACGGGACGGTCGGCGCATACACATTACGGGATGGGTTCGAGGGAGTCAGCACCCCCTTCGACGCGTTCTACTACACGATAGTCACCGCGAGTACGGTCGGTTACGGCGACGTGCAACCAGTGACACAGGACGCCCGCTGGTTCGGAATGTCCGTTATCGTCCTCGGTGGCGCGAGTTTCGCCGGAGCAATCGGCGTCCTCGTCGCGCCGCTCCTCGAGGCCCGCTTCGCCAGCGCCTTAGGACGCATGACAGAATCACAACTCGAATTTCTGGACGAACATCTGCTCGTCCTCGGATACGGGCAGTTGTTCACGGAAGCGATATTCGACGAACTCGGCGATGGAACCGAATACGTCATCGTCGTCAGCGACCCAGACCTCGGAGACGAACTTCGTGACCGCGACCGAAACGTCCGGGACGAACACCGGAACGTCGTCGTCGGCGACCCAAGCGACGAGGAACTACTCCAGCGAGTCGGCATCGAGCGGGCGAAATCGGTTCTCGTGGCGACGGACGACGACGCAGACGACGCTCTCTGCGTGCTAACCGCCCGGCAGTTGAACCCCGACGTTCGAATCGTGGCTGGCGCGAGCGACCGCGAGAACGTCGAAAAGTTCCGACGGGCGGGTGCGGACGTGGTGGTCAGTCCAGCCTTCATCGGCCACCTGCTGGTCAAGGCCGCCGTCGGTGACAATCACGCCGAAGAACTGGCCGACCAGTTGGCCGGTAACCCGAGGAACCGAACGCTGGACGATTTCTGACTTTCGTCATCCTCGATGCACGACCGCAACGTCGCAGTCGATTTCGTGCATCCGTTCGAACGTCGGTGGGGAGATGAATCGAGAGGCAGCGCTCCGGTCGGTGCTCGCGCCGAGTATCATCAGATCGTAGTGGTCGTCGTTCGCGGACAGGAACTCCTCGATACTGCTCCGCGAGACGCGGGTTTCGAACGAGCCGGAAAAGGCCTCCACGAGGTCTGCGAGCGTCGATTCGGTGGTACGTCGTTCCGCTTCGCGGTCGATGCAGGTACAGACGCTGACCGACCCGGAGCGACCGACCAGCCGCCGAGCGAAATCGATCATCGTGTGCGCCGTGTTGCCCGCCCGTCGAACGGGGACGAGAACCCGTTTCCATTTGCGATGTGGATTTCCGTCGAAGCCGGGACGGTACGCGATGGCGTCTACGTTCCCGCGGAACAGGCCGCGGACGAACGGCGAGAGTCCGCCGTGTCGTTCCTCGTAGGGCGCGACGATGAGGTCGCAGTTCACCTCACGAGCGGTGCTGAGAACGGTTTTCGCGGGGGTCTTCCCATCGCCCGCGACGACGACCTCACAGGGGACGCCCATTCGCGTTCGGATTCGGTGGGCCTGCGCTTCGAGTCTGTCCGCCGCGACATCCGCGGCCTGCGCCTCTGCCTCGGCGGATTCGTCTTCGGCTGTGTGGTCTTTGATTCCTTCTTCCGCTTCTTCGATTGCGGTTCTATCCACCACATCGATGAGAACGACTTTTCCCGCGTCGTGGGCCGCCGCCAGTTTCGCGCCGAACATGGCCGTTTGTTCGGCGTCCTCGCCGCGCATCGGGACGAGGACGTGGTCGTCGCCTTTCGTGGAACGGTAGAGATAGCGGGCCCGACGCTCGTAGAACTCGCGTCGCCAGACGACGAACACGCCAGCCACGATACTGCTCGAAATAGCGATGCCGACGACGTAGAGGAATCCTGAGAGGAAGCTTCCGACGTTCCCCATTTCGCCGAACGGAAACATGAGGACGAGAAGCGCGGACGAAAACGCCGTCGGCTGTTCCACGTCGAGCGACCACGTCACGAGGACGGTGAGGAGAATACTAAGCGCTGCCTCGCTCGCGTGAACCGTCATGGATGCTGGCGGGACGTGATAGAGGTATCTGGCGGAGAACACCAGTGCGACCCAGCCACAGAGCGCCCCGGCGGTCATCCCGCCGACGAATCGAGTCGGCGAGGCGTACTTTCCCTCCGGATCGGTAAAGAGCGTGTACGTTCCCGACGCGAGCGGCGGAAAGAGCAGAAACGTGATGACGTTGACCGTGTTCGAAAGCCACGTAATACCGGCGATGAGAAGCGGTGCGACTATCAGCACCGTGAAGTGAGTGAGGTTTCGAGTGTGTTCGATCCACCGGACGAACTGCTTGATTTCGCGCCGTTCGAACCGGCGAATGCGTCGGAGGGCTGCGTGATACCGCATTCGCAGGTCGTCAAACATAGGAAAAACTGGGCGATTCGGGAATAAATGCATTCTGTTGCTGGGAGAAGAGATAGAGTCGCTCGAATCCGGCGGTTACTCCGACAGCGAGACGACTGCGTCCAGCGAGATTCGAATCGCTCGCTCGACGTTGTTTTTCGCTTTTTCGGGCAGTTCGTCGTCCTCGGTATCGGTGCCCTTCTGGGTACCCTTCACGAGGTTGCCGTCAACCGTACAGATGGCTCCGGAGCGCATTCCCTTCCGGCGGGCGACGGAGAACACCGCGGCCGCTTCCATCTCGACGGAGAGGATGTTCGCGTCTTCCCAATCCGAGACGTACTCGTCGGTTTCGGCGTAGAAGGCGTCGTCGGATGCAATCGGCCCGACGTGAACGTCTTCGTCGTTGGCTTCCGCGGAATCGACCAGCGCGGAGAGGACGTTGTACTCCGGCACCGCCGGGTAGGTGTCCTTCTCGTAGCGTCGGGTCGTCCCCTCGTCCTTGGCCGCACCCGTGGCGACGACCATGTCGCCGATTTCGATGTTCTTCTGAAGCGCGCCGGTCGTGCCGACGCGAATCACGGTTTCGACGCCGACTGCCTCCATCTCCTCGATGGCGATGGTCGCGGAGGGACAGCCGATACCGGTCGAGCAAATCGTCAGGGGAACGCCCTCATACTCCGCGTTGACGATTTTGTACTCGCGGTTCTCGGAGACGACGTCCGAGGAATCGCACTGCTTTGCGATTCGGTCAACCCGGCCCGGGTCGCCGGGAATCAGCGCGATGTCGTTCAAGTCGCCCTCGTCTACGAGCAGGTGCGGTTGCATTGCCATACGAGAGGGTTTCTGAGTCAGGTAGAAAAGATTAGCTGTAGCGACTGCGGATGTCGTGTTCCTCGCGGATGAGTTCGCCGATGCCGTGTTGCATGACTGCACTACCAAGTGAGGTGGCGACATAATAGGAGTAGAGGCCGTCAGCGCCGCGCTCTTTTCGCTTTCTGTTTGCGACCAATCCGACAGCAACGAGTTCGTCCAGATGGTAATGAAGGGTGTTCGATTTCATTTCGAGTGCGTCAACGAGTTCGGTCGCACTCATCTCGCCCTCGCGGAGGAGTTCCGCGAGGATTCTGTAGCGTGATTTCTCGCCGATTGCTCTCTGCATGGCGAGATAGTCCTCCAAGTCGAGGACGCTGTTTTCGGGCAGTTTTGGGACGTCGTAGCGTTCCGGTGAAGACACGGTTAGAATATGATTATAGTGGCAAAATAAAAATACACTACATGTCCCAGTTCCCTAATTGCGGTAACGAAGTCGATAAACTGGCGAAGAGCGACGCATCCGCTGGCGGATTTTTGGGCTCCAAACCCGTCTGGGACTGCCTCCACTGTGGCGCGATTCGCGGCGTCAGCGGAAGCACCTAACGATAGAATTTCTGCCTTTCACGGCAAATACCGAACGCTCACCACGCCGTCCTCCGACCGGATTTCGACGCGGTTCACGCCGAGTCGGGCCGCACGTGCAAGGGTCCCTTCGTCGTCCAGCACGTCGCTCACGGCGGTTTCAGTTTCCTCTGCCGACACCGAGAGGACGTGAATTTCGCCGATTCCGGCGCGTTCGGTTCGTTCGAGGTCGCCGACCTCCTGTTCCGCGGCGATGTCGCGCTCGTGTACCGTGGGTGGTTCCTCGCTCTCGTGAACCCTGAGTGGTCGCTGGTCGTCGATGTCCACCACTTCCCACGTCATCTCCATCGGCGGTTCGGCGGCGACCGTGGCGTCTACGGCGTCGTCAGTTTCGACGCCGGGATTTTCCGAGAGGGTGTGAACCTGCCCGTCGTGAACGTCCTTCAGCACCGCCGATTCTTCCTCTGCATGCGTGACGAGGAACGTGCTCGTCTTTTCTGTCATAGACGAGGATAGGTCGGCGGGCCTTTTCCGGATTGCGCTCCGGAACAGAACATCGTCGGTGTTATCGAGCAATTCGATGGAGGACGAAAATCAGCAGGCCGGAGACGAGCGGCGGGACGAGGCCGAACAACTGCGGAAGCGAGTAGAGGAACGACCCGATTGCGCCAGCGTCGGCGGACTGGTACTCCGGCGGAACCGTAATGATGAGTCCGGCGTAGAGCGACGCGAGGAACAAGAATCCGCCGAGTGCGAGCAGGGTGTCGTAGTTGGGGATGGCCGCTTCGCCGCGGCGGTGTCGGCGCGCGACGAACAGGACGGGCGCAAACAACGGGCCGAGGACGAACAGCGCCACGACGCCGAGGAAGGCGTTCGAGGAGGTGTCGAACGCGGAGTGGCCGAGCGTCTCCACGAACCAGAAGATGAGCGCGAAGAGGAAGATGAGCGCGAAGAGAAAGCCGAGGACGAAACTGACGAGGACGTAAAGGCGGAACGTCCGCGAATCGCTCGCCCGGAAGCTGTAGCGAAACGCGCCGAGCAATCCGGAGTAGTCGTCCCTGGTGGTGGCCGCGTCGGTCATCGTTGGACTGTCAGAATCGCGCGAACGTAAATGGTGCGACTCGTAACAGAAATCGAAGAGCGCGAACGACCCATCTGTGGACGTGTTCCGAAGAACGTTTGAAACGGATGGTTCTCTATAGCGGTATGAGTGCTGACAGCGCCACCAATCCGTCCGGTGATGCCGCAAGCGAAGAGTCCGGTGAAACCCACAAAAACGCCCGCAAATCGGTCGTCGCCGTGGACGCCGACGACAACAATTTGGAAATCGTCAACCGCCTCGAAGCCCACACGGGCGACGGCATCCGACACCGGGCGTTCACCGCGCTCATCTTCGACGAGGACGACAACATCCTGCTGGCTCAGCGCGCGCCGACCAAGCGCCTCTGGGACACCTACTGGGACGGCACCGTCGCCTCCCACCCGAATCCCGGCCAATCGCAGGAGGAGGCCACACGCCAGCGTCTCGAAGACGAACTCGGTATCTCGCCCGACCAGTACGACGACCTACGGCAGACGGACAAGTTCGAGTACAAGCGCTACTACCCCCAGGAAGGCGTCGAACACGAGGTCTGTGCAGTTCTGAAACTCACGCTGACGGACACCTCCCTCGACCCCGTCGAAGAGGAAGTCGGCGGCCTAATGTGGGTGCCCTACGAGCGCCTGTACGAGAATCCGCGTTGGTACCGCCAACTGCGACTCTGCCCGTGGTTCGAAATCGCCATGCGCCGCGACTTCGAGTAGCGAAGATAGTTTCGTGATTTTTCTGAACGTAGTTGATTGTTCTGCTTTTCGAGACGCTGAAACGGGTTTTGAGGGAGTGATAGCCGCAGAAGTCACGAGTGACTAACGGAGCGAGGGCGTGGCTTGCGCCCAGCGGTAGCTATCGTCACGTAATCAGAACCAGTCACAGTACAGCGAACGTGGTTCGCTGTTTCTACACAGAATACATCTGCAACACGCCACCCAAACCCACATCCTGCTAGAATCGACAGACCCTTTCCCACGAGTATCCGATCCCCGTGCATGAGCACGATTCGGGTCGTCTGGGGAACCGCGAGCGGGCCGACGAAGATGTCGTCCTACGACGCGGCGCTCGCGGACGCGAACGTCCACAACTACAATCTCGTCTCCGTCTCGTCTGTCATTCCGGCCGACACGCCGGTCGAAGCAGTCGGCACCGCGCCCGACCTCGGTCCGGCCGGAAATCGCCTGACCGTAGTGGAAGCGCGCGCAACGCGTCCCGGGCCGGGCCACGTTTCGGCAGGACTGGGTTGGACGGAAAGCGACGGCCCCGGACTCTTCTACGAGGCCGCGGGCGAAACCGACGCGGAGGAAATCGAGGAACGAGTTCGAGCGGGATTGGAAGCAGGGCGAAAACTCCGCGACTGGGAGTTTTCCGACGAAGCCGTGAAAACCGTAACAGAGAACGCCGAACCCGGCACCTACGTCACGGCTGTCGTCCTCGCGGTGTACGGCGAGAGCGAGCCGATTTGTTAGTTTCCGGGGACGACGGGTTTATACGGCGGACAACCTTATCAAAGGGTAGCAGACCGCATGAATGGAAATACTCCCTACGCTGGTACACCCGACGTGACGCAGGCCGGACAGCGTGCGTCTGCCGATGTCGTCGAACTCTCTTCCGAACAGACGCGCGCGCTTCGAGACAGTGTGACCGACATTGCCACGCTGACTCGGCAGTTCCTTCCCGACGAGTACGTCATCGGGTCGCAGGTGACGAACGGTGCAACAGGGCCGCAAGCGACTGTCTCTGTTCAACCACCGGTCGGCCACATCGTCAGCGCCGGATTCGAACCCGACAACGACGAACTGGATGACGAACTCATCGACGCAGAGGAACGTGACGAAGTTGCTCGTGGATTAGCCGCGAGTGCCGTACTCCAAGTAAAACAGGCAGTCGAAGACAAGATTACTCCGACCGCCCGATAGGCGGGCGTTTGAACACCGCATCGCCGACGACCAGCGACGACGCGAATCCCGTCAGCATCGTTCCGATAGTTTTCGGAACTGCAGTGAGCAGGCTGACGGCGAAACCGCCGACGACGATAACCGGAAGGAGAAGTGACACGAGGTCGTAGTACGAAACCGACTTGCGAGCGATGCGACTCTCATATCGGCTGCGTACGCTCATTCTTCATCCCTCCGTCGTGGAATCACGCGACAAGCGATTAAAAAATTACTTGCCCCAGAAGGGGTCGCGCTTTCGCTGTTTGTCGAGATACATCCGGAGCGCTTCGAGTTCGTCGCCCGGAATGTCGTCGGAGAGTTCCTGTTCCAAAATTTTCGCGTGTTTTTCCGGCAGGTCGATCCAGAGTTCGTCGCCTTCCTCGATTTGGCGACCGACAGTCGGGCCGTCGATAGCGACGCTGACCCGTGTTCCTGCGCGGGCCTCGTCCACGTCCTCGCCCTGCTCTTGAATCCCTTTGATGGTGCCGACGCGCTTCGGTTCGTTCCCTTCGAACTTGGCGACAAAGGAGTTGTTTTTCACGGTTCCGGACAGGACTTCGACGCCAACCACCGCGGGGTTGTTCTGCCGGAACACGTGGTCTTGTAGGATTTGGAATCGAGACGGGCGAGTGATGTTGTCGAGGACGGTTTTCTGCTGAGCGCGCTCCATCTCGTCCACGTACTCCTCGTACTCTTCGATGAGTTGGTAGATGACGTCGCTGTCGAACAGTCGAATATCTCGCTGGTCGGCTTCATCTCCCGCTTCGGCGAGCGTATCGACGTTGAACGCCAGAATTGTCCGGTGTTTCGGCTCGTCCGCCGTCGTCGCAAATCGGATGTCGCGCGGTGCAACGTCGCCGACTTCGGCGAGCATGACCGGAATTTCTTCTTCTTTGAGCGTGCTGACCATCGCTTCGAGGCTTCCGAGCGTGTCGGCTTTGACGACGACGCCCTCTTCTGCGGTGCTGACCTCGACTTCCGCGAGTTCGGCTTCGACTTCCTCGATAACATCCTCGATTTCCCGGTCGCGGACGACGCGGACGGGCGCACCCGCCATTGCGTCGTCCAAGTCGGGAGCGGCGATTTTCACACCCGCGGCGGCACCGATGGAATCGACCTTTTCGAATCGGTCTTCGGTTCGAATCTCGGCGAGCGGTCGCGGTTTCAGCAGTGCCCGAACGTCGGTGACGATTGGCGCGTTCTTGCCACCGACGACGACGGTTTCGTCCGCGCCGACGGTGCCGTCGTACAGCACCACGTCGAGCGTCGTCCCGAAGCCTTTCTCCTCTTTGACTTCGAGGACGGTTCCCGCGCCCGGCCCGGTGACGTCGATTTCCATGTCCTCGCGCATGTAGCGCTGGGCGAGTCCCATCAACACGGTGAGCAAGTCGGGGACGCCTTCGCCAGTTTCCGCGCTGACCGGAACGACGCCGACGTTGTTCTGGAAATTCTGCACGCGCCAGTACAGGTCGGCGGAGAAACCAGCGTCGCTGAGTTCGCCGATGAGTTCGTACAGATTTTGGTCGAGCATCGAGCGCGCCCGGTCGCTCTGTGCGTCGTAGGTCGCTTTAATCGGCGAATCGGGGTTCGGATTCCACCCCGGCGTCGTGTCGATTTTGTTCGCCGCGACGACGAACGGAGTCTGTGACTGCGCGAGGATGTTTATCGCTTCCTCGGTCTGGGGTTGGAATCCGTCGTTTACGTCAACCACGAGGATTGCGATGTCCGCCAGTGCGCCACCGCGCGACCTGAGGGTCGTAAACGAATGGTGGCCCGGCGTGTCGATGAACAGCAGTCCCGGCAGGTCGAAGTCGTCCGGATTGACGAGCTTTCCTGCGACTTTCGACACGATGTCGAGTGGCACTGCCGTCGCACCGATGTGTTGTGTGATTGCGCCCGCTTCGCCTTCTATCACCGTCGAGCCGCGGATTTTGTCGAGCAGGCTGGTTTTGCCGTGGTCGACGTGGCCGAGGACTGCGACGATGGGAGTTCTGAGAGACGGGGTTTCCGTCTCGTGTGAATCTGTGTCCGACATACCTACCACCCGGAAGAAGTTCTTATCACAGAACAGCCCCGCACGGCATTTAACTCCATCGCCATGCAGGTCGGGCAGTCGGTGCGTACAAACCGTCAGCTACAATCGACTGTTCGCCACAGCACCCCGTGGAGTTTATGTAGTAGCGGTCGGTAACCCCCACTTATGTCGGATATACTCGCCGAGAATCTCTCAGGGAAGGCCGTCATGGGTTCAGACGGCACCGAACTGGGGATGCTCTACAACATCACCATGAACTTGAAGACGGGGGAGCTGTCCAGCCTCGTCGTCGAACCCGATGAACAGATCGACCCGAAAACCGTTGACCTCGAACTCGACGAGGACGGGCATTTCGAACTGCCCGTCAACAGGGTACAAGCAGTGAAAGATTACATCGTAGTTCAGCGGTAATGTACGTTCTAGACGCCTCAGCTTTTATCAACGAGTATCACACGACCGAACAGACAGCGTCCATTCCGATGGTACAAGAGGAGTTGGAGGGAGAACACGCCTTCCGATTCGACGCCATGGAAGGGTCGGGGATGCACATCCACCTGCCCCGCGACGACGCGGTCGAAAAAGTGCGCCGAGCCGCGAGCGAAACGGGCGATTTGGACGTCCTCTCGATGACCGACATTCGACTCATCGCGGCCACGTTCGAACTCGACGGCACGCTCGTTACCGACGATTACGCGATGCAGAACGTCGCTAACCGGCTGGACGTTGCTGTCGATGTCATCGCCCAAGACGGCATCGAAGAGCAGCGAAATTGGTCGTTCCAGTGTTCCGGCTGTGGTCGGGAGTTCGACGAGGACAAAGACCGCTGTCCAATCTGTGGCAGTCCGCTGTCCCGAAAGAATCCGTCATAATCCGTTCCAACGCATTTAACTGACAGCGATTTCGACGCGATTACAACTGACCAGTTATCTGGAGATACATCAAGCCGAACAGAACTGCGTCGTACGAACCGTGAATGAGCGCTGGAACCGTGACGTTCCCTGTTTTGAGGTAGATAGTACCGAGAAGTAACGCGAGGAGGAAGATGATGACGAGCGTCGCCGCCGTTCCCATCAGTGTCGAACCCATCGCGTAGGCCGGAATGTGTGCGAGCGCAAAAATCACGCTGGCGATGACGACCGCATTGCGTTTCGAAAACGTGTCGTACAGCGATTTCTGGATGATGTTTCGATACAGCAGTTCTTCGCCGGGACCGATAATGAGCAACGCTGCGGGAATCAGAAGGAGAAGAATTTCGGGATTGCCTTGGCTAGCCTGCTGTTGGATGCTGTGCTCTGCAGTGCTGATACCGAACTGCGTCATCACGATACCGGCGACGATTTGCAGAGCTAACAGGGCGATAGTTCCGACGATGACATAAACGAAGCCACTGACGTCGGGCAGTTTAAAGTCGAGATGCGAGAGTCCGTAGCCGCGACCAGCCATGAACAGTGCTGCGACCGTTCCCGTCCCGAGGCCAAGCGAGAGCGTGGAAACGGCGAGTTCTTCCATCGGCCCGATAGTGTTCGGGCCGAGAACGAGAATGAACGCCGTCGCCCACAACGAGATTGCGGCCAACCCCGAGAGTCCGACAACAGTTCCGATGAAAACTGCAAGCACCATCTGGACGGGCGAAGTGTGGCTCGAAGAATCACCGCCGACACCTGTCGCTGTACCGTCTTCCATATGCGCGGAAAGGGACTGCGGAACTAAAGGTGCTACGACCTGAGAGTCAGTATCGCCGAGAAAAAACTACGATTCCGGCGAGTGCGGCGAGTGCGACGAACAGTCCGAAGCCGGGTTGACCGCCGCTGTCGCTCGATTGCGCTGTCGTTTCGGAAGTCGCTTCCACACCGTCCGCCGAGGTGCTCGTTTGGGTTTCGGATTCCATTTCCATCGCAGCTTCAGTTTCGGTTTCCGTCTCGGTCGCCGCTTCAGTTCGAGTGTCGGATTCGGTTGTGACCTCCGTTCCGGTGTCGGATTCCGTTTTTGCCCCGGCGTCGTCCACCGCCGTCGTTTTCGTCGTTTCTAGCATCGTTGACAGCGTCCCCGTGGTCGTCGCCGACGCTGGCCCTTCTCGAAGGACGCCATCGGAGACGGCGAGCGGTGTCGGTTCCGTTGCGTTGCGCTCCGCCGCGGCGGCGACGACGACTCCGAACTCGACACCGGGTTCGTAGCCGGTGAAATCGAACAGTCCGGTGAACGACCCGTCGGACTGTACCGCGACCGTTTGTGTCTTGAAGAACTGTCCTCTGGCGTGGATTTGAACGAGGAGTTCGGTTCCGGGCTCGAAGGTCGTCTGACCGCGAACGGTCTGATTTGCGGCAGTGTCGAAGGCAAAGCGGTCGCCGCCGCCGTCCAGCGAAACGGAACTGTTGTTCGCTTCGATTTTGCTGTGGTCGAACGGAACGTCGGATGTCGCTTCCATCGAGCGGTCGGCAAGCGAGTGGGTTACACTGGTCGCGGCCGTCGCGCCGCTGAAAAGCGAAATCACGACGAGGGCCGTGAGGACTGCCGAGGCGTAGTTGTGACTCATCATACTGAAAGGGCGTCATTCAGGGGGTGACGCGAAGGACGTATGATTACTTCCCGCAGGTCGGTAAATGCTTTGTGAACAGCGACTATTCTATCACGAACGTGGACTTGTCAGCGACCGAATCCGCTTCGTCGAAATCGCCGCCGCCGAGCAGGCCACGGGCGGCACGCTTGCCCCACTCAACTGCGGGTTGGATGAACGTTTCAACGCTGTAGAGTTCGCCCGCAAGGACACAGGACGCCTCCAGACAGTAGAGCAGTTCGCCGAGTCCGTACTCGTCCACGCGGTCGATTTCGACTCGCACCGAGGGCTGGCCCGATTCCGCGAGACTCGCCTCAGTGGCTTCGAACTCGGCGTCCAACAAGGTTCCGAGGCTCCGTCCACCGAGGTATTCCAATCCGGGCAGGTCGGTTTCCGGAATCGACCAATCCTCGCGCTCCGTCGGGCGAACAAAGGTGACCATCTTGTCCCGGGGGCCAGCGCGGTACAGTTGGAGTTGTGAGTGCTGGTCGGTCGCGCCGAGTGCCCGAGCCGGAGTCTGGCCCAGTCCGTCCTTGCCGAGGCTCTCGGCCCACAGTTGAGCGTACCACTCGGCGAAGGTTTCCAGCGATTCTGCGTAGGGCATCATCGCGTTGATTCCTGCGCCGCGTTCGTCCAGTGCGTAGCACGCGGTTCCGTAAGCGTAGGCTGGCGAGTCGAACAGCGACCCCGACAGGCGGTTCGCCTCCGCCTCCGCACCCGAAAGCACGGCGTCGATGTCGTGGCCCTGAATCGCGGCGCAAGCCAATCCGACCGTCGAGAGCACCGAAAATCGACCCGGAACGCCATCAGGAACGTCGAGCGCGGGCAGGTCGTGGCGCTCCGCGAGATTCCGCAGGTTGCCCTCCTCGCCCGTTGTGACGAATGTTTGCTCCGTCCAATCCACGCCCGCAGATTCCATCGCGTCGCGGACGACGAGGAAATTCGCCAGTGTTTCCGCGGTCGTGCCGGAGCGAGAGACGACGTTGACAGCAGTATCGGAGAACGAGATGCTGTCCAGCAGAGCAGAGACGTGTTCCGGGTCAACGTTGTCGAGGAAGTAGGCGTCTACGTCGGATTCGAGTCCGTGGGCCAGCGTAGCCGCGCCGAGCGCGCTTCCGCCGATGCCGACCGTGAGAACGGTTTCGGCCTCCGCGAAGGATTCGACCGCGGTTCGAATCTCGTCGGTGTCGGTCGTCTGTGGTAGGTTCAGTGCTTCGTAACCATGTTCGTGGTTTTCGCGCCCGGTTTCGATTCGCTCGTGGGCGTCGGCGACGCACTCGTCCAATCGGTCGAGTGCGTCCCGTGGGATGCCCGGCGAGGCAACGGTGTCGAGAGCGTTGCCGAGGTCAACTCGCATACGAGAGTCGGCATCGTCGGACGTAAAAAAGGCATCCTTGTCGTCGCGTTAGAAATGAGATTCTGTTAGTGTTCGTTTTGGATTTGATAGTTTCAGGTACCGCCTACTGGGTTGGATTTCCGATTTCACGTTTGCAGTCGCTAGGGCCAATACCGCAACCCCTGATGCCGATACGACTGGTTGACAATCAACTTGAAACCAAAAGTCGGCAGGCCGACCAACCGGCGGAAGACAGCTATCGACACGAACCACGGGAATCAACAATCCGAACAAACCACGAAAGCCAGCGAACTACACAACCGCTAGCGGCCAGGAACTTCTCCGCGAACGAGGAGCGTAGTGACGAGTGAGCGGGCCGACGAATCCCTCGAAGGAGCGTCGAAGACGCGACTGAGGGGGTGAGGAGTGCTTTTAGTCCAGGTTTTGCCAGAGAGCGCGACGAAGTCGCGCGAACGCAGGAAAAAGTGGGTTTTAATACGCGTACCGCAGGTTCGGAACCGCGGTGTCGTCGCCGGCCTCGATTTTCTTCAAGGCACCTGTGAAGTCGTCCATGGTGACTTCGGTGCGGCCGTCGCGGATGGCGAACATCCCGGATTCGGTCGTCAAGCTCTCGATTTCGGCACCGCTGAATCCCTCGGTCGCCTCGGCGAGGTGGTCGAAGTCCACGTCGTCCGAGAGATTCATATCCCGAGTGTGGATTTCGAGGACGCGGCGGCGACCCTCGTCGTCCGGGTTCGGCACTTCGATGAGGCGGTCGAAGCGACCCGGGCGAAGGATTGCGTTGTCGAGCATGTCGAAGCGGTTGGTGGCCGCGATGATGCGAATTTCGCCGCGGTCTTCGAAGCCGTCCATCTCCGAGAGCAACTGCATCATCGTCCGCTGAACTTCGGCGTCGCCCGACGTTTTCGAGTCGGTGCGCTTCGACGCGACGGCGTCGATTTCGTCGATGAAGATGACTGCCGGTTCGCGCTCCGATGCAAGCGAGAACAGGTCGCGGACGAGTTTCGCACCTTCACCGATGAATTTCTGGACTAGTTCCGACCCGGCCATCTTGATGAAGGTCGCGTCGGTCTGATTGGCGACTGCTTTCGCCAGCATCGTCTTCCCGGTTCCCGGTGGCCCGTGGAGAAGGACGCCGCTCGGTGGTTCGATACCCGCGGCTTCGAACTGCTCGGGGTTGACGAGCGGTTCTTCGACCGCTTCGCGGACTTCCCGAACCTGTTCTTCGATGCCGCCGATGTCCTCGTAGCTCACTTCCGGCGATGCGTCCACTTCCATCGCTTGCGCTCGCGCGTCCGTCTCCGAATCGAGCAGTCGCTCGATGGTGAACGAGTCGTTGACTGCGACTCGGTCGCCCGCTTCGATGTCTTCTCGCAACTGCACTGCAACGTCGGTCAGCACCTCTTGATTGTTGCCGTGTTGTTTGATGATGACGCCGTCGTCGGTCACGTCCTCGACCGTGGCGACGTACAGCGAAGTCGTCTTCAGCGTCTCGTTTTCACGCTGGAGTCGGTCAACTTCGCCGGCGAGGTCTTCACGACGGTCACCGGCGTTTTCGACACGCTCGCGCAGTTTTTCGTTGACCTTCACGATGTCCGTGAAATGTTCTTGAAGCGCCGCAAGACGCTCCTCGTCGGACATCTCCGGGTCAAGTTCGAGTGTTGGTCTATCAGGGACAGATGGACTGCGCGACATTTGTTATTCGTTCGTATGTCGCCACATTAAAAGTGCCTTTGGGTCGCGGGCTATCCGCAAGATTTGTGAACGTTCGAAATGGTCGCGCGTGTTCGGGCAGTTTTGCGTTATTTTTGCAGCTCTGCCATTTAATTCGAGCATATAATCATTCATACTATCCGAAAATAGTTATTTCGGTGGAAAGTCAGCGAGGAGAAAAGCTTGGTTTGGAAAACTTTCCGAGCTAAATCAGCTCTTCCATCTCGTCGAGATGCGTATCGTACACGTCGAGCGCGCGTTGGATGGGTTCGGGTGACGCCATATCGACGCCCGCATCACGGAGGAGTTCGAGTGGATACTCCCGCGACCCACTGCTCAGGAAGTCGAGGTAGCGTTCCGCGGCGGGTTCGCCTTCGTCCAGAATCTTGTCGGCCAGCGCAACGGCGGCGCTGATGCCTGTACTGTACTGGTAGACGTAGTAGGCGCGGTAGAAGTGTGGGATGCGCATCCACTCGCGCTCGATTCGGTCGTCCACGACGGCTGGCTCGTAGAACTCGCGTTTGAGGTCGCCGTAAATGCTGTCCAGTCGGTCAGGCGTGAGCGCCTCGCCGTTTTCCACGACCTGATGGGCTTGGTACTCGAAGTCTGCGAAGAGCGTCTGGCGATAGAGCGTCGAACGGAACCGCTCTAGATACTCGTTCAGGACGTGCAGACGGAACTCGGGGTCGTCTACGGTTTCGAGCAGGTGATGGGTCAGCAGCGCTTCGTTGACCGTGCTGGCAACCTCGGCGACGAAGATTTCGTAGCCGCCGTACACGTAGGGCTGTATCTCGCTCGTCAGTTGGGAGTGGAGCGAGTGGCCGAGTTCGTGCGCGAGGGTGTACATCGATGAGATGTCGTCCTGATAGTTCATCAGGATGAACGGCTGGGTGTCGTAGGTGCCGCCGCTGTACGCTCCCGCTCGCTTGTCCTGTGACTCGTACACGTCTATCCAGCGCGATTCGATACCCGCTGCGACTCTCGACTGATAATCCTCGCCGAGCGCGCCGACTGCCTCGACGACGTACTCGACCGCTTGGTCGTAGTCGAGGTCGGGACTCTCCGATTCGGTCATCGGCATGTACACGTCCCACATCTGGAGTTCGTCTACGCCGAGGCTTTCGCGTTTGAGTTCAGCGTGGCGGTGGAGTTTGTCGAGGTTGTCGCGCACCGTCTCCAACAGGTTGTCGTACACCTTCGGCGGGACGTTCGGCCCGTCCAGTGCCGCCTCTCGCGCGGTGTCGTAGTTTCGGGCACGGGCGTATTTCACGTCGGCCTTGGCGCTGTTTTTGTAGGCCGCGCCGACCGAATTTCGCACGTCAGCCCATTCGTCGAAGTAGCCTTCGTACACCGACTGGCGGAACTCGCGGTCTGGGTTTTTGAGCAGGTTGACGAAGTTGCTCTGCGTGATTTCGACCGCGTCTCCGTCGGGGTCTTCGACCGTCGGGAACTCCATGTCCGCATTCGAGAGCATGTTGTAAATCTCGCCGGACGCGCCGGTGACTTCGCCGAACTCCGCGAGGAGGTTCTCTATTTCGGCCGAGCGAGTGTGCTCTTTCATCCGCATCACGTCGTCCAGATAGTGGTCGTACTGTTCGAGGCCGTCTGTCTCCGCAATCATGCGGTCGAGTTCGTCACGGCCGAGAGACTGTACTTCCGGTTCGATGAAACTGCCTGCACTCTGTGCGCGCGAGGCGAGCGACTGTGCACGGGTGGACAGTGCCTGATACTGCTGGTCTGACGTGTCCTCGTCGCTTCGCATTCGTGCGTAGGACGCGACCATTGCGACTTCGCGTCCGAGTTCGTCCGAGAGTTCCAACACCGAAAGGAGAGTCTCGCCGTCTTCCGTTGCTTGTCCCTCGTATGCTTCGAGGTCGGAGAGCCTGTCTTCGACTTCTTCGTAGGCTTCCTCCCACTCTTCGTCGCTCGTGTAGATGCTCTCCAAATCCCATTTGTACTGCGTATCGATGTCGCTTCGTTCGGGTACAGAACTCATACCATACTGGTAAGAACAGCCACCCTGTAAACGTTGAGATTTCGGAAGGATACTTTACCGCCGGACAGAGGTATTTAGGGAATGCCGACACAGTGAGAGTATGGCTGACGAGGCACACACAGCGCTCGCCGAAATGTGGCAGGATGACTATCCGTGGCAATTTCTGACGAAACTGACCGAACTCGAAAACCGGATGGGCGGCCATCCCGGCGAGAGACGGGCCGCCGAACTCGTCACCGAAGGGTTCGAGCGCGCCGGGGCGCGAAACGCCCACACCGAATCGTTCGACATGGACTGCTGGTCGCGGGGTTCCGCACGATTTGCCGTCACCGACCCGGTTGAACGCTCGTTCGAAACCATCGCACTGCCGTACTCGCCCGCTGGCGACGTTCGCGGCGAGTTGGTCGATGTCGGCCACGGGATGCCCGACGAGATAGACGAGAAGGACGTGGCCGGGAAAATCGCTGTCGCCAGTACGACGACGCCCGCGGGAAGTCGGTTCATCCATCGAATGGAGAAGTTCGGCTACGCCGCCGCCGCGGGTGCGGAGGGATTCATCTTCCACAACCACGTTTCGGGACAACTGCCACCCACGGGGTCGCTCACCTTCGGTAACGAAACCGCGATTCCCGGCGTCGGCGTGAGCAAGGAAACCGGCGCGTGGTTGACCGAATACGCCGGCAAAAACGCGACCGCGAGACTCACTGTCGATGCGGACACGGAACCGGGAACGAGCCACAACGCCATCGCGGAACTCGGCCCGGACACCGAAGAGGAAATCGTGGTCGTCGCACACCTCGATTCGCACGACATCGCCGAAGGTGCACTGGACAACGGCTGTGGTATCACCGTCGTCGTTGCGATGGCCCACCTGCTCGCAGAGACGAACCTCGACACGCGGGTTCGGCTTGCAGGGGTCGGCTGTGAGGAAATCGGCCTTCTCGGAGCCAAGGCACTGGCCGGGTCGCTCGACACCGACAACGTGAAAGCGGTGGTCAACATCGACGGCGCGGGTCGATTCCGCGACATGCGGGCGTATCTCCACGACTCCGAAACGATGCGCGACGTGGTCGAAACCGTCTCCGAGCAGGCGAACCAGCCCATTCACCAGCAGGACAACGTCCATCCCTTCAGCGACCACTGGCCATTTTTGATGCGGGGCGTTCCGGCCCTCCAACTGCACAGCGAACAAGACCACAGCGCGCCGGGTTCGCGTGGGCGTGGCTGGGGCCACACCCACGCAGACACGCGGGACAAGGTGGACGACAGAAATCTCCGCGAACACGCCATGCTGGCCGCGCTGTTGATTCAGGAAGTCGCCTCGCGCGACGAGATTCCGCGACCGACCACCGAGAGTCTGACGGAGAACCTCCGCGAAAACGAGTTCGAGGAAGGGATGCGGGCCGCCGGAATCTGGCCCGAGAAGTGGAATTAGGGTCCGATTCGCTTTCCATCTGCGATTTCGCCGAGGAACAGAGCGAGGCCGCGTAGGATGAAATAGACGCCGCCCAGCGTCGAACCGGCGATAATAAACAGCGAGAGAATAGCACCAGCAATTTCGAAGGCGACGATGGCCGCGCTGGCGATTCCTGACCCGATGGTCATGATGACCACGCCGATGGTAATGTACATCGTCGCCTGCCAGAGCCAGTCGGTGTCGTTCGTATTTCGACTCATGTCGATAAATTTCAGTTGAGAATGAAAAATGATTCGGTAGGATGAAACGCCGATAACTTCCCGTTGAGATGCAGGTGGAGATTTACTGTGCAATCTCGTCTCGGACGATGTCCTCGACGAGATTGCCGAGCGCGCGGACGATGACGTAAACGCCGACGAAGAGCGAAACGAGGTAGAAAAACGCGAAGACGACGATTCCGAATCCGTCGATGGTTCCGGCAATCGTCGCGCCGAGCCAGCGCCCGAAGGAGATAGTCAGTATTCCGGCGGCGACGCTCACGGCCACGTTTCGAAGCAAATCGCTGTTTACCATATCGGCTAGCTACAGGTGACAACTATAAAACTATTCGATCTGTGACGCTGCTGAAACTATTCGAGATGGCTCGTAATCTCACGGGCGACCCGCGACCGAGTTCGCTGTTCGATTCGCATATCGCGGAACACGGATTCCGCGCTTTCTGCGGCGTCTTCTTCAATTTCGAACTCGCAGTCGTATCCCACGTCCGCGAGAAGCAGTGGGTGTGCTGGCGCGGGTGGAACGCCTTCCGGCCCCTGCAACGGTTTCGCGGATAGGACGCGCTCGACTTTTTCCATCGGGGCGTCTCCCACGGCAATCCCGTGGACGAGCGAAACGACTCGGCGAACCAGATTTCGAGCGAAGCCGCCCGCCCGAAGCGTGAACACGAGGTAGTCGCCGTCTTGGAGGACGTGAATATCGAGGTCGCGGACGGTGCCGTCCTCGTCCGGCGTCAGGTTGTGGAAATCGTTTTCGCCGGAGAGTCGGCCCGAAGCATCTTTCGCCAGCGCGAGGTTTGCCGTCGGCGCGTAGCAGTGATAGATGTACTCTCGATAGTAGGCGTCGTGTGTCGCGTGAAACTCCGGCACGACTTCCGCGCTGGCCCACGCGCGAATCGACTTGGGTAACTCGCTGTTGAATGCCGACGGGGTGAGCCAGTCGGGGCACTCGAACGCGACAGTCTGAGAGAGTGCAGAAACTCCGGCGTCGGTTCTTCCCGCGGCGGCGTACCCTTCCGGCACGGTGTCGGCGACGCCGAGGGCGCGGAGCGCGTCGAACATCGCGTCCTCTATCGTCGGGACATCCGGCTGGCGCTGAAATCCGTAGAACGGACGGCCGTCGTAGGCAACTCGAAAGGCGCGCATCGCCAGTGCATAGATTGGGGATGGCTTTAGTTCGTTGGATACTACCGCGAAGAACGCAGTCGTTGCGGAACCGGCCCGAGAAAACAGATGGCGATTTACTCGAATCGAGTGCGGTACCGGCTCCCAAACGACGAACAAACGTTTTGCAGGCACCGCGTTACCGCGGTGTGTGGAACCCTGTAACGTAGGTCTGTTCGTGTGCGGGAAATACGTCGTCCACCGCGTCCGCGCCGTGTTCGTCCACGAGGAGGGAGCGCAGTTCCGCCTCGTAGTCGGCCTTCCGAATCTGGTCGCTCGGGCCGGATTCCACGTCGAGGTTCGCCGTGACGAGCGAATCGACCGCATTCCTGCCGAAGCCGGAGAGCGGGACGATGTAGTCGATTCCGTGGCGGTCTTCGAGACTTTGGGCCTGTGCGCGCGAAACGGTCGGCACGCGGTCGTCCCTGCGCGTGCCGTCTGCGACCGCGTCGAATCGCATGCTGGCCACGGTTTCCAACGCGTGCAGATGCACCTGCTGGATACCGTTTCGTGGGTAGCCGTCTTCGATCATCTGTTCGACGGCGGTGATGGCAGCGTCGTGGTCGAGTTCGACCGTCTCGAAGTCGAAACCGGTGGCTTCCGCGGTGTTGCGGGCGTGCTTCCAGTCGTCCGTGACGCCGAAGTGGGCCGTGACGAGCGTTACATCGTAAAAATCATCTAGCAGGAGGGCGGCGAGCGTCGAGTCCTTTCCCCCGCTGTAGAGGAGTCCGAGTTCCATCTCAGCGGCGTTTGATGTTGAAGCTCTTTTTGTCGGGCTTCAGTTCGCGGAGCAGTTCTTTCATCTTCTGGTCGTCGATTTTGCCGTTGATGCGCCCGCTCTGGGCGATGGCGAGGATTTGCTGTTCGACCTGTTCTGCGAACTGCGGCTTGCTCATCCGAACCGAGTTCAGTCGTTTTCGCGCACCGTCGGTCAGATACTGCCGGAGCAGGGCCTTCTTCTGGGCGTCGGCCTGCTGTTTTGCCTGTTGTTGGGCCTCTTCTTGCTGTTTTTGGTCTTGCATCTCCTCCATCTTTTTCTTTCGAAGCTCTTCCAGTCGGTCGTCGTCAGGACTTCCACTCATGCCTTATCACTTCGTTACCGCGCACGACCAAAAACAATTACGGACAACAGCGTTCGACCGGGCGGGAAAAGGCGATGGGATTTCCCGAATCTCGAATTTTCGGACATCGGTATCTCGGAATCCACACACCCGGTCTGGACGCGCGGCGAGGACACCTGCGCCAGCGGTCGGCGCAGGTGGTCGAGCGCCCGGGGAGGTCGGGGACGAAAAAGGTGAGTGCGCCAGCGGTCGGCGCACTCGTCCGCATGCGAAGGCGGTATTTGGAGTCGTGATTTGAGTCACTGCAATCGACCAAACGAGAAAACCAGCGGTAAAAACCACACAAACCGCGTAAAGCCGTAACTACTCAAAGGAAACCGATAGTCGAAAACTGAAATTCCGAATTTACGCGTAGCGTTCGAGTTCCGGTCGGTCGAGGTCTTCCATGACCTCACCGGCCGTGTCGTCGAGGAAACTGCGACCTTCGCCGGTGACTTCGCGGCCACGGCTCTCGCTGGAGCTGATGAACCCTTCCTCTTCGAGTTGCTGGAGGATGGTTCGGATGACCTTCTTGCTTCCGTCGGCGCGGTGTGCTGGCGCGACGGAGTAGCGGTTCGAACCGGATTTGCTGTCGCCGTACTCGGTCGAGAGTCGCTCGACGCCGACCGGGGCGCTGGTGGCGACCTTGCGGAGAAGACTGCCCGCGCGGATGTACCAGAAGTTGTCCTGTTCCGGTGGCAGTTCGCGCTGTGCGCCGGTTTTGGCGAACTCGAACCAGTCGGGTTCGTCGATTCGATCCTCAAGCTCGTCGGCAAGCGCTTCGATGAGCGCGTCGGCCGGAACGTCGTAGAGCGTCGTCATACGATTGGATTCCCTTCGGCGGCGTTTAAAGCCATCGTTACGGAGTTCGGACGCGGGACTCGATAGCCGTCTCGGCCGCCGCTTTCGCTCACCGCGGACTTCTAGAATGCCGGAACCGGAAGCCGACAGTCACGGGGAGACGACCCGCACTACCGTGGCAACTCGCCATTGACACTGTCGGCTTCCAACATCGCCGTGGTCACCCCGCCGAGCATGGTTGGAAGCCAATAGGTCGCCCCCCGGTGGATGACCGCCGCCGCCCCTGCCGTCGCCGCGGTGACACCCGTAATCGGAACGAGCAGAATCACCAGCGCCGCCTCCACGCCGCCGAGTCCACCCGGAAGGGGTGCAACACCTGCGATACTTCCAATCGGGACGATAAACAGCACTGCGGCGAACGGGACGGGATGGCCGAGCGCGTAGAGCGAGAGCCACAGCGAGAGAGAAGAAAGAAGCCACCCGAAGGCAGAAAAGAACAGAGCGAGCAACAGACCGCGGCGGTCGCCCGCGATTCGTTCGATTGTCCCGAAAAAGCCCTGAATCCGCCGTTCGACGGCAGATTCCGTAGTTGGATTCACGGGAGGAACGATTCGAGCGATGACTCCGACCACGGGAACGACGACGCCCGCGACACCCGACCCCAATCGGTCGCGGTTGCGCCACGCGAACAGCACCGCGAGGGGAACGGCGATCGCCAGTGCGGCGATTGAGAGCGCGACCAGTTCGATTGTGTCGCCGAGCGTGAGAACGGTCGCGTAGTAGGCTACGCCGACCAGCGCGAACGAGATGGAGGGGACGAAGTTGATGGAGTCCACGGTCGCAATCGCGCCGAGACTCGTCTCGTACTCGGCGTCGGTAACCCGCGAGATGAGCAGAGCTGTGAATGGCTCCCCGCCCGCCTGCCCGAACGGCGTCACGTTGTTCGCGAACGTCGCGCCCGCGTAGAGGAAAAACGCCCGGAGCGACGAGATGTGAACGCCGAGAATGCCGAGGACGGTTCGAAGTGACATCGCCCACGAGAACAACCAGAGGAGAGCAACCACTGCGACTGCGACGACGAATCGCGCGTCGGCCATCGACAGCGCCGACACCACATGGTCGATGCCGACGATGGAGAAAACGACCAACAAGACGGCGACTGCGGCGACGAATCCGACAGTCACCGTTCGCAGGTCACCAAAATCGAGGCGCATCAGTTATCAGTTGCCTCCTATCAGCGAGACTGCTTGAAGCCAACGAAGACCGTTCGGCTTTTTTCCCGGCGCGATAGAACGACCGATATGGACGAACGGGCCGCGCTCAAACTGCTGGCGGGCAAACTCCCCGACGCGGGCGACGACGCGGCAGTCGTGGATGGATTAGTGATAACGACCGACATGCTCCACGAGACGACGGATTTTCCCGACGGAACGGAAAAATACACCGCCGGATGGCGCGCGGTCGGTGCCTCCCTCTCGGATGTCGCCGCGATGGGGGCAGAGGCCGTCGCCGCGGTCGCCGTTTATGCCGATTCCGACTTCGCCCGCGACGAACTCGAAGCGTTCGTCGCGGGCGCGAGCGACGTGTGTGAATCCGTGGATGCGCGCTACGTCGGCGGCGACCTCGACACGTTTTCGGAGTTCACCGTGACGACGACCGCACTGGGCCGAACCGACGACCCAGTGCTTCGCTCGGGAGCGCAACCCGGTGACGTACTTTGCGTGACCGGAACGCTCGGCCGGAGCGGCGCGGCCCTCCGCCTGTTTGAGGCAGGAAACGAAGAGCGCGCAAACGACCTGTTTCGGTTCGACCCGCGAGTGCCCGCGGGACGGGCACTCACACCCTACGCAACCGCCATGATGGATTCGAGCGACGGCCTCGCGCGCTCGGTTCACCAACTCTCGGAGGCGAGCGACTGCGGCTTTTCCCTCGACGGCGATGCCATTCCGGTCGCGGAAAGCGTCCGTGACGTTGCGGAGGACGAAGCGGACGAACAAGCATTGAGCCTCTTTTTCGGCGAGGATTTCGAACTGGTGTTCACGCTTGCAGAAGACGACCTCGCTGCGGCACGAAAAGCGTCACCGACGCCGATTTCCGTGGTCGGTGACGTCACCGACTCCGGAGTGGTGATGGACGAAAAACCGCTCCCTGACCGCGGTTACACGCACGGACAGGGAGAAAAGTAACGCGGCGAGTCGGTTAGGAGATAATTTGAATCGGCGTCGGCGTGAAACAGAGCAGGCCAATGACGAAGGTCAGAATCCCGATAAGCTTTCTGCGCGAGTCGAGTTCGCCGTCGTCTATCGGCGTCGCAGGGCCGACGTAGGCGAAGAACATCGAGAGGAAGCCCCAGATAACCCAAAGCACCGTCGCGTTGCTCACATCGAGGACGTAGAAGACGTAAGCCGCCAGTCCGAACAAAACCGCGGGAACGAGTGCCGCGACGCTCTCCTGTCGTTCTCCGATTATCGCGCGGACGATGTGGCCGCCGTCGAGTTGGCCGACCGGAATGAGATTCAAGAACGTGACGAACATCCCAACCCAGCCGCCGATAACGACCGGATTGACGGATTTCGTCGGGTCGTTATCGTAGGCCAGGGGTTCACCCATAATCGCGGCGATTCCCTGCAACAGCGGCGGGTAGCCGAACTTCACCTCGATGGTTGACGCGCTGTTGAGCATCTCCTGTGAGACGGTTACCGGCTCCATCGTCAGGCCGACTGCGGTGACGACAACCGTCGCAACGAGGCCCGCGAGCGGGCCGGAGACGCCGATGTCGAACAGCGCCTCTCGGTCGGGCATCTGGCCTTTCATCCGGATGACGGCCCCCATCGTCCCGATGAGTGTCGGCATGGGGATGAAGTACGGCAGTGTCGCGTTCACGCCGTGATACCGACTCATCACGTAGTGGCCGAGTTCGTGGGTTCCGAGGACGCCGAGGACAGCAAGCGTAAACGGCCACGCGGTCAACAGCGCCTCTATCGGGTTCGAAAGGGGATTGACGTGGTACCACGATGCGCCCGCCCAAAGTGTCGAAAGAACTGTCGCAACGAAGAGAAAAACGTTCTTCCACGGAACGCCGTTCGGCCCGAGTTCGACCGGTTCAGCCACGAGAACGTATTCACCCATTCGCGTCGAGAGCATGACCTCGTAGCCTTGCTCTCGAAACAGGGGCCACACAGTCTTCATCAGCCGATTTTGCGGCACCAGCGGTTCTCCGTAGTAGACCAATTGGTCACCATCTCGACGAACGTCATACACCCGAAACACGGAATGAAGTCGTTCGAGTGGAGGTCCATTCTCGGGCGGCTCGGTCGAAGCCATTCATTCTTAGTACGGAACGAATCGGTATAAACCCCTAGACGATGGCGCCTGACTGCAAGATGGCGATGAGGAGCGTCAACACCGGCACGCTTGCCAATGTGCTGACAAAAATCGCGGTACTCACGTATTCGGGCGCGGACAGGCCGACACTTCCATCGTCGTATTCGATAGAGAGAATGAGCGGGGTTATCGCCGCCGGCATCGCACATTCGAGGACGAACACCCGTGCAACGGTCAGATCTTCGAATCCAAGTAGGAAGACGACGCCCACGGCGACGACGGGGGCGACGAGGAGCTTCATCACATTTGAGACGCCCACGCGCGTGATGGCGGCACCGGAATCTGTGTTGGCCAGCTGAATCCCGAGCATGAGCAACATTACGGGAATCGCGGCATCGCCGGTCAGTTTCAGCGTCTCCATCGCCGCCGAATCGACAGGCGGGACGAAACCGACAGCACGTGCGATTCCGGCGGCCAAAACCGCGTACACGAGCGGGAGTTTGAACACCTCTTTCAGTGCCGAAAGATTCGACGTGCCGTTTCCACGCGAAGCGAGGTAAACACCAACGGTGTAGGTGAGAACCGACTGGGCCGCGATGTAGAGAATCGCGGTACTCCTGCCGACTTCGCCGAAGGCGAACTGCGAGAGCGGAATCCCGTAGTTTCCGGCGTTCGGGAACGAACTCGCCAACACGAGCGCACCGAGAACCGGTTCCGACTCGCCGAGCGCACGCCCGACGAACTCCGCCAACGTCACCATCCCGAGGGTGAAGACGACGACAGCGACTGCGAGGTTGAGCGCCGTTTTTCCGCCGATGGAGGTCGTCGTGAGACTGTGAAAAACCAGCGCGGGCGTCAGAATGTAGATGGTGACGGTGCCGAGCGCGTCAACGTCGATGTCGCGGAGGGTTCCGAGGAGAAAACCGACGGCCGCAACCGAGAGAACCGGAAGAATGGCGTTCGTCAATGCGGAGAGGAGTGACACTGGTCGAACGGAATCGGTGAGACATTACAAATGCGTCGAAGGCGGAAAACGGGGATTCAGGGGTCAGAGGGTGTCGCCGTGGCAGTTGGGAGTGTGACGTACAGGGGACTCAGGGATGTGTCGTTTTGAGGGGGAATGGGAAGCGTGTGGGGGGGTTCGCAGGGAAGCGGGTGGGAGAGTTCAGGGGAGGCGGGGTCGTTCAGGGAGTGGATGGCACGGGGCGTTCGGGAACTGTTCTGCTGGGGTTCGATTTGCGGGCGTTTCGAGGTGGGGTGTCTTTTGTTAGGGTGCTTCGAGGGGACGGGTTGCCGTTTCGGAGCGGGATTTCGCGTGACAGCGCGTGGCAGATTGCGGGTGCGGAGTGGGGTGTGGTTGCAGTGGTGTTGCGGGGTGTCGTTGGAGGTTGGTCGTGCGGGGACTAGGGGTCGAGGAACTTACGCAGGGGCCACGCGCCACGTGGTTGCACTCGTGTACGACCACTTCTCGACTTCGAGTTCGGCGCAGTCGGTCAGTTTCACCATCAGCGCACCGATTTCCTTCGCGGAGAGGTCAACTTCGTCCGCGATGAACTTGCTTTTGAAGTACATCTCTCCGTCGCTTGCCTTCTCGCACAGGTACTGCTTGAGTCGGGCTTCTTTGGTTTCCGGTTCAGGGCTCTCAGGGGCAACTTGGGTGGTAGCGCTCATGTGCTGACTCCAGTTTCTGGATAGACGGGAGGGATGTTATAAAGGGAGGAATCTTAGGGTAGTTTCGGGAATATTCAGTCCAATTGAGCGGAAATCGACGTGAATGCGGGTAAAAACGACGATTTACAAACTGCTAAAAATCTCTTAGAAAGTTTATAGACTCCCCTCAGTTTTTATTTCACAAACTCACCATTCCGACACACTCGGCTCGAAAACCGGGACAAATCACACCGATATCTTCGGCCTACCGCTCGTGAACCCAGAACTGTTCGTCCGTAGTCACCTCTTTTTTGAAAATCGGCACCTCTGCTTTCAGTCGGTTGATGCCATCCTCGACGGTTCGAAACGCCTCTTCTCGGTGGCCAGCGAGGACGACGACGAAAACGATGTCCTCGCCGTACTCGATGACGCCGGTTCGGTGGTGCATGAGAACAGTGAAAACGCCCTCGCGTGCTTCGAGTTCCTCGCGGATGGCCTTCAGTTTCGTCTGTGCGACCCCATCGTACATCTCGAATTCGAGGGATTTGGTCGGCGTGTCGTCGTCGCTATCTTTGGCCCTGACGCGCCCCGTGAAGGTGGCAATCGCGCCCGAGCGCTCCGCATCTGGCGATTCTTTCGCACGCGCGACGAGCGATTCGAGCGTTTCGTACTCCTCGACTCCGCCGACCGCATCGCGGACAGCCTCGATTTCGAGACTGTCCGCGTTTTCCGCGCGAATCAGCGGTTCGCCGACGGAGGCTGTGTCACCGAGCGAAATCGCGGGAATGTCAATGTCCGGAAATCCGGCGAGGATAGCGTAGTCGTGTGTCGGCGCAAGTTCGTCCAAAACGTCGGACAGGGAACGGTTCGTCCCGCTGGCGCTCCAACCACGTTCGCCGAGTTCGAACGTGGTAGGAACAGACGAGTCGAGCGACGCAGTCGAATCGACTGCGTCGCTCGTAACCGCCGGGTTCGAACCGTCAGACGTGACGACGCCGACCCGACCCTGTTCCGCGAGTTCGGACGCGAGTCGGTCGGCGACTGCCGCCGACTCGCGCCCGACGACACCCAGTACCTTCATGGGCGTAACGCAGGTGGCGAATCGCTTTTAGCCTTCGGTCGGAAGTTGAGAACGCTTAAGGCCAAGTCCCGGTAAGTCGGCGGTAGTATGAAGGTGGTCGTTTCTATCGGCGGGAGCGTGCTCGCGCCGGACTTGGAGTCCCAGCGCGTCCGTGGCCATGCCGAAGTCATCGAATCGCTCGCAAACGAAGGGTGTACCATCGGCGCAGTCGTCGGCGGCGGGGGCGTCGCGCGTGAGTACATCGGTACAGCGCGCAACCTCGGCGCAAACGAAATCGAACTGGACGACATCGGTATCGACGTAACGCGACTCAACGCTCGTCTGCTCATTGCCGCACTCGGCGAGCAGGCCGCCCCGAGTCCAGCCGAAACGTACGAAAAAGCCGGAACTGCGATGCACCGCGGCGACATCGCAGTCATGGGCGGCGTGATGCCCGGTCAGACGACCGACGCCGTGAGCGCGGCGCTGGCTGAATACACGAACGCGGACTTGCTCGTCTACGCGACGAGCGTCAACGGCGTGTTCAGCGACGACCCGAACGAAGTGGACGACGCGACGAAGTACGACGAACTGTCCGCGGGCGAACTCGTGGACGTTATCGCCGACCTCGAAATGACTGCGGGTAGTTCCTCGCCGGTTGACCTGCTGGCCGCGAAACTCATCGAACGGTCGGGCGTCAGAACCATCGTTCTCGACGGAACCGAACCGGAGCGAATCGCCGACGCCGTCCTCAACGGGGAACACGACGGAACGGACATCATCCCCCACGGGACGGACGACGAGATGACCTACTGGGTTCAAGAATGAGCGCAGGCACGGCACCGATGGACGAACGAGACGAGGGAGCGGACGACCACCACGTCTTCTGGGCCGACGAGGTTGCCGACCGAATCGAAGCGCGCGACCCGGACGAACCCATCATCATCAAGGGCGGAATTTCTCCATCCGGCGTTCCGCACCTCGGCAACGTCAACGAAATCATGCGTGGCTACTTCGTCGCGGAAGCGCTCCGCGACAGAGGCCACGAGGTAAAACAGGTGTTCACCGCGGACGACCGCGACCCGCTTCGGAAACTGCCACGAAAACTGGCCGACTTGGACGGCAACATCGTGGAGTTGGGCGACGTGAACGCCGGAGCGCTCGGTCGAAACCTCGGAAAACCGTACACGGACATTCCCGACCCGTTCGACTGCTGTGACTCCTACGGCGAACACTTCTCGAACCTCATCCAGCAGAGCGCTGATTTGCTCTCCGTCCCCATCGACGTAATGTCGAACACGGAGATGTACGAGTCCGGCGAGTTGGAGGACGTAACCGCCGAAATACTCGACAACTCCGAAAAAGCCCGCGAAGTGCTCGCCGAGTATCAGGACAAGGTTGACGACGACTACATTCCGTTCAATCCGATTTGCGAGGAATGCGGGAAAGTGACCGAGACGGTGACCGATTTCGACACGGAAGCAGGAACCGTCGAATACGTCTGCACCGACCTGAAGGCGGGCGACAACACCATCGACGGCTGTGGCCACGAAGGCACCGCCACACTCCGAGAGGGCAAACTGCCGTGGCGGTTCGAGTGGCCCGCCCAGTGGAAGACGCTGGGCGTGGATTTCGAACCGTTCGGCAAAGACCACGCCGAAGGCTCGTGGCCGAGCGGCGACGACATCGCGCGAAACGTGATGGACTTCGAACCGCCGGTTCCGATGACCTACGAGTGGTTCACCCTCAACGGAAAGCCGTTCTCGTCCTCGGAAGGGAACATCGTGCTGGTTTCGGAAGTGCTGGAACTCCTCGAACCCGAGGTGCTCCGGTACTTCTTCACGAAAGACCCGAACAAGGCGCGCGACTTCGATATCGGTCGCCTCGACCTGCTCGTGGACGAGTTCGACCGATTCGAGCGAATCTACTTCGGCGAGGAGAGCGCGGACGAGCGGGAAACCGCGCTCGCAGAGCGAATTTATCCGATGGTCGTGGACGAAGTTCGACCCGAACGAATCCGGATTCCGTACACCTTCGCAGCGATTTTGGGCATGACCGACGACCCCGACCTCCGCGAGGAAATCGCGCGAAAAGAGGGCCACATCCCCGACGACGCGCCGGAGTGGGCAGTCGAGGAAGCACTTGCGCGAGTGGAACGAGCGCAGACGTGGGCACAGCGGACGAGCAACGAGTACGACTACGACCTGAAACGAACCGAGATGCCCGAGGCGGACTTCGACGCCGAAACCGCGGTTGCACTCGATGAACTCGCGGAGTTCATCGAAGCGGGCCACGACGGCGACGAGATTCAGGAGGAGATTTACGAAACCGCAAAGCGCCACGACATCGACATGGGCGACTTCTTCGGAACGGGCTACCGCCTCTTTTTCGACGAGGAACAGGGGCCAAAGCTCGGGCCGTTCCTCTCGAACTTAGATCGCGAGTTCGTCCTTCGGCGACTTCGCCGGGAAGGATAGGCTCAACCGATTTTTACGACTACCCTAATCGCCAACAGAGTTAATAGTGTTGGTAAATATAACCCTACTGTCTCCACATAACAGGTGCATAACAAAGTACCTGCCAGTGATAGGGAGAGATGTAACGTCTGTCTGGCGACCAATCACGTCAGCGACTAAACCAAGATATTACCATGGCCCTGATAGAACTCAATCTTGAGAAACCAGCGTTGAAACGTACCGAACTCGTCAAAGAATCCGAAACCGAAGCAACGGACGCGACAGAGACGGAAACCGAGACGACGGAAGAAGAAGAAGTCGCGGAAGCAGAAATCGAGGAGACAAAAGGCCGCGGCAAAGCCGGAACGTTCGCCCGCCGCGCCGCAGTTCTCGGTGGCACCGCCGCCGGACTCGCGGCCGCACGAAAATTCCAGCAGAAACGCCAAGGCAAGAAGGACGAAGAGCAGCAGGACTTCGAAGAAGACTGGCAGACCGCGGAATAACGCTCCCGGTTTTTACGACCGTTTTCCCAAACGCATTTGAGCGGTGCGAACCTTTCTTTTGCCAATGGATACGATTGTGTGGGTGGTTATCGGAATCACGGCCTACTGGTTCGCCCTGCTTGGACTACGGGCGAACGGCATGCTACCGTCGTATATCGGCATGCAAGGGCCGATTCTAACGCTACACACCCAGAAAGGAAAGAAGCTACTCGATAAACTCTCCCGTCCGAAACGATTCTGGCGAGCGTGGGGTAACTTCGGCCTCGGTATCGCGCTGGTCGTCATGATTGGAACCTTCCTCCTCCTCGTCTTGCAGGCGGTTTCTATCATTCAGAACCCACCGGAGCCGACAGCGGTGACACAGCCACGAAACGTGCTCGTGATTCCGGGGGTCAACGACTTCCTCCCGCTCTCCGTCGCCCCCGAAATTCTGCTCGGTCTGCTAATCGGCTTGGTGGTTCACGAAGGTGGCCACGGTATCTTCTGCCGCGTCGAGGACATCGAAATCAAGTCGATGGGACTCGCACTGTTCGCAATCCTCCCAATCGGCGCGTTCGTCGAACCGGACGAGGAAAATCGCAGAGAAGCGGACAGAGGCGGCCAAAGCCGAATGTTTGCGGCAGGAGTGACGAACAACTTCGCTGTCACGATTCTCGTCTTCATGCTGCTGTTCGGCCCGATAATGGGGTCGGTAACCGTCGCCTCCGGCGCGGCGGTCGGCGGCGTCTTCGACGGCTCTGCGGCGGGTGATGCGGGCATCGAACGCGGCGACCGAATCGTCGCGGTGAACGGCACCGACGTCGAAAATAACGCCGACCTCAACCAAAAGCTCGCGGCCATCGACAGCAGGTCGGTGACGGTCACGGTCGAAAACGGCGACGAACGACGACAGACGACAATCGAACGCTCCCTGCTCGTGACGGCGATTACGCAAACCTCGCCGTTTGCGGCGGGCGATGAGCAAGGATCTGACGAACCGGCAATCAGCACCGGGGAGAACATCACCGCGGTGAACGGAACCACGGTGTACACCGAAAAGAACCTGAGCCAACAACTCGCGGACAGGAAAGTCGCCACGCTGACCGTCAACGGAGAGCAGATAACGGGGCCGATTGGCGCGCTTTCGACGGTTCAGCAGGACGGGCCGGTGAGCAGCGCCGACGGATTGAGCGCGGGCGACACGCTCGTCATCACGGCTATCGACGGCAACCGAATAGTCAACAGCAGCGACTTGAGCAGTACCATGGACGGCTACGAGGCGGGACAAACCGTCACCGTCGAAGCGTACACGCAAGACGGCGATTCCGACCAGCGAACGACCTACGACGTGACGCTGGACGAGAACAACAGCGGTGAGGCCATCGTCGGTATCCTCGTCGCGCCGGGAACCTCCGGTATCGAAACGAGCGGGTTCGGTACGAATCTGTACCCAGCCGAGACGTTCCGCGACCTGATGGCGGGGCAGTTCATGACCACCTTCGGCGGTGGTGGCGGTGGCGACGGGCCACTCACGACGTTCCTGCTCGGCGTCGCCGGAACGCTCCTCCTTCCGTTTGCCAGCCTCTCGATGCCTGTCGGCTACAACTTCGCAGGATTCGTCGCGTGGAACACCAACTTCTACGCGATTCAGGGGCCGCTTTCGGGACTCGGCGGCGGCCTCTTCATCCTTGCAAACGCCCTGTTTTGGACGGGGTGGATAAACCTCAACCTCGGCTTCTTCAACTGTATTCCGGCGTTCCCGCTGGACGGCGGACACATCCTCCGAATGGGTTCGGAAGCCATCGTTTCGCGACTTCCGACGAGTCAGGGGCGACAGGTTACAACGATGATAACGACGACGGTGGGACTGACGATGCTCGCCAGTCTTCTCCTGATGATATTCGGCCCGCAACTGCTGGCCTGAGAATCGGCGAGAATCTATTCGACGGTTTTTGGAAGATGAAGGAAAATCGGTCAGTCTTCGAGTCCCATCCGCTCGTAGAACTCCTCGGGGGTGTCGGGGATGCGCTCGAACTCGTCGAAGTCGCGTTCGTGGTGACGAATTATCTGTTCGAGAATCCACGAACTGAACGTTTCGTCGAACTGCCATTCACCTTCGGGACTTTCGACTTCGAAACGGTCGTCGGTAGAAAAGGCGACGTAGACGTGATAGAATCCGAGAATAACGTCCGCAAATTCGCGGGCTTTCGTCCCGCTTTCCTTTCGCTTTTCTTTTAGTTCCTCGTATCCCGAGTCGGTGAGTTCGAAATATTTTCGGTCGGGTTCGTCCTCGCGCTCGATTCGCTCCGCCCAGCCCTTCTCCTCGAATTTGTACAGAATGGGGTAGACGGAACCGTAGGACGGTTCCCAGTGACCACCGCTGATGTCCCGTATTTCTTTGAGTATCTCGTACCCATACCGCGGTTTTTCGTCCAGAAGTTCGAGCACGAGGTACGATATTAGGCCTTTCGGCGGGCCGCTTTTCCGCATTGACTGGGGGTTTAAGTCGTGTTTTTGAAAGGCTTTCGGTCGGAGCGACACTCTCCAAAGTAATATCAACGTCGGCGAAGCGAAACTTCCGGGACGACTCAAAAGTTCCTTGTCCGGTCGCTCCTAACCCTCGCGTATGCCGAGAAAAGTCCCACCGACGCGCGAAGGGTGGTACGCACTCCACGACTTTCGAACGATAGACTGGAACGCATGGCGAGACGCCCCCGAGCGAGTTCGGAAGAACGCACTGACCGACGGAACCGAATTCCTCCAAGCGCGCGAGAACGTCACCGACGCAGAGGACGGGTCGTCCGCCGTCTTCAGCGTCATGGGACACAAAGCAGACCTGTTGGTCGTTCATTTCCGGCCGGAAATGAACGATCTCGACACCGCAGAGCGGGCCTTCGAGCGAACCGGTTTCGCCGACTTCACCGAGCGAACCGACTCCTACGTCTCCGTCACCGAAGTCGGCGGCTACACCTCCGACGAGATGGTGAAAGACCCCGAGGACATCGAAGATACTGGCATGGCCCGCTACGTTGCGAGTAAACTCTACCCCGACGTGCCGGACGCGGAGTTCATCTGTTTCTACCCGATGAGCAAACGCCGAACCGCGGAGGATAACTGGTACGATACGCCGTTCGACGAGCGTGCAGAAATGATGTCCAGTCACGGCGACATCGGCAAAGGCTACGCCGGAAAGGTCACCCAAATCATCACCGGAAGCATCGGCATGGACGACTTCGAATGGGGCGTTGACCTGTTCAGCAACGACCCGACCCACATCAAAGACCTGCTGTACGAGATGCGCTTCGACGAAGGCAGTTCGCGCTTCGCGGAGTTCGGTTCGTTCTACTTCGGGCGGCGCTTCCCGCCGGAAGACCTCCCGGCGTTCATGTCCGGCAACGAAGTTCCGGTTCCGGAGGACGCTCATCCGCACGGCGATTCCCACGGTCACGCGCATGCGCACGGTGACGACGGCGAAAGTCCGCATGGCGAAGGCGGCCACGGTTCGGACGGCCACCACCACGGAAAATCCGGTGACGACGAGGGCGACGAAGACGGCGACATCCGCGGCGAACTCGAAGACCTCGACATCTACGCCGGAAAACCCCACGGCGAGGACGTGTACGCGATGGTGCTCTACTCCGAGGAAGACCCGGAGCACTTGTTCGATGAAGTGGACGGTCTGCGGAAGAACTTCGACCACTACGACACACACGTCAAAACCGCAGTGTACGGCGGCAGTGACCGCTCGGCGGTCGTAAGCCTCTGGAAGACCCAGAGTGCGGCGGAGACGGCGGGTGGCTTCCTCGCCGACCTCCCCGGCGTCGTCGCCCGCGCAGGCGAGGAGAGCGGGTTCGGGACGATGGGGATGTTCTACACCGTCAAGCCCGACAAACGGGAGGATTTCGTGGAGAAGTTCGAGACGGTCGGTGGCGTGCTTGCAGATATGGAAGGCCACTTCGACACCGAACTGCTGACGAACCACGAGGACGAAAACGACATGTTCATCGCCAGTCAGTGGCGCTCGAAGGAGGACGCGATGGCATTCTTCCGCAGTGACGCCTTCAGCGACACGGTCGATTGGGGCCGGGACGTTTTGGCAGACCGACCGCGACACGTCTTCTTGGCGTAGGACGAACAGACAGGAAGACCGTTTTCGATTTTGCCGATGTTCTGCGCTCAGACCGGTTCGACGTCGATAATTTTCGACTGCCGACCACCCCGCCAGTTTAGATGAAATGTCGCCGCAGGGTCGTCATCCGTCGAATGAGGACTCGGAGCATACGAGTGCGTCCACGTCTCCGACTCCCCCGCCGCAATTTCAAGGGAGATGCCAGTGACGGGTGTGTATGCGACGTTCGGGCCGACACGATTGAGCGCACCGACGAACGTTCCGGCGACCGACCCGGTGTTCTCAACGGTCAGCGTCACTGACGCTTCATACCCTCTCGTGACGGACTTGGGTGCGGAGAGTTCGGTCACGAAGTCCGTCGGCGGCCGTGTCAGTGTTTGGATGAGCGCCTCGTCTACGGCGAAATCGCCATCCGGCCAGCGAAGTGAGAGTTCAGTTGCGTTGAGGGGCTTCGGAACGCTGAAGATGAGGGGGTCGTCCGGAATCGATGTGTAGCCGTCTTCGTCATCCCAAAGAGCGTAGACAAATGACTTATCCACCGGTGGATACGAATCCACGGTAGTTTCCAATACGAATTTGTCCCGGTCGGGAATCGACATCCCATAACCCGCTACCGTTGCGAGAACGAACTGTTCGTCACGTTCTCCGAGAGTACTGATAGAATCAGGAGTGTTTGGTGCAACCAATGCCGGTGTGGCCCTGACGTTTTCCACCGTCACATCCCCTGAATCCGTCGTTGTGGGCCGGGAAGTGGTCGTAGATGATGTTGTGGTCGGCGTATCCGTAGCAGGTGTCGTAGAGCGGTTTTCGAGGTTCGAATTGGACGTACAACCTGCGAGTAACGCAAGCGTTGCGCCGCCGAGTTGGAGGACGCCGCGTCGGGAACGAAGAACCATTATTGGATAAAAATATGACGTATGTGGCATAAGTTTTCGGTGACGACGTTCGGTTGTGACGAACGGAGCACTTCCAGACAGCAGATAGATACTTCGTTTCGAAACTGTGGAGTGTGGAGGCCACAAGAAACTAACCACCATCCTGCGATTTTCCAGTCGAAGCGATGGCGGGAAGAAGTCACACTCCCCGCCGGAACCAAAACCCCCATGCCTTCAGAAGAGTAACTAACCTATAAGAAAACCGAGGGTGAAATAAGGATATGACAAAGCGACACGTCACACTCCCCGAGTCCGCAGAGGCGGGCCTTCGCGGGTTTATCGATGAAGTAGACGAACGACTCGCCAGCGACGAGGACACGTGCAGAGTCGTCAACGAAGTACTCGTAGACCTCCACGGCGACCGCGACGCATACGAGGCATGGCAGAACGGCGAACAGGTGTCGAACGCAGAGCGCGTTCGACTCCAGAGCTACGACCCGTGCAACGCGACGCTGGAGAGCGAGTACTACGCGGAAAAAAACGAAGAAAAGTTCCGGCGTTCGAAGCATCTCCAATGGCTCTGGCGGCAGTTCGACGCGACGCCGATGGCCGACAACGTGGAGTTCGCGCTTCGATTCCGCGAGATGCTGGCGAACCATCTCTTCGAGGAGGCGGGCGACAATCTCCGCATCTTCAAGGGCGTCACGATGACCTACGGGCACAACATCACCGTCGGGGACAACACAGTCATCCACGACGGCGTGCATCTGGACGACCGCGGCAAACTAACTATCGGCAACCGATGTTCCATCAGCGACGGCGTTCACGTCTACAGCCACGACCACGATGTCGTTGACCAAACCGAGGTCACGAACTTCCACACCGTCATCGGGGACGACGCGCGCCTGACCTACGATTCGATGATTCGAGCGGGGCTCAAAATCGGCGAGAACGCCATCGTCGGCGCACGCGCAGTCGTTCAGCACGACGTTCCGGCGCACCACATCGCGGTCGGTACGCCCGCAAAGAGCGTCAAAATCAAACCCGGATGGGAAGACGAGGCGGTGCCGCTGGACGACGTCCCACCGACAGAAAAGGAGTCGCGTCGAATCGACTCCGAACTGCCGGACGATTTCGAGCAGTTCGACGAGTTCCAGCGCGACCTCGACTAAATCCAGTTTTACCCCGACTGAACTCGCATGTCGGCCAACAGATACTAATTACGTCAATACTGTCCAAAATTACGTAATTCACCAAACAAACTCTCTCGCGGAACGAACCCACATCGTTTTTCCCCCGTGGGGTCGTGGAGCGGACTATGCGACGCCGCACGTACCTCCGGACGATGGCACTCGGCATCACCGGATTCACCGGGTGTATGGAATCGACCGGTAGTACGACACAAATCTCCACCGCGAACATCGACCAAGGGGTTCGCATCAAAACGGTCGCCATGAACCTCGAAGTGCCGTGGGGTGCGGACTTTCACTCTAACGGCGACTTGTACGTCACGGAGCGACCGGGGCGGATTCGCCGCATTCGACCGAACAGCAACGACATCGTCGCGGACATCACCGACCAGATAGCCCACAGCGGCGAAGGCGGCCTCCTCGGATTCGAGTTTCACCCCGAAAACGACAACCTCGCGTACACCTACCAGACCTACGACAGCCAAAACGGGCTTCGAAACCGGGTCGTGCGCCACCGCATCAACGACAGGTTCAGCCGCGACAAGGTACTGATAGACGACATTCCAGCCTCGTCAATCCACAACGGCGGTAGAGTAGCGATTGACGACGACGCCCTGTACGTCACCACAGGCGACGCCGGAAACGAAGGGCAAGCACAGAACAGGGATTCTTTGGCAGGGAAAGTCCTCAGACTCACGCTCGACGGCAACCCCCATCCCGACAATTCGTTCGATAGCGAGGTGTTCACCTACGGCCACCGAAATCCGCAGGGACTCGCGTTCCGGGGCGGAACGCTCTTCAGCACAGAACACGGTCCGACCACGAACGACGAAATCAACGTCCTCGAAGCCGGAAACAACTACGGCTGGCCGATTGTCACGGGAGTGAGCGACCAGTTCACGAACCCGATTGCGACGTACACGCCGACGATTGCGCCCGGCGGTGCGACGTTCTACGACGGCCCCATTTCCCAGTGGCAGGGCAATTTCTTTTTCGGCACGCTCGCGGGCCAACATCTCCACCGCGTTCAAATCGAGAAGGGGGAAGTGGTCGAACAGGAGCGCCTCCTTGAAGGAGAGTACGGGCGTCTCCGGACGACGTTCATCGGCCCGGACAAACATCTGTACGTGACGACCAGCAACCAAGATGGGCGGTCTGCGGCACCGGCACCGCAGGACGACCGCGTGCTTCGACTGCAACCGGCCTAAACTCTACTCTGGTCGAACTGTCCCCCCGCGTAGAGAGCAACAACCCAGTTCCGCGACTAATCAGCAGCGCTTCTAAAACTGCCCGATAGAAGTGTGCGAAGCTACCAAGTAGCATGACGACGTATGTCATGATGTAGCATGAACGTCTGGGGGTGGATAATCCTGTACGTCGTCCTGTTCGCGGGACTCCAGCTACTTATCTATCGGTTTCTTCGGAGCGACGAGGATTCGCCGCTCCTGCAGTCTACACCGTCGGGTCCCGACGGACGCGCGCCGGACGACATCCGAAAGGAGAGCGTTCTCGAAGAGTTCAACGAGCCGAACACCGCCGACCCGAGCACTCGACTGTGTCCACACTGTGGAACCGAAAACGGCGCAGAGTACACCTTCTGCCGGGAGTGCGTCGAACCGCTCGGCGTTTGGTAGTCGGGTGTCGTCGGTACTTTTCGGGGCAATGTGTCGCTCGCAGTAGCCGGTAGCCACGCTTTTCACGCCCGCGTTCCCACAGAACGTCATGCCTCGCGCTGTCGCCATCAACGTCGCCGCAAACACCAACCAACCGGGTGTCCGCGGCCCGATTTTTCCGGACGGGAGTTTCGAATACGTCCCGATTCCCGAGTCAGAGCCGACCAGTCGTGACGTTCCGACCTACGCCGACCTCGATCTCTCGGTCGAACTGCCCGACGGTGCGGCGGAACTCCCGGTTCACCTCGACCCGGAGTTCGCGGAGTACCCCTGCTGTGAGCGATACACCTACGGCGACCCTTTCGGCGTGAAAGCCCGGCCACTGCTGAAATTGGAGAACGGTGATTTCGTCTTTTTCTACGCAACGCTTTCGACGAGCGGCGAGCCAGAAGAAAAATGGATTACTCCCGATTGGGGCACGTACATCATCGGCCAGTTTCGACTCGCTCGGGAGCCGATTTCGGGTGCGAAGTTTTCGGAGTTCCGGGATGAAAAGCGGGAAATTTTCCGGAACAATGCGCATGTGAAGCGCGAGGAGTTTGATGCAGAAGTGTTGTTGGAGGGTTCGGAGGAGGAATCTGGATTGTACGAGCAGGCAGTGCCACTGAGCAGTTCCGAGGCGGGAGTGGAGGCGAATCGAATTGTGACCGAGTTGTCGAGTGATTCCGGAAAAGGGCCGTGGTGGCGAAGGCCGATGAAGTTCGATGAGGATGAGACAGCGGACGTCGTTTCGATGCGGAGGAACCGGAATTTCGACGATAAAATATGATGACAGAGCGCGTGTCGGGTAATTTTATGTCGGTCGAATGTAAACCATCGTATGATACGTGAGTTCGCAACGAGCGGGATAGTGGCTCGAAATGTCACATCGGACATCCCCGGAATCGGAAACGTCGTAAGAATCGTTCATCACCACTGTGAAAGTAGACTGTGAGAGTCGCCGTCAAAAATGGTAAAAAATGAAGCACCCGAGGAAAGTCGGGAGCGATACGCAACTATTCTCAGAAGTATCTATCGTGTTATCGCTAACAAAGACAAAACGTTCGAAAGAAAGGTCGAGGAACTACTCAGAATCGGACGGAACACGCTCGGAACGGAGTACGGAGCGCTCTCGTACATCGAAGACGACGACTACATATTCGAAATCGTCCACGACCCTGACGGGGAGACGAAACCCGGAGATGTCGTTCCCCTCGAAGAGACGAACTGCGAGCGCGCCATCGACACCGAACGCACGCTCGTTCTGGCGGATATCGAAGCGGAAGCACCAGAACTGACTACCCGTGCAGGCGTCACCGAGATGGGTGTTCAATGTTACATCGGAACGCCGGTCATGGTACACGGAGAAGTCTACGGCACGTTCTGCTTTTATGACCGAGACGTTCGAGAAGAACAGTTCTCCGAGTGGGATATTACGCTCGTTGACCTGATGGGCAAATGGATCAGCTACGAACTGGAGCGCGAACAGCGCGAGGCAAGACTCACCCGACAGCGGAATCGATTGGACGATTTCGCAAACGTCGTCGCCCACGACCTCCGGAATCCGATAAACGTCGCACAGGCGTACATCGAGTTCGCGCGGAACGAACCCGAAAACAAAGAGGAGCATTTAGAGGGTATCGAAACCGCACTAGACCGAATGGTCGTCCTCATCGACGACGTGCTGGCGCTCGCCCGAATCGAGCGACAGGAAATCGACTCCGAACCGGTGAACCTCCGCGACGTCATCACCGATGCGTGGGAAACTGCCGCAACAGATTCCATGTCGCTGTCGATTGAGGAGACGCTGGTTCCGGTCGTCGGCAGTCACAGCCACCTCCAGCAGGCGTTCGAAAATCTCATCCGGAATACGGGCGACCACGTCGATTCAGCGGCTACGATCCGAATCGGCCTGTTGGACGACGAGAGGGGATTTTATTTCGAAGACGATGGGCCGGGAATACCACCGGAAAAATTCGAGCAGGTGTTCCAAACCGGATTTTCGACCGGCGACAACGGAACCGGATTCGGACTTAGTATCGTCAAGGAAATCGTCGAAGCACACGGCTGGTCGATTACGGTGACAGAGGGGAAAACGGGCGGTGCACGATTCGAAATCGACAGCGTGAAATTCGTCTGAGGGCGGATTTTTGGGAGTGAACTGGACGAGACGACCGCGCTTCGCTCGGTTGTGACTCGTTTGCTCAACACCCGTGAGTGCATCCGCTCGTCACGTTCGTTCCTCGCAGGATGCGCCGACCGGGAGTCGAACCCGGGCTATGAGCTTGGGAAGCTCATGTCCTGCCACTAGACCACCGGCGCATGTCACTCACTTCGTTCCATGCGCCGAGAATCGCAAATTCGAAGAATTTGCTCATCACCGGCGCTTGTTGGTTTCGTTCGATGGATTCGAATCTGGCTTCGCTCAGACACCGGCGCACTCGAACGATTCCATACGTACTACGTCCCGACTCCATTTTAACATTCCCCGACCAAACATTCGTCCACAAATCCACCACTATCGGGGATGTTTTAGTCATCAGCAGACCAACACAGACCGATGATAGACCTCGAACTCTCGGAGTCGGAACTCGACGCCCACCGCGACCACATCACGGATTTCATCAGTGAACAAGTTTCGTCGGCGGGCACCGACTCGGCAGTTCTCGGACTCTCGGGGGGCATCGACAGCACGCTGACGGCCTACCTCACGGTAGAAGCCCTCGGAACCGAAAACCTGCACGGCCTCGTCATGCCCGGCGCGGTGAGCCGAGAGAACAACATGAGCGACGCGGAGTGGGTCGCCCAAGAACTCGGTATTTCCTACGACGTGTTCGAAATCAACCCCATCGTGGACGAGTTTTTGAACGCCTACAGCGAAGCCGAGGGCGACCAGATGGCGGTGGGCAACGCCCGCGCCCGCACGCGAGCGGTGTTGAACTACCTCGTTGCGAACCACCAAGGGTCGTTGGTGCTCGGAACCGGAAACCGAACTGAAGCGCTCGTGGGCTACTTCACGAAGTACGGCGACGGGGCGGTGGACTGCCACCCAATCGGCAACCTCTACAAACAGCAGGTGCGCCAGCTGGCCCGACACGTCGGCGTCCCCGACGAACTGGCCGAAAAAGAGGCGACTGCGGGACTCTGGGCCGGACAGACCGACGAGGAGGAGTTGGGCATTGACTACAATACGCTGGATTCGGTGTTGGCGCTCAACGTCGATGGCCCGCTTTCGGCCGCCGCGACCGCTCGACAGGTTGACGGCGTAAGCGAGGAAGACGTGTCCCGAATCAGGTCGATGTTCGCCCGAAGCGAGCACAAGCGCGCGGTTCCGCCGACGCCCGAATCGCTATGAGATTTTACTCATTTAGTCGCGCGTAGCGGCGATGTTCTCGGCGTGTTCTGCGACGAGTTCGCCGAACCTCTCGGCTTCACGGGCGGCCTGTACTCCCATCGAAGACCGGTCGCGGACGCGGGCTTTGACGACTCGGAGCGCGTCGGGCGCATTTTCGGCGACTTCTTCCGCGACTGCCCGTGGGTCGTCGGTAATGCGTGAAATCAGTCCAATCCGTCTGGCTTCCTCGGCGTCCACGACCCGGCCCGAAAGCGCGAGGTCGAGGGCGTCACCCAGTCCGACGATTTCGGGAAGTCGGGCAGTTCCGCCCCACGCGCCGAAGATACCGAGTTGCACCCCCGGTTCCGCGAACGTCGCGCCCGGCGTGGCGACCCGCAGGTCGCAGGCGAGCGCGAGTTCCACTCCGCCGCCACGGGCGAAGCCGTCGATTCCGGCGACGACGACGCTTTCCGCACGCTCGATGGCGTTCGCGGTGTGCTGGCCGCGCTCCGCGAACGCCTCCGCCGAGTCTTTGTTCAGTTCGGCGACAGTATCGAGGTCGGCACCGGCACAAAAAGCGGTTCCTTGGCCGCGAAGATAGATAACGGGCAAGTCGGTGGTTTCGACGGCTTCCGCGAGGCCGTCGAGGCCATCGGATGTCAGTGCGTTTCGGGACTCGGGACGGTCGATAGTAATCGTTCTAATTTTCGTGCCGTCGGTTACGCGAATCATACACCACGTTGGCGACGCTTTCCAAAGGTCTTTGGCAGTTCCGTCGTAAACCTCGATAATGGAAGAGGCCGTCCGGGCGCGCGGGGCAGCGCGCGAGGCTATCGAGGACATTACGCCAGCGCGACTCCGTAAATACATCGACGGACTGCTGGAATCGTCGGGAATCATCCCGGGTGTGCTGACGTTGCTCAGCGTGCGAGCAGACGATGGCGATGTCAACGCAAGCGAAGTCGAACGTCGCGCCACAGGCGTTCAGCTTATCTACGAAGGATTGCGACTTACACGAAGGCTCGCACACGACGAACCCTGGGACGCGGAACCGCCACACACCGAGAGCAATATCGCGGTTCTCGCGGCGGACGTGATGGTTTCCCGTGGCTTTTCGCTTCTCGCACGCACGGAAGCCGCCGAAACCGCGGTTCGAACAGTGAAGTCCTTCGGTCGCGACCAGACCGCTGGAAGTGGCGATGGCGCGCTCGAAATCGACGTGTTCGAACTCGCCATCGTCGCGGGAACGACCGCGACGGGTGGTGACCGACCAGCAGGAACCCGACGGTACGCGGAACAACTCGCAACGACAGTAGCTGAACATGAATCGAGTTCGAACCTTCCCGACGACACCGTAGATCGACTCACGAAGCTGTCAGGACGCCGGACGAGTCACGTCGATGAACCGCCGTCATCGACGACCGACCCCTGACCGAAATCGAAACGCCTAAAGACAGTTCCGTGTGTAGAAATAGATGCCTGCGCCTGGGTAGCTTAGCGGTAAAGCGCGTCCTTGGTAAGGACGAGAGCCCGGGTTCAAATCCCGGCCTAGGCTTTTTTAGATTCTCACCCGAGCAGCTGAGCGATCGTTGTATGTGGGGGCAGAATGGTAAATCCCTTCCCAGATGTTCAAATGTGAACAAGAAACGAACCAGCCATTGGTTAATTAAATTAGATTTGGAACGAATCCAACTCCTGTTAATTCGTCAATAAGTGATAATTAACCGGATGAATGTTCGCCCGCATGCCTACAAACGACAGGCGAACGTTCCTGAAAACCGTCGGTGTAGCCACCGGCGCGCTTGGTCTCACCGGAACCGGCGTGGTTCTCGCACAGCAAGACGACGATAGCGAACACGAAGACTCTCTAAGAGGATGGACTGACCCCGGTGCGAATTCGGGACGGTCATATTCGACGACTGACAGCGGCCCGACACCGTATGCAACGAGCGATTTGATGACTGAGCTGGATGGGAACGAGTGGTTCGAACCACTCGTCGCCGATGGGACGGTGTATGTATCACCTCTAACATCGGTTAGTGATATTGGAATGATGAGTTCCGTCGCCGCATACGACGTTGAAACCGGAGAGCGGAAGTGGAAGCAAGACGGCATTCCCGGCCCCCAAACGGCTACTGTCAGCGATGGCACCCTGTACTACACAGACCATGTGGGTGAGGGTAACGACCGGCGGGTGAATGCGTTGCACGCCCCCGATACTGAAACCGGCGAGCGAAAGTGGCAACGAGAGGCAAGTTGGTCGCGGCCGGTCGTCGCGAGCGGACGAGTGTACGTCGGCAGGGAAAGTGAAGAAGCGGCGTACGCGCTCGATTCCGAAACCGGGGAGACGCTCTGGAAAAGCGAAGGAATCAGTGGTTCACCATGTTACGCCGATGGAACAGTGTTCTTCGATGGAACTGCATTAAAAGCAGAAGACGGGGCGGAACTGTGGTCGAACGATACCTTCACACCGTACGCGGTTAGCGATGGATTGATCTACGGTTCTGGAAGCAATGGACTCGAAGCACGAACGGCAAGCGACGGGACAATAGTCGTATGCGGGTGATGCCGACGCTGACGGTCTTGCGATAGCTGACGGACGTGTGTTCTTCATCGATTCCGGCGGTTCAAAGACGGTGACGTCACTCGATGTGGAAACTGGCGAAGACAAATGGGTTTATGAGTCGGATGTGTCGTTCGCTGGTCTATCGATAGCCGATGGAACCGTCCATCTCGGTGGAAAATACATTCGAGAGGACAGTCGTGGCCGGGGAGTTGCTGTGGCCATTGACGCCATGTCCGGTGAATACGAGTGGGACGTTATCCTCCCGAGTAGATACGCATACAACGATGACTACGAGGGATTCGATGAAATCACAGCCGAGACACCGGTCGTTGCGGACGGGAACGTGTACGTTCCGTCAAGAGTGACCGATGTCAACCCGACGTGGTTCGAAAGCGCGGGATGATATACCTTAGATGTGACTATCTATATACTTAATCCAAGCGATGAACCAGACGATATTGAACTGGAAGACGTTCCGGAAGCACGCTTCGAAGTAGTGCAAAACGACGACGGATGCGAACTTGAAGAGGGAGAGACAGTCACGCTCGACGGGTCTGTCTCGAAAGACCCACTCGGAGAAGGCCTCGAATACGAGTGGCGAACGAACTGCCCCTACGAGTTCGACAAACACGCCAGTTCTATCGAGATAACTCTCGGCTCCGTTCAGCAAGTTTGGCTCACCGTCACCGATGCAAAAACCAGCATCAGTAAAACGACCGAAGTCATCTACGGAAACTGACCGAACCACACCAACGTTTTTGTTCTCGCTTCGCTATCACACAGCCATGCGATTTGTTATCGTGGGTTCCGGACGAGTCGGACTGCGAACCGCCCGAGTGCTAACCGAGGAGGGTCACGACCTCGTTATCGTGGAGAACAACTCCGACAAAGTCGAGCGGGCGCGCAAGGACGGCTTCGAAGTCGTGGAAGGCGACGGGTCGGACGAGAACGCGCTAGTCGAGGCCGGTATCGACTCGGCGGACGCCATCGCCGGACTGACCGGCGATTTGAACGTCAACTTCGCGGCCTGCATGGTCGGCAAGCACCACGGCTGTCGAACCGTCATGCGCATCGACGAGGATTACCGGGCGGATATCTACCACAAGTTCGCCGACGACGTAGACGAGGTTATCTACCCCGAACGTCTCGGCGCGGCGGGAGCGAAAACGGCCCTTCTCGGCGGCGATTTCGACGTTATCGCGGATTTGACCGAAAACTTGCAGTTGACGACGATGACGATTCCGGAGGGTTCGGAACTCATCGGAACGCACGTGATGGGCGTTTCACTGCCAACCGACGCGCGTATCTACGCCCACGGGCGCTCCCACGAACGAATGACGATTCCGCTCCCCGGAACCGCGCTCGAAGGTGGCGACCGCGTGGCACTCATCGCCGCGCGAGATGCGCTTCCGGCGGTTCGTGAGCGACTACAGGGGTCGGCGTAGTCGTCGGATTTTTGGCGGCGTTTGCACCGCTATCGGATTCCACGGTTCGGAAAAGGTTGAAAAACGATTGGGCAGCGCGGGGTTCTAGGGTCGTCCGGGACGAGAACTTTCGTGGGGAGATTGGTGACACTGTAACGGGAAGCCAACCCGCCGCCAGAGCCCCCGGCCCCGCCGGAAACCCACCGCGAGACTGCGACACGCTTCGCGCCCGAGCCGTCGGGCGCAGATACGAAAAAGACGGGATACCTCTTTGTTATGAACTGTTTGTCGCGGGTACAGGCACCGTTTGGAACTATCAGGATAGCTCTACGTCGAATCAGGAGTTGCCTGCCGAAAGGGGAGTTCCGAAGCGGAGGTGGGGGAGAGCGGGGTCAGGGAGGATGTGGGTGGTGTGCCGGGCGCGCGAAGTGGGAGGATGGGAGAGAGTGTTGTGCGCGCCCGGTTTTATCTCGGCGCGACGGTGACTTAAAACCGCGTCAGACGGTTGTACGACCCTTCCGCTACCACCGATTTCATAGTTACGGCGTGAGATGTGAGAGCCATGCACGGAACTGGCGTCCCCCTGCTGACACCGTTCGACGACGAGGGTGACCTCCGAGAAAATGAACTCCGCGAACTGGTCGCGTGGGTCGAAGATCGCGGCGTGGATTTTATCGTCCCCTGCGGGTCGAACAGCGAGGCGGAACTGATGAGCGTCGAGGAGCGAAATCGGGTAACCGAAATCGTCGCGGACGAAGCGAGTGTTCCGGTTCTCGCTGGAACTGGCCATCCCGGACTCCGCGAGACGCTTCGCCAAACCAGCCTCGCGGCGGAGGCGGGAGCCGACGCCGCGCTCGTGGTAACGCCCTTTTACTTCGGTCACGACGATGATACGTTAGCCGACTACTACCGAACCGTGGCCGAGGAAAGTCCGATTCCGGTGTACCTCTACAGCGTTCCAGTTTTCACCGACGTCGTTCTCTCGCCGGAAGTGGTCGGCGAACTCGCCGACCACGAAAACATCGTTGGGATGAAAGATTCGAGCGGGAACCTAACCAGACTCCAGCGAGAGCGCGCTCGCACCGAGGACGCAGATTTCGACCTGCTGGTCGGAAGCGGAAGCATCTTCGCCGCCGGACTCGACGCCGGGGCTGACGGGGGTATCCTCGGACTGGCGAACGTCGCACCCGAGCGTGCCAGCGAAATTTATCGACTGCATCGGGGTGGCCACGACGCACAGGCCCGCCAGTTGAACACCAAACTGGTCGAGTTGAATCAGGCGGTTACCACCGAATACGGCGTACCCGGTGCGAAGGCGGCCATGCAAGCGCGCGGCGCACCCGCGGGTGCGCCGCGCCGACCGCACCGTCCGGTGAGCGACGAGGTTCGGGACGAACTCGCGGAACTAGTGCAGGCCGCAGAACAGTAAACAGTCGAATCCAACATGCCAATTCCCACACTGGATAATTACAGGTAAACATACTTGGAGTTCCGGCCGAACTGCTCAGCTAATGAACTGTATGTGGTTCGATACGTCAATTTTGGGAGACAGTCGTGACGCCGCGTAACCTGTTCGGCAAATTCGTCGTCGGGATACTGTCGGTGTGCGTCATCACGGCGGGAGGACTCGGCGTGGCCGTCACGTCCGGAATACTGACCGTCGGTCAACCGACCGTCGAAGAAGTCCGAACCGATTGGGGTGCGGTGAACCCTGAGACGAGCGAGATTCGGACGGAAATCGACCTCCACAATCCGAGTTCCGTCGGCGTCCCCGGCGTCGCTGACGTGAACTACGCAGTCGAAATGAACGACGTGACTGTCGCCGAGGGAACGAGCAACGATGTCGGTGTTCCAACGGGAGAGTCCACGATTTCGCTTTCGACGCAGATGGACAACCAAAAAATTCCTGCGTGGTGGGCGAGCCACATCAACAACGGCGAACAGACCACTGTGAGTATCCAACCAGCAATCAGCCTGCCACTGGTTTCGAAGAACCTTCCCGCCGAAGAACGCTCGTTCGAGACGAACCTGCTCGGCGCGTTCGAAAGCAACGAAACGCAGACGATGACCGCCGGAGAAAAGACGGTGCTCCGCGTGACCGAAACCGACGCCGAGTGGGGCAAAGCAACCGAAGAACGAACCCCGCTCAACGTCGGCGCAACCGTCGAGAATCCGGCCAGTGGAGATGTCGCCTTCTCACAACTCGGCTACACTATCACGATGAACGACGTGACGGTCGCCGAAGGAACGACGGACGGCGAGGTGAACGTTGCACCAGGCGAGAAAACGACGTTCGCAATCGACTCGACGTTCGACAACGGCAAACTGCCGACGTGGTGGGAGAGCCACGTCGAAAACGGCGAACAGACCACGATGGACGTGCAGTTTTACGCCACGGTTGACGAAGACGGCAAAACGAAGAAAGTCACGCTTCCCTTCCTGAGCAAGCGCGTCGTCTTCACGACCGACGCGTTGGGCGGCGGCGAAACGACCACGAAAACCGTACCGCGAACCGAGGCGACGAAATTCCAACCGCCGAAACTCCAGTCGGTTGAAAGCGAGTGGGTCGTCCCCGAAACCGAAAACACCGGGATTCGAACGAGCGCAGTCGTGCAGAACCCGAATCAACCGGGGTCGCTGTTCGCAGACCGCCTTTCGGTCGATGCAAGCTATCGCGTGCTGATGAACGACGTGCAGTTGGTCGAAGGCCAGACGAGCCGAACCCTCGATTCGGGTCGCACCGACCTCGAACTGTCCGGCGACATCACCGACCGTGAAGTTCAACAATGGTGGGCTAGCCACGTCAACAACGGCGAGGAAACCGACCGCGTGGTCGAACGCGACGTGACGGTCGATGCCGGATTCGCTCGTCTGCCCGTCGGCGGCAAAGCGGAGCGCGGAACCATCACGACCGACATGCTCGGGCCGGTGGATTCGAGTTCGACGCTGGATTTCTCGGTCGCAGGGAGACAGGTCGGAACCGTCTCCGAGACGCGAGCGAAGTGGGGTGACGCGACGATGGCCGAGACGCCAATCGAATCCTCCGCCGTCGTGAAAAACGACCGAAGCGAATCGATACACATCACCGAAATCGGCTCCCGCGTGACGATGAACGACGTCGTCCTCGCGGACGAAGCAAACGAGCGAGACATCGAAATCGCATCAAACAGCCAAGCGACGATTCGGGACACGGTTCAGCTCGACAACTCGAAACTGGGCGCGTGGTGGAAGACCCATCTTCGACAGGGAGAAGAGAGTACGCTTTCGGTCGAATACTACGTCATCGTGGAGTATCAGGGCTACACCGAGCGCGTCGAACTCGACACACTGAACTACGAAAAGTCGGTAACGACCGACATGCTCGGCAACGAATCCGCCTGAGCAAGCGAACGATTTTCACGGCGAAACGAGCCCTTTTCTTCCTCGAACTCGCAGACAACGCTATGACGTGGCACGACCTGTTCGACCGTGCGGAACAGTTCGATACCGACCTCGAAACCGTCCGCGAGACGCTTTCGGAGCGACGAAATGAGTAATCCGAACCCCGCCCGCATCGCGGTCGATGCGGACGTGCTGGCGGCGGATCTGCTGGTCGGCGGGAACGCCCGCCAAACGATGGACATCGTTCGCAGCCACTCGTGGGTCGAACTCGTCGCCAGCGACGAACTCCTCTCGGATGCCGAATGGGTCATCCACCAACTGGCGGATGACCAACTGGCCCGCGACTGGCGCGAGGAAATCGAGAAATGCAGAATCGAAGTCGAGCAGTCGCCCGGCGACCATCCCGCTCTCGCCAGCGCTCACGCCGGAAACGCGGCACACATCGTCTCCTACGACGACGACCTGCGAAGCGCGAAAACCGCGGCCACGCTTCAGGGACGGATTTCGGTGAGCGTCAAGCACCCGGATGGATTCGTGTCGCTCTTCGACCCCGAAAGTCTGTACGACGTGGTGGTCGGCGGGGAGTATCCGGGGCCGGACGGGGAGATGGAAAACTAAGTCGCTCTTTTGTTCAGCGCCGGTTTACCGCTCCGCCAGCCAGTCCGCAAATTTGGCCAGTGCGCGCCCGCGGTGGGAAATGGCGTTCTTTTCCTCCGTCGTCATTTCGGCCATCGTCTTCCCTTCGTGTTCGAAGATTGGGTCGTAGCCGAATCCGCCGTCACCGCGCGGGGCGACCAGCGTGCCCGGAACTGCACCCGAGAAGGTTTCTGCGGTTTCCCCGTCGAAGTAGGCGACGACACAGCGGAAATGGGCGCGGCGATTCTCTTCCTGTTTTGCGAACTGCCAAACTCGCTCGACGCCGAGGGTGTCCTCGACGTAGGCGGAGTAGGGGCCGGGAAAGCCACCGACCGCGTCGATGAACAGGCCCGCATCGTCAACGACGACGGGGTCTTCGCCGCCCGTCTCCTCGAACGCTTCGCGCGCGCCGTGAAGCGCGATTTCGGCGAGGTCGTCGTGCTGGATTTCGGTGTAATCGTACTCGATTTGGCGAACCTCGTCGGTCAGATAGTCGCATGCCTCGCGCACCTTTCCCTCGTTGCCGGTGACGAACCGAATCATGATTGAGTGGGTGTAGCGCGAGCAAAAAGAAGCGTCGAATCAGTCGTCGTCCACGATGACTTCGACGGGTTCGTCTTTCACGTCCTCCACGTCCGGGCCGCTTTTTTCCTGCCAGAGCAGGATGCCAGCGAGGGCGAGGACGAGCCACGAGCGCCAGTTGGCGAGGTTGAGCGTGTAGCCGATGCCGAACGGTTTTTCGACCAGCATCTTCTCGCCGGGTTTCCAGTAGGCCGACAGCATCCGGCCGACGCTGGGGCGTTCGAAGTTGTACGGCATGCCGAAGAGGGTTCCTGAAGTTTCTTTGTCGGACATATGATAGCGAATGTTCGCACCGGTAATAGCGTTTGGGGCATGAGTTGGCGATGACCGAGAGGTGTTCGTAGCCGAGGAACTTTCGTGGGAATCGGCGAATGGAGAGGTAACCGTTGAACAAGTCGTGGTGACGAAGAGACGATTGCTCACACGACTCCAAGCCACGCCCGAACTCACGCAGTCGCTCGTGGCTTCGCCACTCGCTCTTTTGTTCGTTCGCCCGTTCCCTGCCGAATCCGTTGGGCCGAGAACGGGCGAACGCCGGGGTGAGGACAAGAGACGCTTCGCGTCCCGGATGAAACCTCGGCCTTCGGGCGCGGCATGCAGTCGTGACTTCTGCGGTCGCCGCTCCGTCAAAATCGTGCTCATTTCGGAAAAGACGTGAGACGACTGCACCACGCCGAAGTCGCTACTGATACCGCCCGCGGCCTTCGATTTCGCGCAATTGGGTAACGACCTGCTCGTCACCAGTTTCTACGTAGGCGGATTCGAACTCGCGCCACAACTCGTCGGCCACGTCGGAAGTTCCGACGAGGCTCTGATTGAAGACGTGCAAATCCATCGCGTAGTCCTCCACGTCATCGGAGTAGTAGCCCAATCCGAAGTCGATGAAGAACGTTCGGTCGGACTCGCGGGAATCATTCGCTCGCTCGTTCGGTGGCGTGTCGCCCCCCGCACACCTGACGTTTCGCGTCGTCGGGTCGCCGTGAACGATTCCTTCGCGGTGCATCGTTCCGAGATGCCGACCCACGTCGCGCACTCGGGATGCGGTCAGTTCCTCGCGGAGGTCGCTTTCGCCGACGTGTTCGAACTCGATGGAGGCCTCCGTGGGGTCAACGTCGTAGACGACAGGGGTGGGAACCCCGGCCCGGCGCGCATCGCTCGTCAGGCGCGCTTCGAGGGTCGTGCGCTCCTTTCGAAGACGCGCGTCGAGTTCGGGGTGGCGGTAGGATTTGACCGCCCTGCGCTTCGTCACGCGCTCGGAACCGATGGAAACGGTGGCTTCCGCGCCCCGAATCTCGCGCTCGCCGACGTTGCGGAACACCTCCTCGCGGTCGGTTCGCCACGACACGGCCACTTGGTCGGGTCGGTAGTTCGAATCGATCGCCGAATCCGCGACGGGAGTCGTATCGCCTGCATCCAACATCTCCTTACCGAGTACCGCAATCATCCCCGCGTTGTCCCGCAGGAATCGCGGTTCGGGGGCGTAAAACTTCGCACCGCGCTGGTCGCACATCTCTTCTAACATCTCTCGGAGTCGCGCATTCTGGCCGACGCCGCCGCCGAGGACGAGTTCGTCGCGTCCCGTGAGCGAGAGCGCGCGTTCTGCAACCTCGGTCAGCATGGCGAAGATGTTCTCCTGAAGCGAAAAGCAAACGTCCTCGATTGCCTCGCCCGAATCGACGGCCTGCTTCGCCGCGCTCATGATACCCGAGAACGAAAAGTCCATCCCCTTCACGACGTAGGGGAGTTCGATGTATTCGCCGTCTTTCGCGGCCTCCTCGACCTTCGGCCCGCCGGGGTGCGACCACCCGACGTGTCGCGTGAACTTGTCGATTGCGTTACCGACGCCCGTGTCCATCGTCTCGCCGAGGACGCGATAGCGTCCGTTTCGGTAGCCCAAGACGTGTGCATTCGCACCGCTCGCGTTCAGACAGATAGGGGAGTCGAAGCCCGACTGCTGTCGCCCGATTTCGAGGTGGGCGACCATGTGGTTCACGCCGATAAGTGAAACATCGAGACTCTGGGACAGCGCGCGCGCCGCAGTTCCGACGATGCGAAGACACGGGCCGAGTCCCGGCCCGCGCGAGAAGGCGACAGCGTCAATTGGGCCGTCTGCGTTGGAGAGAGCCGTCTCGATGACTGCTGGAATCGCATCGCTCATGTGCTCTGCGGCTTCTCGCGGATGAATCCCGCCGCTCTCCGGTTGGTAGGCGTCGGTTTCGATAAAAACGGAGTCTGTATTCACGTCGTAGACCGCCGCGCTGGCCGCCCACGCAGTACCCTCAACGCCGAGGATTCGCATTTAGTTCCACTCGGTGTAGCTACATTTGCCACAGTGAACGCGGTCACCGTGGTCTGCGAGGAACGAGTCGCCACAGCGCGGGCACTGTTCTCGTTCGGTCGTGCCGTCGTCGTTGTAGAGTTCGTTTCGCGCCATTATTCAGCCTCCTCGGCTTCCGCTTCCGCGTCGGTGTCGGCGTCGTCTGCCGTGATTTTGTTGCGTTCGAGCATGTAGTCCTGTTCGACGTCGCGCGCGTCCTCGGAGCTGTCGTAGATTTTCGCGTAGCCGACCGTCTTGCGCATGCCGAACTTCGTACTCATCTCGTGGATGACGACTTCGTCCGCGTTCTTGTCGAGTTTCGCCGCGAGACTGTCTCGCACCGAGAGGCGCGAGGGCGTTGCCTCGTCGTGAACTATCTGGAACCGCACTTCATTCCGGTGGAGCATTGGATTCTGCTCCTGTGAGAGGATTTCGACTTCCATGTGTAACACTCAGTTATACTCCTTTTCTCCCTGTAGCGTGTAAAAGGATTTCGAAGTGGGCGATTGGTACCCTACACCGAAAGCCACGGAGACTGCAAATCTCGGTGGGGGAAATGCCACTGTTCTTGCCCTTCTCCATCGACGCGGTACTCGATTATTCCGTCAAACAGCGGCGCAAGTTCGCTCACGAGTTCGTGGTCGTAGTCGCGGGGGAGAATGAAGTGGCCCATCCCGTTCGCACCGCGAACCTGTCCCGTGACGACGCCGAGGAACTGTCGGACGACTTCGGGGTCGTAGCGTTCGAACAGCGATTCGAGCGAATCCAACCCAACTCGAAGCTGTCCCGATTGCAGGCCGTCGTCCGTCTCGAAGGAGGTTATCGCCGACGAGACGGCAGTAGAAAGCTCCGGAACGCCCGAATCGACGCGAACCGGTTGAACTCCGTAATCCGCTAGTTCGGTTAGATGTGTGATGACGGCCGTCCGCTCTTCGTGGGTGCCGTACATCGGTATTCGTTCATCGACCGTCGTCCGGGACGTTCCAGTGAGAACGACCACGCGAAACCGACGTTCGTGAGGGTCGCCGAAAAACTTCCGACTAGCACACGACAGAACGGAATCGGGAACTGACCCAACAAGCAACAGATTACAGCCCCTGCGTTTCAACTGCTGGAGCATCCGCGTGAACTCCACGGTCGCGTCGTCCCCACGCTGACCGCTAGGCATTGTTATGAGGTGGCAGGCCACACCCAATAAATTTTTTCGCTTAGCGAATTATGAATTTCGACCGTCATCAACGAGCGAGAAGAGTCGCTCCGTGTCGCCATCCATCTGCGAGAGCAGGTCGGTAACCTGCTCTTTCACAGCCGAAGTCACCTGCACGAGAACCATTCCTTCGTCCGGTTGACCGTATACGACGCTTCCCCCCTCAGGCACGGCGAGCACCGCCGGAAGCGCCGCGAGGTCTTCTTCGCCTTCGACGACGAGAACGGTCGCCTCGGGCGCGACAATTGCCTCGACGAGCGCCGAAAGGAGGTCGTGGGTGAGCACTCCCGCAGGATTCTCGACCGGGACGTGTTTCGCGTCGTCGCTCACTGCATCCCGAATTTTTGGTGAGACTGTGTCGCGTTTCGTCAGTCCGTCCACCAGCGCCACGTCCGGCGTGACGCCGACCGATTCGAGATGGTAGGTGACGACGTCGCCGACTGCGACGAGTGGGCTTCCAGCGGATTCGAGAAGTCGCTCTGCATCGGTGAAAATCGGCCCGAGCGGTTCCTTTAGCTCACTTCGCAGTGCGCGAGGGAGCGAGACGACGGAGTCGGTCACGTTATCTGACTTTCAGCGCGTAGCTTCCCGGTTCCGACACACCCATCTCCTGTCCGATTTCGCTCTCCTCGGGGTGGGCGATGACGACGTAGCCACTCCAGTCCTCCGTGAGGCTGGTGGAGTTGCATATCGAGCAGATCTCCTCGTCAGCTTGGAGCACGGCGTGGCAGTCGCGGCAGGCGAGTCGATTACTGGCCATGGTTATTCACTCTCGGTAGTCGCTTGGCGCGAGTCACGGTCTTCTTTCAGCCAACCGTGTTTGCCGAGGCCGACCTGCTTCGCCGTGAGGCCGATTTTGCTCTCGCGCGGATTGCGCTCGTCGATGCTCTTCGTCACGATTCGAGCGCGAACCGAGTCACCGACGCCGAGCGTGCGGTTGGACTCGCGCGAGGCGAGCTGTTGATTCTCGTCGTCGAAGGCGAGATATTCGTCCGAAATCTGGGAGACGTGGAGCAGTCCGTCCACCGGCCCGATACCGACGAACGCACCGAAGTTGACGACTTCCACGACCTCTCCGTCCACGACCTCCTGCATCTGAGGGTCGAACGTGACGGCGTCGAACTCCGCTTCGTAGTAGACGCCGGGGCGGTTTGGAAGTACCGCGCCGTGACCGATGTCGTGAACTTCGGTGACGCTGACGACGCTGCCGACGTCCTCGTCCATCCGTCCTTCAAGTTTGTCCTGTAGGAGTCGCTGCACCAGCCCCGGCGTTACATCTGCGAGGAACTGGGGCGGAACCTCGACCGTATCTTTCAGTCTAACCCGTTTGTACATGCTATGGTTGAGTGATTGCGAGTTTGTTCTGCCCCCTTATATGAATTACCGGTACGCCAGCGTCGAGCAGACGTTTCCGAAGGGGGGCGTCGTTCGTGACGACGAAGTCGAACTCGGGTGCGAGTTCGACGAACGCGTCGTCTGCGTACGATTCTTCGTGATCGATGGTTCGACAGCGAGTCGCCAAATCCGCGCCCACGCTGGCGGCGGTCGCTTCTGCGCCGCCGCCTTGAGAGAGTCCGTCGAGTTCCGAGATGACGGCACGGGGTGTGACGCAGTCGAGCTGGCCCAACAGCCTGTCGAGTTCGTCGAACACCCTGACGCCCGATTCGACGGGCATCATGAGCGCGCTCGTGTCCATGGCGACCGTGTGAACCATCAGTTGGTGGTGAGCGTTCCGATTCCGATGAGTCGCCAGCGTGCGCCGATACGGCGGTTGATGGCGATTTTCGCGCCTTCCGGTGCGCAGACGGGGCGTTTGAGTGCGACTTCGCACTCGCCGTCGCGCGCACTGGTGACCGAACCGACGGTCGTCGCGGTGCCGACGGTCAGCATGAGCGGTTCGCCCGTGCTGATTTCGTCGATTTCCTCGTCGTCCAAGCCGACGAGTCGATCGAGCAGGTCGATTTCCATCGTGAACTGCTCCCACGTCGGGGGGAGACTGCCGGGCGTTCCCGCGACCTGTCCGGCCAGCGCGTCACCTTTGGTGTAACTCGGGTCGAGTCCAGTACCGACACCGAGCAGTCCACCGGGCGTGACCTCGTCCACCATCTCGCCGCCCGCCTGAAGGGAGCGAACGTCGGTTTGGATGGGTTCCCAATGGGTCTGGCCGCCTTCGTCGATTTCGCGGCCGGGACGTAGTTCGAGTTCGTCGCCTTCGGTAAGGTTCCCCTGCACAAGACTGCCGCCGAGAACCCCGCCCGTGAGTTTGTCCCACGTCGTACCGGGACGGTTGATGTCGAAGCTGCGGGCGACGTACATCTGTGGGTCGTCGTCCGGATTGCGCTCCGGCGTCGGAATCTCTTCCTCGATAGCTTGCATCAGCAGGTCGATGTTGACCTCCTGCTGGGCGCTAATCGGGACGACTGGTGCGTCTTCCGCAACCGTGCCTTCCACGAACTCCTGAATCTGTTCGTAGTTGCGCTCCACGCGGTCGCGGTCAACCAAGTCGATTTTGTTCTGCGCGATGACGATGTTTTCGATGCCGATGATGTCGAGCGCCATCAGGTGCTCTTCGGTCTGGGCCTGTGGAACGGTCTCCGTGGCCGAGACGACGAGCACCGCGCCGTCCATCAGTGATGCGCCCGAAAGCATCGTCGCCATGAGCGTTTCGTGGCCGGGTGCGTCCACGAACGAAACTGTACGAATCGGTTCGCTGTCCGAACCGTCGGGGCACGTCTCATCGACTGTGTAACACTCCGGAGCGTCCACGTCTGGACACTGCCGGAACGTCGCGTCCGCATAGCCGAGTCGAATCGAGATGCCTCGTTTCATCTCTTCGGAGTGCTGGTCGGTCCATTCGCCGGAAAGCGCCTGCACGAGAGTCGTTTTCCCGTGGTCGACGTGCCCGACGAGACCGATGTTCACCTCCGGTTGGTTGTGTGTTCCTGTCAACGTTGACCTCCTGAGAGTAATTTATCGTAGATTCGGCCCGAACGACTGATAAACCTACTGTTCTGGTATAGCGCGCGCTTCTGACAAGATAGTTGCAAAAATGAAATACACATAACGTTTTATTCGCTACCCGTCCGTAGTGGGTATATGAGCAGTGACACCCCGCTTCAGGAATGCGACGATTGTCTCGCTCCGGCGGAAGCGTTTTCGGTTATCGCCAACGAGACACGTCTCTCCATCCTCGAAGCCCTCTGGCAAGCGCCCGAACGGCCGGTTCGGTTCTCGGAACTTCGGAAGGAAGTCGGCATGCGCGACAGCGCGCAGTTCAACTACCACCTCCAGCAGTTGGCCGACCACTTCGTCGTACAAACCGACGACGGCTATGACTTCCGGCAGGCCGGGAAGAAGGTCGTTAGCGCGATTCTCGCCGGGTCGTTCAACGAGCATCCGCGACTCGACCCAATCGAACTCGAAGAAACCTGTGCCGATTGCGGCGCGAACCTGCACGCCACCTACGAGGACGAGACGCTGGTAATCGACTGTCCCGACTGCGCGAAACTGTACGGAAGTTATTCGTTCCCGCCGGGCGGATTGAACGACCGAACCGACTGTGAAATCATGGACGCGTTCAACCAGCGCGTGCGACACCTCCACTGTCTCGCCGCCGACGGCGTGTGTCCGGAGTGCAACGGGAAGATGCGGACGGACGTGACCCGAGATTCGGAGGACATTTTGGGAACGAAAATCCGCGTTGACCACCAGTGTGAGCAGTGTCGGCACCGACTTCGTTCGACGGTCGGGTTGTCGCTTCTCGACCAATCGCAGGTCGTCACCTTCTACAGCGACCACGGAATCGACCTCTGTCAGAAACCGTTCTGGGCGCTTTCGTGGTGCGTGAGCGACGAGCAGACGACGATTCTCGCCGACGACCCGTGGGAAATCGCAGTGACGATTTCGCTTTCCGACGGCGAACTCCGCGTCATCGTGGACGATGACCTGAACGTCGTCGAAATCGAGCGCAGACAGGTCGCATAACGAGTAGAGACTGTTTTTGATCGATGGAGAATAGACTGACGACAGCCGGCGGTTCGGAATCAACAGGAAAAGATGACATTTGAAATGCAGGATCCGATTTCAGTAGCGCGCCCAACATAACTGTATTTCAGCCAACACTTTTGCGGTACGCAGTCCTCTCTCTACCTGAGGAGACGCACCATGAAATACGAAACCACCACCCTCCCGAAACGGATTCCAACCTTCGACGCGATTCGCCGGATGCTGGTCGCGCTGTGTACTCTCGCCCTCGCTGTCGGTGCTGTCGTCCTCACCGGACTCGCGTACATCTACGGCGCTGAACTGCTCGGCGGCAACCTTGCTGTGATGCTCCTCGGTTGGGTCGCAGGCATCGGCATTGCGGTGCTTGCTCCATTCCTCGTCGTGCGAATCGTAGCCACGATTCTCACTGCGTTCCGACTCTAAGGTTTACTCCTCCCGTTTCGAAACTCACGCGAACGACTATTGAAGTCCCTCGCCAATTTTTCTCGCGGGGGAGAACCGATGTGCCACTCACGGGGGAGTTACTACCCAATCAAAGACCGAGAACCGACACGCAAAGAGCGCGAGTCGAGAGACGAGCGCGAAAACCCGAGTGAGAAGCGCAGACGAGTGAGAGAAGAGGGAATCCTCATCCGAGCGAAATACAGTCTCGCGTCCCTGTTCGACACGCCCGGCGAGGACGGGCGGCGAGAACCGGAACCGATCATGAAAATGGGAACGGGAGACGACTGAGACGGCACACCACTGACGCGGCATTTTTGTTTTCAGCGCACCAACCTCGTATCGTGCGAGAGTTCCCGTTCGAACTGGCGCTGTGTGCCCATCTCGAAGCGACGACGGACGACGTTCTCGCCAGACAAATCGGCGGCGGTGTTCACGCACCGTCGAACCGCATCATCGACGTGCTGTGCGTCGAACCCGATTCTGGGTTCGACGCCCGCGCGAAACTCACGAACGAGCGGATTCCCGACGCCGCAATCGAGAGCGAGGTCGGCGTCGGACAGTCGCGCTACTGGCGAAACGCTTTCGACACGTCGCCGGAGTACGCCCGGAAGGTCGTGGACAGGGCGGTCGAAATCGGCTTTTTCGAACGGAAGCGACGGCGCGGCAGGGAGTACGTCCGGCAGGTCGCGCGCTACCCCGACTGGTTCGGGAAACTCGTCGGCATCGAGAACAAACCAGACCTCGCAGACCCCGGCGACCTCGAAACGCAACTCCGCAAGGACGTGAGCCTCGGCCTCGTGGACGAAGTTATTTTGGCGACCGAGAGCTACGTCACCCGCGCGCACCTGAACCGGATTCCAGAGGAGGTCGGCGTCTGGCGGTTTGCGGGAGGTGAAGATGAGCGGGAAATCGAAGTCGTCCGCGAACCGACGGCGCTCGAAACCGATACGGCGGGAACCGAACTCATAGAACAGCATGCGGGGAAAGCGGACGTTCGCGTCGTCAGCGCGGCGGCGAAGGCCCGCCAGCGAAGGCGAATGGCGGAACGCGCCTACGGCAAAGGCTGGCGAACCTACGACTTCCCGGCGTGTAGCGAAATCGAATCGCGGGACGGCGGACTTCCGTACTGTCGCTGGAAAGGGCGAATCGTCAATCCAGTTCACTGCGGGCCGGACTGTTCGGGTCACGACCCTGCCGACCCGCCGGAGGTTGACCTCGATTTCGAACGCGATTCGCGGACGCCGTGGGTCGCAGACCCCGCCGGACTGAAACGACGACAAACAGGGCTCGACGCGTTTCGGACGGAGAACTGAATCGAGCAGTGAATGGATCGCTATCTCATCGCCCAAACGTCTATTGACGCCGGTACTGACAGAGTTATCGCTGAACCGGAGGAGTCTATGGAATACAAAGAATCAGTCCGAAAGGGCAAATCGGTCGTACAGTCCGTTTCGTCGCGGGAATCAGTTGATGCGATTACCATCGCTCGCTCGTTCAGTCGGGGACTCGTCGGAGGACTGATTGCCACCCTCGTCATGACCGCCTACCGGATTCCGATTGCGCGCTCGCTCCCGCCGACCGCGGCGTTTTGGGCGCAGTTCGTCGGCGAGAAGGAGGCGAGCGAGTATCCCGTCCACGGACTCGTTCTCCATTTGGTGTACGGGATGGTCGGCGGCGGTATCTTCGCGCTCCTGTTCGAGCGTCGAGTAGTCGAATCCGGGCAGACGGACGAAAAATCCGGAACGATGTGGGGAGCAGTGTACGGATTCTTGCTCTCCGTGTTCGGCATTCACGTCGTGCTGAAGCGCGTCCTTCGAATGAACCCTCAGTCGGATGAACGGTTCATTTTTCACGTGAGTCATCTCATCTACGGGGTGACGCTCGGTGCGTGGTTGGGTTCGAGAGCGGAGTGAGGACGGTTTTTGTGGCGATTCATGACATCTGTTTGTACTGCCTCTGACGGTACCGTGCAGGCGATGAGTCCGCGAAAGGATGTGTAAACATACAAGACGCAGGCCGGTAATAGTGACCGATATGCAGACGCCCTCTCGACGGCAGTCCCTTGCTGTCGGTGTGATACTCCTTTGCTGTTTTCCGTTGCTGGCTTCGCCACTCACCGCTCAGTCGGGGGGACAGGAAACAGCGCAGAATCCCTGTGCCGGAACGCTCGTGAATCCGGCAAACGGAACGACCGTTATCGCCGTACAAGGCTACTCGTGGCTGGAAAACGGCGGGAAAGAACCCGCGAAACTCGTCGGCGTCGGGCCGAACGGCGAGGTGAAGTGGGTACACCACACCGCCGAACACGGCATGGTGTGGGGCTACGACGTTGACCCGATGGAGAACGGCAACCTCTTCGTCACCGGAACGGCGAACGGGGAAACCGTCGCCTACGAGTTCAACCCGCGAACGCAAGAACACGTCTGGGAAGAATCGCTCCCAATCCACGACACGCATGACATCGACCTCATCAACAACGGCACGCAGTTGCTCGTCGCCAACATGCGCGCCTACGACGAGGAGGCCGAGCGGAACGACGACAGCATCTTCGTCTACGACTTGGAGAAAGACGAAGTCGTCTGGCGCTGGTACTTCCGCAACCACTACCCGAAAGACACCGCGAAAAACTACTCGAACGACTGGACGCACGTGAACGACGTAGACAAAGTCGGCGACGACCAGTATCTCGCGTCCCCGCGGAACTTCGATCAAGCCATCCTCATCAACAAAACCACGAAGGAAATCGACCTGCAACTCGGGGAGGACGACAACCACGACATCCTCTACGAACAGCACAACCCGGACTATCTGGAAAGTGAAGATGGCGACCCGACGTTCCTCGTCGCTGACTCCGAAAACGAGCGCATCGTGGAGTACGAAAAACAGGACGACGGCTGGAACCTGACGTGGGAACTCGGACAGGGCGACGACCTCAGGTGGCCCCGTGACGCAGACCGCCTCGAAAACGGCAACACCCTCATCGGCGACTCGAAAAACCAGCGCGTCATCGAAGTGACGCCGACCGGTGAAGTCGTCTGGGAGTTCTACGCGCCGTGGCTGGTGTACGACGTGGCGCGCCTGCCCGACGAACGTGCCGAAAGCCCGACGATGGCTGACCGGAATGTGACCGGAAGCTACGAAATTTCGGGAGATACGGCAAAGTACAACGCTGAAACGATGAAGGAGTGCCACTCCTACCTCCAATCTATCGACGGCTGGGCAGATGGGCAGGAACCCGGGCCGAACGCTGGCTCCGACACCCCCGGCGTACAGGACAATGACGAGCGAAACGACGGGAGTCTCGGCGGGCCGAACAACACCCAAACCTCATCCGGCCCGACCTCGCTCCCCGGATTCGACTTCGTCGTCGGCGCAGTCGCACTCCTGCTCGCAGTCGCCCTGTTCGTCTGGCGACGGTAGGACAAGAACGAAATACTATCGGCTCAAATTCGGTACCATTCGCCGTCTATCGCCAACGGTTCGCGGAACGCTTCTTCTGCGGGATAGAAATGCGAGACGTGGACAAGTCGAGTTTCTTCCGCACCGAGTTCGTCCGCCAGCGACAGCGCGCCCTCGCGCGTCATGTGTTTGTAGCCGAAGGTGCGCGGGACACCGTCCTCGGTGTGATGTCTGCCGCCCGCGGGATGGTGTTCACAAAGCGATGCCGGAACGATAGCGTCCGCGAGAAAGAGTCCGGGATTCATCATCTGCTCGCGTGAGGCATCCGGAATCCCGTAACTCGTGTCCCCCGAGAGGACGAGTTTCGACCCGTTTCCGACGATGACGACTCCGTAGCAGAGCAGGGGCGGATGTTCCACCGGCACGAGCGTCACGTCGAACCCGCAGGCCGAAAACGAGGTGAGCGGGTCGTGGTCGTGAACCGAAATCCGGTCGAGATAGTCGAACTTGTCCCGAATCGTGTCGGCCACGCTCTCGTCTTTCTCCGGGTCGATTTCGTTCGCGGCGTGAACCGGCAGGGAGTCGAACAGTCGGTAGGCGTTCCCCAACCCGTCGAGATGGTCGAAGTGGACGTGCGTGATGAGAAGTTCGTCAGGAAGCGGAACGTCGTGGGTGAGAAATTGGTGTCGAAAGTCGGGACTGGCGTCCACGAGCAGGCTTTCGCCCGTCTCCTCGTTGCGGACGTGAACCGAAAACCGAGAGCGCTCTACGTCGCGCTCACGAGCCAGAGAACAGGTGTCGCAATCGCAACCGGGCGTCGGTGTCCCCGTCGTGTCGCCAGTGCCGAGGAGGGTGATTTCCATCACTCAGTGGTCGTGTGAGTGACCACTTATATCCCCGCCAGCGACCAGCGCGTCGTGGTCGCCGTCAATCATGTCCATGTCCTTCAGGTTGTCGCGCTCCTCGAAGCCCTGAATGGCGTTGAGCAGGTCGTCCTGCGTGAGTTCCGTTCGGTTTTCGGTGAGGGCTTCGAGCACCGCTTCGCGGAGGACGAGTCGAAGGTCGCTCCCGGTGAGTCCTTGCGTCTTCGTCGCCAGTTCGTCGGGGTCGAAGTCGTTGATTTGCATCCGACGCGTGATGACGCGGAGGATGTCAGAGCGCATCTGCACGTCCGGTTTCGGGAAGTTCAGGATTTCGTCGAAGCGCCGCCACGCCGCCGCGTCGAGTTGGTCGGGGTGGTTCGTCGCGCCGATGAGAAGCACGTCGTCCTGAATCAACGAGATATTGTCGATGGATTTGAGCAGGGTGTTGACGGCGCGTTTGATGGCCGCGTGTTCGTCGCTCCGTCGGGTTTTGGCGACGAAATCGAACTCGTCCATGAAGAGGATGCAGGGCGAGAGTCGCTTTGCCACCTCGAACACCTTCTCGACGTTCTTCGCCGTCTCGCCGAGATACTGACTGGTTATCATCGACAGTTTCACTTCGACGAAGGGGAGGTCTAAGTCGTAGCCCAGCGCCCTCGCGGTCGAGGTTTTTCCGGTTCCCGGTGGGCCGACGAAGAGGATTTTCCCGATTTCGCGCAGGCCGATTTCCGCGAGATATTCGCGGTGTTCGATGGCTTTGACGATTTTGTGAATCTCGGCCTCTTGGTCTTCCGTGAGGACGAGGTCATCCAACGTCAGTTCGACCTCCTCCGGTGCGTGGATGTCCACGAGGTCGAGCATGTTTTCGCCATCCTCGTCTTCCTCGTCAGTGTCGAAGTGCTGTTCGAGCAGGCTGTCTATCCACGCCCGGTCGGCTTGCACCGGGCGGTTTGCCTCGCGCACAGACTCGTAGTCTACATCGACGCCGTCGCGGTCGGCGAGCGCGTACGCCAGCGTCGGGTTCCGCGCGATTCGTTCCTCATCGCGCTCCACGAACCACTCCTCGGCCATGTCGCGTTGGGTCAACTCGATGTTCCCCGAGAACGTGTCCCGCTCGGTGAACATCAAATCGGAAACGGCACCCCACGGCTGGTCGAGTTCGGTCGCTTCGCGCGTCGTTTCGACGGTCGTCTGGAGCGGTCGCTCTATCGTCCCGTCGTGCCAAAACACCTGCCGGATGGCCGGTGGTAAGTCGTTTTCATCGAGGTCTTGGTTTTCGCTGTAGATACGCGCAGTGAGCAAGAACTCGATTACGTCCAGCGCCCCGCTATTCATTCTTCCGTGAATTATCGCGGGAGAATCTTAAGCGCGTCGAAGCCCCAGCGAGACGGATTCGTCATCGCAGCCTTTGAATCAGATTTGTTATCAGTTCAATCTACCGCAGTAGGTGTTTACGAACCATCATCGCACGTTCAGACATATCCTTCTACCTCTGTATTTTGAGTAGATTACTCGTAACAAAGCAATGGTGTATCGAATTCAATTTCGAACCCATGAAGTTATCGGGATTCAGTTTAACAGACTACGAGCAAATTTTGGACGCAGCACAGGATAGTGGATACCAGTTTTACACCGTCGCCGACTACATCGAAGCGGACGTGGTGGACGAACCGTACATCGTCCTTCGACACGACGTCGACCGATGGGCCGACAACGCCGTTTCGCTGGCCACCGCGGAAGCCGAGCGCGGCATCAATTCGACGTACTACTTCAGAACGAGCACGTTCGACCCGGACACCGCCCAGGAGATGGAAGCGCAGGGTCACGAAGTAGGTTACCACTATGAAGACCTTGCGAAGGTACGCGGTAACGTCGAAGCCGCACATGCACGGTTCGCAACCAACCTCGAATCATTCCGTGAACACGTCGATGTGCGAACTGCCTGTGCGCATGGAAGTCCACTTTCGCCGCACCTGAACACAGAAATGTGGGAAGATGCGAGAACTCCCGCAGAGTACGAGCTTGTCGGCGAAGCATACAGCGGACTGGAGTTCGATTCGGACGGAGCAAGCGATTTGCTGTACTTCTCGGACACCGGTCGTGACTGGAACGCGACCGTTCCCGACTTCGGCGACGTGCGGTCAACCGCCGACGTGGTAGACGCCATCGAATCCGGCACGTGTCCGACGCTGTACTTACTGGCACATCCGAGCCGGTGGGCAACGACGCGGTATCAAACCGTCGAGCGAACCGGATGGGACATCGCCGCCGAAGCCGGAAAAATTGCGGTGCAGAATGCACACGCCGTCCAGCAAACCGGCGGACGCGTCGCCGAAGGGACGGGCATCGCACGAGCGATTCGGTCGGTTGCCATGCGGATGACAGGGGAGTAGCCAACGATGACAAGAAAACGCGTTTCGACGCGTCGTGACGTTCTCAAGCGAACCGGGATGGCCGTCGCCGGGGGGACAGTGGTCGTCGGAACGTCCGCTGCCCAGTCTACGAACGGAAAAGTGGTGTTCACCTACGACGACGGTCCTATCAAGGATTACACGCACGCGTATCAGCGAGCGCATCGAGAAGAGGACGTCCCGGGGTGCGCGGCCGTTCCGTCGGCAGGCGTTGGCACCGACGGAAACCTCAGCGCGGCGCAGCTCCGCGAACTCGAAGACAACGGATGGGAAATCATGTCCCACTCCGTTCGCCACCGCGCGCTCGGTGCCATGGCGGTGACCGAGGATATCGCCCCGGACGACCGGAAACTCTACGTCGAGTCCAACCTCCACGGGAAAATGGAAGGAGATCGACTGGTCGTCAACGACGGCTCGCAGTCCGCCACCGTCACGGTTCGCGGAAGAGACTCCGACGAGCGAGGGGAGTTCGTGACGCTCGATTCGGCGGTCGGAACGTCGTTCGCCGCCGACGATGGTGTAACCGAACGATACGTGGACGAAGTGGTACGAACTTCCCTCAGAGAGTCGAGGACGCAACTGGAGGAGTACGGAGTCACCGTCACGAACATGGTGATGCCGTATGGTGCGTACGGCCCTCGAACACGTGAACTCGCGGGTGAGTACTACACCGCTGTCGCAAACGGGGGGCTTGCCATCGGTGGTCGGGGCCAGATACACCGGGGTGGAGACATCACACTCCCGCACTTGTCGAGGACGATGTTCCGCAAAGGAAAGATGACCGAAACCGAGCTCGCGGAGTTCCTCGACGGGGTGGCCGACAGAAGCGCGCTCGGAATCCTCGGTGGGCACAGCTGGCACGAACGCCTTCCACCGAGCCGTATCAAAACAGCGATTCGAATGGCGAAAGAACGAGGGATAGACATCGTTACGCTCCGAGATGCGCTTTCGTCCTTCGACCTCACCGGAAAGGAAACGAATCGGACGACTCAAACGACCCGGACGCAGGCCGATAAAACAGGAACGGCCGATGACGGATTGGAATCCGGACAGCAGAGAACGACGTCTCAATCCTCCGAAACGACGGCCGAAACCGGGCAACCGGGATTCGGCTGGCTGGCGACGGTCGCCGGTGTCGGCGGTACCGCCGTGCTCCGACGACGACTCGGCGAATAATCAGGATTCGGAAATGATCCGCTCTTCTTCGACGTAAATCGTCATATCGCTCACGTGGCACCCACTGTTGAAGCCGTACCGCTGGAACTGGTGTGCTTCATACCCCTCCATGTACGAGTCGATGTCCTCGGCGGTGCCATCTTCCGAGATACACGTCGAAACGTTGTTCAGCGTGACAACGATAGGTGGTTTCTCACCAGCAAGGTCGGTCGAGCGGTTGGTACTGGCGACCTCGGCGTCCGCAGTTTCGAAGTACCATCCGAGGGGAAGTCGAGCGTGCCACCCCGGCCCGGGGGGCGGTACGTCGTTGTCGGATTCATCGGGCGTGTCGAGTTCCTCACCGAAGAACAGCACGTCGGTACCGTCGTTCTCCTGTGATATTTGCTGGAGGTCGGAAAGGAGCGGTTTCACATCGTCAGGGCTGGATGCCGACTGGGCATACTGGACGAGTTGATTGTCCGGACTCTGTGGGTTCTGGTAGGAAGTATCGTAGGCCGCCATCCCGACCTGTGCCGAAACGAGCAGTAACAGAACGGCGGCGGCGACGGCGCTCACGTCGTCGCCGCGTTCGTAGCCCTCTCGACCCCAGCGGAAAATCAGCGCGAGGCCGACCGCCGCGGGGAACGCCAGTGGAACGACGGCGTGTACCATCGCCCACGCGGCCTTGATGTCCATTGCGAGGGAGTAGCCGAGAACACTGGCAACGCCCCAGTAGAACCCGAACGAAACGAGAGCGTTCGGGCGGTCACCCGAATAACGGTCAACGAGGAATCCGACGACGGCGAGGAGACAGAGCGCCAGCGCACCGACTTCGAGCGACCGGAGGGAGTCGATGAGGTACGGAAGATAAGCGTGGTCGGAACTGTTAGACCAGCTGATGAACTGCTGCCACGTTTCGACCGTCGATGTGTGGATGAGTTCGGGAAACATCCCCGGATTCGAGAAGGCCTTCCACAGGCCGACTCCCGGCCGGGTTTGTGACCGCGGCGCGTAAAAGAAGACGATGATAGCGAGGAACTCGACAACCACAAGCAGGACGACACCGACTCCCTTGAGGACAGTTCTCTTTATCGTTCGTCCGTCGTTCTCCCGGAACCAGTTGCGCAGTTTCGGCGGAATCGCCCCCGCAATACCTTCGTTCCCGACCCGTCCAAGAAAGAGGCGGTGGTCGTACACGAGTGCCCCTGCACCAACCCAGCAGGCGAGATACAGCAGGGCGTTTTCTTTCATCGTAAAGCCGAGTGCGAACGAGGCGACGCCCAAGAACAGATAGCGCAGTTTTCTGGTGTCGAAAAACCGGACGAAAAAGCCGAGGGCGAACACCATCACCATGGCTAATGGGACATCGTTTCGGAGGAACCGCGAGTAGTAGAGGAGGATGGGATTCAGCGCGAACAGGGCCGCGAGCGCGACCGTCTCGGACGGGCGCAGTCGCTTTCGGAACAAGAGGGCAGCGAGCGGAAGCGCAGCGCCCATCAACGCGACGACGAGTCGCATGATGAAGTCGTTCGCGCCGAAAATCTCGAACATAAAGGAGTTGACGTGGAAGAAAAACGGACCGTGAACGAACCGGCGATAGAACCAAACGCCGTTTTCGGCATATCGGGCCATCCAGTAGGCGACGCGGGCTTCGTCCTGATGGGCGACGCGCGCGCCGAGATTGATGAGACGGAGAAACAGGGCGAAAACCGTGATGCCGATGACGGCCAGTTGGGTGCGGGTCGCGGTGGTCGTGAGCGATTCGCGGATACTCGACACCGAAACTGGCGAACGGGATTGTGCTTCAGACGGCATCTCTGTCGTAAATTCGTGCTAACTGCTGGTCGAGAACGGTTCGGAGGGTGGATGGCATTAGCAAGTACTGTTCCCGTATCTAATAAATATTTTCTGAAAATTCGAGAGGAAACGGGTTCGATAGCGCTCGATACGAAGATAGTCGGTTTGCGAATTACGCGGTTTGATTCGCGGACGCCTGCCCGTTTTCGACGTAAATCGCCATGCTACTGACGGTACAGCCACTGTCGAAGCCGTATCGGTCGAACTGGTACCGACTGTAGCCGTCCATATGCTGGTCGATGTCCTCGGCGGTACCCGACTGGTCGGAACACGTCGTCACGCTGTTCATCGTGATGATGATTGGCGGGTTCTCTCCCTGAAGGTCGTCGGCATCGTTGGTGCTGTTTACCTCCGCATCGACGGCCTCGAAGTACCACGCCAAGGGGAGACGGGCGAACCAGCCATCGCCGCCGTTTCCAACGGGTGCGATATCGTCGGCGGATTCGTCTTCGGAGTACAGTTCGGTTCCGTAGAACAGCACGTCCGTGCCTTCGTTCTCCTGTGAGATTCGCTGCAGGTCGGAGAGGAGTGGTTTCGCATCGGTGGACGACGACTGAGCGAACTGGACGAGTTGATTGTCCGGGTTTTGGTCGTTCTGGTAGGTCGTGTCGTAAGCCGCCATTCCGACCTGCGCCGAGACGAGCAGTAACAGGACGACGGCGGCGATGGCACTCACGTCGTCCCGACGTTCGTAGCCGTCTCGACCCCAGCGGAAGACTAACGCAAGGGCGACTGCGGCGGGGAAGGCCAGTGGAACGACGACGTGCACCAGCGCCCACGCGGCTTTGATGTCCATCACGAGGGGATAACCGAGGAGGCTTGCGACGCCCCAGTAGAAGCCGAACGAGACGATGTCGTTCGGGCGGTCGCCAGAGTAACGGTCAACGACGAATCCGACAACTGCGAGCAGACAGAGCGCCAGCGCGCCGACTTCAATCGTCCGCAGGAAGTCGGTGAAAAACGGCAGATACGGGTGGTCGGTGTGGCCCGTCCAACTCATAAACTCGTTCCACGTGCCGATGGTTGCAGTACCGATGATGTCCGGGAACATGCCGGGGTTGGAGAACGCTTTCCAGAGGCCCGGGCCGGGTTGTCCTTGTGACCGCGGCGCGTAGAAGAAGATGATGATGGCGAAGAACTCGATGACCGCGAGCAGCGTAACGGCGATTCCGATGAGGATTTGTAGCGCAACGGACTGCTTGTCGTTCTCCCGAAACCAGTTACGCAGTTTCGGCGGAATCGCGCCAGCGATTCCCTCGTTGCCGACGCGCCGCAGGAAGAGGCGGTGGTCGTACAGCAGAACCCCTGCGCCGACCCAACAAGCGACGTAAAGAAGGGCATTTTCCTTCATCGTAAAGCCGAGTGCGAACGAGGCGACGCCCAAGAAGAGATAGCGCAGTTTTCTGGTATCGGAAAATCGAACGAAAAAACCGAGGGCGAATACCATCACCGCGGCCAGCGGAACGTCGTTTCGCATGAACCGCGAGTAGTAGAGCAGGATGGGATTCAGCGCGAACAGGGCCGCGAGCGCGACTGTCTCGGACGGACGCAATCGCTCGCGGAACAGCAGGGCAGAAAGCGGGAGCAATCCGCCGAGCAGGGCGACGATAAGTCGCATCGAGAAGTCGTTCGTTCCGAAGAGAGAGAACAAAATCGAGTTCACGTGGACGAGGAACGGGCCGTGAACGATAGGTCGGTAGTGCCAAACCCCTGTTTCGGCGTAGCGGGCAATCCAGTAGGCGACGCGGGCCTCGTCCTGATGGGCGACGCGCGCGCCGAGGTCAACGAACCGGAGCGCGAGCGCGAAAACCGTGAGGAGGATGACGAGCGAAACCGGACTGGCAAAGCGCGCCAGCAGGCCGGACTCCTCGCTCGACGGGAGGGAACGGGAGCGAGTGGTCGTCTGAGCAGTGTCGGAACCTTGCATCGTCGGGAGTTACAGACGATATGGACTCGGTTCGGACAAATAGTTTCTGAACCCGCGTCGTTAGTCAATAAACTTACAAACTGTTTCTCATTTACTCGGAGTTCTACCGCCACTTAAGGGCATCCAGCGAGAACGGTCTGGCATGAGTAAAGACACCACACCAGTCATCGTCAAAGCAGTGAGAACGCCGCAAGGAAAGGACGGCGGCGTGTACGAAGCGGTTCGAAGCGAAGACCTCTCGACTCCGCTCATCAACACGATTCTTGCAGAAACCGGTCTGACCGGCGACCACATCAACGACCTGATGTGGGGCGTCGCCCAACAGCGCGGTCAGCAGGACAACAACGTCGCGCGAATCATCGCGCTCCTCTCCGACCTCGGCGAGAGCGTTCCGGCGACGACCATCAACCGATGGTGTGCATCCTCCATGCAGTCGCTCATCAGCGCAAGTGACGCGATTCGAGCGGGCCAGCGAGACGCCATCATCGCGGGCGGGGTCGAAAACATGTCCCGCGTCCCGATGTCCGGCGCATACGAGGGCCGAAACTTCCACCCGGAGATGTCCGAGCAGTACAATCTTCCCGAACTCCAGATGGGGATGACCGCCGAGAAGGTCGCAGAAGAGTTCGACATTGCCCGCGAAGACCAAGACGAATACGCCCTCCGTAGCCACCAGCGCGCCGCAGCGGCGACCGAGGAAGGCCGATTCGACGACGAAATCGTCCCAATCGAAACCGAAGACGGAGTCGTCGAAGCAGACGAAGGCATCCGTCCGGATACCAGCCTCGAAGCCCTACAAGGCCTCCCAACAGTGTTCAAAGCAGACGGCACGGTCACGCCCGGCAACGCCTCCCAAATTTCCGACGGCGCGGCGGCCACCCTCGTCACCAGCGAAGCCTTTGCGGAAGACCACGGCCTCGACATCCTCGCCTACGTCGGCGACAACAACGTCGCCGGTGTTGACCCGACGATGATGGGAATCGGCCCGGTTCCGGCCACGAAAGGCCTGCTCGAACGCACGGGCGAGGACATAGAGGAGTTCGACCTCGTGGAACTCAACGAAGCGTTCGCCAGCCAGACGCTTTACAGCCAGCGCGAACTCGGCGTCGATGACGAGAAGTTCAACGTCAACGGCGGCGCAATCGCCCTCGGCCACCCACTCGGTGCCTCCGGCGCGCGCCTCCCGGTCACGCTCGTCCACGAGATGCAAAAGCGCGATGCCAAGAAAGGACTCGCCACGCTCTGTGTCGGCTTCGGGCAGGGTGGAGCGATGACGTTCGAACGACGGTAGGCGGTTCAGTTTCTTTCGAGAATTTCTTTCGTCTCTTGAGTAAAATCGTCTTTCCGGCTTTCACATCCGCTATGCCACTTGCGAGTTGGGAGACTGCATCGGGGGTCAGTATCGGGGTTTTGTCCTGGGTCGTGAGTTCGATTTCTTGCGGTTCTATTCTATGATTTTCGCCTCTACCACGTCTCGCTGAAACATGACAACGGCGATTCCGGACGCCGTTAGTCGTCCGCGCTCACGACGCCGGAATCTTCGGGAACCGTCCCGTCGTCCTCCCATCCTCGAATTTCGTAATACTCGGACAATGCGCGCTCAAAGTCCGGCAGGTCGTAGGGAAGAGTGTCGTCCTCGCGGTCAAATCCGCGTTCGTTGTTGAAGTGGCGTTCGAGTGCGACCACTTTTGCACCGATTTCCATCAACTCGTCGTAGTCGGTATCGAGTAGGGTTTCGAGGCGTTCTTCGGTCATGAAGTCCCGCGAGAACTTGCAAACGACGCCGCTGTCGAGAATCGCATTGTAATTTTCCTTTGCCACGATGAGCGGCGGTTTCCCCTCCAAACCGGTCGGGTCAACCGCCTCGTCCTTGCTGACGAGGGGGTACTCTTTCGAATAAAACTCGGCGTACATGTGGTCGGCACCACGGTTGGAGGTGGCGAAGGCGAGTCCCTGTCCGTTCAGGGTACGACCGTCGTGGGCCGCAAATTCGAGTCCTTTGACCGTCCAGTCTTCGACGCCGAGTTCGTCCGCGGCGCGGTGGACACCCTCCGCGAGTAGGTCGCCTTCGTCCTCGCGGTGAGCGATTTTCTCCACGAGTTCGTGGATAAGGTCTGAGTTGCCGAACTCGTCGTTCGCGGCGAGGTAGGCCGAAACCACGTCGCCGCAGGAGATGGTGTCCATCCCCAATTCGTCACAGAGGTCGTTCGATTTCATCACGGAAACCACGTCGTCCACTCCGGCGTTGCTTCCGAAGGCCATCACCGTCTCGTACTCCGGGCCCTCGGTTTCCACTCCGGTTTCCTCGTCTTTCGTCGGTAATTTGCAGGCGAAGGCACACTGCGAGCAGGTTCCCTTCTTGTACTTTTTGTCGGAGACTGCATCGCCGCCGATGTTGCTTGCGCCCTCGAACTCCAGTTCCGAGAAGTAGTAGGAAGGAAGCGCACTGACGTGGTTCGCGTACTCCGTCACGCTGGTCGTTCCGGCGGATTTCATTGGATGGTCGTCGGCCGTCGCGGCCTCCCGGTGCACGTCCATTTGAATCGAATCGATGTCGATGTCCGGGGCGGAATCTCCTTCGAAGGAGACACATTTGACGTTTTTCGCTCCCATCACCGCACCGAGTCCGCCCCGTCCGAACGCCCGGTGTTCCGTCGTCATGATTGACGCGAACCGAACGCGATTTTCGCCCGCCGGGCCGGAAACGAGGAGTTGTTCGTCGCCGAGGTCGTGGTTTTCTGCCATGTATTCGCCGACTTCGGAGGTCGTCGCTCCGGCGAGTTCGGGAACTTCCTCGAACTCGATTCCTCCGTCCGTGACGTGAATCGCCAGCAGGTCGTCACTCTGGCCGGTCAGTGCCACCGCGCCGTATCCGGTCGCACCGAAATGACGGGAGAGAAAGCCGCCAGCGTTCGAGGAGAGCAAGCCGTCCGTGAGCGGTGAGACGCCGGTACAGTTCATCCGCCCCGTGAAACTCATGTTCGAGACTTGCAACGGGCCGGTCGTGAAAAACAGGCTGTTTTCCGGGCCGAACGGGTCGGCATCGAACGGAATCCGGTCGTGGGAAAGTTTCGTCGCCACACCCCGCCCGCCGACGAACGATGACAACACGTCGTCTATGTTCTCGGTGTGTGTTTCTCGCTCACCCACGTCGATAGTCAGCAGTGACCCTGCTGTGTGAAGCATACGAAACAGTTGGAGAGTAGACGGTATAAAAATACAGTTCACGATTCCGCAGTCTACTCCCGAAATGGCTTTTTTCTGCCGTGAAGCGGTCTAAACCGACGAACATCTTTTTGCGGTTCTACCCCGAAGTTGAAGCAGTGTAACGCCCGGTAGGCCGACTACAGCACGCGACTATGACCACCGAGCCATCGTCCGGAGCGCAAATACTGTCACGCGACATGGCGTTCGAAATCCTCACGAATGCCCGGCGTCGCTACACCCTCTCATACCTTCGGTCACAGTCGGGTGCGGTTTCCATCGGCGAACTTGCGGAAGCGGTTGCGGCGTGGGAAAACGACACCTCCGTCGAACTCGTCTCTTCTAAAGAGCGAAAGTCCGTGTACACCTCCTTGTATCAGACGCATCTGCCGAAGATGGCGGACGCGGGGATTATCGACTACGACAGACAGCGCGGAAACGTTCGGCTCGACGAACGGGCAAACGAACTCGACGAATATCTCTATCCGGCATCCGAAACGTCGAACTGGAGCGTCTACTATCTCGGATTGGCACTCGTCGGCGGATTCGCCGTTTTCTGCCGGATATTGGGAATGTATCCGTTCACAGAAATTCCCGTTCTCGTGTACGCTGGACTGCTTCTCGGGTCGTTCATGTTGCTCTCGGCAGTCAATCTCGAACTGATTCGGAGGGATAAAAACGGACGGCAGTAGAGGAGAAACGGGCGGAGTAGCAGATCCGTTTTATGCTCGCTGTTGTGGATGACAGAGGTCGATACTGTCTCGAACCGCCTCTTTTCGGCCGAGGAACGTAATGTGGTCACCTCGCTGGAGCGTGAACCCCTCGTCCGGCACCTGCGTATCGCCATCTCGACCGACGAGCGCAATGAGAACGCCGTTCGGGAGGGTGTCGTCCAATTCGGCAATCGTCTTGCCCACGAGGTCTTTTGCAGTAACTTCTATTTCCTGTACGTCGCCGCTTCGGCCGAGTTCGGTCATCCAGTTCGACAGCGCCGGACGTTCGATGACGTTGTCGATTGCCCACGCCGTAGAAAGCGACGAGGAGATGGTGCGAACGCCGAGGTCTTCGAAGGCGTCCACGTTGTCCGGATTGTTCGCCCGAGCGATGACGGTCTCCACGTCGAACTTCGAGTCTGCGAGTTGTGCAATCAACAAGTTCGCATCGTCGTCGCCAGTCGCAGCGACGACGATTTTCGCGTTGTCAGCACCCGCCGCCCGAAGAACTTCCGTATCGGTTCCGTCGCCGCGATGGACGGTGAACCCTTCGTCGCGGGCTGTCTGGATCATCGTTTCGTCCTGCTCGATGAGCACGACGTTCTCTCCACGGTCTTCGAGGCGTGCGGCGAGCGCACGGCCCACCTTTCCGCCTCCGATAATGAGTACACGCATTGGAATCACGTTCAATTTTTCTGCGATGTGTCGGGCAAAACCGGCTTCGAATACGACGGTGACGACGATGACGAGGAAGACGGTTCCGATGAGCGTCGTCGCCGCTGCCCCCGAATTCGGAATTGGTTGTGTCTGCTGTAGTTCGAGTGCAAACAGAGTTGCGACGGACGCCGGGATGATACCACGCGGCCCGACGAAGCTGACGAACAGCTTTTCGCCGCGCGTGAACTGCGTTCCGGCAGTCGAAATGAACACGAGGAGCGGCCGAAGAAGAAGCATCACAGTGAGGGCAACCACCACACCGCCGACTCCCAGCGAAAAGAGGTCGGCGGGTTCCAGCAGTGCCGCGAGCGTGATGAACACGAACGAGAGAACGACGAGCGTAATGTCGCCTTTGAACTCCTCGATTCGCTCCTCGTAGGGTAAATCCGCGTTTCCGAGGACGATGCCCGCCGTCGCAACTGCGGCGACACCCGCTTCTTTTGCGAAGAAATCCGCCGCGCCATAGGCGATAAGTGCCCCGGCCAACACGATGAGACGGGCGTTTTGCGGCGCGTTTTCCCGCGAGAGGTCAACGTATCGAAGTACGTACCAGATGACGAGGGAGACGATAAGCCCGAAGATGAGTCCGGTGCCGAGTCTGTTGAAGAACTCGCTCACGAACTCGACGGGGGCGAACGGTTCGCCTCCCGAGAGGACGACAACGTTGAATATGACGACCGCGAGAATCGCCGCGGTTACGTCGTTGACGATACCTTCCGTTTCCAGCGCCGCGCCGACACGGTCACGAACGGCGACGACGGACAGAATCGGCGTGATAACCGTCGGGCCGGTCGCCACGAGAAGCGACCCGATGACGAACGAAAGCCCCCAACTCGTATCCAGCGCGAAGTGAACGACGACGGCGGTGCCGACCAGCGAAATGAGCGCACCAATCGTCACGAGGCGAATCTGGGCGGACGGGGCCTCTCGGAGTTTGTTCAGCTTGAGATGGAACGCCCCCTCGAAAACGATGATGGCGACGCTCAGGCCGACAATCGACGAAAGCGCAGTTCCGAACGATGAGGGGTCTACCAACCCGATTCCGACAGGGCCGACGATGATTCCCGCCGAGAGCAAGAACAAAACGCTCGGCACTTGGAATCGGTCTGCCAACACCTGCGAGACGACGCCGATGCCGATGATGGCGGCGACGATGTAAATTAACTCGGCACCTGCTCCAGAACTCACGGGTGACCCTCCATTATGTGAAAATAAGTGAGTGAGAGGGTATAAAAGCCCTCATTGGAACCGACGGCATAAAATCGACTGGAGCTACTGCTTGATTCGGGTTGACGCGAATCCCCCACTCCGTGCCGCAGAAATAAAACCGTGATGTAGCTATTCGGCGTATATTGCCTCGATTTCGTCGGCAAATCTATCGAGGATGTTCCGGCGTTTTTTCTTCATCGTCGGCGTAAGGAGGTCGTTGTCCTCGGTAAATTCGACCGGAACGACGCGGAACTGCTTAATTTGTTCGTAGGACTCGAACCGTTGGTTCGCTTCTTCCACCGCCGACTCTATCCACTGCTGTACTCTGTCGTCCCGACAGAGTTCGCTTGCATCTTCGGGAAGCGAAATACCTTCTCGCTGCGCTCGGGAACGGACTTCCGCCTCGTTCGGAACGATGAGCGCGCTGACGAACTTTTTCCCGTCGCCCATCACCATGCACTGTTCGACGATGTCGATGGCCGCGAAAGCATCCTCGATGGGGCCGGGGGCGACGTTTTTGCCCGTCGAAAGCACGAGCAGTTCCTTTGCTCGTTCGCGGAAGGCGATGTAATCGTCCGGGCGAATTTCCACGATGTCGCCGGTTCTGAACCAGCCGTCGTCGGTGAACGCTTCGTCGGTCGCCTCCGGCATGTTCCAGTAACCGTCGGTGACGTTCGACCCCTTCACGAGCAGTTCGCCGACTTCGCCGTCGGCGAACTGCTCGCCGACCATCGACGTATCGACTTTCACCTCTTGGCCGAGCAGTGGCGGGCCGATGGTTCCGATTTTTGGCTCCTCGGGCGGGTTGACGGAGATAACAGGCGACGTTTCGGTCAGCCCGTAGCCTTCGAGAATCGGCAGTCCCATCCCGTGATACAGCGCACAGAGGTCGGCAGAGAGGCTTCCGCCACCGCTGATAAGAAACTCCACGTTGCCGCCAAGACCGTCCTTGACTTTGTTGAAGACAAGTTTGTCCGCGAGGGCTTTCTTCGCGCGGAGGCCGACGCCCGGTGAGTCGGTTTCGTAGAAGGCGACGCCCACGTCGGTCGCCCATTCGAAGATTTTGCGCTTCGTGTCGCTCTCTTCGGCCTGCGATCGAATCGCGTCGTAGATTCGTTCGTACACGCGCGGGACGCTGGTTCCGGTCGTTGGGCGAACCGCCTGAAAGTCGTCACGGAGGGTATCCGGACTCTCAGCGTAGGCCACCGTCGCTCCGGCAGCGAACATCAGGAAATGCCCGGCCATTCGCTCGAAGACGTGTGCAAGGGGAAGGAACGAGACGGTGCTGGAATGTTGGTCGATGGTCGGAACGGTTTTGTCCGGTCGCGGGCCGAACCGTCGGTACGACTGGTTGACGTTCGAACGGAAGTTCCAGTGGGTGAGTCGAACGCCTTTCGGCCTCCCCGTCGTTCCGCTGGTGTAGATAAGGGTGGCGAGGTCGTCCGGGTCACGGGTGTCAAGCCACGATTCGTACTCCTCCGGGTCGAACAGTTCTTCTCCCCTGTCGTGAACCTCCGCAAGGGTGTAGAGGTCGTTTCGGTCGTACTCCCGCGAGAGGGTGTCCATCACGACGATAAATTCGAGGTCGAGTTCGTCTTCGACCGCGAGAACGCGCTCCAGTAAATCCTCGTTTTCCACGACGACGCCGGTCGCTTCCGGGTCGCTGAGCAGGTATTCGACCTGTGAAACCGACGAACTCCGGTAGACAGTGGTAACGACCGCACCCGCAGAGAGCAGGGCGAAATCGGATTGTGCCCACTCCATTCGCGTATCGGCAAAGATACCGATTCGGTCGTCCGCGGAGACGCCGAGGTCGCGGAATCCGGCAGAAAGATTGTGGACGATGTCACGCATTTTGGCGTACGAAAGCGCGCGAAACTCGCCGTCCGGTGCCGCCGGAAGCACGGTTTCGGTGAGCGAGCGACTGTACACGCCACCTTTGTACTGCTGTGCGGGGCGATTCGCGTGTCGCTCGGCACTGTCTTCGAACATCCGGGCCAACGTCGTCCGTCCGATGGCCGGGTCTGTGTACTCCTGCTCTGCGTCACGCCACTCCATACCGCCCTGTTCAAACCCATGTGACATTAAGGTAGTGTAAAACGATACAAGAGTTTATTGTCGTTTTCGTCGATTCGGGTGAATCAGTCGTCGTCCTTCTGGTCGAGATAATGGAGAACTCCGCGGGTGTTCAACACGGTTTCGGCCTCGGCCTTTCGTTTCCCCCACACGTCGTTCATCTCCTGTTCTGTCACGAAATGGTCGATAACCGCCTCGTCGTCGTCTTCGGCGGCGCGTCGGGATTCGACCGCCGCGACCCACTGCGAGAGGACTTCGCCGTACTCGTCCATCACCTCGTCGGAGTACGGACGCGGGCCAAAGTGCGGGTAAAGAAGCGTCGTCGGGGCGATTTCGCGGATGGTTTCCACGTCGTCTAGACACGTATCGAGGTCGAAATCCGACGGCGGCGAGGTTTCGCGGATGCGCTCGATTTTCGGCACCCAGATGCCCGCCGCATCGCCCGTGAACACCGCGTCGTTTTCTCGGTCGTGGAAGATGAGTTGGTGTGGTGCGTGCCCCGGCGCGTGAGTTGCTTCCAACTCGTGTCCGCAGCCGATTACGTCGCCGTCGGTCAGTTCGACGATGCGGTCTTGCGGCACCGGTTTCGGTTCGGCGTAGAACTCCCACTGGTCGCCCACCGCGCTTTTGGTTCCTTTGACGAGATACTCCGGATTCACGAGGTGGCGCGCACCGATTTCGTGAATAAATACATCCGCGTTGGGGCACTCGTTCGCGATGAATCCCGCCCCGCCAGCGTGGTCGAGATGCACGTGTGTGAGGACGATAGATTGCAAGTCTTCCCGCGCGATGTCGAGTTCGTCCAGTGCAGAGAGGATTCGTTCGTGGTTCGTCCCGATTCCCGAGTCGATGATTGCCGGTTTGTCGGTATCGAGAATGTACACTGCGCCGTAGCCTTCCGTGTCGTACATCCCAGTATCGAGGTAGTAGCAGTCGGAACAGTCGCCCGTCGTGACTTCCCGGAGGTCGCCAATTGCCATACAGAATACGTGCGGGCCGACGGGAAAAACGATTCGCGTCAGTGTCGAAGTTCTCGTCCCATCTGGACTGCCCGCCGATAGAGGCTCGCACTCATCCGGAATCCGTTGTCGGTGAGGTCATTGAGTAACGAGACGTACTCCTCAAAACCGATTGTGCCGGAATCGAGCGATTCGAGAAGGACGTAAATCGTTCCGCCCACGTCCGTTCCGAGCGATTCGGCGGTTTTTCGCGCTGCGTGGTCGTCGGTAAGACAGCGCGCGTTTTCGGCGAGTGCGAGCGCAATCGCTGCTGATTCACCGCGACCCAGCTCTGCGGAGTTTTCGATTCGTTCCGCTCGTTTCGCCGTGTCACCTTCGAGCGACCGAACTGTGAGAAACGATTCTGCCGCCTGTTCGACCGAAAGCGCATCCATGTATCGTTCTTCGCGTCCACGAGTAACGACTTCTTCGTACACGGCATTCGGCACGAGAGCGTGGTCGAACAGCGCGTCAAGACGGTCGAGTTCGCCGAGTTTTCCGAGATAGATGAGTACCGTCGTGTCGGTGATGACGACCGAACTCATTCGTCGCGCACCGCCGCGAAATCCGATTCGAGGTCGGATTCGTCGTAATTCATTTCGATTCCCCGAGATTCGAGAACGTCAAGAAACCGCCAGTAAGAGATACCTGCAACTTCGGCAGCCTTGCCGAGCGATAGTTCGCCGTCACGGTATTGCCGGATAGCAGTGTCGAGACGCCATTCTTCGACACCGCGTTCCAGAAGCCGCTTTACCGCGGTTGAGCGGTCGGTTCGCTCCGTCTCCTGAATCATCTCGATAGCCTCGTAGAGGTCGTCGGGAACTCGGGTTGTAATGTGGTGCTGGCTCATGTATACACAATTGTGTCCAATGTGTATGAATACTCCGAAAGGCGAGTGAGTGAACTACTTAGGCAGGCAGATAGCAAATCACGACAACAAATACCGCAACCGCACCTCGTCTTCCCCAGCCTCCTCCCTCGCTTCACTCAGTCGTCCCTCGCGCGGACGAACCTCCGGCGGAGGTTCGTCTTCGCGCGCCATGTGAAAATCCGAGTTTCGAGAATCAACACAAACCACGGTGGCGCGTGCGTCGGTAGGCCTGAGGGCATTTCGCCCGAAGGCCTATCCGAGTTCGCGCGAGGGATGAGTAAACGAGCGACAGCGAGTGAACGAATCGGTTGGGGAGGGTGTGAGCGGGTGCGGGGTGGAGGCGGTTTTCATTGGAGTCGTGATTTGCTAACAGCAAAACTGTACTCGTTTGAACGACCCACTATCCGACAACCGATTCGTTGACTCAGTAAAAATCTCTACGATATCATCTCCCATCCCGTAGTCGTGAGAGCGATACGGTTTTTTGCAGGCGGACTGAAATCCGATACAGGAATGCTCGACAGGAAGTATATCAGGGAACATCCCGACGAAGTCCGGGCGGCCCTCGAAAACCGAGGTGCCGACGTGGACGTGGACGAGTTCCTCGACATGGACGAAGAGTGGCGAGAACTGAAAGCGCAGGGCGACGACCTGCGCCACGAACGAAACGAGGTCAGTCGGAGCATCGGCGACCTGAAACAGGAAGGCAAAGAGGAGGAAGCCCAAGAAGCAATCGAACGCTCGGGTGCGCTCAAAGCCGAACTGGAGGAAGTCGAAGAACGCGCCGAGGAACTCGATTCGGAACTCGAAGAGCGAATCTTAGAAATTCCGAACGTACCGGACGAGAGCGTTCCGGTCGGCGAGGACGAGGAGGACAACGAGGAAATCCGGAGAGAAGGCTTCGACAACCTGCGCGACTTACCCGCGGAAGTCACTCCGCACTACGACCTCGGGGAAGACCTCGAAATCATCGACGAGGAGCGCGCGGCAAAGACCACGGGAAGTGGCTTTTACTTCCTCAAAGGCGACGGCGCGCGACTCGAACACGCGATAATGCAGTTCATGCTCGATGTCCACCGCGAACAGGAGTACGTGGACATTTTCCCTCCGATTCCCATCAACAGCGACTCGATGACTGGAACGGGTCAACTGCCGAAATTCGCCGACGACGCATACAAACTGGAAGGCGAAGACCTCTGGCTCTGCCCGACTGCCGAAGTGCCGGTGACGAACATGTACGCTGGGGATATTCTCTTGCGTGAAGATCTGCCGCTGAAACATCAGGCCTACACACCGAACTTCCGCAGGGAAGCAGGAGAACACGGCACCGAAACCCGCGGTATCGTTCGTGTTCACCAGTTCAACAAAGTTGAGATGGTGAATTTTGTCGAACCGGAAAACAGCTACGACCGCCTCGAAACCCTGCTCGATGAAGCGGAAGAGGTCTTGCGACGGCTGGAACTGCCCTACCGCGTGCTCGAACTCTGTACGGGTGACCTCGGATTCAAGGCCTCGAAACAGATCGACCTCGAAGTGTGGGCACCCGGCGACGACATGGACGACGGGCCGGAGGAGGGCGGTCGATGGCTCGAAGTCTCGACCGCCTCGAACTTCGAAGATTTCCAAGCCCGGCGTGCGGGACTTCGCTACCGCCCAGAACGCCACGAATCGACAAAGTATCTGCACACGCTGAACGCCTCGGGACTCGCGCTCCCTCGCGTCATGGTCGCTATCCTCGAATACTACCAGAACAACGACGGCACCGTGACGATTCCAGAAGTCCTGCGCCCGTACATGGGCGGACAGGAAGTCATCGAGGGCCACGAACCGGTCGGCGAGAGCGCCCTCGGATCGGGCGACAAAGAGTAAAAGAGTCCTTTCACATTTCAGAAAGTATTCAAAAAAAGTTGGAGTACCGATAGGTATGCGCCGCCGAACATTTCTCGCCCAGAGTGCGACCCTCTCCGTTGCTGGCTGTGTCGGTGGAAACGCCGGAACGAAACCGGGAACGAGCGACCACGGGACGAATAGCCCGGAGACGACCGATTCCACACCAGCCACATCGACGGCAATCACGACGCCAGCGAATCGAATCTATCGAAGGTGTGACCTTCAGATAATCTACTACAACACGTTTCCAGAGCCGGTGAAAGAGGAAATTGACACCGCGCTCGCTGACGGAAAGTACGCCGCCGAGGAAGTCTTGCTTTAGGAGACGATGAGCATAGAGGACAGCTACGTGCTGAAAGACCGGGCGTACTACACTCCAAGCATCGAGCAGGTAGGTAAGGAGCGGGTACTCAGGCTACCAGAAGACCCCGAACCGAAACTACGGGAAGGTCGTGCCCTTTCGGTGAAAAACGAAACCGAAACGGAGGTCGTCGTTCGGCTTCGCAACGAAAAAGGTGAACAAATCGTGGAACCGGCACACCTCGCACCCGGTGATTGGGAGTCGGTTCATGCGACGAACAAAATCGGCAACTACGACGTCGAACTGGAATTCGGAAAAAAGACGGAAACATTCGGCTGGAAGGTAAACTGGTCGTATGGCAGTCCGAAACTGACCGTCAGAAAGGACGGGTACGACCTCGAACAGGCTGTTGCGGACATCCCTGTCTGCAATTTCGAGTATTAGACGACGAACACCGGAAAGAGCAACCGGGTCGGCGGACGCAGAGTCGGCCTACTCGTACGTCAGCGTCATCCCGCCGTCGAATAGCAAGTCGCCGCCGTTCAGATGTTTCGCGTGTTCCGAAAAACCGAACACGAACAGGTTGGCCACATCGACGGGTTCCATCATCTCCGTGCTTCGCGCTTGGCCGAGCATCACATCTTCCACGACTTCATCGACTGAGATTCCGCGTTGGTTTGCCGTATCGGGAATTTGGTTCGTAACGAGCGGCGTTTTCACGTAGCCCGTGCTGACCGAAAACGAGCGAATCGAGCCGTTTCCTTCCGCGGCAATCGACTGTGTGAGTCCGCGCAACCCAAACTTCGAGACGTTGTAGGCGACCTTGTCGGCGGTGACGTAATGCCCGTGAACCGAACACATGTTGCCGACACAGCCCACGCCGTCGTCGGTCGCGCGAATGTGGGGGAGACAGCGTTTCGAGAGGTAGAGGGGCGCTCTGAGCATGATGCCGTGAATCGCGTCGTAGGTTTCCATCGGGAACTCCTCGATAGAGTCGATGTGTTGCATCCCGGCGATGTTGGCGAGGTAGCGAATCGTTCCGTACTCTGCGGCGGATTCGACGATTCTGTCGAGGTCGTCGTCCTCGGTCAGGTCGGCGGTGACCGACTCAAACTCGCCAGCAAGTTCGAGTTCCACGATTTTGTCCGCGGTTTCGTCCAATCCGGATTCATCTACGTCGGTTCCGACGACGGTCAGGCCGTTCGCCGCCAGTGCGACGGCGGTCGAACGCCCGATTCCCGACCCTGCGCCCGTCACGATACAGACGTTCTCGGTGGTAAAGTGGTCGTCATCGACGGTGAGAATGTCGCCCATCGTCGTCTCCGGCGGGGAAATCCGGTCGTCAGCCTCGCGCTGTGAACCAGTCATTCGTGGGATAGCTGAGACGGCGAGCGAGGGAAAAGTAGCGGGTTGATATGTAAATTTAATCCGGGTGGCGATTTTCGCCATCTATATTTGGCATGAACGATGACATGGATTATGATTTCGGTAACAATGGACATGGTACAGTACGACTGTCCATACATCGACGTGACTGACGAGGTCGATGTCTCGTTTCACACGATGCACTGGGATTTCAACACGGCCAAACAGAAGTTGGAAACCAGAGTCCTCGTTACCGGAGACGACCGCGGCGCGCTGACGAATGGCCTCAGCGCGCTCAAAAGTCACGACGGAATGTTGGGGTTCGAACTTCTTTCGCGCCGGGGAAACACGGCGGTCATCAAGTCCTTCATCGGGCAGACGAACGCCATGCGAACCATCCGAGAACACGACGGCTACATCACCGGCCCGTTTCAAATCAGCGACGGGAGCGAACTCTGGAGTGTCGGTTTCGACACCGCCGACAACACCGACAACGCCCTCTCGGATTTGGAAGACGACAACGATTTTCGCGTCGAAAGCCGCAACGCAACGTCGTTCGAGGATTATCTCGACGTCATCCAACATCTCGGCGCGGCGAAAAACGTCCTCGACGGGTGTCGTGACCTCTCCGAGAGGGAACGCCAAACTCTGAAAAAAGCCGTCGATGGCGGCTATTTCCAGACGCCACGGAACGCAACGCTCGGCACGCTGGCCGAAGAGTTCGACGTGTCGAAAACCGCGGCCTCGAAAAATCTCCGACGCGCCGAAGAGAAGGTGCTCGAACGAATCGTCTCGTCGTTTCCCGATGTAGAGGATGAAACCATACTGGCTCGAAAGTAGCAACCCGGAAAGAGGATTCGAAAACCGAAATCAGAACAGCCCGCTCTGTGTCTCGGCCTCGACACTAACGTGGGAGAGTGCCGATTCGTTTTGCAGTGTTTCTACATCGTCTACCTGTGAGTCCGCCGATTTCGTCGCGTAAAGCTCGAACGAGTCGGATTCGGCACCGCCGTTTTCGTCCCACTCCACGGTCAACGTCGCACGACGAAACAGAGAGCCGTCTCGAAGCCGAATCGACTCGACTGCGGCGAGCGGAACGGCGAAGTTCCGCTCGCTGAGCGTGAGTGCTCGTTTCGGAGTGATGTTCTCGATTTCCTGTCGACCGCGTTCGCCCGTGTCCGCCCGCAAGAGCATGGATTTGAACGACTCGCCGACGAAACACCAGACGAGTCGCTCGTCGGTGACGAGCAGTTCCCAGTACTCCATCGACGTAGGGCGCTGGCGGAACCAGCCCGTGAGATGCGCGAGCAGGGTTTCACCGGGGTTTTCGTTCATGCTTTTGCTCACTGTGTCCACATCATTCATGCTATCGTTCGAGCAAAATGGCGATGTCTTCCGGAACCGTCGTCCGTTCCTGCGTCGCTATCGAGACACCGATGAACAGGGTAATCGTCACCAAGAGCGCGACCGTTCCGACCGGGAACGAACCGGGGAAGGGGTACAGATTCATGATTGCGGTACCGACTCCGGACAGTCCAACCGTGTCGGCAATCGACGGCATCGCGCTGTAGAACAGGTTGACCGCCAACCCGCCGACGAGGGCGGCGATTGCACCTTCTTTCGTCGCCCCCTTCCAGTTCAACCCGAGGCCCGCGATGGCGAAGAACGCTGCCGCGAAGAATCCCCAGCCGATGGTTCCCAGGATGCCGACCAGCGCCTCCGAGAAATAGACGATGAGCGTCGATGCAACCGTGAGACCGGCGAGTGCGGCCTGTGTGACTCGAAGTTCCGTTTTGTCGTCGTTGATTGGTCGCCCGAGCGCCCGCGGAATGTCGCGGGAAACCGCCGCCGCGCCGATGTTCAGGAACGAGTCGCTGGTGCTCATGATGGCCGCGAGCAGTGCCGCGAGAATGAGTCCGGCCACGATACCCGGTGTGTGTTCGAGGACGAAGATCGGGCCGACGACGGACGCACTTTTCGGCGCGGCGGTCTGTCCCGCTTCGACCATCGCGCGCATCGACAGGCCGGTGGAGAACGCGAGCAGACTGGAAATCGCGTAGGTCACCGCGGCGATTGGCGCACCCCAACGGAGAATTTTGAGGTTACGACTCATGTAGAACTTCGTAATGAGGTGTGGCTGTCCTGCTGCGCCGACCGAGAAGAGAATCCACCAGCCGAGCGCCGTGAAGATGGTCGCGCCCGCCGCACCCATCGCGCCGAACGGCGAGATGAACGCCGGGTCGGCAGAGGCGAGGTTTTGCGAAATCGACTGCATGCCGCCACCGAACGAAAGCGCGTAGGAGAAGACGAAAGCTGCGCCAACAATCATCGTGATTGCCTGCACGAAGTCTGTCCAGACGCCAGCAATCATGCCGCCGAGGACGCTGTAGAGGAGCAAAATGAGCGCGCCAATGAGCAGCCCCCACAGCACCGGCAGACCGAAAATCGCCCGCATGACGTACTGAAGCGCCGCAAGGTTCGTCGCCAGATACGCCATCACGCCGATGATGACCGCGACTGCGGTCAGGCCGCGAACCCACGCGCTCTCGTATCTGACGTACATTCCGTCCGCGAGCGTCATCACGTCCCGGATGTCGGCCAGCAGGCGCATCCGTTTCGCCAGCAGAACCCACGTCACGACGAATCCGAGCGGGGCCGTGAAGAAAATCCACAGCGCAGTCGTCCCGAATTCGTAGACGAGTTCTGGGCCGCCGACGAAGCCGAATCCGGACTGAATCACCGAAAACGCCGTCAAGGCAAGCACCCACGTTCCGATGCTCTTTCCCGTGATGAGGAAGTCTTCGGTGCTTTCGGTTTGGAGATAGCCCCAGACACCGATACCGAGCACCATCAGCAGATAGAGTCCGCCGAAAAGCAGGACGTAGGGGCTGTCCGTAACCGGAATTTCTTGCAGCGGAACCAACGGTATCGAACTCATCGCTGGTCACCTCCGGTTGCTTGCGGCGACTCGTCGCCGGTCGTCACGGACTCTCCGGAACTGCTTGCGTCGTCAGTACTCTCCGAACGTCCGGCAGTGTCCGACGTTCCTGCTCCGCCGGACGTTCTTGCACCGTCAGCCTCGGCTTGGGCCGCGGAAAGCGGAAACCGGTTTCGTCGTTGTACCTGCCGCACGTCGGTCATAATGTCATCAACCACGTCGTCGCTTCCGATTTTCGGGAAGGCAAAGGCGTAGTAAAACGCGCCGAGAATCGGCAACAGCCAGAGAAATCCGAAGTACGCCAGCGTTGGAATCGGAAGGCCGAGAACGTACGTGTACTCGGTGACGCTCGGATTCCACTGCAACCAGATAACCGTAAATCCGATTGTGAAAACTGCCCCCAACCCGAGCAGGAGGGGCGAGTACGGTGCGAGATTGAGTTCGCCGTCGTTCCGCTCGATGGAAGCAACGCCGAAGTTTGCGACGATGAACAGCGCCGCGAGGTAGGAAAAGGCGCGATACAATCCGGTTGCCGCGGCGACCAGCAACGCGACGGCCAGCACGGCTATCGTGCCCATGACTCTGTTCCGCGCGCCACGTGTCTGTGTTCGTGAAGACGCCATCTTGTATGGAACAAGGTAGCAAATAGCGAAAAAGAACGGGTTGATATGTAAACAGCGGCCGTCGAACTTGGATTTTTGCAGTTCGGTTGCCGTTTTCTCTCAGCGAAAGAACCGTCCCTCACCGAGTTCGAGTTCGGATTTTCGCAATTCGACCGTCCGCAATCGAAAATTCGTCTTCGAACGCGAACAGTTGCTCGCCGTCGGAATCGAGCAGACGACCTTCGACCATCGCTTTCGCGCCGTTTGCAGAAATCTCGGCAATCTCGTGCGTCGTCTGCTTGTTCGGGCGGTCGTCGCGCATGAACGTCACGAGCGTTGCCCGGCCCTCGATGGTTCTGTCCGGGCGCTCGTGAACCACGTCCGGCGTGAGCAGTCCCTCGAACGTCTCGTAATCGTGTGCGTCGATGGCGTCGTAATAGCCGCGAACGACCACCTCGGAGTTCATACGCGGGAGAACGCGGACGGGCCTCTTTAGCGTCCCGGCACCGGAGCGAATCGGAGCGAAACAAAGGAACTATAGAGCGGTATTGAGCCATCAATCGCGGGCAGTAGCTATCATATAAACGCCTATACAGTCATCATCGAAATCGACGCCTGCCGGGAACTCCCGGCCGATCAGTACTCGAGGGAACGTCTGTTTCCATACCGTCCCGGCAATCTGTCGGGACGGTCATCTTCTACGTCACCCAATGTTTCTATCGCGCTTCTTTTGAGCAACCCGCGCCAACCGTCCGACAGTGAAACTCCACGTCCGGTACGAGGGTGACGACGACCCGAAAAAATGCACGGCCCGGAAGCTCGCGCGATTCGACCTCACGGAACTGCACCGTTCGAACCGGGCGACACCCTACGGAATCGTGCTCAATCCGCACGCGGAGCAGGCGCTTTCGCCAGCGGATAGAGAGGAAAGCCACAATCTCGTCGCACTCGACTGTTCGTGGGAGAGCGCCGGAAAGGCCCTATTCGAGATGCCCGGCGTGCACCGCGCACTCCCGTTTCTCGTCGCGGCGAACCCCGTCAACTACGGGAAACCGTTCCAGTTGAACACCGTAGAAGCGTTCGCCGCAGGATTGTGTATCCTCGGAGAGCGAGCGCACGCCGAGGAAATCCTCTCGAAATTCAACTGGGGCGAGACGTTTCTGGAGTTGAACGAAGAGCCACTTCGTCGGTACGCCGACTGTGTGGATTCGAGCGAGGTAGTGACAGTACAACAGGAGTATCTGGACGCGGGCGAGTCGGACGGTTCCGACGAGTGACGGGCGGAAAACCATCCACCCTCACGGCAACTCAAAAACGTTTAAACGCGCGGGGAAGAAAACGCTCCGTATGGCCAGTTTCGACGCCGCGGAAAAACGAACGCTCGAAAAGATGATCTGCATGCGCTGTAACGCCCGCAATCCAAAGCGAGCACAGCAGTGCCGAAAATGCGGCTACAGCAACCTCCGCCCGAAAAGCAAAGAGTCGCGAAGCGCGTAGGCCGATTGCAGTTTTTTAGCGGACAGCAGCTGAGAAGCGATGGCTACGTCTCTGCCTCTCGGTCGAACCATTCCTTTTTCAGAATCGCGTAGAACTCGACATCGACGTAGTCGCCGTCCAAAAACTCCGCTTCGACGTATGTGCCTTCGTGACGGAAGCCGAGTTTCTCCCAAATTCGCGCCGACCCAACGTTCCCCGAGAAAACGCGGGCCATGATGCGGTGGTGGCGGCGTTCGCGGAAACCGTAGTCGGTAATGAGCCGACTGGCTTCGGTGCCGTAGCCCTCGCCCCAGAACTCTTCGGCGAGAAGGATACCGATTTCGCCGTTGACGCCGGTCGAATCCTTCGGGTGGAGTCCGACGGTTCCCATCGGTTCTTCGTCCCGGCAGATGAGGAGGTGGGTGTGGTCGTCGTCGGAGGCGCGCTCTTCGAACCACTCCTGTTCTTGGTGGACGTTGACTGGCAGGCGATGGCCGAGATACTGGCGAACCGCACGGTCGTTGACGGTCGCTTGGAGAAAGTCGAGGTCTTCTTCCTCAATCGTTCTGAGGTCGATTCGGTCGCCGGAGAGAAAAACTGGGCCGGGCATATTCGAGACTCATGGTGACTGACTAGAAAAACGTTCGTGAGGTGTCGTTTGCAAATCTCGACTCGCTCGCTCCCCGGCCAAATCCGCAGGCGGGCGAGTGCGGCGCACTCGCCCGCCGAGTGGTTGCGTGGGTTTCCACAGAAAACGGCAGAACGAGTTTCCACAGAAAACGGCAAGTTGACTTTGGATTGGGCGGGCAGGCCAGCGGTCTGCCCGCCCCGCAGTCGGGCCGGGAACGAGCGTATCGAATGCGGCGCGAAGCGCAGCTGAGAGGAACGAGTGAGTCAGGTGTGGCTTGCGCCTAGCATTAGCAATCACAGCGGTTCGAACGAGGGTAACGGTGGTAACAGATAGGTGAACACCAAACCCAACCAACCATCAGAAAGTTCGTCGGCGCTATTCGGGATATTTCGGTTCTCGCTTCTCGGCCCGCTCCAGCGCGGTTTCGATGACGTCGCGCACGTCGCCGTGGAACTCGCCGCCGTGTCCAGCGTACATGTGTTCGACCGAATCGGGCATTCTGTCGAGGATTTCGCGGAGGCTCTCGATGAGTTCCTCGCGGGATTGTCCGGGCATGTCGGTGCGTCCGAAACTGCCGTCGTCGAAGGCTCCGTCGTCGTGAACGACGACGTCGCCGCTGAAGATGGTCGAATCGCTGACGAAGGCGAGATGGTCGTCCGCGTGGCCGGGCGTGTGGATGGCCTCGAACTCCTCGTCGCCGATTGTGACTGTGTCGCCGTCTGCGATGGCGGAGTCCCTGCGTGGGTGGTCGTCGTAGGCGGCGAGTTCGGTATCGAACGAATCCAGCACAGAATCGAGTTGTTCGACGTGGTCACCGTGTTGATGGGTCAGAACGACTGCATCGAGCGAATCCGTGTGTTCACGAACCACGTCTACCACGCCGTCCATCGCGCCAGCATCGACGAGGACGGGGCGGTCACCGAGGACGAGATAGGCGTTGCAGGTGAACGTCTCGGCGTCGGCGGTGACGGTTACGACTTGCATATTGAGGTGTTTCCCGCCATCTACCAAAATTCTGACGGGCGGCGAGCCACTTTAGTGAGAGAAGAACATAATTATGAATGCATGGGCTTTGGGAGCTACGACGAATCCGAACAAGAAAACCGAGAGTACAGTGCCGATTTGGACGACGACAGCGGCGTCAACACGTCCGAACACGACCACGAGGGGAGCGTCAGCTTCGAAATCGGCGCATCGAACGACGAACTACTGAATCGTCTCTCGGACATCAAAGACGGCGACGAGTAGCGTGAAACCCGGCGTCAGAGCGCTTGGCGTCGCGGAGTCGTACCACGCAAACGCGAGCGATGAAGGCGGTGGAGACGGCGAGACGACCAGCACGCTCGCAGGCGTGGTAACCCGCGCGAACAGAGTCGCAGACGGCTTCGTTTTTGGAACCTGTACGGTCGGCGGAACGGACGTGAGCGACGCGATTGTCGACCTCGGAAAACGTCTCGACCGCGAGGACGTGCGCTACGTTTTCGTGGCCGGAATCGCGCTCTCGTGGTACAATATCGTGGATATGCATCACATCGCCGACGCCCTCGACCGACCGATTGTTTCGGTCACCTTCGAGAAAAGCGACGGATTGAGCGCCGCTCTCGAAACCGAATTCTCCGGCGAGGCACTCGAACGGCGGCGAGAAATCTACCGCAGACAGCCGCCCCGGCACGAACTCACAGTCAACGACCAGACCGTCTTCGTCCGAAGCGTCGGAATCGACGAGGACGAAGCCCGCGACGTGGTTCGGGCGTTCACGCCGGAAGGGGGTCGCCCGGAACCGCTCCGGGTCGCGCGACTGGCGGCCCGCGCGGGGGACGAGTGGCAAAGGATGGAACGATACTGAAGGTAAAACAGCAAAATTGCATGCCGCGGGGACTTAATACGCCCCGCTCGTTTTTCCGCACATGGGTACGATGGAGGGACTGGAAGTCACCGACTGCGAGCAGTGTCCCGCGCTCGTAGACTGTCGAAGCCAAATCGTCAACGGAACCGGGCCGGAGGACGCAGACCTCCTGTTTGTCGGGGAAGGCCCGGGCGCGAACGAGGACGAACAGGGCGAACCGTTCGTCGGACGGAGCGGTTCCGTGCTGGACGACAGACTCCGCGACGCGGGGCTTTCGCGCGCAGACGTTCGAATCACGAACTGCGTGCGCTGTCGGCCGCCCGAAAACCGCGACCCGACGAAAGAGGAACTGGGTAACTGCCGAGCGTATCTGGAGCGCGAAATCGAACTGGTGAATCCCGACGTTATCGTCACGCTCGGCAAGGTTCCGAGTCAGCACCTCCTCGATAGAAACGTGGCGGTGACGAGCGAAGCAGGAAGCATCGTCAACGCCGAGCTCGGGGGAGAACTCCGAGACGTGCTGATTTGTGTCCATCCTGCGGCGACGTTGTACGACCGCAGTCAGGAATCGACGTTCGAAAGCGCAATCGAAAAAGCCGCCACCATGGCGGGGTCGAGCGGCGGACAGTCGAGTCTCGGCGAGTTTTAAGCTATTTCACTATCGTCACCGTTATCGGCGCGCGATGGGCCACTTTCTCGGCGACAGAACCGAGGAAGACGTTCGAGAGGTCTTCTTTTCCGTGCGTTCCCATCACGATGTGGTCTACGCCTTGTTCGGTGGCGTGTTTGACTATCTGTCGCGCGGGTTGCCCCAACGTGACGACGCTTTCGAACGGCACGTCGTCCGCTTTCTCGCGCAGTTCTTCGTGCAGTTCCTTCGCGCTGTCCCACTCTTTTTGATACCATTCCTGCGAATACGCAGGCATTCCGGCCTTCCCCAGCGGCGATTTGTACCCCGGCGACAGCGGGTCGATGTCGAACGGATTGACGACAGTGAGAACCGTGATTTTGACCTCGGGCATGGTCAATGCGTAGTCAAGCGCCGCCTTCGATGCCGGTGAGCCATCTATCGGAACGAGAACGTGCTCCCCCATGTACGAGGACACGACTGTGACGGAGTAAAGCGATTTTCTCTGGTTGCGACACGAATCGGAGTGAACGATGAACCGCGATTCGCAATGGTTCGGCTCGTCGGTTCACCCGGTTCCTAACACGAACTCGAACAGAATGTACGACCCAACCGCCGAAATCGTGGGCGAAAGAACCCAGAGAACGACGATTCGGCTCGTCGCCGCCGGGTCGAACAGGCTCTCGGCCGCCAGTTCTTCGATACTCTCTTCGCCGATTGGCGGAACCTCCGGCGTCTCGCCACCGTCGCGCGATTTTGGCGGGGTCGGCACTTCACCCTCCGCAACGTCGCCAATCGTCGGGCCGGGCGGCACCTCGGCATCGCTCGTTTCGGCGATGAGCGCGCCCGCAGAAAGGTCAACGTCGGGTGCCGGTTCCGGCTGTATCGCGGATTCCGCCACGTCAGTGAGTGCCACGGCGCGGCTGGCACGGCCCCATCCGAGTCCGATGATGCACGAGGTCGTGCTGACCGCGAGACTGGCTGGAATCCCGAGTCGGGAGAGAACCGTGATGATGGTCGCCCCGATTATCGAAACGATGAGCGCCGCCAGAATCGGCAGGTCGGTGATTCCCTCGCCAATCGTGTCGAGCGTTCGGCGGGCGATGGTCAACCCTCCAAGACCGATGGAACCGATAGCGAGCAAAATCCCCTGTTCGATGGTAATCGAGCCGTCGCCGACGAGCGGGGCGACGGCGTTGGCCGCGTTCGACGCACCCGCGCTGAATCCCATGTAGCAGGCGATAACGAGCACCAAAATCGCCCCAGTCACGTCGCGTTTTCCGACCCTGGGGTTGAGCGTCGGTCGCGGAACCGACCCCGAGCGGTCGAGTCGAAACAGCCCTCCCTCGATTCTGGAGAAGGAAAATCGGGCGTCCAAATACGGGTAGATGTAACGACCGATGAAAAACCCGACCCAGAACGCCGCCAACGGGGCGACAATCCACGCTGAGACGATGGTGAACATGAGCGACTCGTTCAACGAATCCGTCGCAAGTCCGAGTCCAACGATTGCCCCGACTGCGGTCATGGATGTCGATGCTGGCACGCCGTACAGATTCGAGATGAGGAGCGCGAATCCGGCGAAAAACAGCACGACGACGCTCGTTTCGAGCGTAAATTGGCTCGCCGGAACGATGCCGTCGCTCATGGTTTCGATGACGTTTCTGCCGACCGTCCAGCCGCCCCAGAGCGCGAAGGCGGTGAACAACACCCCCGCGCCGACCTTTCCGATGATTCGGCTTCCGACCGCAGGGCCGAACGCGACGCCCGTCGATGACCCGCCGATGTTGTAGCCGACGAAGACGGCAACTAACAGTCCAACTACCAGTAGCGCAGTAACCACACAGAGTTCCCCCGACAGTACGACGGCGTGGAGGTATTTCGTTCTTTCTCGTCTGACTCAAGCGCGGAACGTCGCCCAGCGCAACATGTCGTCGAACTTCACGACCGATTGATACCGGTCGTCCGGGTTGGATGCCATCGCCGTCGAAAGCACGTCGGTCAGTTCCGGGGAGAGGGAAGAGTAGTCCTGCAGAGAGGGAGAATCGTCCGCTGTCGGCGGCGATGCGCCCGCGGGCGCATCGCCAGTGAGGACGAAATAAGCAATCGCGCCGAGTCGGTACACGTCGGTTCGTTCGTCCGCCGCCTCGCCCGCGACCTGTTCCGGCGCGTCGTAGGGCGAGGAATCACGATGGTCTGTGAACGCGGTGGCGAGTTCCCAGTCGCTCACGCCACCCCGACCGTCACCATCGAGCAGAATCGTTTCGGGCCTCAGTCCGCCGTGAATCAGTCCGTCACCGTGCGCCCTGTGAACGGTCATGTTCGCGTCCGAAAGGGCCTTGATTCGCTCTCCCGTTGGTCGCTCGCTGTCGGCGAGCGACCCGCCCTCGTAGTCGGGGAGTTCGGCCCAGTCGTCCCCGAAATCGAGGACGGGAACGACGCCCTTTCGGTCGCTCAGGTCGGCCCAGCGTTCGACTGCCGATTCGAACTCCTCAATTAGGTTCGAGTCGGTCAGATGCTTTTTCACGACGACGCGCGGGCCGTCCTCGCTTCGTTCTCTAACCCGGAAGGTTTCGGTGAACTCGTCGCTGGCGATGCGTTCCAGACGGCCGTACTCCGGTTCCGGTTCGGGTTCCGGTTTCGAGTCAGGTTGGGATTCGGAATCCAATTCCGGTTTCGGCGTTCCGTCCGACGATTCCGGTTCCGCGTTCATCCGGCGATACGCGACGAACACGCCGCTTCCGAGGAGGACGCTGGACAGGGCGATACCGACTCCAGAGGTGAGAAAGCCGGTCGTCTCCTCCACGAGCATATCGGGAATCGACTGGGGCAAGTCGAAACAGTACAGCGATTCCATCGTTCCGAGGAGGACGGCTTCCTCCGAGACGGATATCGTCGTCATCTCCTCGTCAGGTTGAAACGACCATTCGACAGTGCCGTCCTCGGTGGAAAGCGCGCGCAGTTTGCTCCCGTGAACGACGTAAAAAGTGCCATCGACGATGTCTCCCCACGACAAGCGATAGTCGTCCTCTTCGGGCAACTCGAACGTCCATCGCTCGGAACCGTCGAAGTTCACCGCGACGATTGTCTGATCGACTATCGAGAACACCGCTCCATCGGCCACGAGGACGGAGCGACCTCGTTCCCGTCTGTTCGCTTCGTCGTACTCCCAGCGTATCGTTCCGTCGCCGACGGAAACCGCGAACAGAGAGTCGCCCCAGAAATACACCGTGTCTTCGTGAAGCACCGGTTCCGAATAGCTTGAGTTGTCGAGGGAGGCCGTCCACTGCGTATCGCCGTTTTCAGGGTCAAAAGAGACTACCGTGGAACCGCTTCGGCAAAGGATGCCCTTTGCGGTGGCCAACTGCAACCGGAGTGGGTTTCTATCGGCGTCGATGACATCCGACCCGCCAACATTTTGCCCATCTCGATGCCATTGTTCTTTCCCGTCCTCGTCCGAGAGTGCGTACACTCCAGCGTTCGTAGTGGTATAAATCGTACTGCCGACGTGAGAAAGCATATGAACTGCTCCGATTTCGGCGTCCGACTGCCAGACTTCCGACCCGGAGTCGATGTCGATTGCTTCGATTCCGCGATTTCCTGCGACGTAAATACTGTCACCCTCGGCCGTCAGTTGCCGCGGATACTCATGGACAGGGTGTCTCCACTGTTCGTCGCCATTTTTCGAATCGAACGCGCGCAGTTCGTAGTTTTGCTGCGTCTCACCATCGCCAGTCGTGGTGGTAACAAAGACGGTGCCATCCTCGATGACCATATTGGCGAGTGACGGAAGCGTTTCCGTCCACAGCGTCGTTCTGTCCGCTTGGTCGATTGCATAGAGAGTGATTTCGTACTGATTCGTCCTATCCGACTCGGAAGAACCGAGAACGTATGCAACGCCGTCCGCCGTTTCGAACGGATAGTACGCATCAATGTCGGCCTTCGAAAACGTCCAATCAGGTTCCCGCTGGCTTTCCTCCGATGTAGTGGTAGTTGTCTGTGCGTTCCCGACTGCGGTGGCCATGCCGACTGTTCCGTACGCCGTGAGAAACCCGCGTCTGGAGAGCGAGGAGGGCGAGGGATTCATATCGATAGCTAACGAGTCGAGTTATTTATAGTTGAATGTGTGGGGAAAATGGAACGTCGAAGAAGAGTCGCTATTTTGGAACCAAACCGGTCGTTATCGCCACGCGGATTCGCTCATCCGCTGTGGGAAGCCCCGAATCAGGTCGATGAGGTGCTGGAAGAATCCGCCGTGGTCTTCGCCGTCGCCGCGGAGATACGACCGAGTTCGCTGACTTATCATCTCGACGGAGACGACGAGAACGAAGATGACGATGATGGTCGCCATCATGTTCGTGTAGGCGAACAGGCCCTGTTGGGTGTTGAGGATACCACCGATACCGCCTGCGCCGATAAGCCCCATGGTCACCGCGATTCGGACGTTGATTTCGAGGATGTACATCGTCCACGCGATAAACGGCGTGAACACCTGACTGAGCATCCCAAAGACGATGGTCTGCGGTCGGTTCGCACCCGTACTTTCGATGGCCTCAATCGGACCATCTTCGACCTCTTCCAGTGCATCGGTGAACAGTCGTCCGAGATTTCCGATGGTGTCCGTCCCGATTGCGAGGGTCGCCGTGAACGGCGACAGTCCACCGAGCGGAATGTAGATGATTGCCCACACCAGCGCGGGAATCGAGCGAATAGTGCTCATCACGCCGCGGAAGATGAAGTTGAACGGGAAGGGCGTCACTCGCTCACTGCCGAGAACGCCGAAGAGAAGTGCACCGGGAACACCGAGAGCGGTTCCCGCGAACCCGATTGCGAGCGTCGTCAACGCGGCTTCCGTGAACGACGTTCCGTTCTGAACCGGTTGTTCGACCGTGATGAACTGCCAGTACTGACCGAAGTCGATGAATGGAATCACGCCGAAGTAGGTCGTTATCGGGAAGAACTCCCCGAGTGCATCGCGGAAGACGGGCCAGTATTCGATGAGTTCCGAAATCGAGAAGTTGACCTGCGAAAGCGAGAACAAAAAGAGATACGCGAATCCAGCAAACCCGACGAGCCATCCGAGCCGTTTTACCGTCTTGGCCCGTTTTAAATCCATCAAGCGTCGTTCGACGTTGTTTTCACCGCTGTAGCCGATACCAAAGTACGCTCGTATCCGTTCTCCCGGTTTCCCACTCATGCGTTTGCCTCAGTTTCTTCGTTGCCGCGAATCGCTTCCGTCTGAATGTTGCCGTATATTTCGTCCACCACGTCGATGGAGAAGTCCTCACGATAGCCGTCGAAGACGACTTCCCCACCTTTCATACCGAGGAATCGGTCACCGAACTCCCGCGCCAAGTTGACTTGATGGAGACTGGCAATCGTCGTCAAATCCCGTTCGCCCGCCGCATTCCGAATGTATCCCATCACACTTTCCGCGCTCGCTGGGTCGAGACTCGCGACGGGTTCGTCCGCGAGCAGCAGGTTCGGCGTCTGAACCAACGCGCGAGCGATACCGACTCGTTGTTGCTGTCCCCCGCTCATGCGACTCGCTTGCTGGCCTGCTTCGTCGAGCAGTCCGACAGTGTCGAGCGCACGAAGGGCCTCCATTTTGTCCGCCCTGTCGTTCCACTGGAACAGACTCCGGAAAAACGACGTTCGGTTGAGTGACCCAGTGAGTGCGTTCGCGTACGCGCTCAACTGACCGATGATGTAGTGTTGCTGGAAAATCATCGCCACGTCGTCCCGTGGCCCGGTAATCGGTTCGCCGCCGATGGTGACGCTTCCCGAAGTAGGCTTCGTCAGTCCGTTCAGACAGCGAAGAAGCGTCGATTTCCCTGCACCGGACTCGCCGAGAAGGACGACGAACTCGCCGTCGGGTATCTCGAACGACACGTCCTTGAGTGCTTGCACATCACCGTACGATTTACTAAGGTTCTCTACTTTGATGGTGCTCATTCTTGTATCCGTGTTTACCCGCCATAGGCCAATCGTTGACCGCTTCGTATGAAGGTAGAAAGCAGTTCGATATTAAAGAGGTGCGAAACGATTCGAACGGTTAGTTGCCGAATTCGAGACCGAGCGAGTTTTTGACGTTCTTGACAGGGTCGTAGTCGTTCACGTCGCCTTCTTGGACGCCCGTGAACCAGAGTTCGTTGTCGCCGCTTGCGTCGCCTTTGAGGTCTTCTTCGGTTGCGTCGATAAGCGCCTGCTCGACTTCCTCACGCTTCGGCGAATCCCAGTTGGAGCGGGAGAGAATCGGAGCGCGCGGAATCGGTTGCGACGCCTTCAGCAGTTTCAGTTCCTCGTCTTCGCTTCCGGCGTTGTCGAACTCGGAGGACATCTCTTTGAACCGTGATGGGAACTGGTCTTTCGGAATGTGCGGTGCGGCGACGAACGCACCCGTCCCTGCCGCCATTACGTCGGGTCGGTTCATCATCTGATTCAGTGCAGTGTCGTGGTCACCGGCCCACTGACCGTCGAAACCATTCGGAGTTCCTTCGGGGGCGTTGCCGATGTCGAGTCCCGCCTCTTGGAGCATGTAGAGCGGGAAGAGCGACCCACTGGTCGAGATTTTGGAACCGAACGTGACGGACTCGCCTTCGAGGTCGGAGAGGTTGTTGGCACCACTGTCCGGGGTGGTGGAGATGAGCGAGAAGTATTTTGCCGAACCGTATGCGACGCGGATACCGACGACATCGGTGACGTTCTCCTCGTCGCCGACGACTGCCAGCGTGGGCGATGCATCAGCGAGGTCACCGCGTCCGCCTTTGAGCGCCTGAAACACGGCGGGGTAGCTTGCCGCTTTGGTCGATTCGACCGTGACACCGGTTTCGCTTTCGATGTAGTCGAACAGTCCCTTGTACTGCTGTTTGACGTTCACGGACGCCTCGGCGGGCGTGAGGATGAAGTTGACCGTCTCACCGTCACCGCTCTTCGTTGAGGTTCCCGTACCCGTTCCGGGCGTCGTGCTTCCGTCGCCGTCGTTGCCGGAATCGTCGTTGTCGCCCGTGCAACCAGCAAGACCGAGTATTCCTGCGGCACTCGCGGTTCGGATGAAGGTGCGTCGTTTCACCATGCTGAAATCATGTTATCGGTTCGGCAGTTATTTGTTAAATCTTCCTATTCTTTCCTTGTGTATATACTATGTCAGCTATAAACACATATATGAGCAGATGTATCGGGAGAATCGGGGTGAACGCAAAACAGTTTGTGCACCGAGTCACTACCGAAAGATATGGAACAAAGAGAACGCATGCGAGAACAAACCGTCTCCGTCGTGGTCGTAGATTACGGACTCGGCAACCTCCGGAGCGCCGTCAGCGGCCTCGAACGCGCCGGAGCGGACGTCGAAATCTCCGACGACCCTGCCACCTTTGAAGAAGCGGACGGAATCGTCCTGCCGGGCGTCGGCGCGTTCCGAGAGGGCGTCGAAAACGCCGGGCCGTACCGTGACGCACTCGTTGAGGCCGCAGAAAGCGGGACGCCCGTGTTCGGCATCTGTCTCGGCATGCAGATGTTGTTGACGACGAGCGAAGAAGCAGAACGCGCCGGGGAAGGAGAAGTCACCGGACTGGACTTCGTCCCGGGAACGAACGTCCGATTCGGCGAGGGACAGAAAGTTCCGCACATGGGCTGGAACGAACTGTCGGTGGAGCGCGACCACCCAATCGCAGCGGGCGTCGATGGAGAGTACGCCTACTTCGTCCACTCCTACTACGCCGTTCCCGAGAACGAGAACGCGGTTGTGGCGGAAACCGACTACGGCACTCGATTCCCCAGCATCGTCGCTAACGAATCGGGAACCGTCTTCGGAACGCAGTTCCACCCCGAAAAGAGCGGCGAGACGGGGCTTCGCATTCTCCGAAACTTCGTGGATATTTGCGCCGAAGCGTAGCCGAGAAAGCCGGGAAAGCCGAGTTTACAGAAATTCCCGAACGTCCGAATACCACATGTCGTGGTCGTCCATCGCGTCGATTCGCCGGGCGATTTTCGCGGCGAGGACGTGCCAGCAAAGGTCGGTCGGGTCGTCGGGGTCTAAATTGTATTCGCTATCCCGGCAGGTACAGCCGCCCTCCACGATGTACTCGTCCTCGAATCCGACGACGACCACGAAATCGCGGTACTGTTTCACCCGCTTTTCGGACACCGCTTCGATTGCCTGCATCCCTCGGTCGTCGTGAACTTTGAGGATTCGATTCACTATTTTCGGCGTCAGCGACTCCACGTCGTCGAGGTCGGCTTGCCACTGTTGGACGGGGTTCATAGCTCCCCCTCCGTGAACAATTTCGGACGACGGGACGAATGGGACACCGGACGCACGGATGGGCGGTTCGGACGGGCCGAATAAACCCATTCCGATAGCGGGTAGCGGGACTGATTTTTTGCGTAATTACTGTGAGTGCGACAGGTGGTACAGTGTCGTTTGTAAATCACGTCTCCAAACCCGCCCTCGCTCAGGCAGTCACTCGTGGCTTCGCCACTCGTTCCGTTGGTCGCTCGCCCGTTGCCACCAGGTTCCGCAGAGGCGTCCGTTCGAAACCGTCCTGATGGAACTCGCTGGGCTTTTCGGCACGGAACGCAGAATTCACGTTATGAACGTCCGCGAAGGAGGAGTCGAGGTGGTCGTCCCGGAACAGGACGGGGACAGCATCACCGACGACGTGTTTTTCAACCCGGTACAGGAGTTGAACCGCGACCTGACCGTCGCCGTCCTGCGAACCTACCGCGACCGAGAACCGCGGGCCGAGAGCTATCTCGACGCGATGGCGGCCTCGGGAATCCGCGGGGTTCGCGCCGCCGAAAACGACTGGAACGTGACCTGCGCCGACATCGACCCCGACGCAGTGGAACTCTGCCGCGAGAACTTCGAGCGGAACGACCTGCCGGGCGAAGTCGTCCACCGAAACGCCAACGCGCTGATGCACGAGTCGGTGTTCGACATCGTTGACATCGACCCGTTCGGAACGCCGATGCCCTTCGCGGACGCCGCGTTCGCCAACACCCGCGACCTCGTCTGCGTGACGGCGACGGATACGGCACCCCTCTGCGGCGCGCACTTCCACAGCGGCGTCAGAAAGTACAGCGCGATTCCGCGGAACACCGACTATCACGCCGAAGTCGGGGTTCGCATTCTCCTCTCCGCACTCGCTCGAACTGCCGCGCGGTACGACACTGGCGTCAGGCCGATTCTGACCCACGCGACGAGCCACTACGTCAGAACCTATCTCGAACTCGACCATCGCGCGACGGATGCGAACAACGCCGTAGACGAACTCGGCCACATCTACCACTGCGAGGACTGCCTGCATCGAGAGTACGAATACGGCCTGATTGCGAACCAGCCCGAAACCTGCCCGGCCTGCGACGGCAACCGCGTTCTCACCGCTGGCCCGGTGTGGCTCGGCGTGACTCACGACGCGGACTTCGTGGCGGAAGTGCGCGAAAACGTGACCGAAGATATGGGAAGCGCGAAGAAGGCGAACAAACTCCTCGACGCGCTCTCCGGCGAGTTGCACGAACCGACCCACTACGACCAACACCGCCTCTGCAAGCAATGGACGCGCTCTGCCTCCGGTATGGACGCGTTTTTGGAGCGTCTTCGTGACGCGGGTCACGAAGCATCGCGCGCGCACTACGGCGGAACGACGTTCAAGACGCCCGCAAGCGTCGAGGAAATCCGAAGCGCGACCGAGACGTAGCGAAATTATTTGTGCGATTTCGTGGAAGTAGCAAGTGTGAATTTTCGAGTAACTACACGCGAAATCGCCGCCGAGGTGCGTGAACAGGAAATCACGTTTCTCGCCGCCGGAATCGCATTTTACGCGTTCGTCTCGATACTCCCTGCGCTTCTCCTCGGACTCGCGCTCGTCTCGGTCGTCGGCGGCGAGGGCATCGCCACCGAAATCGTTCGAACTGGCCAGCAGTTTCTCTCACCCGCCGCGGAAGCAGTGATTTACGAGGCGTTTACCACCCGGTCGGGTCGTGGAGGTGCGACGGTTATCGGTTTTTTCGTCCTCCTGTGGAGTACGCTCCGCGTGTTTCGCGGCCTCGACAAGGCGTTTTCGCGGGTGTACGATTCGAACCACGAGGAGTCGTTTTTCGAAACGCTTGTCGATGCGTCCACCGTCGTGGTCGTCATCGGGTTGGCACTCGTCGGCGTCGCGCTCGGAAGCGTCGTCTTCTCCGCGTTTGCGTGGGTTCCGTTCGTGAAACCGCTCTCCTCGGTCGTCGTCCTCCTTGCACTCGCACCGGTGTTTCTCCCCCTCTATTACTTCTTTCCGGATGCGGACGTGACGGTTCGAGAGGCGCTTCCGGGGACGATACTGGCGACGGTTAGCTGGGTTGCCCTCCAAGCACTGTTTCAAGTATACGTTGAATCCGCGGCGCAGTTCGCCGCCTACGGCGTCCTCGGCGGCGCGCTGTTGCTGGTTTCGTGGCTCTATCTGGGTGCAATCGTCCTCCTGTTAGGGGCGGTGGTGAACGCAGTTCTCGCCGGAGGGTCTTTCAGGAAAACTAAAGATGCGGGGGCAACCAACAGCAAACAGCAGGTAGACTCAGGAGAGTACATGACCGACGATACAGAGCAGTCCGCCCCGGACATCCTCGAACTGCACGGCGACGTAGAGCGTCTCCAATCGGAGTTCGAGGAGTTCGAGCAAGACGTTGATGAGCGCACGGTTCAGAAACCCGAACTGAAGTCGGAGCTAAAGCGATACGTCCGCAGACGGATGCGGCGCGGCCACGCCCGCGGATGGGGGCCGTATCTCGTTCTCCTCTACGGGACAGTGATGACGCTCGGCGCGTTCCGATGGCTCGAAAGCGGATGGGCCATCGCCGCCATGCTCGTTATCTGGCTCTCGACCCTCGGACTGTACACGCTGATGGTTCTCGTTGGATTCGGCGTTAGTGCGGTCGGCGTCCCCGGTCGCGTCGGCGGGCGAATCCGGGACTGGCGTTCCTAACCATGAGTCGGGGCTGGGGCATCATCGAAGCGTTTCGTGAGGTGTTACCGGGATGGGCACCCGAACTGTTCACCTACGTCACGCAACTCGGGGACGTGTGGCTTCTCTTCGTCGTCGGCGCGCTCTGTTACTGGTTCAACGACGACCGAGAGCGATTCGCGTTCGTCCTCGCCGTTACGCTGGGCGCGCTCGCGTTGACGCTCGCGCTGAAGGAGTTTTTCGCACTTGCCCGGCCGAACGAAACACTCCGAATCGTCGATTCGAGTGGCTACGGCTTCCCGAGCGGCCACGCCATCGGCTCCACCGTCTTCTGGGGTGTTCTCGCGTTGGCGGTAGACCGATGGAATCGCGGGATACGAATCGCCGGAGCCGCGGTTATCGTCACGCTGGTCATCCTGTCTCGAATCATCATCGGCGTTCACTTCGCAATCGACGTCATCGTCGGCGTTGCGGTTGGCCTCGCGTATCTCGCGTTCGTCGTCAAGGGACTCCGCTGGCGACCGACTCCCGCGTTCGGACTCGCGGTCGTCATCGCGCTGGTCGCGGTGCTGTTGGCACTGCAACCACCAACGACCGACCACGGCATGCTCGACGCTGTCGCCGCGCTCGGTGGTACGGTGGGTGCCTTGCTGTTGTGGTGGGGAGTCGGCCCCCCAGATGGGTCAGTAACCCCGATTGCAGGCGCCGCCGGACTTGTCGCGCTCGGCGTCCTCTCTTACGTCGGACTCGAACTATCGATTCCGCTCGTCGCGGTGTTCGTCGTCAATGCAGTGGTTCAGGCAGGCGTCGTCGCCTATCCGCGAATCGCGGGACAGTAACGAAAAACAAGCGATAAAAACGACTGAATCGGCCGCGTTAGAACTTCTCCAAGTAGCGCTCTTTTTCCCAGCCGCTGACGTAGGTTTTGTAGTCGTCGTACTCGGTGGTTTTGACCGTGGTGAACTTCTCGACGACGTGGTCGCCGAGCGCCTCCGTGATGACTTCATCCGTCTGAAGCGCGTCAACTGCTTCCGAGAGGTTACCGGGGAGCATGGTGATGCCGTAGTCATCAAGCTTCTCGTCGTCGAACTCGTAGATGTCCTCACGTACAGGTTCGCCGGGGTCGGCGTCATTTTCGATACCTTCCAATCCAGCACTGATGACGGCGGCGAGTGCGAGGTATGGATTGCACGACGGGTCTGGACTGCGGATTTCGAAGCGCGAACTCGTGCCTGCCGCGTCCGGAACACGGAGGAGCGCCGATCGGTTCACACCGCTCCACGCGACGTAGACCGGAGCCTCGTAACCGGGAACGAGACGTTTGTAGGAGTTGACAGTCGGATTCGTGATTGCCGTGAACGCTTCCGCGTGGTTGAGAATGCCGCCCATGAAGTTGTACGCCGTCTCGGAGAGGTTGAACTCGTCGTCGCCGTCGGCGAAGGCGTTACCGTCCTCGTCGAAGAGGCTCATGTGGCAGTGCATGCCCGACCCGTTAATCGCCGAGATGGGTTTCGGCATGAACGTGGCGTGGATGTCGTTTTGTTCTGCGACGGCGCGAACCACGGCGCGGAAGGTTGCGATATTGTCCGCGGCGGAGAGCGCATCGTCGTATTTGAAGTTGATTTCGTGCTGGCCGTCCGCGACTTCGTGGTGGCTGGCTTCGATTTCGAAGCCCATCTGTTCCAGCGTGAAGATGACTTCACGGCGCACGTCGCTCGCCATGTCCTTCGGCGCGAGGTCGAAGTAGCCGCCGGAGTCGTGCGGGATAGTGGTTGCTTTGCCACCCTCGTCCTTTTCGAACAGGAAGAACTCGGGTTCCGGGCCGATACTCACGGAGTACCCCATCTGGTCGGCTCTGTCGAGAACGCGTTTGAGAACCTGTCGTGGGCCGCCGGAGAACGGCGTTCCGTCGGTGTTCACCACGTCACAGATGAGGCGCGCGCTCGCGGTTTCGCCGTTAGAGCGCCACGGGAGAACCGCGAACGTGGACGGGTCGGGTTCGAGACGCATGTCGCTCTCCTGTAGGCGAGCGAAGCCTTCGATAGAAGAACCGTCGAACCAGATACCTTCGTCGAAGGCCTTCTCGACTTGGTGAGCTGGGATGCTGACGTTTTTGACTGTCCCCGTGATGTCGGTGAACTGGAGGCGGACGAAATCTACGTTTTCGCATTCGATTGCTTCTAAAACGTCCTGTTCTTCTTTCCCCAACCCTTTCTCTTCTTTCGCGGCAATATTTCCGTCTGTCATCTTTATCGACAGCCTACGTAAATACATCCATCATTAAAACTGTAACGGTTGGTCAATTGTGCAATTTTTGCCCAGAATTGGATATTCGTTAAATTCTAATGCTTGGAGTGGGATGGTTGGTGTAATGACGTATGAAAATCTGGATGCGAAGTTAGTAAACGAACTACTTGGTGACGGTCGAGCAAGTCTTCGGAGTCTCGCGGAGAAACTTGATGTTTCGGTGACAACTATCTCGAACCATCTGGCGGATTTGGAGGAACGAGGTGTCATCCAAGGATATAGTCCGCGCGTGGATTACGACGCACTCGGCTACGACGTGACCGCAGTCGTCCAGTTGAAGGTCGAGGGGAACGCGCTCCCGGAAGTGACCGACCGACTGCAAGACCACGACCAGATGATAAGCGTGTACGAAGTGACGGGAGATTACGACATCATCGCCATCGGAAAGTTCACAGATACGGACGGCATGAACGAACAAATCAAAAAACTGCTCATCGACCCGGACATCAAAGAGAGCAACACCAGCGTCGTGTTGAACGCCGCGAGCGAACACGAGCAGTTCAAACTCGACATCGAGGAATAGCCGCTCGTCTCCGTTTTCAGTAAACACTTAGACCCCCGGACGAGTCACCCCGGTAATGAGCGTTATCGCGGAGTTTACGATTCACGCTCCGACCCTCGCGTTAACACCGACGCTCGAAGCGGTTCCCGAAATGACCGTCGAACTCGACCAACAGATGGTCGCACAGGGGTACACACCGCTCGTCATCGTCTGGGCGAGCGGCGGCGATTTTACCGCGTTCGACACCGCTCTCGAAACGGACACGACGATTGCCTCACACGCGATTATCGAAGACCTCGACACCCGGAAGCTGTATCGGTTGGAACTGTCTCGAAGCGACCTGCAGGAAGTGTATCCCGCGTACCAAAACGTCGGTGCTATTCCGATGGCAGGACACGGAAAGGCGGGCGTTTGGCGGCGGCGCATTCGATTTCCCGACCGCGACGCATTAGGCGATTTTCAACAGTTCTGCACCGAGAAAACCATCGACTTCTCGCTCAAACGGTTGTACACCCCGGGCGACGATGACACAACGTTTCAGTTGACCGAACCGCAACTTGAGGCGCTCGTCGCCGCATACGAGGTCGGCTATTTCAACGTTCCACGCGATGCGACACTCGAAGAGTTGAGTTCGAAGTTAGGAATCAGCAAGCAGTCCGTCTCGGAACGACTCCGACGCGCGCAGTCTCGCCTCGTCTCGAACGCCATCCTCGGGAAGTAGCATAAAAAGCCTGAATTGTAAGGCCAACGTTGAGATTGGCTGGCGTATATAAATCAATACAGCGAGAGTACAGATTTCCAACCGAACTGCGCCCTCCATCCAAGATGCCCATTCCAGACGACATTGACACGCCCGCACCGTCAGTTGTTTTCTCGACACTCGCCAGTCAACGACGACGACTCGTGCTTCGGGAACTACTCGACGGGGAGCAGTCCGTAACGAGTCTTGCACAGAAAATCGCATCCGAGAAGTCGGATAGCGAACCGCGACGAATCTACGCTCAACTGCATCACAGCCATCTCCCGAAACTCGAAGATTCCGGATTCGTCAGCGTCGAGGACGGCATCATCACGCTTGCTTGCCATCGGGAGACTATCGAACCGTATCTGATTCTGGCGGAGCGATACGACTCGTCGGACGAATAATTCTAAAAAAGTCGGATAGCGCCGTTCGAACAAAAATTCGAGGTAGTCGGTAGCGATGCGGTTGCGAAACGCGGTTTGAAATGCGGTTGTGTGGTTAGGCTGTGGCCGGTCTTACATCGCGCCGCCCATGCCACCCATACCGCCCATGCCGCCCATGCCGCCACCCATGCCGCCTGCTGGTGGGCCGCCTGCGTCGTCGTCGTCGTCGCCAACCTGACCGCCCTTCAGTTCGCCTGCGGCGATAACGTCGTCGATGCGCAGGAGCATGACAGCGGCTTCCGTCGCGCTCTCCACTGCCTGCGTTTTGACTCGGAGGGGTTCGACGACGCCGTCTTCTTCCATGTCCACGATGTCGCCCGTGTAGGCGTCCAAGCCCGACGCTTCCGCGCCACCGTCGTGTTTGCTACGGAGGTCAACGAGCGAGTCGATGGGGTCGAGTCCGGCGTTCTCGGCGAGCGTGCGTGGAATGACTTCGAGCGTGTCGGCGAACGCTTCGACGGCCAACTGCTCGCGGCCTCCGACGCTGTCGGCGTAGTCGCGCAGGGCGAGGGCGAGTTCCGTCTCCGGAGCGCCGCCGCCGGGGAGAACTTTGCCGTCTTCGAGCGTGACGCGAACGACACCGAGGCTGTCGTCGATTGCGCGTTCGACTTCGTCAACGACGTGTTCCGTGCCGCCGCGGAGGATGAGGCTGACCGATTTTGCCTCTTCGACGTCTTCCACGAAGATACGTTGGTCGCCACCAACGTCCTTCTGGGCGACGCTACCGGCGAATCCGAGGTCATCTTCCGTGATGTCGTCAACGCTGTTCACGAGCGTTGCGCCCGTCGCGCGGGCCAGTTTGTCTATGTCGCTGGATTTCGCGCGTCGGACGGCGAGGATGCCTTCCTGCGCGAGGAAGTGCTGTGCCATGTCGTCGATGCCACCGTCCACGAAGACGACGTCAGCGCCGACATCGACCAGCGAATCGACCATCTCACGGAGCTGTTTTTCCTCTTGGTCGAGGAACTGCTGGAGTTGGTCTGGGTCGGTGACGTTGACTTCGGCGTCGATTTCCGTCTCCTTGATTTCGAGTGCGCCGTCGAGGAGGGCAACGTCTGCGTCCTCTGCGAAGTACGGCATGTTGTCGTGGACGCGCTCTTTGTCGATGATGACGCCTTCGACGAGTTCGGAGTTGTCGATGGTGCCGCCGACGACCTTCTCGACTTTGATGTTGTCCGTGTCGATTTCGTCGTCATCAGCGACGCTCTGGACGGCGTTGACGACGAGTTCTGCGAGGTGGTCTTTGGCGTTCTCCGCGCCCTTGCCGGTCATCGCCGTGGCGGCGATCTTTTCGAGGTATTCGGTGTCGTCCGCATCGACTTCGATTGCGGCGTCTTCGAGGACTTCCTTGGCCTTCTCTGCGGCCTGTCGGTATCCCTGTGCGAGCGTGGTCGCGTGGATGTCCTGTTCGAGGAGGTCTTCTGCCTTCTGGAGAAGTTCACCGGCAACGACGACCGCGCTGGTCGTTCCGTCGCCGACTTCGTCTTCCTGCGTTTCGGCCACTTCGACGACCATGTTGGCCGCCGGGTGCTCGATTTCCATCTCTTTCAGGATGGTGACACCGTCGTTCGTGACGACGACGTCGCCCATCGAATCGACGAGCATTTTGTCCATCCCTTTCGGGCCGAGAGTGGTACGTACTGCCTCTGCTACCGCCTTTCCGGCGGTGATGTTCATGGACTGCGCGTCGCGTCCGGAGGTTCGCTGGCTGTCCTCTGAAAGAACGATAAGTGGCTGATTGCCCATTGGCTGTGACATAGTCATCACATGGGTTGATTGCGATTCTATATAAATCTTTTCTTGGCTGCGTGCGAACGTGCCACAAACGCCGATCCGAGGGGGATGCTACACAGTAACAGAGTAGTATTTATACAGGAAATGGAAACGAATACCGAATCGAAAACAGCCTCAGCCGCTGAACTGGTGGTATTCCATTCCCTGCTGTTTCATTTCGTTTCGCTTGCGTTCCAGGAACGAATACACCGCGCCGTGTGGCGCACCGTCGAGAATCATTTCGGCGGCGCTTCGAACCGTCTCCACCTGCTGTGGCTGCCCGATGATACCGAGCGTCGTTCCGTAGATAACCACGTCGGCACCCGTCAGTTCCTCCATCAGCTGCCGAGTTCTACCGTTCTCGCCGATGAGTCGGCCTTTCTGTCGCTGGAGGTCGTTTTTGTTGCGGGCCGCCGCGTCGATGTCCACGAGGTCGAACAGCATCAGGTCGTCTTCGAGCAGCGCAAGCGCTTCGTCCGGAGCAAATCCGCGACCGATCGCTCTGACGATTTCCGGCGCTTTCAGTCCGCGTACGGGGTCGCCGTTCTTTTCGACCCGTACCGAACCGTCGTCGGAGTCGATGTCGAGGCGCACGTCCGCACGATTCTCAATCTCTCGCATTGTCTCACCGCCTTCGCCGATGAGAACGCCAATTCGGTCCTGCGGTATCGTCACGTGCTTCATAACCGCTCTTACCACCTGACGCGATTTAAGCCCTTCCCCTCCCACCTTTTGCTGCGGTCGGGAGCCAAAAGCATGCGCGAATCACGCATGCTTTTGATTCCCCTTCCTGACAAAATATAGACTAAAAGCACTCCTCACCCCCTTCGGGGGTTCGTCGGCCCGCTCACTCGTCGCTATCGCTCCTCGTTCGCGGTGAGTTTACTGGCAACTTCCCGGTTGTGTCGTCTGCCGTTTTCGGTGGTCGCGTCGTCTTCCGAAACGGGTGCTGTCTTCTCTGCCACAGATGAGAAGTCGTAAGCTGAGGAAATTCGAGACACGGCTCAGAAATACAGCCGTGGGAAATGTTGATAAGGGATTGAAAATAACACACAGATATGGAATCGAAGAACGGCGGTTCGTGGTCGAAATACGATAAGCTGGCGGGGCTGTTGGCAGTCGGCCTGTTTACCGGCTACTTTGTTCAGCCGATAGAGGCGGCTATTGTCACCGTCGTTTCGCCGCTTCTCTCGCCGCTCGCGGTGTGGCTTCCGTTCTCGCTGTTCATGTTCACCCTCGCGGGAACGACGGGGCTGTACACCGCGATTTTGCAGACGAAGCTCCGCGACACGGAGCGAATGGAGCGGCTTCAGGAGAAGATGAAAACGCTTCAGGAGAACGTGAAAACTGCCCGAAAAGAGGGAGACGAGGACGAACTGGACGATCTGCGTGAGGAACAACAAGAGCTGATGCAGAGCCAGCTAAAGATGATGAAAAGCAGTGTTCGACCGATGGTATGGAGCCTTCTAGTTACCGCTCCGGCGTTCATTTGGCTCCGATGGGTACTCACGTCGCCTGCCGCCGCAATCACGCCAGTGGCGTTCTTCTTCCCGGTTATCGGCCAAATCGCGTGGACGGCGACAATCGTCGGGCCGCTACAGGTGTGGCTGGTTTGGTACATCGGCGCGTCGATTTCCTCGGGGTACGTCAGCCGAAAAATCGTCCAGCGAGTTGCGTAAGCGCGGTCGTTTTTATTTATCCGGGTCTGCGTTCTCCCGAATCCACGTTTCCAGTTCGTCACCGTGAACCTCCATTCCTTCCCGCTGGAAGAACGACGCGATGTTCGCACAGTCCCGAGTCAGAAACTCCCCGCTGTTGGGGTGGTGGTAGGTTACGGCCTGTCCTACGTCGATAATGCAGAGTTCGCCGTTGCTGACGAGGATGTTATACTCCGAAAGGTCGCCGTGGACGAGGCCTGAATCGAACAATCGGCGCATGTACTCCCTGACGACTTCGTAGGCCGTTTTGGGGTTTTCGAGTCGGGCGTCCGCGAGCGTCGGCGCTCGTCTACCGTCGTTACCCATGAACTCCATCACCAGCACGTTTCGCTGGACTGCAAGAGGTTCCGGCACCCGAACGCCCGCTTTTATCGCGCGCTTCAAGTTGGCAAATTCCTTGCGAACCCATGCGAGGACGACCCGTTTTTTGTCTCCGCCGAGTTCCTCGAATCGCGGGTCACCGACGAGATATTCACGCATGTCGCGGAAGTTGCTCGCATTGATTCGGTAGATTTTGACTGCGACTTCGCCGTTCTCCTCGTCCCCAAGCGCGCTGTAGACGGTCGCTTCCTTGCCGGACGAAATCGGCCCGCCGAACGCCTGCACGTAGCCGTCCTGCACGAGTTTGTACAGCGCAGCGAGCGTGGCGTCGTCAAAGACGGACTGCTCGACTTTGAACTGGTCTGAGTCTTTGACCCGCTCTCTGAATTGGCTGAACTCTCGGTCGCGCTTTCGCGCGATGCGGTCGGCTTCAGTGTCGGAAACGTCGATTTCCTCCCACTCGTCGCCGGGTGCCTCGGTGTTCTCTGGGTCAAGCAGTCCGTACTCCTCACTCATCTATCCCCGTCTATGGGGAGGAGCGGTAAAAGGGTGGCCTGTTTCGAAGACGACGATTCGTCCTGAATACTGTGATTTTTTCGGTCAGTACGATTCCTTGTGCAGGATTTCTTCGACAGAGCGCCGAGGAAGACGGTCGGATTCCTCGCCGCCGCTTGGGCCGACTGCGAGAAGCATCACTGGAATCTCGTCGTCGGGCAGGTCGAGGAACTCCGTGATACGCTCTTGGTCGAACCCAATCATCGGCGTGGCGGTCAGTCCTCTCGCGTGTGCGGAGACCATTAGATTCTCGGCGGCGAGGCTGGCGTTCCGAATCGCGTAGTCGCGGCCCATCTGCTCGTCGTCGTACATGCCGACCGTCTGGGCTTTCGTCTCCGCCGCAGTTTCCTCGTCCAGTCGGCCCGCTTCGACCCACTCGTCAAAAACGCGGTCTGCCGTCTTCGCGTCGGTGTGACCCACGACCAAAATTGCGGTTCCAGCATCGCGGATGTGTTCTTGGCCGTAGGCGATTTCTACGATTTCGTCCAATCGTTCGTCGTCTTGAATCGAGACGAACTCCCACGGCTGGAGGTTGTACGAAGACGGGGCGATTGCCGCGTCTCGAATCAGTTCTTCCAGCGTTTCTTCGTCCAACTCCTCATCGGGGTCGAAGTTGTGCCCCGACCGCCGGGTGTGGAGTGCTTCGATGACGTTCGGAAATTCGGCGTCGTGGTCTACATCCAACTCCTCGGGAGACAGATTCTGTGACATCGTGCTCCGAATTATGCACTCAGTATTTAACCCGAATGCGGAAACGGTCGAGATTTCCGATTGCGATGTGGTACCGTAGCTATGAAAATAACGAACAGGGGAAGAGCAAATCGAGTTCCCACTGTGAGTGGTAGGCCGAAGGAATAACCGCAGAAAAGCAGCGATTTACACATTCCCAGAAATCAGCAGTCTACACAACCGCCAGTGGCCAGCAGTTCACCGGAAGACCTGCGGTCTTCCGAGCCATCAAAATTGAACGCCAATTTTGAGACACCGCGAGCGAGGAGTAAAACGACGAGCGAGCGGGCCGACGACTGAATGGAGCTGGAACGTCTTTCGGTGCTTTTGGTACAGCTTTTACGGGAATGCGAGATAGCAGAGCTATCTCGTTCCGTCACGGACATCGCCCGTGAAGAAGACTGCCAGCGTCCGCGTCAAATCGACGCGGACGCTGGCTTTCGACCGTCGTAAAAGGTGTTAGCCGATATGCCCTTCTTCACGCAGTTGGTCGGCCTGCTGTTTGTCGTAGCGCCATTTGATGTCGGCTTTCTCGTCCTGCCAGTCCCACGGTTCTACGAGGACGATGTCGTCCTCCCGAATCCACACGCGCTTTTGCATCTTCCCGGGGATTCGAGCGGTTCGTTCCGTTCCGTCTGCGCACCGAACTTTGACGCGATTCGCACCGAGCATGTTGGTGACGGTAGCGAATACCTCATCATCGTCAGGCATGCGGAGGTTATTGCGTCCGCTGTTGTCACTCATACCCCACAGTTGGAGGTCATTGGTTTTAAATCCGCTGTCCCGCGCCAGATACGCCGACACGCCCCTTAGAAATTTCCGAACGAGACGAATCAATCCGCGCAACTGCCACTTTTAAGACGCTTCCGGACAGAGTCCGGGCTATGCTTGGAAAACTCGGTGCCAAAGGCATCGTCGGTCTGCTCGCACTGGTCGCCGGAATCGCGGTTATCGCACTCGAAAGTTACATCATCGCGGCAGGGATGGCCCTCGTCGTCCTCGGCTTCGTCCTGACCGCGTGGGGACTCGTTTCGGGCGTGCTGGAGAGTTTCGGAATGGGTGCGATGATGGGCGGCGGATTCGAGTAATCGAGCACCAATCGGACGATCGCCGGTTCGACTGTTCTAAGCGCTGAAATAGAGATTTTTACCGTTCGTTTTGGGGAGTTCATGCTACATTTTTTGAACGTATTTTATTCTCTAGACCTAAATATTATTTTAGTAGATTAATATTAGATTTTTTCAACTACACAAGTTAAGAAATATTAAGCAACATATAATTTAGTATGTGTAATGAATATTAATGTCATATGAGCGTTGATAGATCAAAGTCCGAAATCGAAGCAGCATTCACACAACTAGGCGACCACGAGGAGTACGACTGGGTGCCACTCCCTGGAGATCGTTTTGAGGGAGTGTACAACAAAGTGCTCTACACGAGTCGTGCAACAGGTGAAGTGTACGAACTGGTCAAAATAGAGGAGGGTGCCGAGTTCCCCACACACTATCACCCGACCCTCCAAACGCTGTACCTCACTGAAGGTAAACTCCGCCATCCGGACGGCGAAGTAACGAACCCCGGACGATTCGAGGTCATACCTGCTGGTGAAAAGCACGGCAACTACGTCGCCGAAGAAACCGCAATCCAGCACAAACACTTCTCGGGAACACCGATGTTCCATCTGGAAGATGGAAGCACCTACATTTATCAAGATGACGGGCACGTCATCGACTGTGGAAAACTTGATATGGGCCAGCGGCTGAATCAAGAGAACATGCTTCGATAAAGCTGGAAAGAGCGACGGCCAAACTTTTTCGTTCGCTGCTATAGCTTAAAATAATATAAAATATTATAAGAATCATTAAAGAGATTGTCGGTAGAATCACTACGCAAGAGCGTTTCATGGCAAATTACAAAAATTTCATTCTTTTTGTCGCTCTGGCAGCACTCTGGGGAATCGCTTTCATGGCTATCAAAGCAGGATTGGACTACTTCCCGCCGGTTCTTTTTGCGGCGATACGATATGACCTCGCTGCAATCATTATGTTGGGCTACGCATGGCTCGTTTCCGAACGTTGGATTCCGAAAACACGGAGTGATGTGTTTGCAGTCGTCATCGATGGAGTGCTATTAGTCGGAGTGTACAACGTTCTCGTTTTCTTAGGTGAACAAATAGTTACGAGCGCAGTTGCAGCGATTCTCGTGAGTTTGAATCCGATTCTCTCGACGGTCTTTTCACGGGGAATACTGCCCAGCGAGCGACTGACAAAGGCAGGAATTGGCGGACTGTTCATCGGATTCGTTGGCGTCGGCTTGGTCAGTGGATTGGAGCTTTCGGAACTAGGTACGAACAATATCGTTGGCCAACTGTTAATCGTGGGTGCAGCGGCGAGTTTCGCGTTCGGGAGCGTTGCCGTTCAGCTAATCGACGATGACATTTCGACGGAAGGCACCACAGCATGGGCGTGTGTCGTCGGTGCAATTGTCATACATTTAACAAGCTTTGGTCTCGGTGAAAACGTTACTAACGTTACGTGGAACATCGAATCGATTACTGCACTCGCGTACCTCGTCGTTGGGTCGAGCGCTATCGGCTACTTCATCTATTTCGACTTGCTGGAAAAGCTCGGCCCGATTGAAATCAACATGGTCTCTTATGCGGCACCCATTTTCGCAGCCGCCTCGGGATGGCTCGTTCTCGGAGAAACAGTGACGGTAAAGACTGTACTCGGATTTGTCCTCATTTTCGCGGGATTTAGTATTGTAAAACGCAGACAGCTTCGGGACGAATTTATAAAGGTATCGAGTGAGCACAGTTCCAGCGATTGATAGCGACTTGCGGGACATCGTAGCGAACGTGCGATGGTAGATGCGTTCCAACGGTGTGCGCTCAAAACGAACAGTTCGTTACTCTGCCTGCTGAATCTTTTCTCGTCCGGGCGCGATGAGGTTGTCCAAGTAGGACGAAAGCGCGCTCTTTGCGTCTGCCGGATGCAACTCGCCGCTCTCCAAATCGTCTTCGAGCGAGTGGTAGTCGTCGTATTCGAGATTGCCGCCGTACTTGTCGGGACGTTCGACAACGACCTGCTGGAATCGCGGGAAGACGTGGTATTCGAAGATTTGAAGCACCGGATTTTCGAGGTCGCCCTCGGGGTCGCGGGTCGGCGGGCAGAACGCCGAGTTTACCTTCTCCTCGATGTCTTCGGTCGAATCCTCCATCGAAATAGTGATGCCCTTGCTGGAGGACATCTTTCCTTCGCCAGAACCGAGGTCGGCGATGAGTGGCGTGTGGATGCAGGTCGGTGCGTCGTAGCCGATGCTCGGGAGGGTGTCGCGGGCGAGCATGTGGACTTTTCGCTGTTCCATGCCGCCGATTGCGAGGTCTAAGTCGAGGTATTCAATGTCGAGCGCCTGCATCAGGGGGTAGACTGCTTGGGAGACTTTCGTGGATTCGCCGCTCTGGATTTCCGACATCGCCCTTCTCGCGCGGTTGAGCGTCGTCTCCAGTTCGAGGCTGTGGAGGTCGAGGACGTAGTCGTCGTCCATCTGGAACTCGGAACCGAATCGGAACTCGGTGTTTTCCTCGTCCAGTCCGTAGGCGATGAACTGCTCTTTCATGCGCTCCGCAGTCTCTCGAATTTCCTCGAAGGTGCCCTTGTCGTTCAGGTAGGCGTGGACGTCGGCGAGGAGGATGACGACTTCGAAACCGGCCTCCTGCAAGTCGATGAGTTTGTTCGCGGTGAGCATGTGCCCGATGTGGAGGACACCGGAGGGTTCGTAGCCGACGTAGGCGCGCTTGCCTTCGGGGTCGGCGGCGAGGTCGCGCACCTCCTCTTCGGTCACTAACTCGTCGGCGTTCCGGGAGATTAAGTCGTAAGCGTCCATGCACGCAAAAAGATGGCTCATCGGCTTTAGGGTTACGTCATCTCGTCGGAGCGAAGAGAATGTCCCAACAGCCAAGTCGGATGGCGAGAAATGCGAGGTATGAACGCGGCGAGAATCGGACTCTGGTTGGTCGTCCTCGGTGGCCTCGCTCTCTTTCCGGCGATATATTTCGGAATGGGAGTCGGCACGACGACGAGCGAGTACGTGTTGTTGTACGCGGCGATACTGGCGGTTGGATTCGGAATTGCACTCTGGTTGCTCCACATCCTGCGGACGTTTTCGGTGGAATGGACGACGTAAGGGAAAGAATGATACATCAGATTCTTCCCAATAGGGAAGGGAATACTATGAAACGAGCGACACGAATCGGGTTTTGGGTAACAATCATCGGAACACTCCTGTTCGGCGGAATGGTCGCAACAAGGCCAACGGGCGGTTGCATTCCAGCAGTTGGGCGAGATCATAGCGCGCACATCAGCCATATCTCTGCCTCGGAGATACACTATACCTTCCTGGAGCGGACGTGCTACGTCGAAACCACGTATCTACTCGGATTCGTCGGATTCGCTCTTGCGATTTCCGGCGCGTTTCTCTGGAATTCCGGTGAACTGTCGAATGAACAAGCTTCGAAAAATAAATCTCGGAACTAATTGCCGAACGAAGAGGACGAGGAAGATGAAGACGAAGTAGATGAAGAGGACGACGACCGACGTTCGTCGGCCCTGCGCTCGGCGCGGTGTTCGCTGATGAGTTGGTCGAGTTGTTCCGTTTTTTCTTCTTTCCGGCGGTCTTCCGCCCGGTCACGCCACTCCTCGATGACCGTCTCTACTTCCGCTTCACGCGCGACTGCGAGTTCGTCGATTTCCTGAATCGTCACGTCGCTCGCAGGCCCGACCGGAATGTCGTTGTCGAACAGCAGTTCGTCGGCCACCTCCGAAATTCCGCCCGCCTTGAGCACGACTCGCGGACTGATGTCCGCGAGTCGTTTTGCAGTCGAGCGACCTGCTCCACTCGCGTCCCGGAGGTAAATCACGTCGTTCTCGGCGAGTCCGTAACTTTCGTGAGCAGCATCGATTGCGTCGTTGGTGAACTTCGAAATCGGTTTGACGGCGACGAGTCCGGCCTTCTGTTCGGCTACGTCGCTGAAGTTCGAGTGGTCGAGTTTCCACAGTTCTTTGAGTCGTTCCAGTTTGCCGTCCAACTCCTCGATTCGGTCGTCACGGTCATCCAGTTCGTCCTCCAGTCGGTTGTTCTCGCGCTGAAGTCGAGAGATTTCGCGTCTGGCGCGAACGTTTTCGCGCTCTTCGCGTCTGGCGTCCGAGAGGTCGCCTTCGAGTCCCTCGATTCGGTCGTCTTTCTCTTCCACGGTTTCCCGCAGGTCGTCAGTGTGCGACTGCAACCGTTCGACCTGCGATTCGAGTTGCTTGATTCGCTTTTCCTCGGCGGAGAGTTCCCGAACCGTGTGTTCAGACTTCTCTTCTTCCGGTTCCGGGTCGTCCGAGAGGGCTTCAACGGCGGCCTCGACGCTCTCGTCTCCCGCAACCACGCGGGCGGTGACTTCGCTCGGATTCATCCCTCCCGGGACTTTCCGAGCGATGCGCTCGAACTGGTCTTCGTGGCCGTCGAAGGCGAAAAACGCGGCGGCCATGGCGTCGCGCTGATGGTCGTTGTCGTAGTTTTCCTCCCGAGTTCGATGCTGTTTTTCGTCAATCGGAAGGTCGGTTTCGGGCGTCCACGGGGCCGCGTCGAAACTCCGGCGAATCTTCTCGACGGTTTCCGGCATCGGCGTCACGTCCGCGGCGACGATAATCGGGCGTCCGCGTTCGATTATCCATTCGATGACGTCCGCGGTGTCCGCGGTTCGCGTACTCCACACGTCGAGGAGCGACCCGTCCAAACCGGTCAGCGCGACTGCCGTGGTCGTTCCGGGGTCGATACCGACGATGACGTGGTCGCGGCGCTTGACGAGGGGTTCGAACTCGATGCCATCCCGACGGAGGCGCTCGATTTCGACGCGAACGTCGCCCGCTCTACGGGAGGAAACCGGAATGTCGCCCGGGCGTGCGGACACCTCGAACACCGCGTTGGAGTAGCCGCCGTACTTTTCGGTGACTTCGCGTTCGTACTCCAATCCGGCGCTCCGAAGTTCGGATTCGACTTTTCGGGTGGTTTCTTTCACGGAACCGTGGATTCTGCGAGTAAAGCGGTCTTCGCTCCACCCACCTTTTCCGGTCGAACGGCCGCGAGAAACCTTGACCCGAGTGGTGTCGGTGAACGCCGTTACTTCGTGGCCGACGTTCATCGCGGCGAGTCTGGCCGCCGCCTCCGCTTCGCGCATCGGCTTCTTGCCGTAAGGTACCCCGTGTCTGGATGCGACTCGGGAGAGCGGTTCCGGTCGTTCCGCACCGGTTACTTGAACGAGTCGCGTCACGTCCGGAAGCCCCCGAAGGAAGTGGACGAGGGCGTCCTTGTTCTCGGCGAGTTCGTACATGTTGTCCGTCGCCAACAGCGCGGGTTCGTCGCGCTCTACGAGGCGGCGGAGTTTCCGATAGGAAACGACATCGCGGTCTACCTGCTCGCCATCGTAGACGACGAGCGCGTAAGAGGGAGAATTACCCCGCACGTCCCCGCTTTGGATGTCAACGCCGTAGACGAGAACGTCGAGGGCACTCGTTCGCTCGCTCACGCTTCGCGGTAGGTGCCCTCGAAATATAAATCCGGCGCGGAAAACACCCGACGGGGAAGAGAGAACCGGTCGGTCGTGACGAGCCTATGCGTCGGCGAGGTACTGTTCGACCGACCAGCCCCACACGTTGCGGTCGAGCCAGTGGACGCCCCACCAGCGGTAGCCGTCTTTATCGACTGGGCCGTTCATGATTTCGCCGACTTCGCCGGGCGAAATCGTGGCGACGATTGGTTGGTCGGTTCCGGGTTGTTCGCGCGTATTCAGGTTGGCAGTCGGCGTAATTCGGTCGCCGTCAGCGAACCTGTTTCCGCCACCACCGCCGCTGTCACCGTTGACGAGGCTCATGAAGTAGTCCCAGTCCCACGTCGAACCGGGGTCGGTGTGGTCGTTGTAGCCGCAATCGGATTCTGGCACTTGATGGTGACCGATGATGCCGCTTCCGTCTCGGGCGTCGCACGGCGCAACTCCGGTTGGATGGGTCTTCGAGATGCCGTAGGTGTCACAGAGCCAACTGACGATGTTGGCGGATTTCTGGTACAGTGCGTCGGTGAAGTTCGTCTCGCCGACCCAGCCTTCGTGTTCGATACCGACGGAGTGGGCGTTGTAGTTCGTGCCGCCAGCGTGCCACGCGGTATCTTCGTTGTGAACCATCTGCGTGGTGTGGCCGTCGGAGTTCCGCATCACGTACTGGGCGCTGACGTTGGAGTCGGGATTCTGGAGCCAACTGACGGCCCCGGAATAGCTTCCCTGCGTTACGTGGATGACGACCCAATTAATCGAACTCGCACTCCTGTTCGTGTTCGAATAGTTGCTCGAATCCGCCGCGACCCATCTGTCCGCGTAGGGGTCTTGGACGTGTGCACTCGCCGTTCCGGACAGTCCAACGCTTCCGAATCCAACTGCACCAACCGCTCCGAGCTGTTTCAGTAGGTTTCTTCTATTCTGTTTCATCGCAGTTTATTTAATATACCTACCCATTATAATATTTTTTACCGTTAGTAAATATGTTCAAAGATGAATTTGCGGTCGTGAAATAACGGGACATCGAGGAAACGGGAGACCATCGTCTGCGTCGATTCGACCATTCAGAATCTCTGCTCGTTCCGCATTCGGGGATAACTCGTTACTCGTTCGCGCTACTCGTTCGCACTATTCTTCTCGATACGGGACGTCGATGATTTCGCCATCGTCGGGGGCGAACACCTCGCCGTCGAACTCCTCGCGGGCTTCCCGAAGATGTGCAGAAACGTTGCCCGCGTAGCGCGAGGAAACGTGCATCAATGCGAGTCGAACCGCCTCCGCTCGTTGGGCGATGTTTCCGGCCTCTGCCGCAGTCGAGTGAGCGGTCTTTTTCGCACGGTCGGCTCTGTCGTTTGCGAAGGTCGCATCGTGAACAAGCAGGTCGGCGTCTTCAGCCACCGAAACCACCTGTTCCGACGGGCGCGTGTCCGCGGTGTAGACGAATTTGCGGCCGGGTCGCGGGTCGCCGACGACCTGTTCGGGCTTGACCACGGTTCCGTCTTCGAGTTCGACCGGATTTCCGGCGTGGAGTTGCTGGAACTTCGGCCCGACCGGAACGCCGAGTTCTTCGGCATGTTCGCGGTCGAAGCGACCTTTTCGGTCGTCTTCGACCAGCGCGTAGCCCAAGGAATTAGTTTCGTGCTTGGTTCGAAACGCGCGGACTTCGTAGTCGTCGCGCCGGACGGCCACCTCGCCGGGCGCGACTTCCGTTATGTGAATCGGAAACGACGGCTGACTGCCAACCGCGTGAACCAGCGTGTCGATGTCGTCGCCGGTTCCGCGCGGCGTGTAAATCATCAGCGGGTCGTCACGGTCGTTGAAATTCCACGTCTGGACAAGGCCGGGAATCCCGAGGACGTGGTCGCCGTGGAGATGCGAGATGAATAGGTCAGAAACCGTAAATCCGGTTCCAAAGCGCATCATCTGGCGTTGGGTTCCCTCTGCTGCGTCGAACAGCAAACGGTCGCCTTCCCGGTTGACGAGGATGGCACTCGGGTTTCGCTCCGTCGTCGGCACTGCCCCACTGGTTCCGAGGAAGGTGACTCGCATCGACATCTACTGGCAGTTCGTGGACGGATAACTAAACCGCCTTCGAAACGGTCGTTCGATTCGGCGGGAAATACTGGCCTATGGGTCACGATGTTCGAGGGTACGGACGGCAGGAACGTCCTAACCCACCGAATCGGCGTCTTATCCCGTGAACGGTCGAAGCCGTTTATCGGGTGTGTCGCCGTCACCTCGTTCGCAGATGAGGAGGGAGATATGACACGAATCCCGAGAACAGTTAGTGCCACATTCGTGGCCGTTCTCGTGGTACTCGCCGGCGGTGTTGCGGTATCGCTCGGTGCCACGGGACAGACGGACACAGCAGCAGAAACGCGGGTTACAAACCTACAGGAGGAAGCACAATCGAACGTAACTATCAACGAACAGCAAAGTGACGGCGAAACCGTCGTTATCGAGTCAGTGACCATGTCGGAGGGCGGATTCGTCGCAATTCACGACGAAAGCCTGCTTGAGGGGAACGTCGTCGGAAGCGTCCTCGGCAATTCGGTGTATCTCGAACCCGGGACGCACGAGAACGTCACCGTGACGCTCGCACGATCCATCAACGAGACACAGACGCTCATCGCCATGCCGCACCTCGACACGAACGACAATCAGGTGTACGACTTCGTCATCGGCAACGGAACCGTTGACGGCCCGTATACCGAGCGAGGTGCGCCAGTCACCGAAGGTGCAGAGATTTCGGTCGATGAACCCGAAGAACAACCGGAAGACAACGTGACGGACGGGCAACTGCCCGACCAACTCGTCTTCCAAGTCGAATCGATGAACATCGACGAATGGTCGTTCATCGTGGGTGATAGCACCGAACCCGACCGCACCGAAACCGTGAGCGGCGTGGACTTGCAGGACGAGACGGTTCGTCTGAACACGACGGCGCTCCTTCAGAACGAATCCGCGCAGGAAGTCGTCCAGCGCGGACAGGACGTTTCGCAGGAGGACGTAGAGAAAACGATGGAATCGAGCAACGTCTCGGTTCCGAGTGACTTAGAAACCGTCCGCGTCGTCCTCCGCGACATCAGCGTGCAGAACGTGACGTTCGTGGTGGAACTGCCACCGAACCTGAACGCCACGATGATGCCCGAGCAGCCGGGCGTGCCCGAGCAACCGGAGGAACTCAACGCCAGCGTCACCTTCGAAGACCAAACCACGAGCGGTGAGACGGTAACCGTCGATTCGGTTACCATGTCGGAAGGTGGCTTCGTGACGATGCACGACGAGAGCCTTCTCGAAGGGAACGTCATCGGCAGCATTCTCGGGTCGTCGGAATACCTCGAACCCGGGACGCACGAGAACGTCACCGTGACGCTCGATGAGTCACTCACCGAGAGTCAGACGCTCATCGCCATGCCGCACCTCGACACGAACGGGAATCAGATGTACGACTTCGCCACGTCCGGGGGAGAAGAAGACCTCCCCTACGTCGTGGACAACGAAGTCGTGGTTGACCCGGCGAACGTGACCGTCGAGGACAGTGCGGAGACGACGACGCCGACAGAGGAGACAACAACTCCTGAAGAGACGACGACTCCGGCTGAAGAAACAACCACTCCGGAAGAGGAGACAACTACTCCGGCAGAGGAGACAACAACTCCGGAGGAAACCACGACGCCAGCGGAGGAAACAACAACTCCTACTGAAGAGACAACAACTCCGGAAGAGACGACCACCGCCGAAGACGACGGTGACGTCAGCAACGTCTCCGACCTCGGCCCGTCGCTGGACGTGCAGAACTTAGAAGCGCCGCAGAACGCGACGGTCGGCGACACCGTCACGGTGAACGCGACCATCACCAACCCAACCGACCAAGAACTCTCGCAGTTTGTGGACTTCCGATTGGACGGTGATGTTGTCGAGCGCAAAGACGTAGCACTCCCACCGGGTGGAAGCGTGGACGTGGCGTACCAAATCGACACCAGCGGAGTCGAACCCGGTACGTACACCCACGGCGTCTACACGGCTAACTTCGGCGAAATAGCGACCATTGCGATAGCGGGTGCCGAAGAAACCACGACGCCTGCCGAGACGACGACTCCGGCGGAAACCACGACGCCAGCAGCGGAAACGACCACCGTTGAAGAAACGACGACAGCAGCAGAAGAGACGACCACAGTGGCCAACGAGACGATAACTGCCGAGCCGGAAACCACCGTTTCCGAGGCGACGACGACTGCCGCCGCGGAAACGACGGTTGCGAATCAAACGACTGCTGTGAACCAGACGACTGTTGCGGACGAAACCACCGTCGCGGGTGAAACGACGGTCGTTTCGGACACGACGACAGAAGCAGGTGCCGCGACGACTATTGCAAACGAGACGAGCGCGTAAGCGAGTCTCGTGAACGCAGGCATTCCAAACATCCTTTTTTCGGCGAATCAGGGAGCGGATTCACGCGTCGCAACCGACCGATTCTTGTCCGGCGACCTGCTACGGTAGTTCGATGGAGTCGCCGCTGTGGACCGAAACGTATGCGCCCGACCTGTCCGACCTGCCCCAGCCAGCGGTGCGCGACTATCTGGAGCGGGCGGTAACCGAGCCGATAAACCTCGTTCTCTACGGGCCGGAAGGGAGCGGCAAAACCGCCGCCGTGCGGGCGCTAGCCCGTGAGGCGCACGACGACCCGGACAACGACCTCGTGGAAATCAACGTCGCGGATTTCTTCGATCGGACGAAAAAAGAGATACGGAACGACCCGCGATTTTCGAACTTTTTGCAGGGAGAAACCGCGTTCTCGAAGCAGTACCGCCACGGGTCGAGCAAGCGAAAAAAGTACAAACGGCAGTGGTCGAAACGGGAGATGATAAACCACGTTTTGAAGGAGTATGCAGGCTACGCGCCCTCCTCGGGCGAGTACAAAACTATCGTGCTGGACAACGCGGAAGCAATCCGCGAGGACTTCCAGCAGGCGCTTCGCCGAGTGATGGAACAGTACCACGAAACCACGCAGTTCGTCATCACGACGCGCCAACCGACGAAACTCATCCCGCCCATCAAATCGCGGTGTTTCCCCGTTTCGATGCGGGCACCCACCGAAGACGAGATTATCGGCGTCCTCGAACCGATTCTGGAGGCGGAGGAGGCAGAGTACGACGAAATGGGTCTTCGATTCGTCGCTGGCTACGCGAAGGGTGACCTACGCAAGGCGATTCTCGGTGCCCAACTGCTGTACGAACAGGAGGGTGCGGTTACCACCGACGCCTACGAAGTTCTCCGCGAGTTCGGCATCCGCGGGCGCGTGGAGGAAATGATGACGCAGGCCGAGAAGGGTCAGTTCACTAACGCTCGGAGTTCGCTGGACGAACTCCTCATCGACGAAGGCTACAGCGGCGGGGAAGTCCTTGAGGAGATTATGGACGCCTTCGGGCGCTCGAACAAGTACACGGGAGATGCGCTTGCAGAGGCGGTTCTGTTGGCCGCAGAGGTCGATATGGATTTGACCGAGGGAACCAACGACAGACTGCATCTCTCGCATCTTCTCGCGGAACTCGGTGCTGAATCGTAGCTAGCAGAGAAGAGGTAGGCAAGCGGGATTTCTTGTGTTTTAGAAGCCAACTGTTCGAACTGTGTTGGATTTGGAGTGTTTGTTTGGTTTGCCACCGATTTCGGCAGGACGAATTTCCGCAGTAGACGGCTAACCGAATTTGGGTTGCCGGGCGTGCTCGCACGCCCGGTCTTGCGTCCTGGTGTCCTGAAAAATCGGAGATTTTTCGGATGTGACGAACGCGGTGGTTCGTAACCAGCAGGGAAGAACGTGCTTCTTCCCGTGGCAACGGGCGAGAGAGAAGTGAGCGACTGGAAGGAGCGAACGACGAGGGAGGGCCGGGGGAAATCGGAGATTTCCTCGGGTGAGCAAACGTATCGCGTTTGCGAGTCACGGAAAACCGATGGTTTTCAGGTGCCGCGAAAGACGGAGTCTTTCGCAGGCGTGGCGTAGAGTCGTGAGTTGCAATAGTCACATCGACGGAACCAATTTCGGTAGCTTGTCGCCATCTCTTAGCAGTCACAACCCTGTGTTCACAAATTCGAGCTGAAAAACGACTGCAAAAACAAAATCCTCAACCCACGAAATTAGTCAACGAGTCGTTCGATTTCGGTCACCAAGATTCCACTTGCACCCAACTGCTTGACGTCGTTGATGGTTTCGAACACCTTGCGCTCGTCAACGACGGTATGCACCGCGACTTTGCCGTTACCGGCGATGTCCATCACGGTCGGGCCGCCGAGGCCGGGCATCACGTCTCGAATCTCGTCCAGTTTGTCCTCGGGCGCGTTCATCATCAGGTAGCGTTTGCCCTCGGCGGAGATGACGGATTCGAGTGCCATCATGACCTGTTCGACTTTGTCGTCCTCGGCCACGTCGTCGCGGGCGAACAGTCGAACCGAACTGGAAAGTACCTCGTCGATGATGCCGAGTCGATTGACCTTCAGCGTCGTGCCCGTGCTCGTGATGTCGATGATGGCGTCGGCCATATCGACGTGGGGCGTGAGTTCGGTCGCACCGGACACTTCGACGATTTCGGGTTCGATGTCGGTTTCGGCGAAATACTGCTTTGCGATGTTGGGGAACTCGGTAGCGACCGTCTTTCCGGCGAGGTCGGCGACCTCCTCGATGTCGCCGTCTTCCGGCGAAGCGAGAACGAGGCGACACTGGCCGTAGCCCAAATCGAGCAGGTCAACCACGTTGCCGGGGTCGGCTTCTCGCATCTGGTCGAGTCCGGTGATGCCGATGTCCGCCGCGCCGTCGCTCACGTACTCCGGGATGTCCGCCGCGCGGGCGAACAGCAGTGTCACGTCCGGGTCAACAGTCGTCGCGTACAGCTTTCGGTCTGCTCCGTCCACGACATGCAGTCCCGCGTGTTCAAGCAGTTCCATCGACGGGTCGTGCAGTCTGCCCTTGTTGGGGACGGCTATTCGCATTATCTCGGCATCTGTCCGCCAGACGGATTACTCTTGCTTTCCCGGCGCGAACTGCAATCCACCAAAGTCATGCAAGAGGATGGACAACCAGTAGGCATGACAACCCTCCGAATCGCGGGCGGGCAGGTACTGCGACCGGACATGACCGTCGAAGAAGCCGACGTGCTGGTTGACCAAGACGAGGGCGAAATCCTTACGGTCGGCCCGGCAGACGACTTTGACTCCGACGCCGACGAGACGCTGGACGCCGACGACGGACTCGTGATTCCCGGCCTCGTCAACGCGCACTGTCACGCCGCGATGACGCTCCTCCGTGGCTACGCCGACGACAAGCCACTCGAATCGTGGCTCAGAGAGGACATCTGGCCCGTCGAAGGCGAACTGACGCCGGAGGACGTTCGTGCCGGAACCGAACTCGGCCTGCTTGAGATGATACAGACGGGAACGACCGGCTTTGCGGACATGTACTTCCACGTCGAGAAAGTGGTCGAAGCGGTCGAAAACGCAGGCCTTCGCGCCCGACTCGGCCACGGCGTCGTCACGATTGGCCGGGACGAAGAGGCCGCCCGCGAAGACTTCGAAACCAGTCTCAAAATCGCGGCGGAGTTCGACGGTGCCGCTGACGGACGAATTTCGACGGCAGTGATGCCTCACAGTCTGACGACTGTCGGCGAGGAGTACTTGGAGGAGTACATTCCGCAAACGCGCGAACTCGGGGTTCCGCTGCACTACCACGCAAACGAAACGGACGACGAAGTCGCGCCAATCGTGGACGAACGCGGAGAACGACCGCTGGAGTACGCCGACGAGATGGATATGGCTCGTGCGAGCGATTTCGTGGCCCACGGCGTCCACGTCGACGAACCGGAAATCGAACTCCTCGCGGAGACGGGAACCGGCGTCGTTCACTGCCCGGCCTCGAACATGAAACTCGCCAGCGGGATGGCACCAGTGCAGGCAATGCTCGATGCAGGCGTCACGGTCGGACTGGGAACCGACGGCGCGGCGTCGAACAACGACCTCGACATGTTCGGCGAAATGCGCGACGCGGCCATGCTCGGCAAACTCGCCAGCAACGACGCCAGCGCGGTTGACGCCGAATCGGTCGTCCGGATGGCAACCGAGGGAAGCGCGACCGCCCTCGGTTTCGACAGCGGGAGAATCGAGGAGGGTGCGAACGCCGACCTCGCAGTTCTCGACCTGTCGGCGAGTCATCTCACCCCACGTCACGACCTCGTCAGCCACCTCGCCTACGCGGCACGTGGCAGTGACGTGAAACACACGATTTGTGACGGGAGCGTACTCATGGAGGACAGGGAGGTACTGGTTATGGACGAGGCATCCGTTCGAGCGACTGCCGACATCGGGGCAACATCGGTCGTCGAGCGCGCCACCCGATAGCGTCGGGCGCCGTTTTTTAACGGAGCGTTAGCACGGGAAACGGGAGACAAAAGGCCTATTTTCGCGAGAGTATCGAAGCCGACCGCCTTCGGTAGCATTTTGGGTGCGCTCCGCTTTCTCCGACGTATGGCAGAGTATCCATCGATTAGCGAGCAACTCGACGATGTCGAGAGTGCTCGCGTCGAAGGGCATCGGAAGATGGACTGGGCGCGACAGCACATGCCGATTATGACGGCGGTCAGAGAGGAGTTCGAAGGAGAGAAACCCCTCGACGGCCAGCGAATCGGGATGGCGATGCACGTCGAAGCGAAAACCGCCGTGTTGGTCGAAACCCTCGCAGACGGTGGCGCGGACGTCGCCGTCACGGGTTGCAACCCGCTTTCGACCCACGACGACGTGAGCGCCGCGCTGGACGAACACCCCAACATTACCTGCTACGCCAAACGCGGCGTGGACGACGAGGAATACTACAAAGCAATCGAGGCCGTCATCGACATCGAACCCACCATCACGGTGGACGACGGGATGGACATGGTCGCCGCGATTCACGAGGACTACCCCGAACTCATCGACTCCATCGTCGGCGGATGTGAGGAAACCACGACCGGCGTCCACCGACTCCGCGCGATGGACGCAGACGGCGCACTCGACTACCCCGTTTTCGCCGTCAACGACACGCCGATGAAACGCCTGTTCGACAACGTCCACGGCACGGGCGAATCCTCGCTCGCAACCATCGCCATGACGACGAACCTCTCGTGGGCCGGGAAAACCGTCGTTGTCGCTGGCTACGGCTACTGTGGCAAAGGCGTCGCAAAGAAGGCCGCGGGCCAGAACGCGAACGTCGTCGTCACGGAAGTCGAACCGCGCCGTGCCCTCGAAGCCCACATGGAAGGCTACGACGTCAAACCGATGACAGAGGCCGCGAAAGAAGGCGACGTGTTCATCACGACGACGGGCAACCGCGACGTGATTACGGAAGACCACTTCGGACAGATGAAAGACGGCGTCCTGCTCGCCAACGCAGGTCACTTCGACATCGAAATCGACCTAAACAAACTCTCCGACCTCGCCGTGAGCGAGCGAGACGCCCGCGACGGCGTCCACGAGTACGAGATGGAAGACGGTCGCCGCCTCAACGTCCTCGCCGAAGGTCGCCTCGTCAACCTCGCTGCACCGCTCGCGCTGGGTCACCCGGTCGAAGTGATGGACCAGAGCTTCGGCGTGCAGGCCGCCTGTGTCCGCGAGATGGTCGAAAACAGCGAGAAGTACGACGCTGGCGTTCACGACGTGCCGGACGAGTTGGACAAGGAAATCGCGGAAATCAAGCTCTCTGCGGACGGCGTCGAGTTCGACTCACTCACCGACGAGCAAGCCGACTACATGGGTAGCTGGCAGCACGGCACGTAAGCGACCAATCGCCTTCTTTCTATTCACCGCCGCGAACGACGTGGCTGTACTTCAACAGCGCGACGAACACGGTGCCACCGATGGCGTTGCCGACGGTTGCGAGCGCGAGGAATCGAAGATAGTGAAGAAGTGTGATTTCCGCGGACACGACCGTACCAGCCAGTACCTCGACGTTGCCCGCAATCGAGTGCGGGAGGTGGGCGACGCCGATACTCATCGTGACGAGCCAGATGGCGAATATCCGTGAGGTCGTTTCTTGGGACGCGGAGAGAAGCCACGAAAGTAGGCCCATCATCCACCCGGCGAGGACGCCGCCGGCGAGCAACACGAACGGCCCGTGGTCAACGAGTTTCTCTGCGATGTCCACGAACGCGCTTGTTTCCGCGATGCCATAGGCCGGGGCAAGGTACGCCATCGAAACGGCGAACATCGCACCGCCGACGATGTTGCCGAGATAGACGATTCCCCACAGGCGTCCGAGTTGCTTGACGGTGGCTTTTCGGTCGAGAACGGGCAACACCGCCAGCGTCGTGTGTTCGGTGAACAGTTCCGAGCGTCCGAGGATAACGAAGATAAAACCGACGGCGTAGGCGTTAGCGATGAGAAGGGTCGTCAACGGCGTTCCCCACGAACTTCCGACGAGTGTCGCCAAGACGACCATGAGCAGAGGGCCGAACCCGATATCCAATCCCGCCGACAGCGCGGAGAGAAACAGGCCGTTCGTGGGGCGTTCGAGTTCATTCAATCCCTCATCTATCTGTGATGCCAGAATCGACTCCCTCGGTTTCTGCTGGTCAGTGGGTCTGTCCTCGATTTCGGCGGTGTCGAGGTTCTGTGAAGTCACTACTATTCGGAACAGGAAGCGAGTCCAAAAATTATCCGGCCATCGGAGAATCGAGGTGTTGTCGGTTCGTTTCACTTTCACATCGCTTACGAGGGACTTAACACGCCGAAAGAACCATTTCCCACAATGAGCGAATCGGTGGCCATGCGGGGGCTATGGTGATGGCGAACGCGAAAGGCGATAGGCGGGAGCGCGAACTCGTCAACAAGTTGGACGAGGAAGGATTCGCGGTCATGCGCGCTCCTGCAAGCGGGGGTGCGACCCAGCGCGAACTGCCGGACGTGCTGGCCGGAAACGGGGACGTGTTCTACGCCATCGAGGCGAAATCCAGTTCCGGCGACCCGATTTATCTCTCCGGAGAGGAGGTCGAAGCACTCGTCTACTTCTCGCAGAACTTCGGCGCGAAACCGAAAATCGGCGTGCGCTTCGACCGCGAGGATTGGTACTTCTTCCACCCGGCGGACGTACATCAGACCGACGGGGGAAACTACCGAGTGAAAAAAGAAACCGCGCTGGAGGAGGGCAACCCGATGGTCGCCCTCCAAACCGACGACGAAGACGAGGGGTCGGAACACGAAATCGGCGACGTGTTGAACGCAGTTGCGGAAGGAATCCTCACGGTGGAAGAAGCGGAAGAGATGCTGAAGTAGGAACTGGCTCGAACGAGAATTTCGGCAAAAAACAACGGCGTGACTACTCGACCGATATCTCCGAAAAATCCGTCAGTTCGGACTGGTCGGCGGGCGGCTCGGGACGCCGGAGCCGCGAGCACGGGAACGAATATCGGCGCAGGTGCGACGGTTTCAACTGCTCGGGGCGCAGTCCCGTCGGAATCGGATAGAGGACTTCAACCACGGGGTCACTCTCCGGGTAGCTCTCGTTCGCGGGGTACTCGGCCACGGTACAGTCCTTCCCGGGCACGTCCACGGAATCGGCGCGGTACCCCGGCATCTTGACGACGACCATGAGGTCACCCGTGTTTCGGTCGATGACCGCTTCGCCGGGGTGGAGTTCGCAGTGGTCACAGAAGTGGATTGCATCCGCTTTCTGTTCGTCCACGAAAACGGTCGATTCACAGCGGGCGCATTCGACCGCCTCCTTGCCCGGCGGCGGAACTCGCCCCTCGTTGATTTCGATGGCCACCCGACGGAGGTGTTTGCACCGAACCCCGCGCATCATGTGGTCGGGGCAGGTACATCGCCCGCCGAGCAGGTCGGCGAAGTAGGTGTGGTCGCTCTGGCTTTCGACTTCGTACAGACCGCCACCGAGCGGCGTGACGGCCATCCGCTCCGCTCTGGCGCGCTGTGAGCGAGGGTCAGTCTCGCCAGTGTCCGCCAGCGGAGCCAACGATACTTTTCTGGAAGCTGTTGTGTTCATACTAGTGCTTCCTCCTACGCGAAACGAATACGGCGAAAATCGGCGCGTTCCGACGTCTCTACGCTCGTTTCTACGTACTAACTGTACGCGCCGGACGGTCGTAAGGCTTTCACCCGTTTTCACACATCGGTCGTGTATTTTTGCGTGGTTTCGACGGTAATGGCTCGTTGAAACAGGACGCATGGAGGTGGTTTTCGAAAGTTCGCGTTTGGTTTTGTGAATTTCCGATTGTGGTTTTGCTTCTTCAGTTGTGACCGCAGTTGCCGACTCCAACGAAACCGCCACCGTATGCAGGCGGGTGCGCCGACCACTGGCGCACCTGCCTGCCACGTCCCCTCTCCTCCCCGCGTGGTTGGACGCTTCGCCGACCGCTGGCTCAGCGTCCACCCGGCGCGTCCAGTGGGTTGGTCAGTCTGCCGTTTTCGAAATCTACACACCCGGCTTGAGGACGCGCAGTGAGGGGGTCTGCGCCAGCGGTCGGCGCAGGCACGCGAACGTCGGGGAGGGCAGGGGAAACGAGGCAAGCGGTCTGCCTCGATTGCGAGCGGGGAGGGACGACCCGCGAGCGCCGCTCCGCATACGGTCATGTGGAGTCGTGACTTGCAGTCACAGCATCCGAGAATGTAGCTGTGCTCACGAAGAGGTAATCGAGAACCGCGGAATCCCCGTCACTGACAAAAGCAGAGAGTCACGGTTAATTGAAACCGCACTCGAAGAATTCTCGCTCTCGGCTTCGAAACGGAGAACTTTTGACCGAACCGTGGGAAACGCCAAACATGAATATCGAGGGCGAGACGATTCGTGACATCGTCGTCTCCGTCGTGTCGGTCGGTCTATTTATCGCAGCCACAGTTTTCGTCGGCACTCAGTACGACAGCGGCGGCCTCACGGAACAGGGCGCGCTCGCACTCGTCGCCGTCATGGTCGGCTTCGTGTTCCTGATGACCGGCGTCGGTCTCTGGCTAGCGAATCAACACTAAGCGTCGAAAAGAAGAACCGCACCGAGGAGTCTGCCGACCGAGCGTGACTACCGGTCGCGCCAGTCCGTCACGGCCCCGTTCTCGTCCAGCGCGTCCTCGTAGTAGACGAGGGGATGCGTAATCGTCTCACAGCGGTCGTCTTTGTTCACGCAGTCGCCGTAAGCGTCCAGCGTCGCGCAACTGGGCGGGGCGAACTGCGCGCTTCGCTCGTCGCGGACACGTTCGACGCGGTAGCGCAGGCGATCTGCACGCGACGAATCGCGCACTTCACAGAGCGCCAGCACCTCGTCGGCGTCGAGTCCAATGCTGGCGAGAAACGATACGAGCGAAAACTCCGATGCGGGAGCAAGCGATTTCCCATCCCGCATATCCGTGAGCAGCGCCTTCATACACGGCGGGAAGAATCCGGGCGCGAGCGTGTCGATGTCGTGTGAAAAGTCCGCGTCGGTAAAGGACGATTCCAGTTCCGCCACTTCCGCCGAAAGCGCATCCGCGATTTCCTCCGGCACGGAAAGCGGGAGGTCAGAGGCGATTCGTTCTTCGGCCGCGGCGCGAAGCAGTTCGTGGAGTTCCGCCTGCGACACCCCGACTACGCCGTCCGAAAGTCGCCGCGAAACGAGTCGCCAGTCGTCGCCCGGAAAATCGCCGACGAGCGAGAGATAGGTGCCGACCGCAACGCCGAAATCGTCCTCGCGTCTCGTCACCGACCCGGAAAGGTCGAAATCAGAAAGGAGCGATTCGAGCGTGAGCGAGGTACCTTGCGTGCTTTTCAGGCCGTCGTCGGACGATTCGAAATCCCCGACGAACTGCTCGTAGGCCGTTCCCGCCTCCGCACTGGCGTACTTTTCGACTGCGCCGGGGGCATCGAGCAGCGACACCAACATCCGGGCGATGGGATACGAGAGGACTTCCGCGGTCACACCCCATCGCGGGCCGTCTGCGGGTGAACGAACCGTCCCGTCCAGCAGTGCGCGGCGCACGCGCTCCACGCCACGCTCGACCGCGGGATGGCGGTCACCCTCGCCAGCGATGACTTCGGCGAGGACGAGATTCGCGTCCCGAACCGCCTCACGGGAACTCGTGAGGAACGGGTATCGGGCGTGGAGCGAGTTCATACTCGCCAATTTGTGCGGTCACGAATAAACGCGACGGTCGCTCGGTAACGGACGATTACCTCGATTTGGGAGAATGGAAACGCGAGATTTCCAGAGCGCGCTGGAATCCAATCATCTATTACCGCCGCGCGAGAAACCGATTTCTGTGCCACGTTTCGCGTATCCGTGTCCCGACTGCCGAACCACGACGAACCTCCACGGTCCGGACTGCCGGTTCGACGGCGAACCGTGGGCCGACATCGAGAAGTCGTACACGGACATCGTCGCGGTGCTCTCCACCGATTCGCACACGGAAGAAGAGCTTCGTGAGACGATTCACGGGCGCTGGGATGGCCTTCACGCGGCGGCGCTGAGTCGCCTCAAACACGAAAAACGAGTGGTCGAAAGCGACGGCGCGCTCCGCCTTCTCAGCGCAGAGGAGTTCCGCGAGACGGTGTCCGAACCGAGTTTCGAACCGATGGAGACGATTTACGAGAAAGGGAGCGTTCCCGGAACCCACGACAACGCCGTCTTCGCCATGATTGCGTGGTACGAAATGGTCGGCCTGTCGTGGCCCGAAACACGCGAAAACGTCGTCGAGTGGCTCCACAAAAGCGGGACGTGGGGACGCGGCGGATTCGAAGAATCCTCACCCGAGGAACTGGTCGAAAACAAGCGTCACGTCTACGAGGCGGGCTACGGATGGAAGGAAAAAGCCCAGTCGGCGAAGGCGGTTATCGACCGGAATCTGTGATTTCGGTCGGTATCGAACGAACAGGAATAGAAACGAATCGCGTCGTTAGTCGCTCTGAATACGCGGTGCGAGCATGTACGTCACTTCGCCCATGCCTTCTGCAGTCTCGAAATGAAGTTTCAACGGGAACTCCTCGCCGAGGTCGATGGTCACTTCGCCGTTTTTCGGGAGCGCCTTGTTCATATCCTTCAGATAGTCGAGACTGAACAAGGAGTGGGCCGGGCCCGCGGTGAGGTCGATGAGGTCGTCGGTGTCGAGTTTCAAATCGACGTTGTCGGTGTCGCCTTCCGCTTCGACGTAGAACACGTCCTCGTCTTCGTCAACGCCGAGTGCGATGTGGTCGGAAACCATATCCGCGGCTTTGACGGCGCGGTCGATGTCCGAGCCTTCGACGACGATGGTCGCCGGGAGGTCTAAGTCCGGAATGTCGGGTTCCTGCCGGATGGAGTCGGGGTCGATGAGTGCGAGAGTGTACTCCAGTCCGTCGATTTTGATGTGAAGTTTGCGGGTTTCTTCGTCCAGTTCCAACTCGATTAGTTGGTCGGAACTGGCCATTCCCGCAATGCTTTCGAGTCGGTCAAGATTGACGCCGATGACGCCGCCGTCCGCTTCGTAGGATTCGAATGCCTCGTTGGAGAGTTGGAGGTCAACCATGCCGACGTTGGCCGGGTCAACCGCCTTGATAGCGAGGCCATCCTCTTCGAGGTGGATTTTACACTCATCCACCAGTACGCCCACGGAATCAATCGTCGTCCGGAGCGTATCCGCGCTCACGATAGCCTTGAACATGTTGGCGATTGCTACGAAACGGCGGCATAAAAAGTCACCCGTTCGCGCGCGCGACGTGTGCGTATGACAAACAGTTTGTGCCCATCTTACCGCCTGCACACGATTATTACGCTCGATAACAAACAGATTTTTGATAAACGTTTTACGGGAGAAGGTACTCTTCTCATATATGTCGCAGGAGTGGCGGCCAGAAGGATACACGCTCGATGAAGATGACCCACGTTGGGGAATATGCGACTATTGCAATAAGAAAGTCTTCGTCGGCGGGAAGAATAAATCGGATCTCGTCCGGCATCAGGACGAGTGTGAACATCGCTGACACGAACTTTCCGGTGGTTATTTTTCATCGAGAAGTCCTGACTACGAGGACGACGGACGAACGAAGGGCGTTTACGCCTCGGAACGATACCATTTAGCAACAAATGGCTCGCAAAGACCAGTACTACAATAAATCCAAACAGGAGGGTTACCGCGCTCGGTCGGCCTACAAACTAAAACAGTTGGACGAGGAGGCGAACCTCATCGACAGCGGCGAAACGGTCATCGACCTCGGTGCCGCCCCCGGCGGGTGGCTACAGGTTGCAAAGGAGACAGTCGGCGACTCCGGAACCGTCGTCGGCGTTGACCTCCAGCGAATCGACGAACTAGACGGCGTCGAGACGATTCGCGGCGACATGACCGAGGAGAAAACGCGCGACAAAGTCCGCGAGTCGGTCGGCACTGCCGACGTGGTACTCTCGGACATGGCACCGAATATGACCGGTGAATACAGTCTTGACCACGCCCGCTCTGTCTACCTCGCCCGGCAGGCGTTCGAGACGGCGCTAGAGATACTCGATAGCGGCGGCGACTTCGTCGCAAAGGTGTTTCAGGGGCCGGATTTGGCCGACCTGCGCGCCGACATCGAAGGCGAGTTCGAATACGTCAGGACGATGAGTCCCGACGCTTCGCGCGACGAATCCTCGGAAGTGTATCTCGTTGCTCGTGGCTATCTCACCGCACCTGTCGAAGCGGGCGACACCCTCGAAGTGACCATCAAGAACGTCGGAAGCGAGGGCGACGGCATCGCAAAAGTCGAAGGCTACACGCTGTTCGTTCCGAGCACGGAGGCCGGTGAAACGGTCGAAATTCGCGTCGAGGAAGTCAAACCGCGATTCGGCTTCGCCCAGCGAATCGACTAACTCGTTGGTCGATTCGCGCGAAAAGCGGTTTGCGACTCGTCACGAGCGTGGGGCCGCGAAGATGAAGAGCGAAGTCACGATTCCGAACAGTCCGAGGAGAGTCAATCGCACGACGCCAAATCCGTCGGGATTCAGCATCGGAATCGCCGCAAACGCGGCGATTCCGACGACTGCGAGCACGGCCGCGAGAATCCGGTCGTACTTCTCGTCGTACTCGATATTCGCGGCCCGAACCCACGGATTTTCGTCCGGGTCGCTACTGTAGGTGCGTCGTCGCCGCTCGATTCCATCCACGGTTCTGACGGCGTAGAACACCCGCCGCATGGACACCAAAATAGCGCCGAATATCGCGCCGACGAACAGGCCCACAACGAGATTGTCGCCGCTCCCGAGGGTGGCCACGGCGAGTCCGAAACCAAGCGTCGGAAGGAGAAACAGGCCAACCAGTTCCAGCATATCGACGACTGGTACCGTTTTCTCCTGCGGAGATTGCATCAGTGTATTGGATACTATTTTCTCATCACGTATAGCTGTATCCCGAAAATAACGAATCGCCGTCAGTCCGTCGCAGTCGAATACGGCAGTGCGTGACCTTGCGAGCGCAGATAGCCGACGACGGCGTAAACGAACGGCGTGTCGATGGCCGCGATGAGCAGTTTGAAGATGTACTGTCCGACGATGAGCGAGAGGATGACGTTTCCGGGGAGTTGCGCCCCGATGCCGAGATACTGGGGGAAGACGAAAAACGCAACAGTGACGAAAATGACCGTGTCGATGGCCTGACTGCTCGCCGTCGAACCGATGTTGCGCGCCCAAAGGTGCGCGCCGTCGGTGAGTTCGCGGATTTTGTGGAAGACGAAAACGTCCCAGTTCTGGCTCACAACGTAGGCCAACAGACTACCGACGACGATTGGCGTACTCGCGCCAAGGACGGTTTCGAACATCGCCGGGTCAACGCTAGACTGCGCCGCGGGCGCTTGGATGGTTGACCAGACGAGGACGAGCATAACGAAGTTCATGACCAAACCGACGTTCACGAGTCTCGTCGCGGCGCGTCGTCCGTACAACTCGGAATAGCAGTCCGACGCGAAGAAGGTCAGCGCGTAGGCCAACGCCGCACCCGGAAGAACCAACGCGTCCTTGGTAATCGGGAGCGAAAACGGAAGGCCAAAGGCCAGTACTTTCGCGGCGGTGAGTTGGGCCGTCACGAGGGCCGTGACGAACAGTCCGGCGATGGCGAGTTGGCCGGTGGCGAGAGCGGATTCTGGCCTTCTATCAGTCATCCTGTAATCTCCCGTGGCGCTCGTCTATCTCGTCTAAAACGTCCAGCATCTTCCTGACGGAGGCACGAATCGCCTCGCTTCGGTTGACGAATTTGCCGTCCTCACCGACGTGTGCATCCAAGTCGGCCAGCAGTTCGTCGGGCACTTCGACGCTTATCTTGCTCATACCAGAAGAATATCGGAAGAATACAATAAGTCGTTCGGGACGAGCGTTATCGCTGTCGCGCTCGGTGAGACCGCACCGCGAACGCAACCAGTCCGACGACGAGCGAGACCAGCGCACTAGCCACCGAAGCGACGGTGATGGCGGTTGTTCGGTCGCGTCCGAGCAACTGCTCCACCAACAGCGACTCCGGTTGAATCGCGGTCGGAAGCGCCGAGAGGAAGGCCTGATTCAGCCAGACGTCGCCACCACCGAGGAAGAAGGCGTACACTGCGAGGAAGCCAACGGTAGCGATTCCCAACAGATGGAGACCTTTCGTTCGGATGAGGCGACTGGAGCCGAGCATCGCCAGTCCCAGTCCGTACGCCAGTGAAGTCGGGATTGCGACGAGGAACATCGTGTAGAGGCTGTCCGGCGTCACCAGTCCCGCGATTGCGAAGGTTCCGACGACAAACACTCGCCAGCGGTTGCGCATCGACTCGTAGCTGAGGATGCCGCCCGTGTGGAACAGCAACATCGAAACCGGGATGTTTGCGAGCAGGCCGATACCGACTGTGGTGAAAAAGACGAGCCAGAAGAAGCTCTTCACCCGGTAGGAGATCATCATCTCCGCGGCGTGCGCGTCGGTAACGAGCCACGAAATAATGCTCGGCGCGATGAGTCCGTAACCGATGGCACTCCCGACGGCGAGGCCGATGAAGAGCGCCAGACCCCAGACGAAGAACACGTTGCGGTTCCCCTTGACGAGTTTGCGCTCTTTCATCGCGGGCCAGCCGTAGTACAGCACCATCGGAAGCACAGAGACGGCGGCGAGCAGGGTACTGATTTTCACCTCGAAGATAAGCGCCTCGACGGGGTGAAGCGTCACGATGTTGAGCAGGTCACCCTGTCGAACGATTTCCTGCGGGACGCGCTGCGTGAAGTCGTCGTTGATCTCACCCATACCGCCGTTGTAGAGCCAGACGAACACACCCGCAAGGACGAGCATGAACATCCCGACGATGCGGAACATCTTCGACGTGAGGCTCCGGAAGATGAACGCGATGTCGTAGTAGTAGCCGCCGATGTCGTCTTCCGTCGTTTCGTCGTCGGTAAAGGCGTTTGCCATCCCGGCGGCCGTGCTTTGAACGACGTTTCCGTCGTCGTCCTTATTATGCTGTCTCGCAACGTCCTCGGCGAGTGGAGCACCGTCGGCGTCGCGGGCTTCGGGGTCTTCTTCTTCCTCGTCCTCTTCGTTGACTTCGTCCCAGCGGTCGAGGATGAGCTGTGCTTTGTCGGGGTTATCGTTCTCCATCGCGGTGCGCGCGTGGTCAAGCGACTCCCCTTCGCTCATCTCCTCGAACACTTCTGGTGGGGCCGCTCGAACGCCCGCCGAATCGAGTTCGTCAACATCGAGCGCGCTCGGCGCACCCGATGGCTCCATCGTCGAACCGGCTTCGAGCGAGGCGAACAGGAAGTAGAGAACTGCGATAACGATTCCCAAGAGCGCGAATCCGGCGACAACCGCGATAATGGCCGTCTCTCGCGGAAGACCGAGGAACTGCTGAAGGGTCGGGATGTCGTTCACTGGGCGGTACTCCGCCGGAAGCATCGGAAGCAGTTCGTTCTGGACGTAGAGGCCACCACCCTGCGAGATGAACAGGTACGCTCCGCCACCGGTGACCAGCATGATGCCGACGATGTGGTTCCACTTCTCCCGAACCGTCCTTCCGAGGCTTACCTCCTCACTTCCGCGACGGATGGTGACGACGATTTTCGTCAGGTAGAGGCTGAACGCGTACAGGACGAGCAGTGGCGCGGCCCACATAATCTGCGTGAAGGGGTCTGGCGGGGAGAAAAACGCGCCGAAGACGAAGATGCCGATGACCGCGTATCGCCACTTGTCGCGGAACGTTTCGTAGCGGACGATGCCCGTGTAGCCGAGCGAACTCATGACGAGGGGCATCTCGGCGGCGAGGCCGAACGAAAGGGTCAGAACGAGAACGAACTCCGTCCATTCGACGATGCCGTAGTTCGGGCTGAATCCCGCGTTGACCGCGTTCTCGGCGAGAAACCCGAACATTATCGGGAAGAAAAGCGAGTAGCCGTAGGAAAGACCCCCGATGAAGAGGACGATGGCGAGGACGACCATCGGGAAGATTTTCCAGTACGAAATCGAGAGGTCGGGGTACCATTCGCGTTGTCGAAGCGAATCGCGGCTAAGATACAGAAGGACGGGAAGCGCAATGAGTGCACCGGCAATCATCGCTATCTTCGCTTGCAGGAGGATGACGTCGAAAGGCGTCACCGCGACGATGTTGACTTGGTTCATTATTCTGTCCGGCATCCCCGAAGTCGTCACATCCTCCAAAAATGGCCAGACAGCCATCGACATCGCGTAGAACGAACCGAGGAAGCCGAGAACGAATACGATAAAGACTTTTTGCAGATGCTTCTGCGCGCTCGAAAGCATCGCACCAATCGTCTCACGGCCGCTGGCGACCGTCTTCGCGGTATCTTCGCCGATAAGGCTGTTCCCCGAGGTAGACATTCCTTGCGAATGGTAACCCCGTCCCAGTTATCAATCTTCTCGTCTCGCAAGATGAAGAAAGCCTATAATAACCCGGATGCTTAGCACCGGGTGAATGGGCGAAGAATCGGAGGCGTCGGCAGGAAGTAATCTATCCAAGACTCCGGCCCCGGAGGAGGGTCGAGAGCCGCCGGAGGAGAAAGAGCACCTGTACGCGCCGGAAGACCCGGAGCCGGCAGTCGAGCGACCGAGCCAGCCGACGAGCGACCAGGAGATGCCGCTGGCCGACCACATCGAGGAGATGATAAAACGGCTCGCGGTCGTCCTCATTATAGCTGGCGTCGTGAGCGTCGTCACCCTCCCGTTCGCGGAGAGAGTCATCAACTTCCTGTGGTACTCGGTGCTTCCGGTTGACCCCACCACTCGTCCGCGACTCTACCACCCGCTCGCGCTCGTCATGACGGAACTCAAGGTCGCCAGTCTCGCCGGAGTTCTCATCGCTCTGCCCGTGATGGTGTACCAGACGTACCTGTTCATGCGCCCCGGTCTGTATCCGAACGAGCGCCGCTACTACCTCGCCGCAGTGCCGACAAGCCTCGTCCTCGCCTTCGTCGGCGTCAGCTTCGCCCACTTCCTCATCCTGCCAGCCATCTTCACTTACTTCCTCTCGTACACGGATAACGCGGCCGTCGTCGATGTCGCGTTCGGACTGACAAAAACGTTCGACCTCATCCTGATGATGATGGGCGTGCTGGCGGTCGTGTTCCAGATTCCACTGCTCATCATGCTCGCCATCATGATGGGGCTGACGACCCGGAAATGGCTTGCGGACAAGCGGCTGTACTTTTGGAGCGGTTTCCTCGGCTTCTCGTTCCTCTTCAGCCCCGACCCGACGGGAATGGCACCGTTCCTCGTCGCGCTCACCATGGTCGGCCTGTTCGAAGGAACGCTCCTGCTGTTGAAGTGGACGGGCCGGTAACGGCCTCCTGTTCTGTCTTCACAACAAAATATTCCAGCCGTACAATGACGGCTTTCGGAACTCGTAACCGGCTTATAACTAAGGGAGGTGGTTACGTATCACGTGGTAGCGTTCGTGCCTGTGCCCTTAGCTCGCGTGCCAGCAGCTACAGACCGCAGTTCGCGTGCCAGCAAACTGCCACCCGTTGGGTGCGAACGCCGTCGATTTCTATGAATCACCGGTCGGATAGTCGGTGCTAAACACGTCTTCGACCAGCGGTTCGTCGGTGTGCTTCGACTCGCTTTCAGCATCCGCTGATTCGCCTTCCGGACTCACGCTCCCCGTCCTGTAGCCACCTAAATCGAGCGTAACGTGGTCGAAGCCGAGTTCCGTGAGATAGTTGCGGGCGGCACTGGCGAACTCCTCATCCAGCGCGCGTGAGAGTTCGTCTGCACCGACTTCGATACGCGCGAGGCCGTCGTGGTCGCGGATGCGAAACTGGGAGAATCCCCACTGTCGAAGGAGGGTTTCCGCGTGCTCGATTCGGGACAGCCGTTTTTCCGTCACCTCCAAGCCAGTCGGAATCCGAGAGGAGAGACACGCCATCGCGGGTTTGTCTGCGACCGAGAGGTCGTACATGTCCGCGATTTCGCGCACTTCGGCTTTCGAGATGTCGTGTTGAAGAAGCGGCGAATAGGCGTCGAGTTCTTCCACCGCGCGCAAACCGGGGCGGTGTCCGGCGTCCACGTCGTCGGCGTTCGTCCCGTCACAGACGATGTCGATGCCGAGTTCGCTCGCGCGCTCGAACATCGTCCCAAGTCGCATGGTTCGGCAGTGATAACAGCGGTCGTCGTCGTTGGCGACGAACACGGGGTCGTCCAGTTCGCTGAACTCGGCGATTTCGTGCCGGATTCCGATTTCCTCGGCTACTTCGTTTGCGTCTTCCAGTTCGGCGTCGGGAAGTGTTTCGCTCTTTGCGGTACAGGCGACGGCGTCGTCACCGAGTGCATCGTGCGCAAGGGCGGCGACGACGCTCGAATCGACCCCGCCGCTGAACGCGACGAGGACGCCGTCGCGATCGGCGAGGTCTGCTTTCATCGCGGCCAGTTTCTCCTCGACGGTCGGCATACAACGTCCTCGCATCTACGCACGCAAAAGCCCCTCGTGATGGAAGTCAGGAAGCCGGAAAGAAACGAGTGATTCTACTCAAACGATGTGAGGTGGGAGAACGAGGCATTAATTTTATCTCTGATTTAATATTAAATAATTATAAATGGAGTTATTTATGTATGTCCCACGATAACACAGACGGCTCGGAGACGAGTCGCCGAACGCTCCTCAAAGCAATCGGTGCTGGTGCAGTCGCGGGCGCCGGAATAGCCGCTAGCAGTGCAACAGGCGCAGCAGATCCCTCGAACTGCTACACCGAGTACGACTGTAGCGGTGCGGAATATCAGTACAGAGACGCCTACCAGCGATACAGTCGGCAGTGCTGTGACTACGGCGATGGCACATACCAGTGCGGAAGTTGGGAAGAAGACGGTTGCTGTTAGGCAGCAAGTGACAAAACGCCAAATCGGATTTCTATTTACTCTCCACACAATCCCGCCTCGCGTCGGGAACGTTTTTTATGGGTGACGAAATATCACGGAGCGAATGGATTTCGAGGCGATACCGGGTGTCGGTGCGAAGACGGCCGACGCGCTCGCGGAACTCGACGGCTCCGTAGACGCGCTTGAAACCGGCGATGTGGCCACTCTCGCACGGGCACCCAACATCTCGGAGGGGCGCGCCGCGGCCATCGCGCGCGCCGCAATCAGGATTCGACACGACGACCCCGGCGGCTTTCTCGCAACCGACAGATCACGCGAACTGTACCGTGACGTTCTCACCCTGCTCCAAGCGCGAGCCGTCACGACCTACGCCGAAAAGCGCCTCGAAACGCTGTACCCCAGCGCGACGGCCTCCCGAATCGAGGAGGTGCACGAGTTCACCGCGCAGGCGATGGAACGAGAACCGACGGCCGAGGTTCAGAATGCATTGGCGGACGTCGAACCCCTGTCGAATCCGCGCGACGTGACCGTTCGCGACCGCTGTCTAGCGACGACGGACGCCGAGCGGTACGCAAAAGCCCGCAAAAAGATTCCCGAACTGCCCGTCGAAGTGGTCGAAGACGCCCGCGAGTTGGCCGAACTGGCGCGCGGATACTCCACCGTCGTCGCGCTGGACGAATCGTTCACGGGCGTCACCGTCGAAGGAGACGTTCGCGTCGAACCCGGCGCGCTGGAAACTCCGTCGGAACTCGTCCCCGAGCGACCGCTCGCCTTCTTCGCGGAAAATCGGGACACGCTTCTCGCCGCCGTGGACGTGCATCAGGTCGCGGGAATGGACGCACCGCTCGACATCGAAGAACTGGAATCGGCGCTCGCCCGCGTGACGACGGACGGCAACGTGACGGGCGACGACGAACTGGCCCGTTTGACCGATGCGATTTCCGATTTGGACGCTGGCGTGTCGATGGCGGAAAGCGTGGCTAACGACCGCCTTCGGGACGCGATTCGGGAGCGCGACGTGACCATCGAAGGCTCGGATTTACTGTCCTTAGTCGAACAAGGTGCAGGTGTAGATTCCCTCCTTTCACGCGAACTGGCGGACGAGTACGACGCCGCAATCGAGTCGGCACGAGGGCATCTGATTGAGACGCTTTCGTTGGACGCTGGCGAAACAGAAATCGCTCGGCAGTCGTTCCCCGACGAACCCTCGTTTCCGGTCGAACACGACGAGAGCGTGATTGCGCGTCTCCGGGAGCAGTTGGAGGCCGAGAAATCCCGTCGGGAAGAGCGACACAAACGCGACTTGGCGCGGACGCTTGCGGACGAACGCGAGTCGGCGGAGGAACTCGTCCACGCCGCGCTCGAACTGGACGTGGAACTCGCGGTTTCGCGGTTCGCGCGGGATTTCGACTGTGTGTTACCGGAGTTCGAAACTGGTGGAAACGGCTTCGAAATCGTCGGTGGACGGTCGCCACTGCTGGACGTTGATTTTGCTGCGGTCGAACCGGTCGATTACGGCGTTTCGGGCGTCGCACTTCTCTCGGGAGTCAACAGCGGCGGGAAGACCTCCACGCTCGATTTGGTGGCCCTCATCGTCATCCTCGCCCAGATGGGGCTTCCAGTGCCCGCCAAATCGGTTCGATTGGGCCGATTCGAGGAACTGCACTATCACGGCAAGACGCAGGGGACCCTCGACGCCGGGGCGTTCGAGAGCACGCTTCGGGAGTTCGCCTCCCTCGCGGACGGGGAGACGGGCCGACTCGTGCTGGTGGACGAACTCGAAAGCATCACGGAACCCGGTGCCAGCGCGAAAATCATCGCCGGGATTTTGGAAGAACTCGGCGAGCGCGACGTAACCGGCGTGTTCGTCTCCCACCTTGCAGACGAGATTCGTGACGTTGCCGACGAGGATGTTGCAGTGGACGGCATCGAAGCCAAGGGGTTGGTTGACGGCGAACTGGTCGTCGAACGTTCTCCAGTAAAAAACCATCTTGCGCGCTCGACGCCCGAGTTAATCGTGGAGAAGTTAGCAGATGGCGGTGAAAGTGGGTTTTACGAACGACTGCTTGAGAAGTTCGAGTAGGAAACTTATCGCTCCGTTCCTCCGTCGCAATGTGCATCTCGGATACATGCTTCGCAACTAGCACATCAAACACGCGTCAAGAGGCCACGAGGGCTATGAATCTTCATCCCGTGGTTCGTGCGAGTATGGAGTACGAAATCACGAATCAACCGGGGTTCGCACAACTCGATATGACACTGGATACGGAGGAGGAGATTCGGGCCGAAGCAGGGTCGCTGGTCAGCCATTCTCGGGGAGTGGAAATCACGGGGAACGAAGCTGATGGAACAGACTCACCGAGCCATGTACTGCAGGAGAGTAACCGACCGTTCGCCACGACGTTCACCGCGGAACGACCCGGCACCGTGACGCTAGCACCGCCGTTTCCGGGCGATATCTTTCACTTCAAACTGCGCGACGAAATCCTGTACGCTCCCTCCTGTTCGTTTCTCGCGGTCGAGTTCGGCGTCGAGTTCGACGCCGAATTTGGCGAAAACGAAACGTTCGTGGAGTGCGAAAACGACTTCCTGCTGGAACTGTCGGGTACTGGGTCGTCGTTTCTGTCGAGCTACGGCGCTCTTTCGGTCGTCAGTCTCGACCCCGAAGAACGGTACGAAGTGGACACGGGTCACGTCGTCGCGTTCGAGGAAGCGGTCGATTTTTCGGTTCGCCGGGAGAGTAGCGTGACCTCCGTCTCTGGACACGGCGACGGACTCCTGTGTGAGTTCGAAGGACCGGGAACCATCTGGACGCAGTCGCGTAGTCCAACCGCACTTCTGGCGTGGGTCGTTAGAAACAACCCCGGAAGCGGCGGAAACGCTTCGACGGACGAATAGTGAAATTATCGCCCGGTATAATTTGACGCGACGACAAGTGGCGGAAATTGCGCTCCGCACGACGCTTATTTAGTGGGAGGTTGAACGAACCTGTATGCGAGAGGATTTTCTCCTACTCAACCCCGGCCCAGTTCCCCTCGCGCGTGAGGTTCGAACCGCGATGAGCGAACCGATGGTTTCGCACCGCTCCGCCGAGTTCGAATCGGTGTACGAACGCGCACAGAACAGTCTCGATTACATCTTCGAGCGGTCGTCGCTCGACGGAACGAAAACAACGAGCGGGGGAACTAGCCTCGTCTTCAACGGCACCGCAACGATGGCGATGGAGGCCGCTGTGGCCAATCTCGCTGGCGAAGGTGACGAAGTCGTCACCGTCGTCAACGGAAAGTTCGGTCGGCGATTCAAGCGAATCGCCGACCGATACGCGAACGTCACCCCCGTCGAGTTCGATTGGGGTCACTCCATCGACCCAGAAGCAGTCGCGGAGGCCGTCAGCGACGACACGAAAGTCGTCACGATGGTTCACAACGAGACGAGCACCGGCCTCCTCAATCCGGTCGCCGAAGTCGGCGAAATCGCGGCCGAACACGACGCCTACTTCGTCGTTGACGGCGTCACCGCCCTCGGCGGCGACGAGTTCCTCGTTGACGACTGGAACGTCGATGTCGCGGTTACGGACGCGCAGAAATGTCTCGCGGCCCCGCCGGGCACCAGCGCGATGTACGCCACGCCGCGCGCACAGGAGGCCTTCGACGGCGAGAATGCGCCGTTTTACGAGGATTTGGACTGGCATCTTCGCAAGGCGGAGTCCCACCAGACGCCGTTCACGAGCGCCGTTCCGCTCTTCCGCGGCCTCGCGGTTGCAGTGGAGAACATCGAGGAAGAGGGCATGCCGGAACGGATTTCCCGCCATCGGAGCCAGTCGCGGGCGTTCCGCGCCGCATTCATGGCGATGGGGCTGTCGATGTTCCCCGAGAAAAACGAGGAATCTGCGTATTCGAACACCCTCACTGCGATTTCGCTCCCCGCAGGCGTCCGCGAGAATCCGGACGCCTTCTTCGACGCGGTGACCGACCGCAGTGTCAGCATCAGCGGCGGGCAGGCACATCTCGGCGGCGAGATATTTCGCGTAAGCAACATGGGTAATCTCTCGTCGGAGCAGATTCTTCGCGGCGTCCGAGCCATCGGCGAGGCGTTCCACGAAGCTGGCGAAGACGTGGACTTGGAGGCCGGGATGGCCGCCGCGCGCGAACGTTTGAACCAATCGACAAACTGAGCCTATAGTAGTAAAGAGATTGTACAGCAGAAAACTTTAACATGGTGTCACAATATATTTGAACATGAAACGAAGAGAAGTCATTTTCTCTACTGTTAGCATTTTATCTTTGGGTGGTTGTAGTAGTATTGGAGAAGAAAAAAGCACAAAATTATCAGATATATCTATATTAAATTTGGACAGTTCCGGGCACACACTAAAATTAAAAATAAAAAGTGGAGAAGATATAAAATATAATAAGGTGATGAATTTGCCCAAGAGTTCAGAAATAGGAACCAGCGAAAATCCAGCACCGGTAATCAATGAAGATTGGATGAACGAACCATCAACATTTACTATTAAGGCTCGAGTAGAAAACAACGACTGGCATGAACTGAAATTGCCAACAAGTAACCGACCGGGTTCATGCTACTGGGTAGTAATTAGAATTAGAGAAGATGGCTCCCTTGAGATGCCATACGATGCAAACGCGAGTGGATGTGAATAACTCGTAGGTTAGATTAAAACTGTGTACTGTGTGCGCAGAGTGTCATGGGATACCGTTCAACTATGTTCACTATTTCTTGGCCTCTTGCCCGGAACAATCTTTTTTCTTCTGCAGTTGGCTCACGGACGCCATATTTTTCCTTTTCTTTTGTAGTCATACTTAGTGTCGACGGTAGTCCATAGAAATCTTCTTGTTCTAAACCTGCTGTACTAGACCTGAGCATATTACTATCAGAATCTTCTATTTTCGCCGTAGAGTATGAGGGATCGGTAGGATCACCAATTAGTCCTGGTGGGTCACCACTAATGAAGTCTATTTTGTTACCAAGACCATCTGCAGTACTTCGGACAGACCATGATGTAGTAGATGATGATTGGTGTCTGATTACTGGATCCATTTGGTGACTAACGACATCATGTACTGCACCAGAATATGCCCACTCCCATTTTTTCCGATCGGTTGGCTCATAATAGTTGTCAAAATGGTTTATCATATTTGAAACTAATTGTGCAACTGGAATTGACCGTCCAATCGTGTTTGATAGCTCTGAGCCTGCCTGTCCTAGCAGAGTTTCAAAAACTGACTCTACCGTTCCAGAACCTCCAGAACCTGGCGAAGCTCCAACATACGGAGAGTCATTATCTTGAGCGTAGTCTACGTTGATACTAGATTCTGTAGCATCCCACTCGAATAGTTGTGCATTTAGTCCATTAACTTTGTCCCCGTTTTTATTCGTTTGGCTAGCAATGGAAACCAGGTTGTAGCTGTGATTGTAACGCCCATCAGCTAATTCCTGCGTTCCCAGGTGGTCTACTGAGGTTGTCACGCTGATTGTATCATCTGAGTTAATAAGGTCGCTTTGCTCAGAGGTATAGGTGATTGAAGAACCTCCTCCACCACCGCTACATTGAGTACTTATATCCGAACTACAAATGACAGGATCTGCATCTGCAACTCCTGCGATACTCAAACTGCTTAGTCCTAAACCCGTGGCACCAATCTTTCTCATAAACGATCTTCTTCCGCTATTTGGTTTTCTAACCATACAGTTGATATTATTGGTCTAATCATATATTAATATATTAATCCATACATTAAGTATTTGAATAAATTATCCAATATTATATTTGTTAAAATGGTATAATCTTCACGTACTATACTTTTGAGAAATTAATTATAGAATAGAAGAATAAGAAAAGAACGAGCGCGAACGAGAGAAACATCGTCGGCGCGGAGAGATATCGTGCGGTTTCGTAGGAAAGCAGAAGCCGACCGAATCCGAGCAGGAGAAAACTCAGGAGAATGAGGGCGAACGTCCCGAGTCCCAACAGAACGAACGTGCGCTTTTTCATCGGTTTTTTCATGGTTTCCCGACACCTATAGCGGTGTCGTTCGCCGGTTCGAAGACGTAGCTGTGTCGAATATCCGTATCGTAGAGGACGGTTTCGGATGGCATCCGCCAGAGTCGCCACAGGAGGTATAGGTCGCCGACCGACCCCGAGGTGTTGATCAGCAGGGCGAAATACGCCGCCAGTGCAACTGGCATCGGCCCAGCCAGCAGTGGAATCCCGACGAGGGTCATCACGACGAGAGGCGCGACTCCAACCAACATGTTGTCCCGGCGCGTGACGAACTGGCCGAACGCGGCGGTGTAGAGCGCCGGAATCCGCGGTTCGAATCCGTAGGAGACGCGGTAGCCCAATCGCCGAAAGACGAGTCCGTGAATCGCTTCGTGGACAACCAGCGTGCCAACGAAGACGCCAAGTCCGGCGAAAAGCGGGAGAAAATCGCGCCCATTGCTGATGGTAATACTGACGCTGAGTTCCTCCGGTCTACCCTGAAACAACCAGAGCAAACCACCGAATCCGATTGCGGCGGCGACGAACACGATGACGGAAAGCACCCCGAGCAGAAGCGACGAATAATGAAATCGGGTCGGTTGGCGGTATCCGGCGGGAGTTTCGGGCGGGGACATACCAAGATAAATACAGTCTATCACCTTTGCCGTTGCGTGCTAATTGGTATCCCGGCAGAGTAAGACGCTGATTCAAAAATACTTTCTTCGAAAACTGAAACGATTAGTCGATGACAGACATTGATACGCCCAACATCAACCGAAAACTGGACAAAATCGCCAAACTGCTGGCCCTCCTCGTTCTCTTCGAATTTCTCAAAATGGCCGAGAAACTGCTGACGATAACGGCAGATGGTGGTATCTTCCTCATACTCCTCATCATCGTCGTATTCGTGCTGTTGGTGGGGATTCTTGCCATCATGACGAGTTGAATTTCGGTTCTTGTCCGGTAGTCGAAATGATTATCCTCCAAAAGGAACCACGAACAGCCATGGCCGACTCCGATTTCGAACACCTCCACAAAAAGCAAAATCTTCTCACGACGCTCGTTTTGTTTCTCGTCTTCATCGAACTCGCCCGGATTCTCACGACACTGAACTGGAGCCATCGGAGCAAGCGCAATCGCCGTCTTCCTCACCGCAATCGCGTGGTCACTCGCATATTTCTCGTCGTAAGCCAACTGTTGTTCGCCACTCGCTAGCACACTCTGCAAACGTTGCCGTAACTGCTGGTTATAAAATTATGCGGAAATATGCCCACTACACATGAGCGACGACCAGCCCCGATTCGACACCCGGAGCGTTCACACGGGGCAGGAGCCTGACCCCGCGACAGGGGCGGTTGCTCCGCCCCTCTACCAAACGACCTCCTACGCCTTCGAAGACGCCGACCACGCCGCAGACCTGTACGCGCTGGAAGCCGACGGGCACATCTATTCCCGTCTGAGCAATCCCACAGTCGAAATGCTGGAAGACCGCATTGCCTCCCTCGAAGGCGGCGCTGCTGCGGTCGCCACCGCCAGCGGGATGGCCGCGCTCGACTCGCTGACGCTCGTTCTCGCGGAAGCGGGCGACAACGTCGTCGTTTCGACCGACACCTACGGCGGGACGACGGCCTACTTCTCGCACACTGCGTCCCGTCGCGGAATCGAGGCTCGGTTCGTGGAAACGCTCGACTACGAGGCTTACACCGAAGCAATCGACGAGGACACCGCGTTCGTCCACGTCGAAACCATCGGCAACCCGTCGCTCGTCACGCCCGGTTTCGGCCGGGTGGCCGAAATCGCGCACGACCACGGCGTTCCGCTGGTCGTGGACAACACGTTTGCCACACCGGCCCTCTGTCGCCCCCTCGACCACGGCGCGGACGTGGTCTGGGAATCCACGACGAAATGGCTCCACGGAAGCGGAACCACGGTCGGCGGCGTCCTCGTTGACGGCGGCGATTTCGACTGGGACGGCTATCCGGAAATCGCAGGTGACAATCCTGCCTACCACGGCATCGACTTCTCGCGGGACTTTTCCGACGCACCGCTCGCTGGCGCAGTCAGGTTCCGGTCGCTTCGAAGCCTCGGCAATCAGCAGTCCCCGTTCGACGCGTGGCAGACGATTCAAGGGTTGGAAACGCTTCCGCTCAGGATGGCTCGCCACTGCAACAACGCCGCCATCGTCGCGGAGTACCTCGCAGACCACGACGAAGTCGCGTGGGTCGCCTACCCCGGACTCGAATCCCACGAAACGCACGGAAACGCGAGTCGGTTCTTGGACTCTGGCTACGGCGGCATGATTGCCTTCGGACTCGGCGAGTACGAGGCCAGCAAGACGTTCTGCGAAGAGGTCGAACTCGCATCCTTCCTCGCAAACATCGGCGACTCGAAAACGCTGGTCATCCATCCAGCGAGCACGACGCACGCCCAACTCTCGCCCGAAGAACAGAAGTCGGCAGGCGTGACACGGGATTTGGTTCGCCTCTCGGTCGGTATCGAAGACCCCGCGGACATCCTCGCCGACCTCGATTCGGCAATCGAGGAGGCGACGCGATGACTGCGACTGCGTCCGCATCCGTATCCATGGGTTCGTTCGAATTTGAATCCGGCGAACGAATTCCGGAGTTAGAAATCGCCTACGAAACCTACGGCGAATACACCGGCAACAACGCGGTTCTCGTCTGTCACGCCCTCACCGGCAGTCAGCAGGTGCGCGGTTCCCGCGACGGCCAAGGAACCGGCTGGTGGAACGAGATGGTCGGCCCGGGCAAACCTATCAACACCAGAAAGCAGTACGTCATCTGCGCAAACGTGCCGGGGTCGTGCTACGGAACCACCGGCCCGCACAGCACGAATCCGGAGATAGGTGAACCATACGGTTCGGATTTCCCTGCTGTCACCGTCGGCGATTGGACGCGCGCCCAGCACGGTTTGCTCGACCACCTCGGAATCAGTGACCTGCGAGCAGTCGTCGGCGGAAGCGTCGGTGGCATGAACGCCCTCGAATGGGCGAAGCGGTTTCCGAACCTCGTCGAGAAGGTGATTCCAATCGCCACGTCCGCACGACTCGACCCGCAACTGCTCGCCCTCTCGGCGGTTTCCCGGCGGGCTATCGTCTCCGACCCGGCGTGGCAGGGCGGCGATTACTACCCCGACCACCCTGATACTGGGTTAGCTCTCGCTCGGCAGTTGGGCCACGTCACCTACCTCTCGAAGGATTCGATGGCCGAGAAGTTCGGCAGGCGACTCGCCGATTGTCCACCCCGGCAATTCGGCACCGGGGACGATTCGGATGAATCGTCCCCGGCCTTCGCCCCCGACCCGGACTCCTACCGCGACGTGGAGAGCTATCTCGACTATCAAGCCCAAAAGTTCGTCAAACGATTCGACGCGAACAGCTATCTCTCGCTCACGCATGCGATGGAAAATTACAACCTCGCCGCGGGCTACGACTCCGACGCGGACGCATTCGCCGACTTCGACGGTGAAGCCCTCGTCCTCTCGATTTCTGGGGACTGGCATTTCACGGTCGAGCAGTCGAACCACCTCGAAACGGCATTCCGCGGCGCAGGCGTCGAAACGACCCATCGCGTCATCGAGAGCGACCACGGACACGACGCCTTCCTCACCGAACCTGAGTCAGTCGGCCCGCCAATTCGGCGGTTTCTGGAACCAGAAACGGGACGATTTGCGCCGGTTCACGCCAGTCTGTTCGCGCACTGAATCGGCCGCCGAACTGATTGTCCTTCGCGTTGTCCGGATGGTGAGATGACACATCGACTGTTCGTCACCGTACTCGTTTTGATGCTGGCGGTCGGGGCGGTTCCCGCACATCTTGGCACCGCTACTCAGTCCGGAACCGCGACTGCGACACAGGCGCAAGACGGCTGTAACTACGCGCAGCTGTACGACCGAACCATAGACTCCGTGGTTTCGATTCGCGTCGGAACCGCTGGCGGGCAGTTCGGCCAAGGCTCCGGATTCGTCTATCGATCCGGCGCGAACGGAACTGCAAACGACACCGGTCTCATCGTGACGAACAACCACGTCGTTGCGAACGCGACGACGGTCGAAGTCCAGTTCAACCGCGGCCAGTGGCGATCAGCAGAGGTCATCGGCACCGACGCCTACAGCGACCTCGCAGTCCTGCGCGTCCAGCGAGTTCCGGGATACGTCGAATCGCTTTCGGTGGCGAACGACTCCGCGGAACAGGGCGAAGCGGTCGCCGCACTCGGTAACCCCCTCGGATTGCAGGGGTCGGTGACGGAAGGCATCGTTAGCGGTCTCAACCGCTCGCTCCCAACCCAGCAAGGGTTCTTCATTCCGAACGTGATTCAAACCGACGCCGCCATCAACCCCGGCAACAGCGGCGGCCCACTGGTGAACTGCGACGGAGCAATCACCGGCGTCAACACCGCCGGTATCAGCGGCGGGGAGAACCTCGGGTTCGCCATCCCTGCGAGTGTCGTCCGGCAGGTCGTCCCGTCACTCGTGGAAAACGGTACCTACCGTCACAGCTACCTCGGTATCGAATCCGTGGGCGTCTCGCCAATCGTCGCCCGAGCGAACGGCCTTCAGCAAGCACAGGGCGTCCTCGTCGCCAACGTCGTTTCTAACAGTCCTGCAAACGGGGTTCTACAGGGAAGCCAGCGGACGGAACGCGTTCGTGGCTTTCCAGTCCCGGTCGGTGGGGACATCATCGTCGGCATCGACGGCTATCGCGTTCGCTCGTCAGAAGATTTGTCCAGCTATCTCGCAACCGAAACCCGGCCGGGCGAAACGGTCGAACTCACGGTTATTCGGAACGGTGAACGCCAGACAGTGAACGTAACACTCGGGGCGCGCCCACAGCCGTAAACCTCAAAAAATCAGTCGCTGATTTCGATTCTGTCGCCGTCGTCGGCCTCTTCACCGTCTGCGATTGGGAGGCGAACTTCGAGGACGCCGTTGCGGTAGGACGCAGCGATGTCCTCTTTTTCAACCACCTTGGGCATCGTCACGCGTTCGGACAGTTCGCGGGCACGAGTGAAGTCGTCACCAGTCACTTCGTGTTTCGCAGAGACGGTCAGCACGTCGTCGCTGAACGAGAGGTCGATTTCTTCCTTCTCGAATCCGGGGAGGTCGGCGACGAGGACGAACTGTCCGTCGTGTTCTTTCAAATTCATGTGGGTTCCCGGCCGTCCGTTCAGTCGCTGTCCCCCACTTCGCGGGTCTTGGAATCCCCACATCCGCGAGCGCATCTGTTCGAACATTCGGTCTACATCCTCGAAGGGGGTGTATCGTTCCATTACAATCACCGACTGTATTAGAGGACTCGTGAGATAATAAAGATAGTGAGATACGGAATATCACGTGTCTCTGGTCTTCTACCACCTAGATAGCGTTCTTCGTTTTGAGAATGTCGTGAAGTTCGTTCATGTGGGAAACGATGGTGTCACAGGCCGGAGCGACCGCTGGTTTCGGGTCGAATCCGACCGACAATCCGGCGACTTCCAGCATCGGCAGGTCGTTCGCTCCGTCGCCGACTGCGACAGTGTTTACCATGTCTGCGTCGTGTTCTTCCGCCAGCGATTCCAGCGCCTCGTCTTTCGTCCCCTCGATGAGCGGCCCGTCCACGTCGCCGGTCAACACCTCGCCGTCGTCCGGCAGTCGATTGGCGATGATAGTGTCCACGGACACGCCTTCACGGTCGAGTGCGGCCTGCACGCCGCGCTCGAACCCACCGGTCAGAATGGCGACGTGGGTTCCCTTTTCCGACAGGTCGGCAAGGATTTCCGCCGCGCCCGGGCGAAGTCGAACGTCCGCGAAGGCATCCGCCGCGTCCTCTAGTGGAAGTCCTTCCAGCAACGCAGCGCGGTCGCGGAGGCTCTTCGCGTAGCTGATTTCGTCGTTCATCGCGCGCGCCGTGATGTCTTCCATTTGGTCGGCAACGGCCTTTCGCTCACCCAGAAGCACCGTCATTTCCGAGTCCGAAAGCGTCCCGTCGAAGTCGAAGGCGACTATCTTCATTCGAATCGTGATTAGGGCTTTTGGATGTTAAATGAGCGTGGTCGGCGTGGAAATTGCCGAGAGGGGACATCGATTCCCAACCAATTCGTCTCGAAGTTCACGTAAATCGTCAGCAGGGCCGGCGTGCATGCATGCCCGGGGCAAAACAAATACGACAACAGACACAAGCTGTTTGCTGACCCTCTCGATTTTAATCGAAAAATCAGTTCGACGCACCATTTTTCGACCGAAATTCCCGTACCGTTAGAATATTCGAGTCGGTATGAACGGAAGATGACAAGAGCTATGGTGTTCTTCCATCATTTCTCGAATGTTCTACATGAGTTCTGGCAACGACATTCCAATCGACCCGTCAGGGTCGTCGAGTCCGATACCGGATATCGACCTTAGCAATATTTTGGGGAACACACTTCTCATCGGAATCGCCATCGTCGTCATCGCCGCGCCGATTGTCGGATTTATGGCGTGGGAACCCGTCGAGGAAGGGAACGTCAAAGTCGTCAAAAAGTGGGGTGCGGCCAGCGGAACCGTCTTCGAACCGGGTGCACACTTCATCAACCCCGTCGCTCAGAGTACGGTTTCGCTCTCGACGCGCCCGCAAGCGTACACTATGTCGAGCCAACAGGGTGATGGCAATAGGGAGAACACCGACGACGCGATAACCGTCTTGACGGAAGACGGACTCCGGGTGGACATCGACATCACCATCCGGTATCGCGTCGATTCCGCGCAAGCCGTGAACTTCTACAAAAACTATCGCGGTACCGACGCCGCAGAACAGCGACTCATCCGCCCGAGCATTCGGTCGGTGCTCCGAACCGAAGCGGGACGCCTCCCGGTCACCGAAATCTACACTGGTGAGGGACAGACGAAACTGAAAGCGGCGGCACAGGAGACGCTCCAACGGGATTTCAACGAGGACGGTCTTATCCTCGAAACGGTACAGATTCGAAACGTCAATCTGCCACAGGAGTACGCTCAATCGGTCGAACAGAAAGAAATCACGAAACAGCGCAGACAGCAGAAAGAAAACGAACTCGAAGTCGAAAAGCTGGAAGCCGACCGAAAACGAATCGAGGCGGAAGGACAGGCCGAAGCGAACCGCATCCTTAGCGAGTCGCTCGACCAGAACGTCCTCACCGAAAAGTACATCGAGAAGCTGAACGAAACCGACACGGTGTACATCCCCGTCGGCGGCGAGGGCTACCCGCAGTTCGTCCGAAATATCGAGGGTGGCTCCGGCCAAAGCTCCGGTCAGAATACCGCCCAGAGTACGAACGGTGGTTCGACCAATCAGTCTTCAGCGTAATGACCAGCGCCGCCGCGAACCGGCCAGTGAAGTGGGCGCTCGCGCTGGCGGGCATTCTTTTGGGAGCCGCATTTTTGGGCGTCGTAGCCAAATCGCTGGTCAGTTGGAAGGCACTCCTCCTCTTGCTCGCCGTTTTCGTTCCGGCCTTTCTTCTTTCGTACCGATTGAGTAAGGCACAGCGCGCCTACGACTCGGGGCGGTACGGAATCGGACGGCGCGTGGTCACCGAACAGACGACGCTCTCGGATGGCTGTTCGGTCTGTGACTGCGCCGAAACTCGACAGCAACCGGGAATCCGACGACGGTTCGTCAAAGAACTCGTCGTCGATGGTGTTCCCGTTGCGCTTGTTGCAGACGGACAGAACGATTACTGTGCGGAGTGCGCCGAAACGGCTCCAGAGATCGATAGCGAGATGAATACCGAATCGCAGTCGCAAACGGGTTCCGGGGAACGGGAACGCACCGAATAACCCGTGGACAAATTTTCTTACAAAATATAGAGGAAATTATACTGGCAATCTTCGCGATGAGAGAAAGCGTTAACGGGCGGCAGGTGTTTTCTCTCCATCAATGAAGGTTCTGGTCACCGACCCCATTGCCGATGCGGGACTCGACCGACTCCGCGAATCGGGATACGAGGTAGAGACGGCCTACGACGTAGAGGGTGATGCACTCTTGAACGCAGTTGCAGATGCAAACGGACTCATCGTTCGCTCCGGAACGGACGTGAACCGCAAGGTGTTCGAAGCCGCATCCGAACTCGTCATCGTCGGCAGAGCGGGTATCGGCGTGGACAACATCGACATCGAGGCGGCAACAGAACACGGCGTCATCGTCGCCAACGCACCGGAAGGAAACGTCCGCGCCGCCGCGGAACATACGGTTGCGATGGCCTTTGCCGCCGCGCGCTCCATCCCGCAGGCACACGTCCGACTCAAGAACGGCGAGTGGGCCAAGAGCGACTATCTCGGAACCGAACTGAACAAGAAGACGCTCGGTATCGTCGGCCTCGGCCGAGTCGGGCAGGAAGTCGCCAAGAAACTCGACAGCCTCGGCATGGAACTCGTCGCCTACGACCCCTACATCAGCGAAGACCTCGCCCGGCAACTCGGTGCTGAACTGGTCGAACTGGACGACTGCCTCGACCGCGCCGACTTCCTCACGGTTCACACGCCGCTCACCCCAGAAACCGAGGGCCTCATCAGCGACGAGGAACTCGCGCAAATCGAAGGCGGCTACGTCGTCAACTGCGCCCGCGGCGGCGTGATTGACGAGGACGCACTCGCCAGAGCGGTCGATGACGGAATCCTCGCAGGTGCGGCAATCGACGTGTTCGCCGAGGAACCGCTTTCGAAGAACAACCCGCTGCTCGACGTGGACGACGTCATCGTCACGCCGCACCTCGGCGCGAGCACGGAGGCGGCACAGGAAAACGTCGCTACCAGCACCGCAGACCAAGTCGTCGCGGCACTCCGCGAAGAACCGGTCATCAACGCGCTCAACGCGCCGTCCGTCGAGGAGAGTGCATTCCCGCGCGTCCGACCGTACATCGAACTCGCGGAGACGGCGGGCAAAATCGCCACGCAACTCCTCGATGAGCGAATCGAGCGCATCGAGGTGAACTACGAGGGCGACATCGCAGAAGAAGAGGTTGACCTCGTCACCGCCAGCGCACAGAAAGGCGTCTTCCAACCGCTCGAATGGCAGGTCAACGCGGTCAACGCGCCGCAAATCGCGGAGGAACGCGGCGTCGAAGTCACCGAGAGCAAGACTCGACAGGCGGAGGACTTCCAGAGCCTCATCGCGGTCACCGTCGAAAGTGCAGACGAGGAAATCACGGTCGAGGGAACCCTGTTCGCTGGTGACGACCCCAGAATCGTTCGCATCGACGGCTACCGCGTCGATGCGATTCCGCACGGCCACATGCTGGTTGCAAGAAATCACGACAAACCCGGTGTTATCGGGTTCGTCGGCACCGTTCTCGGCGAACACGACATCAACATCGCGGGGATGTTCAACGCTCGCGAAACCGACGGCGGGGAAGCACTCTCCGTTTACAATCTGGATGACGAACTCTCGGAGGCCGCGAAACGAGCGCTCGAAGCCGACGAACGCATGATAGAGGTGCGGAGTATCGGGCTGAACGGTTGAATCGCTGATGCAACCAGCGGACGAGATTTTTTATACGGAGACGGAACCAGACACACGTAATGACAATTCACAAATTAGAGAACTCGCCGGGAAAGCGCGTGGAAGTAGAGCTATCGACCCGAATGACCTGACGCCGCTCGACGAACTCTGACCCCACCCTGCCGCGAAAGCCGGACTCAAGTACCCGCCATACTTCGCTTCGAACCGTGGGCGAGGAACTCGTGGATAGCAAGCAATCGACTGGGAAAGAGCGACTGGTAACGGGCTACTCGGGAAAACTCCTCCTCGCCGTCTCGCTGGGCTGGGCGATGATTCAGACGGGCAGGCTCGTCCTGTCGCCCATGCTTCCGACCGTGATGGAGTCGCTCCGAATCACGGAATTTCAGGCCGGATTGGCATTCACCCTGCTCTGGGGCCTGTACGCTCTCGGCCAGTATCCGAGCGGGCGACTCTCCGACCACCTGTCGCGGAAGACGCTCCTCGCCACCGGACTTTCGCTCCTTATCGTTGGGTTCGGCGTCCTCGCCAGCGCGCCGACCTACGCAATGTTTCTGCTCGGTGCGGCAGTCGTCGGAACTGGAGCGGGACTGTATCCGACCCCGGCGAGGGCGCTCGTCTCCGACTTGTTTGTCTCGCGCCGAGGACAGGCCTTCGGCCTCCACGGCGCGTCGGGAGACGCTGGCGGCGCACTCGCGGCAGGGCTTGCAATCGTCGTCCTCGCAGTTGCGACGTGGCGGTTCGCGTTTCTTCCGGTTGCAATCGCTCTGCTTGTCGTCCTCGCCCTGCTCCACCAGTGGAACCGCGAAGCCTACACGCCGCCGCGAATCGACGCCGATGCTGGGAGAGCAGTAGTCGGCGATGTTCAGAAGACTGGGAGGCGGTTCGCCAACCGCAGAACCGCGGCCTTGCTCGTCGCCTACTCGCTGTACGCGTTCGTCTGGCAGTCGGTTACCGGATTTCTCCCGACATTTTTGCAGGAGGCAAAGAACTTTTCCCCGGAACTCGCGGGCGGTGGCTTCGCCGTGCTGTTCGTCGTCGGCGCGCTGGTGAAACCGCTGTCAGGGTCGCTCGGCGACCGGATTTCGCGGCCCGTCGTCGCCGCCGGGTCGCTGGTCGTCGCAACGCTCGCTCTCGCGGGGGTCATTCTGACAACCAGTACGCTCGCAGTGACCGCGAGCGTCGTGGTCTTCTCTGCGGGATTGATGGCCTACCCGCCAGCGATGCAGGCGCACCTGATGGACGTATTTCCGGACGGAAGCATGGGCGGCGACCTCGGTGCGACAAGGACGATTTACATCGGCCTCGGCAGTCTCGGGACGACCTACGTCGGATTCGTCGCGGGACAGGCCGGATACACAATCGCGTTTGCAGGCCTGCTCGTGTGTTTGCTCGTCAGCGCGAGCATCGTCCTCGGACTTGCCCGGATTCATTAATCCCGAATCACGTCGGAGGCTAGTTCCTCCGCGGGCGGAAGCGGGCCGAACTCGTCCAGTGTATTCCGAAGTTCGTCCGGGTCGTCCCGACCGGGGAGCGGTTCCGTCGCGGTTCGACACGGTTCGCTCACGCCGAGTTCTGAACTGACGTGGTCGGAAACCGCCTCAGCCATCTGCCGATACGTCGTCAACTTCCCGCCGACGATGGTCGTCATTCCCGGTCTGTCGTCCCGCTCGCCGTGGTCGAGAAGCGCGAAATCGCGGGTCAGCGCGCGTCCGTCTTCGAGGGTTACGTCCGTCCCGCCGAACAGCGGTCTGACGCCCCAGTACGACCGGATGGTTCTCGCTGTCGCAATATCGGGAATCGTCCTGCTCGCCTCTTCAATCATCAAATCTTCCTCCCACTGCGCCTTCGGGTAGTCATCGGGATTCTCGACTTCGACGCTCGTCGTCCCGATGATGGCCGTGTTTTCGTGTGGCAGGACGATGTCGCCGTCCGTCGCCGGGCGACAGTGGTTGACGACGGTGTCGAGTGACGGGAAATCCACGACGACCATTACTCCCTTCGACGGCCGCATGGGAATCTCGATGTTCGCCATCGCGCCGACCGATTCGGCCCATGCACCCGTCGCGTTGACGACGTGTCGGGCACGAATCGTCTCGATTTTCGATTCCTCTCGATACCGCACTTCTGCCCCTACCACGGCCCCGCCCTCGACGAGTATATCCACGACTTCCGCGTGCGTTTCGATGATTCCACCGTGGTCGCGGGCATCGACGGCGTTAGCGACCGTGAGCGGGAACGGATGAATCACGGCGTCGGGCACTCGAAACGCCCGTTTCGTTTCCGATGCGAGGTACGGATGGTCTTCTCGGATTTCTTCCGCGGAAACCGATTCCACGTCGATACCGCAATCGAGACAGGCCTGTCTCGACCGCTCGAAGTGCGATTCGTCGTCCTCCGCCAGTTGCACGAAGTAGCCGCCGGTTTCATCGACGCAGTGGCTCGCAATGTCGCGCAGAATCCGGTTTTCTTCGATACAATTCCTCGCACTCTCCGGGTCGGCGACCGCGTAGCGAGCGCCACTGTGCAGGAGGCCGTGCATGTTTCCGGTCGCTCCGTCCGCGAGTCGCCCCCGTTCCACGACCACCGTATCCAAACCGCGGAGTTCGAGGTCGCGTGCGATACCGGTTCCAGTGATTCCTCCTCCGAGAATCAGAACGTCGGTTTCCTCCACCATGTTTTTCGTTCAGGGAGGGTATCGTTTGACGCTGTTGGCGGTTCGAGGTGAGGGGGCCGACAGGGTCGCGGTCACCGCGACAGATGTTCCAGTACGTCGTCGGTGTCGGCGGGAACGGGTTCCGGTTCGACGCCCGCCTCCGCGGCGGCGTCGGGGTCTTTCAGCAGGTGTCCCGTGGTCAGGCAGACGACGTTTTCGTCCGCCGAAATTTCCCCGGATTCGCGGAGTTTGCGAAGGCCAGCAACGCTGGCCGCGCTGGCAGGTTCGACGCCGATTCCGTCACCAGCCAACGCTCGCTGAGCGTCCGTGATTGCTTCGTCCGTGACGGCGATTGCGGTGCCGCCGGTTTCCCGAATCGCGGGGAGGGCTTTCGGTGTGTTGACCGGATTGCCGATTCGGATGGCAGTTGCGATGGTTTCTACCTCGTCCCAGCGACGGACTTCGTCCGCGTCGGTTTCGACGGCTTCGACCATCGGAGCTGCACCCTCTGCTTGCACCCCGGTCAAAACTGGCACTTCCTCGGGTGTCAGTTCCTCTGCTGCCACGAGTTCGCGGAACGCCTTGAACAGCGCGCTGGTGTTTCCGGCGTTCCCCACTGGGAGGACGATTCTGTCGGGAAGGTCGCCCGTCTGGTCGCGGAACTGCTCTACGATTTCCAAGCCAATCGTCTTCTGTCCTTCCAGTCGGAAGGGATTCAGCGAGTTGAGCAGGTACGCCTCGCCGCGATTTGCGAGTTCGGAGACGATGTCGAGGCAGTCGTCGAAGTTGCCGTCAACTTCGAGAATTCGCGCGCCGTGGAGACTCGCCTGCGCCACCTTTCCGGCGGCGACTTTTCCGGCGGGAAGGAGAACGAGAACCTCGGTTTCTGCCCGCGCGCCGTAGCACGCTAACGCCGCGCTGGTGTTCCCGGTGCTGGCGCAGGCCAATCTGTCGGTCCCGAGCTTTTCGGCGACTTTCACCCCGAGCGTCATCCCGCGGTCTTTGAAACTTCCCGTCGGATTCATCCCCTCGTGTTTGACCCGCAGGTTCGAGACGCCGACTTCCTCCTCGATGGTCGGTGCCGCGTACAGCGGCGTGTTTCCTTCCTCGATGCTCACGCCGGATTCGACCGGAAGGGCGTCTGCGTACCGCCAGACACCGCTCCCGTCCGATTCCGCGAAATCCTCGAAGGTCGGGTGGTCTTCGTAGCAGACTTCGAGTAGACTCTCGCAGTCCGGACACCGATAACGGATTTCATCGAACGGCGGGCCAGTCCACTCACAGTCGATGCAGGCGAGCCATACCCCGTCGTCCGCGCTGTCGGGAACCGGCGCGGTCGGATTCGAGAGCGTCAGGTTCATTGCCGGGGTGGATGCGTTCCGAGGTGAAAAAGGCGCGGACGGTGGCAACGCTGGCAAGGGTGAAAGTCGAAACGGATTCGAAAGGCGGAAATCGGCGTCACAGCGACAAGACGAGTTCGTCGTCTTCGCGCTCGAACTGCGTTCCGAACGCCGAGGAAAGTGAATCCATCTGTTGCATACTCCAGTTGCCCGCGTAGTGTTCGGCCTCGTGAACCGCGAGGTCGTAGATTTCGGTCGGATGTAATCTGAGTTCCGCAAGTTCGTCGCCCTCGACGGTCAGTTCGAACACGAAACTGCGGTCGTTGTGTCGTTCGGAATCGACCGCGTAGTCGTCTAGAAAATCGCCAGTGTCGTACAGGACGACCGTTCCGTCAACGACCTCCACGCCCTGAAAGACGTGCGCGCTGTGGCCGTGAACGATGTCAACGCCCTGCTCCGCCAACCAGCGGGCGAATTCCCGAAATTCGACGGTGGGTTTGGTGCGCATGTTCAGGCCCCAGTGGAGCGACGCCACGAGCAAATCGGGGTTCGTTTCGCGGGCCTGTGCGAGCGAGTTACCGATGATTCGCGCCGCCTTATCGTTCGTCACATCAAATTCGACGTGAGCGGTTCCGGGACTGTCCGATTCGGCGGCGAACTCCGGCGTGTTGTCGGTGAACGAGACGAACGCGATGTCGAGGCCGTCGATAAAAACGAACGCGGGAGCGCGGGCCGATTCCACGTCGATTCCCGCGCCGGAGTGTGCGATTTCGGCGTCGCCCAGATAGGAAATCGTATCGCGGAGTGCGTCCGGGCCGTAATCCAGCATGTGGTTGTTGGCGAGGTTCGCCCAATCGACGCCGACCGCGTTCAGCGCCGGAATCGCCCAATCCGGGTCGGCCCGAAAGTGAAACGGTCGATAGGTGTCCGTCCACGGCGTTCCGCGGGCCGACAGACAGCATTCGAGGTTGATAAACAGCCCATCCAACGCTTTGAGATGTCTCTCGACGTTTCCCCAAACAGCGGTGACACTCCGCTGTCGCTGTCGTTCATCCACCAACCGCCCCAGCATTACGTCCCCCACAAAACCGAGTCGCGTCGTATCCTCTCCCATCGTGAACCCCGTATTCCCTTCGGGTGTTGGAAGCAAAAGGCTACCCGTCAATCAACTGGTCTTCAAAACTCAAGCCGCCACAAACGGTTGTTTTGTGCGTTCTTACTGCGGTCTGTCCTGTCCATGCTCTGCGGAAATTCCTATCGTTATTCGTGGACTACGCTAATGCATGGCACAGAAAAGAACGAGACGCATCAGTGAATCCGTCCGACAACGAGGAATAATCAACAAAACGTGGTCGAGTTCGATTCTCGGCGGGCTGGCGGGTGGCATCGTCTTCGGCATCCTCATGCAGTCGATGGGAGTGATGCCGACTATCGCGTCCCTCTACGGACTCGACGGCGCGACGATGGGGTGGGTTGCCCACCTCTTCCACAGCATCGTGTTCGGCCTCGTCTTCGGGGGTATCATGACGATGACCAGTCTTAGAAAATACGCCGACAGAATCGTTCCGACGACCGGTTTGGGAGCAGTGTACGGCGTCCTCCTGTGGTTCGTTGCCGCGGCAATCATCATGCCGCTCTGGTTGGGTGCAGTCGGGATGGAAATGCCGCCGGTTCCGAATCTCGACCCGACGAGCCTTGTCGGTCATCTCCTGTATGGCGTCGTGTTGGGCGCGGTGTTTGCCGCGGCCTACCGGCGCTAAACTGTTGACCTACTGGACACCCGTACTACCGTTTTTCGTCGAGATACGCCAACAACGCCTTCTGTGCGTGAAGCCTGTTTTCGGCTTGATTCCACGCCAACGAGCGGTCGCTTTCCAGCACGCCGCCAGTAATCTCTTCGCCGCGATGGGCGGGCAGACAGTGCATGACATGCGCCGAATCGGGACGCAGGTCATCGTTCAGTTGGAAACCATCGAACGCGGCCAATTTCTCCTCGCGCTCGTCCTCCTCGCCCATGCTGACCCACACGTCAGTATAGACGATGTCCGCGTCAGCCACCGCTTCCTCAGGGTCGTTCGTCAGCGCAGGCGAGCGACCGCGGTCATTCGCTCGCCCGAGTGCGTCGCTCGACGGTTCGTACCCTTCAGGCGTCGCAACCGTCAGGTCGAGTCCGACCGTCGAAGCCGCGATTGCGAAGGAGTTGAGCACGTTGTTTCCGTCGCCGACCCACGCGACCGACACGTCTTCGAAGGCTCGCGGGCCATGCCCGCTCGCGGGTTCCGAGGCGTCTTGTGCCTCGACGAACTCCCGAATCGTGAGCAAATCGGCGAGCGACTGACACGGATGCGCGATGTCCGACAGGCCGTTGATTATCGGAACCGTCGCGTACTCTGCCATCTCGACCAGACAGTCGTGGTCGAACACGCGCCCCATGACGAAATCCACGTAACGCGAGAGCACTCTCCCCGTATCCGAGACGGGTTCTCCGTGGTCGAGGTGGGTGTGTTCCGGCCCCATGAAGACGGCGTGCCCGCCGAGTTGCGTCATTCCCGTCTCGAACGAGAGACGAGTGCGCGTGCTCGGCTTTTCGAACAACATGGCGAGCGTCTGGCCCGAGAGTTCTGACGGCGAGCCGTTTTTCTTGAACTCGGCCGCGAGCGAAAGCACGTCGGCCAGTTCGCTCGGGGACAGGTCGTCCACGTCGAGGAAGTGGCGAGTCATAGTTTCTCCCCCAGCGATTCACAGACCGCCGAAAGGACGGCCACGGACTCGTCGAACTCCGCGAGTTCGAGGTGTTCGTCCGGCGTGTGGTCGAGCGACGAATCGCCCGGCCCGTAGGTCACGACCGGGCAATCCCACGCCTCGGCGTAGATGTTCGCGTCGCTGGTTCCGGTTTTACGGAGCAAACTCGGGTCGCCATCCTCGCCTCGAATCGCCACGCGAAACGCCCGCGCCAATTCTGTGCGCGGACTGGCCATGGTCGGCTGAATCGAATCGTGCCACGAGACTTCCCCCGCATCCAGTTCGGATTCGGCAATCTCACAAATCTCGTCCGCCGTCGTCCCCGGCGGGATTCTGAACTGGACTTCGATTTCGGCTTCCGTTGCCAAACCATCTGCCGCGAGTCCACCGTCGAACGAAACCGGTTTCGCAGTCACGGATTCAAAGACGGAACCCGACTCGTCCGTCGAACCCGCCTTTCCCGTCGAATCGGCGTTTGAGTCAAAGGCCGATTCGATTTTCGACAGCCAACTGACCGCGTGCTGGATAGCGTTCGCTTCCGGCCGCGAAGTGTGGACGGATTCGACGGAAACAGAGTAGGTTCCCGAGAGGAAGCCACGATAGCCGAGCGTGACGGCGTCCCAACCACTTGGTTCGCCATTGACAACAAATTCGGGTTCCTCGTAGTTTTGGACGAGGTGACGCGCACCGCGTGAGTCGGTTTCCTCGCCAACGACACCGACGAAACTCGCTCCTGTCTGGATTGCTGTCACCGCCATCGCCGCGAGCGGGCCTTTGGCGTCCACGCTTCCGCGACCCCAGAGAACGCCGCCATCGACTTCGACCGGGATTTCCCCCGGAACCGTGTCGATGTGCGACGTGAGCAGGACTCCGTTTCCCGGCGCGCGGACGTTTCCGGCGTCGTCTATCCACGCCTCACGGCCCTGTTCCTCGAAGAACGAGGCGAGCAGTTCGGCACAAATCTCCTCGTTTCCCGACACTGACGGCGTTTCGACCAGTTCGACCAGCAAATCGTGTGCGTCTGATTGCGCGATTTTCGGTGCTGTCATGGCTTTCGATAGCGTCATTCTTCCCCTCCCAACACGTCCGACAGCGCCGCAACTACCCTGTCGAGATGCGCCGTTTCGACGGTCAGTGGCGGAAGCAGACGCAGAACGCTCCGTCCCGCCGGAAGTGCGAGGATTTGGTGAGAGAGCGCGAGTTCCTTCACGAGACGGTTCGCGCCGCGTTTCACTTCGATTCCGACCAGCAGGCCGTGACCGCGAATATCACGAACTGGGAGGTTCGCGGCGTGCAGTTCCGACTGAAGATATTCGCCCATCTCCGCCGCGTGTGCCGGAAGGTTCTCTTCGACGAGTACCGAGAGGGTCGCCTTCGCCGCCGCGCTGACGACCGGACTCCCGCTGAAGGTCGAACCGTGCGACCCGGCGTCCTCGGCAATCCAGTCGGCACAGAGGGTCGTGCCGATTGGCAGACCGCTGGCCAATCCTTTCGCAGTCGTGAGGATGTCCGGCGTCACTCCGGCGTGTTCGCATGCCCAGAACGCGCCCGTCCGGCCGAGTCCGGTCTGAATCTCGTCGAACAGCAAAGCCGTGCCCGATTCGGCGGTCAGGTCGCGCGCGGTTTGGAGATAGCTCTTCGTCGCGGGATTGACGCCGCCCTCGCCCTGCACGGGTTCGAGGATGACCGCGGCGGTGTCGTCGTCTACTGCTTCCGCGAGTTCGTCCTCGTCGCCGTAGGTGACGAACTCCACGTCGTCCACGAGCGGTTCGAACGGGGTGCGATATTTCGGCTTCCACGTCACCGAGAGCGACCCCATGGTGCGCCCGTGAAAGCCGCGCTTCGCGGCGACGATTTTTGACTTGCCGGTGGCACTTCTGGCGAACTTCAGCGCCGCTTCGTTCGCCTCCGTTCCGGAGTTACAGAGCCAGACGTTTTCGAGGCCGGAAGGCGCGACGGTCGCCAACTTCTCGTACAGCGAATCGCGCGATTCCGTCGGATACGAAGCGTGAACGAACAGCAATTCCGCGGCCTGTTCCTGCACCGCTGAAACCACTTCGGGGTGGCAGTGGCCGACCGGCGAAACCGCGTAACTCGCGCCGAAGTCGAGGTATTCGGTTCCGTCCTCGGCGTAGAGATAGACCCCCTCGCCACGCTCGATTGGAATGGGTTTCTGGGAGTAGACGAACTCGCTCATTGTGGTCCCTCCACTGCGGCAGGCGTGAACTTCGTTCCGTGGCCCTTCTGGGCCGCGGTAATCGGGTCGCGGTTGTTCGCGTCGGCGATAACGACCGATTTCGCCCCGCCGTTCAGGGCCTCCGTGGCCGCCATGACCTTCTTCGTCATGAACCCTTCCGCGACGTCCTTCGCGGTCGCCATCTCCGCAGGAGTGGCGACCTGCTCGATGAGCGTCGTCTCGTTGTCCGGATTTTCGAGCAGTCCCGGAACGTCCGTCAAGACGACCAGTTCGCCACCAAGTGCGCCAGCGATTGCGGCGGCGGCGCGGTCAGCGTCGGCGTTGACGGGCGTTCCGTCGTCGGCCAGCATCGGCACCGTCACGACAGGCGTGTAGTTCTCCGCGAGGAGCGTTTCCAACAGCGAGGCATTCACCGACTCGATTTTTCCGGAGTGGTCGCCGCGGCGGATTTTCTTCTTGCCGTCTTCGACGACTCTGACGGCGGACTTTCTTAGCCCAGTGAGGAGCGAACCATCAACGCCGGAAAGCCCGACTGCGCGGACGCCTTCGGCCTGCAGATCCGCGGTCAGGTCGGTGTTGAGTTTGCCGGGCATGACCATCTCGAACACCTCCATCGCGCGCTCGTCAGTAAAGCGCCCGACGATGCCGTTCGGCGATTCCACGTATTCGGGCTCTTCGCCCAGTGCTTCGAGCGTGTCGTCCACGGCGGTCGAACCGCCGTGGACGACCACCACGTCCTCGCCGTTTGCGGTCAGGTGGGCGATGTCGCCCAGCGCGCCTGCCGGATTCACCGCGCGAGCACCGCCAATTTTCACGACGATTGGGGCATTTTCGTCTTCGTCATCGATGATGCCACCATCAGTCCAAAGGTCGTCCTCTGCATCCTCCGGAACGTTGTCGTTGTCGATGAGGTGGTCGTGTGCGGAAAGCAGTTCGTCTTTCGTGTACTGTTTTCCATTCATGGCGACCCCACGGGGTGAAGCCCCTGAAACGCCAGTCCGGCGGTTTCCTCGAATCCTAATGCGACGTTCGCTGCGTGGACGGCCTGCCCCGCCGACCCCTTCATCAGGTTGTCGATGGCGCTGAAGACGACCACGCGCTTGTTGCTCGGGTCGAGTTCGAACCCGACCTCTGCGTTGTTCGTCCCGGCGACTGCCTTGGGTTCGGGATAGCGATAGACGCCGCTTCCGCCCGCGACGAGGCGGACGAACGGTTCGTCCTCGTAGCAGTTTCGGTAGGCTTTCCAGAGGTCACCCTTCGAAACCGGTGAGTCGGGGAAAACGTGACTCGTCGCGGATGCCCCGCGAACCATGTCCACGGCGTGGGCCGTAAACGAGACGCTGGTTCCCAGAATCGCTTCGATTTCAGCCTCGTGGCGATGACCTATCGGTGCGTATGGACGAACGATACCCGAACGTTCGACATGGCTCGACGCCTTGCTCGGACTCGCGCCGCCTTCCGACGAACCGACTTTCACGTCAACGACGATTTGCTCGCTTCCGGACAGGATTCCGGCGTTGAACAGGGGATACAGGCCGAGAATCGTCGCGGTGGCGTTACAGCCACCCGCGGCAATGAGGTCTGCACCGGGCAGTTCCTCGCGGAATATTTCGGGCAGGGCGTACACTGCCTCGTCCAAGTATTCCGGGCAGGTGTGGCCGTCGTACCACTCGTCGTACTCTGCCTCGGTTTCGAGGCGGAAGTCCGCGCTCAAATCGACCACGGTGTCTGCGGATTCCCCGAACTCGTCTACGTGCTCCATCGAGACGCCGTGGGGCGTTCCCGCGAATAGCACGTCCACGGATTCAAGGTCATCGGGTTCCGAAAAGCGCAGGTTTGCCCCGCGAAGGTTCGGATGTACCGAGCCAACCGTCTTGTTGGCGTACTCCCTGCTCGTGGCTTGGGCCACCTCGAAGTTGGGGTGGCCGGAGAGCAAGCGAAGCAGTTCGCCGCCGGTGTAGCCGCTGGCTCCGATAACGGTGGCGGAGAGCGTTTCTTCGCTCTCCACGGTCTGCTCTTCGGTCGCGGCGGCCATCAGGCCACCACCTCCATCTGCACCTTCGATTCCAACCAATCGACGACTTCGGCAGGAACGTCCACGTCAACCGCATCGTTCAGCGCTTTGAACTCGACCGTGTGGTTCACCTCGTGAACCGTGTAGCCCGATTCGGTTTCCATCAAATCGACGCCGAGCAGGCCGCCGCCGACCGCATCACTGGCTTGCTCGACCAGCGATTTCGCTTCCGAATCCAGTTCGAACGTCGTCGTTTCCGCGCCTTTCGCGGCGTTCGTCAGCCAGTGGTCGTCGTGGCGGGCCATCGCCGCGACCGGTTCGCCGTCGATTGCAAGCACGCGGATGTCCCTACCGGGTTTATCGACGAACTCCTGCACGTAGAACACCTTGTGCTCGTAGTGGCCGAGTGTAGCCTTGTGTTCCAAGATGGCCTCGGCCGCACTCTCCGAGTCGATTTTCGCCATGAGGCGACCCCACGACCCGACGACGGGTTTGAGCACGCATGGGTAACCGAAGGATTCGATGGCTTCCATCGCGCTGTTCGTCGTAAATGCGACCTTCGTCGCAGGCGTAGGGATGCCCGCCCCTGCGAGCGCCAGACTGGTCTTTACCTTGTCGGCGCAGATGTCCGCCGTTTCGTGGCTGTTGACGACGGGGATGCCGTAGGCCTCGCAGAACTGCGTAGCGTACAGGCTTCTGCTCGTCGCCAGACAGCGGTCGATGGCGACGTCGAGGTTGGCGAAGGTGTCCGGCGCGTCCGTCAGATCGAACGTCTCCTTGCGCACGTCGATTTTGGTCACTTCGTGCCCGCGGTCGCGGAGTTCGGCGAGCAGGAGCTTTTCGTCCTTGCGGATACGGGAGTAGAGCAGTCCTACGTGCACGCGAACCACTCCTGTTGAGTTTCCTGAGCCAACTGGCTCGATGAGTCAGTGACGCGCAATTTACTCCCCCCAGTCCTCTTCGAGCTCGGGTGCCCGGTCGAGGACTGGCGGGTTCACGTCGATGACTTCCAATTCCACGCCGCAGGTCGCACAGTCGATGATTTCGCCCGATTCCAAATCGTCGTGCAGGGGTACGTCCGCCCCGCACTCAACGCATTCTGCCATTGTACTCTCCCCTATCGTGCTATCGGACTTAAATCCATCGTTATTAATTATGGGAAAAGTCGCAGACCTCCGTCTCACGGCGTGAGAAGTCGAATTTCGCGGTTCGGATTAGTGTTCAAATAGATGCCCCCGGAGGGGTCGCGGCAGTTCAGACATAGTCGTTCACCTCTGTCTGTAGCAGTTCGTTCGCGGCGTCGAGCGATTCGACCAGTTCGGCCGCCACTTCTTCGTGGACGACCAGCGTCGCTTCCGCATCGCTCAGGCTTTCTGCCATCGGGTCGCCAGCGGGGCCGCCGTGCGAATCGCGCATCTCGACGCTCGTATCGGGGTCGAGCGCGGATTCGACTTCCTCACGGGGGACGTACTCCGCGAGCGGTGCGCCGAGCACGTCTTTCGCCGCGGAATCCAACGCGTCGTAGTCCGCCTCGCCCGCCGTCGCAACCAGTTCGTGTGCGGTGCGGAACGGCACGCCGCACATGGCCAGCAGGTCGGCGACGCCGGTTGCGGTCGAAAAGCCCTCCGCGGATTCTTCGGCCAGTACGTCCTCGTTCCACGTTGCGGTCGCCACCGCGCCCGCCGTGACCTCGACTGCGTCGGTCACGGCGTCGATGGCGTCCCACGCGTGGGGCGTCGCGCGCTGAAGGTCGCGGTTGTACGCGCGGGGAAGTCCCTTGAGCGTCGAAAGCAGACCGGACAGTCCGGCGTGCGCATCGCCCGCCACCGCACGAACCAGTTCGAGGGTGTCGGGATTTTTCTTCTGGGGCATGATGGACGACGTGGACGAGTAGTCGTCCGACAGTTCCACGAACCCGCGATTCGAGTAGATGACGAGGTCTTCCGCGATTCCGGACAGCGTCGTGGCGAGGGTCGCCAGCGCAGAAACCGTTTCTACCAGAAAATCGCGGGCAGACGAGGCGTCCATCGAGTTCCCCAAAACCGATTCGAATCCGAGCAGGTCGGCCACGCGCTCGCGGTTCACATCGAACGGCGTTCCAGCGAATGCCGCAGCGCCGAGAGGCGACTGGTTCACTCTTCCGTAGGCGTCCAGCAGGCGTTCCGTATCGCGCGAAATAGCCTGGTCGTAGGACGCGAGGAAGTGCCCGATCGTGGTTGGTTGAGCAGGCTGAAGGTGTGTGTAGCCCGGCATCACTGTATTCGCGTGCGACTCCGCCGTTTCGAGCAGTGCTTCGCGGAGTGCGAGTGTGGCATCCAGCACACCCAAAATATCCTCGCGGAGGCGATAACGGATGCAGGTCGCAACCTCGTCGTTCCTGCTTCTGGCGGTGTGCATCTTCCCGCCGTCACCCCCGACTTTCTGAACGACCGACGTTTCGATTGCGGCGTGAACGTCCTCGCCATCGGGAAGCGACCCGTGGCCATCCACTTCAACCACGTTCAGCGCGGTGAGAATCTCGCCCGCCGTTTCGTCTTCGATGATGCCCTGTTCCGCGAGCATCACGACGTGGGCGCGGTCTACCGCGAGGTCTGCCGCGAAGATGCGCTCGTCCGCGGACAGCGACGAGAGGAATGCACGGGCGGGGCCGCCGCTGAAGCGGTCGCCGCGGACGACATCACTGTCGCTGTTTCCGCCGTTTCCGCCGTTTCCGCTTTCATCGCTCCCGATTCCACTCCCTTGCTCACTCATTATTCGCCAAGCGTGACTGATAGCCGTGGTATTTCGCCACACCTGTCGCGTCGGCCTGCTCGATTTTGCCGACGGTTTCGGTGTTGAACGAAGCGGCGTCCTCGGAGTAGACGGCATACTCGCTCTCGCGGGCGACCGGACGGGCCTGTCCACCCTCGAATTTGACCGTCACCGTGCCGGTAACTTTCTCCTGCGTGGTGTCGATGAAGCCGTCGAGGGCGTCCACGAGGGGTGCAGAAAGCAGTCCCTCGTAGGCCTTTTCGGCCCACTGCTGGTCGATTCCGGTCTTCGAGGAGCGTTCTTCTTTCGTCAGCACCAAGCCTTCGAGGGCTTGGTGCGCGTTGAGAAGGGTCGTCGCCGCCGGATGTTCGTAGTTCTCGCGCACTTTCAGGCCGAGCATGCGGTCTTCCATGAGGTCGGTGCGGCCGACGCCGTGTTTGCCAGCGAGTTCGTTCAGGTATTCGATGAGTTCGACCGAATCGTAGGATTCGCCGTCGATGGCGACGGGTTTCCCGTTCTCGAACTCGATTTCGGCGAGTTCGGTTTCGGCACCCGGTTTCGTCGTCCACTCGTAGATGTCCTCCGGCGGAACGTAGCCTGGGTCTTCCAGATTGCCACCCTCGACGGAGCGACTCCAGAGATTCGTGTCGATGCTCCAGACGCCTTCGTTGCCGCCCTCCACGGGCAAGTCGTGGTCGTCCGCGTACTCCATCTCCCATTTGCGGGTCAGGCCGAGTTCACGCACGGGGGCGATAACTTCCAAATCGGAGGCGCGCCACACTGCCTCGAAACGCAACTGGTCGTTTCCTTTTCCGGTACAACCGTGCGCGACGGCATCGCAGTCGTTTTGCTTCGCCACGTCGAGAATCGCTTCGGCGATTACCGGGCGGGCGAGCGCTGTCCCGAGCGGATAGCCCTGATACGTCGCGTTGGCTTTCACCGCGTCGAGACACTGTTCCGCGAACGCGTCTTTCGCGTCCACAACGTAGTGTTCCAGATTGAGCGCTTCCGCGGTTTCCTCTGCCTCTGCAAATTCTTCTTCAGGTTGTCCCACGTCTACAGTGACGCCGATTACTTCGTCGTAGTCGTACTCCTCTTCGAGGAGTGGGACGCATACTGTCGTATCGAGACCGCCCGAGAAGGCGAGTGCAACGGATTTCATTGTGGACGTTGCCAAGGACTCCACCATCTTAAATTCTTCCCAAATTATTGAGAAATAATATCAGAGAATAGACTAACGGCGAGTTGGTACGGTTTGAGGGTGCGTTGAACAAACGACGGGTCGGGGTGGAATAGGTATTAATGGGACTAAAAAAGCCCCGGTCGCCGTCGCACGCAGAAGGAGTCGGATGCGGACTCGTCACTCACGACAGGGGCGACCCCGGTAGCGCGAGTCCACGACATTATCGAACCATTCTGGCTTGGATCATATAAAGACTTTCGGCGCGGCAATGGTTGCCAGCGGTTCGTTTCTGCTGGCAAGAGTTTATTACATTTCGATATAAATAGTCACGAATGCGACGACTCCCCGCCCTCCTGTTCGCCTTCCTCGTCGTGACTTCCGGCTGTGCGGAGTACATCCCGTGGATGCAACAGTCACCGGAACCGGAGACGAACACTCAGGCCGACGTGAATCCGCCACCCGGCGCAAACACGCAGTGGATATTCGATGCCGAGCGACTGCTCTCCACGCACGACTCCATCCTTGCGAAAACGAACTACAGAAAACAGGTTCGCATTCGGCCGAATCACAGCCTCGGCCCGCGAGAGTGGACGAATTTAACACTCGATGCGCACGTCGGGAAGGAACGAATCCGAATCGACCAGCGCGGTAGAGGGCCCAGTTTCGGCGAGCAAGGTTCATACACAGCGTATCTGTCGGAGAATAGGTCGATATGGCACGTCCTACCGCGTGAAGAGAGGCCATATCATTCCGAATGGAATTTACATCTTGCGGTTCGCAAGGACATTCAGAGCAACGACCAGATGAACCGGATTCTTTCGAGTTCGGATTTTATGTGGAACGGAACGACGGTTCGTAACGGAACGAAACTGTATCGGTACGAATCGAGTTCCGACACCGAACTTCCCGACACGAAATCCCTCTCGGCAACCGTGTTCGTGGACGAGCGAGGATTCATTCACGAAGTTTCGGGAACGCTCCAAACGACCGGTAGTCGTTCCGTCACGGCTAATTTCTCGTACGAATTTTCCGAAGTAGCTTCTCTGCCGACGGAACCCGAATGGGCCGAGAAAGTGCCACAGATGAGCATGAACTTCGAATCCGGCAGTATCACTATCGAACACGAAGGCGGTGCAGTCGTTCCCGCGGGAACGACCATCCAATTCACTTTGATGAATAATTCGGACACCGCACCGGGGACGGTTCAACTGTCGAAGCCACTCGAACCGGGAGATACCGCGCAGATCACCGTCCAAGGAATCCAGGAGGACGAACACGAACGACTCACGGCTGACGGAACTGTAGCAGTAAACCAGCCACCAGTGAACGAATCTTTGAATCCCTATTCCGATTGGGGCGTACATGTCGGTATCATCACCGACAACTGGCGATTCCAAGGTTACAGCAGGTCGTCCGAAAGAGACTGACGACGAACGCCACCCTCATATTCTCCCGGTTTCTCGAGTCGAACAGTGTACAGCCTCAACGTTCCCGTTCCCGGCGAAGTTGCCCGACTCGCGGAGGAACTCCGACCATCGCTCTACCAGTTCGACACTGTGCGCGACCAGCACACCTTGGTCGCCAAGCGATTCGGCAACCGCGACGACTACGACCGGCTCGAAATGCAGGTTCGAACCGCGCTCGCCGGTTCGCCCGCCTTCGAGGCACGAATCGCGGAAATAGATAGGTTCGAAAATCCGGCACGGGGCGATGGGCCCGTGGTCTATCTCGCGGTCGAAAGCCCCGGCTTGCGAAAACTTCACCGCGAACTGATTTCCGAGTTCGACTGCATCGAGGGAATCGAAGGCGACGACTACGTTCCGCACGTGACGCTCGCCCGTGGTGGAAATCTCGATGTAGCCCAGCAACTCACAGAACGCGAAATCGACCCGATTACGTGGAATGTCACGCGACTACAGCTCTGGGATGCGACCTACGACGAACCGACCGCGACGATTTCGCTTCCTGCGTAATTCGCTTGACGGAACCGGATTCACCATTCACTGCGGTTTCGGCGGTTCCTCGTCCCACGCATCCTTGTCTGTAAAGAAGTTCAGCATGGCGAATTTGAGTTTTTCCGGGGCGATGTCCAGCATCTCCTCTCGCTCTTCCGTCGGGAAGGTTTCTCGGACGCTGTACTTGCCCATCTCTCGGACGCTTTTTTCGGTGTAGCGTTTGTCCAACAGCACCCTGATGCCGAAATCCTCGGGCGAGCGAATTACTCGTCCGAGTGCCTGTCGCGTCTTCCGAATCGTCGGAATCTCGACGGCGTACTCCCAGCCCGAATTTCGTCCGGAGCGGTCGGCGAACACCCTGTCGTAGGCATCCTGCACGGCATCCATCCGGTCGTCCAGATGCGGGTATGGAACGCCGACGACAACGACAGTTCGAGCGTCGTTTCCGTCGAAGCTGACGCCCTCGGCCAGCGTCCCCCAGAGCGAGGTAAAGAGAACGCCGTTCGAATCACTGGTGAACCGCTGGCGGAGTTCTTCGACGGGCGTTCCTGCCTCATCGAAGTACAGGGTTCCGTCGATTCGGTTTCGCACGAGGTCGCGGTAGCGTTCTGCCTCGCTGTAACTCGGGAAGAAGACGAGCGTATTCCCGGCGGTGAATTTGACGGTGTCGGTCAGCACGTCCGCGATGGTTTGTTGGGTTTCCTGCTCGCTCCGCTCGCTAGCGAACAACGCGGGCGATTCGACGGCGAAGGTTCGGCGGTTTTCCTCGGGAAATTGGAGTCCGTAGGCTAGCGTGACTGGCTCCGTGAGTCCCAGTACGTCGGACAACACGTCGAATGGACGCAGAGTCGCGCTCATCAAAACTGTCGCATACACCTCATCGAAGAGGGCTTTCGTCACTTCGCGCGGGATGCAAGTGTAGAGTTCTGCGCGTCCGTACACTTCGTCGGTGCCTTCGTCGCGCCGAACCGCGGCAACCGGGTACTGGCCGAGTTCGGCCCCCTCGTCCATGTAGGATTTGACGAAGTTCGCGGCCTGAAGCGTCTGACACTCCTGTCGGGTTTTCGCGTCGCCTTCTTTGTACGCCTCCTCGTACTGCTGGTCGAGTTCTTTGGCAAGGCCGAGCGCGTCGTCCAGTTCGTCGTCGATTCCCTTCCCGGTGTACTCTTGGAGGAAGTTGAGGGTGAGGTCGTCGCGCTTGTTCTCGTTTGCTACCGGCACGTCCTGCCAGTTTTCGCCGATTGTCTCTCGCTCGCCGAATCCGAACGAATCCTCGTAGGTCGCTTTCAGCGCGCGCTGAAATGCGGCGAGAACGTTGAATCCGGACTCGCTTCGGAAGTCGTCGCTCTCCTGCAACTCGTCCAGTGCGCTGTCGAGGGTGTTCTCCGTAAGGGTTCTGGAGGCGTGGTCGCGCGCCGTCCCCTCGATGTTGTGCGCCTCGTCGAAGATGGTGATAACGTCCTCCGGGTCGCGGTCTAACCACCGGAAGAACTGCTCGCGTATCATCGGGTCGAGGAGGTGGTGGTAGTTGCAGACGACCAAATCGACGCCCTCCATGCCGTCTTTCAGCAGTTCGTAGCCGCACATCCCCTGTTGCTCTGCGTACTCGTAAATGTCGTCGGGCGTCCGAACGTCCTTGTAGAGCCACTGGTAGAACTCGCCCGTGTCTTCGGTGAGATTGTTGTAGTAGTAGTCACAGACGTTCGCTTCGCGCAGGTTCTCGACTTCGTCCTGAATCTGGTCGAGTTCGTCCATCACCGCACTTCGTGCCTCTGCGGCGGTTTCGTCGCCATCCTGCATCACTTCGAGCAGTTCGCGCTGGCGCTGTTCGAGTTCCTGTTTGTCGCGTTCCTTATCCACGACTTCGTAGGTGTTGTCCCGGAGTACCTGACACTCCTGGTAGTCCACGTCGATGTGGCACATCGACCCCTTCCCGCGGAAAACGACGGCACGAAGGGGTTCGTTTTCGTTGATTTCGCGCGCCTCGGTCACGAACTGGCGCATCTGCTGGTGGACGTTGGTCGTGATAACCACTGTTTTGTCCTCCTCGCGGGCGAACTCCAGCGCGGGCGCGAGCGACGAGAGGGTTTTTCCCGTCCCGCAGGCACCCTCGAAAACCACGTCCTGTCCGCGAGCCAGTCCGTTGTAGATACGGTCCATCGCCTCCTGCTGGTTGTCGTAGGGCGACTCGTAGGGAAAGAACCGCATATACTCGTTCGTCGTGGACACGATACGGAGTATTCGCGGCTTGGTTCAAAAAGTCTTGCCTACGTGAGAGATACGCATCGTCCGGTGTGCTACCGTGATCTTCTCGAAAACTCTATTTTTTGTTTGCTTGTGGGGGATTCACTGTGTTTCGTTTATTTCTGTGTTGCTAACTACTGCCGACTCCAATCAAACCGCCACTGCACCGCCCCGTGCCACGTCATCCCCAACCGATTCCCTCGTCGATCTGCTCCTTCGTACCTTTCAGTCACTCAGTCATCCACCGGAAGACGTTCCTGCTCACTACGTTGCGCGGCCTGCGACTTCCGAGCCTTCCGTCACTTCGTTCGGAAGACCTCGCGCGGGCGAACCGCGGGTTCGCCGTCGCGCGCCAAGTGGTTCGTCCAAATTCGCGAATTTTCACATAATCCAATGGCGCGTGCGTCGGGAGGCTTGCGGGTATCCCGCAGGCCTCCCGATTATCACGCGAGGGGCGACTGAGTGACTGAGAGGAACGGAGGAGTCGGTTGGGGAGGCGTGAGGGCTGTTGGGGAGGCGGTGCGGTTTCAGTGGAGTCGGTAATTGATGACTGCTCTTCAACAAAAACTATAATACTCATGTATATTGGCAACTATTCAACAAAGCCTGAAATTCTCACAGCAGTCATACACAATGTCTCAAACCCAAAAAACAGCACAGAACGTGTTTATGCCACAGATTCCGATGTCTCCGCTACTTGCACTTCGGGTTCGATGTACACCTTTTTCACGTGTTCGTTCGCCTTGAACAGGTCGTTTTCGAGGGCGGTAATTCGGTCGTCTATCTCACCCGTGTCGAGTTCCGGGTCGAACGCCACGTCGCCAGCGACGAGGGCTCTCCCCGGGCCGAAGTAGACGGTTCGGAAGTCAATAATCTCGACGACGCCATCCGCCTCGGCAAGCATCGTGCGGAGCACGTCTTCGTCCTCCTTCGGAAGGCTCTCGCCGAGGAGCAACCGTTTATTCTCCCACGCGAGGGCGACGGCGAAGCTCATCAGCATGAGGCCAATGATCAGGGCAGACGCCGCATCGTACATCGGATTGCCGGTGTATCGGGTGAGGAACACACCGAAAAGCGCGATTCCCGCCCCGCCGAGGGCGATGGCGTCCTCGGTGAGCGCCGTCAGAGTCGTCACGTTGCTGGTTTTGCGGAAGGCTTCGCGAAAGCCGCTCCAATTCCGGCGATTGATTTCGATTTTCATCGCCTTGTACGCCTTGGCGAACGCGTAGGTTTCGAACAGGATGGCCGCAATGAGGACGGCGTAGTTGACGTACACCGCGTCGAACGTGAACGAGAGGAGGGTCACGTCAGCAATCTCTTCCATGTGCGGATTCATCAGCGCGTGATACCCGTGTTTCGCGCTCTCCCATCCAGCGATACCGAACAGGAGGACGCTCACGAGAAAGCTGTAGAAAAACTGCGCCTTGCCGAATCCGAAGGGGTGGCCGCGGGTCGCTTCGCGCCCGCTGTACCGGATTCCGATGAGAAGGAAGATCTGATTCCCGGTGTCGGAGATGGAGTGATACGTCTCCGAGAGCATCGCCGGACTCATCGTGAGGAGATACCCGACAAACTTCAGCACGGCAATTGCCCCGTTCGCAAAGAGGGCGGCAATCACCACGGATTTGCTACTCGCCATTACCGAATAGCCTCGCGGAGGTGTCAAAGACCTTGCGACGGGAAATTCTGCACAAGAAAGGAGCACGGCGGAACACGCAAGGTAGTTCGATTCTAACGCGGGAGTATGATTACTATCGTCTCCGACACGCACAGCGAGACGGGCCACGAACTCACCGGCCGAACCCTGGAGGCCGTCCGCGAGGCCGACCTCGTCGTTCACGCCGGGGATTTCACGACCGAGGCTGCGCTCTCTGCCTTCGAATCGGAGAGCAACCGACTGGTCGCGGTTCACGGCAACAACGCGACGCCGGGAGTGCTCGACCGACTGCCGAAAGTGCAAACGTTCGAAGAAAACGGCGTTCGGTTCGTCGTCGTCCATCGCCACCGTAGCGGGAGTACGGGATTGGAACTACTCGGACGCGAGCGAGACGCGGACGTGGTTATTTTCGGCCACTCGCATCGACATCTCGTAGAAGACACTGGCGAGGTGTTGTTGTTGAATCCGGGCAGTCACGCCCAACCGCGGGGCGGATTTCGGACACATCTCGAATTGGAACCGCGGAAGGAGGGCTTTGGTGGTGGGGTTCGTCGTGGGGATGGAGAACTTCTTCAGGAGTTCTCCGTTGGAGGGATGGTGGAAAGCTGATGGCGTTCGCGGAGGGCCGAAGCAGGGCGGTTCCGTTTCATCATATGCAGGCCGGGATAATGTACTCTTGGTAAACTCAAAAAAGCGTTTTAGTTATCGGTTTCACACCGGAAATCTCTGTCAGTCTCTGATAACGTACCACCAGACGGCACTGAGCGCGAGAACCAACGCCCCTCCTGCGAAGAACAGCACTCCCGGTGGAATCGTGGCGATGACGCTATCTGCGGCGGTCTGAGCCGGTTCAGAAGATTGGACGCTAAACGTTCCCCCGCCACCCGTGTCCGAACTTTCCGCCGCCTGTTCGCCGATTCCCAACATTCCTTCCGTGACGGCGTACTGAATCACCGCGCTGACCGCACCGAGCAGAACTGCCACGCCGAGGACACGAGAAAGGGCGTCTTTGAGTCCCGTGGTCTGGTCTTCGCGCCCGGCGAACAGGATGAGCGGGCCGTCGGTCGGCGCGTACACTTTCATCTCTCTGCCTTTCTCGGAGTAGATGGTGTCCACGGCGGAGATGAGTTCTGCGTCCTCCAACTTCTGAAGGTGATACTGGGCGTTCTGGAGCGAGGTATCGACTTCGTCGCTCAGTTCGGACGCAGTGGCGGGTTGGTCGTGAAGTGCGGAAAGGAGGCTCCGGGCGGTTCCTGACGAGAGTGCCCCGAGCAAATCGTCGGCGTCGTCGCTATCGACGCCGAGTACCCGCGGGTTGCCGCCCGTCGGGGGTTCTACGTCCGTGCTGGAGGGCAAGAGGTCTGCCATATTTATGCGTATGAAACTGCTCGTCAATCAACTTTGTCACTAGCACGGCGAAACGAATTTGGTTCGTGAACTGATAGGCACGGGTATGCAACCAATCGACATCATCGGAGAGTACATCGGCGACCCCGTGTTCGTCGGCCTTCTCGTCGCCATCCTCGCGTTCGTCTTCTTCATCTACCTGTTCATCCGCCGGACACTCACTGGATTTCAGGAAGGAGTACAGAAAGGCCAGCGGTAGTCGAATTACGATTTACTTCCGGTGAACTGATTGGCAACCACGCCACCTACGCCGACGAAGAGGCCGAGCCACAGCGTTATCACTGCCCATTCATATGAAAATACCACATCGCCGAGGATGGCGACTCCGCCAAACAGCACGAACAAAATTCCGAGGAGGAGGAAGTCCGTCGTTTTCATACCTCACTGTGTAATTGGTAAATCAAATACTTTCTGCTGGTTGAGCACGAACCGGCTGTCGAGCCAATTCCATTTAGAGCGCGTCTCGAACGTTCCCGGCCGCAACTTCCACGTCCTCCCTGCTCACGTCCCAGTGCGTACAGAATCGGGCGACGTGCGTGTCGAACTGCGTGCCGAGAACGCCCATCTCCTCGCAGGCGGTGAGGAATTTATCCGCCGTCAGTCCGGCGTCTTCAGTGTTCACGAGAACGATGTTCGTTTCCGGAGATTGCACCGAAAGGCCCTCGACATCAGTCAATCCCTCGGCGAGAACGCGCGCGTTTTCGTGGTCGTCCGCGAGGCGTGAGACGTTGTCGAGCGCCAACAGTCCCGGCCCGGCCAGCAGGCCGACCTGCCGCATTCCGCCGCCGAACAGCTTTCGCGTGCGGCGTGCACGCGCGATGAAATCTTCGCTTCCTGCGAGCATCGACCCGACCGGCGCGCCCAGTCCCTTCGAGAGACAGAACATCACGGAATCCACTTCCTTGGTAAATCGCGCTGGCGACACGTCGTGAGCGACGGCGGCGTTACAGACTCGTGCCCCGTCCAAGTGAACCGGAACACCGATTTCGTGGGCCGCCTCCGCTGCGGCGTCGATTTTTTCGGGGGAAATCGCAACGCCGCCCTTGCTGTTGTGCGTATTTTCGAGGCTTAAAAGACCAGTTCCGGGGCGATGTGCGTCTTCCTCGACGTAGCCCGATTTCACTTGTTCAGGCGTTGGAATCCCTCGGTCGCCGCCGTTGAGGGTTCTGACTTGCAAGCCTGCGTGTTGGGCCAATCCACCGAGTTCCCATTTGAAAACGTGGCTCTCGCGCTCCACGAGGATTTCCTGTCCGCGGTCGGTGTGGACGCGCGCGGCAATTTGATTGCCCATCGTTCCCGTCGGAACGTAGAGCGCAGATTCCGTTCCCATCAACTCGGCGGCGCGAGTTTCCAGTTCGTTCACCGTCGGGTCTTCGCCGTATACGTCGTCGCCAACGTCGGCGGTGTGGGCCGATTCGCGCATCTCCTCGCTCGGTGTGGTTACCGTGTCGCTCCGAAGGTCTATCATGTCCGCCCCTTTCGCGGCGGTGGACAAATAATCGAGGGTAGGGACGAAATCGGCGTCGAGACATGATTGAGAGGAGGAGTGGGATGGAGGGTAAAACGACTCTCCGTGTTACGTATCGAAAGCGGTTTCCGGCATCCATGAAATCGATTATCATGGACTCTCGGATTCGGAAACACGCCGAAATCATCGTTGACCACTCTCTCGACATCGACGCGGGCGACAAGGTCGTCCTTCGCGTTCCGTCGGTTGCCGACGACCTCGCAATCGCACTGTCCGAACTGCTCGGTGAGCGCGGTGCCTTCCCCCTCGTCACCGCTGGACGCCGCGACCGAAAACGCGCCGCATTTCTCAAATCTATCGACCCCGACGCGCTCGACACGCCAGCGCACGAAAAGGCACTGTTCGAGGCGGCAGACGCAGTGGTTCACGTTCGCGCACACGAGAACGCCTCGGACATGAGCGACGTAGACGCGGAAACCCACGCGGCGTACAACCAAGCGCATCAGCCGGTACAGGAAGAAATCCTCGCGATGCCGTGGTGTCTCACACAACATCCATCGCCGGGAAGCGCGCAGTTGGCCGAGATGAGCACCGAATCCTACGAGGAGTTCGTCTACGGCGCGATGAACAAAGATTGGGACGAACAGCGCGAGTTCCAGCAGGGGATGGTCAAAATCTTGGACGCTGGGGACGAAGTTCGAATCGTTTCGGGCGACACCACCGACCTCACGATGTCCATTACGGACATGAAGACCATCAACGACCACGGGAAGAATAACCTGCCCGGCGGCGAAGTGTTCACCGCGCCGGTTCCCGATTCGGTCGAAGGTGAAGTGCTGTTCGACAAACCGCTCGTTCATCAGGGGCATATCGTGGAGGGCGTTTGGCTGAAATTCGAGGAGGGAGAAGTCGTTAACTTTAGCGCCGAAAAGAACGAGGAAGTGCTCGCGGGCGTTCTCGACACGGACGACGGCGCGCGCCGACTCGGCGAACTCGGCGTCGGTATGAACCGCGATATCGACCGGTTCACCTACAACATGCTCTTTGACGAGAAGATGGGCGACACTATCCACCTCGCCATCGGCATGGCCTATGACATCTGTGTACCCGAAAGTCAGGAACAGAACGAAAGCGCAGTTCACGTCGATATGATAGTCGATATGAGCGAAGAATCGCGGATAGAAGTGGACAGCGAAGTCGTTCAGCGGGACGGAACGTTCACGTTCGAGGAATAGCGCGAAATCAGCGACACGCCGATATTCGACCCATATGTCAATGTATTTTAATCTGGGCGAAAAATAGCGTGCCTACTACGCAGGCATGAATGTAATTTTTAGTACATATAGAAAACGCCTTTCGGTATTTTCCTATATAATTGTTGTGGCCCGCGTAATTTAAGTGGCTCCGGTAGCATAGCAATTATCGTGTCAAAAGTACCCTGTCCAGACTGTCGTCGGAAAATCGCGTTCCACGAGCTGGAAACAAAGACTATCGCCCAGTCGAGTGGGTTCGCAACAAACTACCGCTGTCCGTTCTGCCGCAACGCTATCGAAAACGTCGCCGAACTGTTGTAACTCCGCTACCGAAACGGAGACAGCAGTCGCGAAAGCGACTGCGATAGCGCCCGCGACAGTAATCGCGCACGTAGTCGTTCCCCGCCGATTTCGTGTTTCCCGAGCATCTCGTGTCCATTCCGCGCCCAGTCTAGCGTCGCCGTCGAGTAGCGCGCACCCGGAAAGTCGTCGGCCATGCCCCACGCGAGAAACGGCGCGTTGAAAGTCGTTTCCGTTCGCACGGAACAGGTTAATGTGCCGTTACTCCCCATCTTCTCTCATGCTCGAAATTTTCTACGACCCGAACCGTTTTTTCGAGGAGCGAACGCCGCTCTCCGTGATTCCGCCCGCAACAGTCGTTTTATTGGCAAGTCTCGTGGCCGCGCTTTCGACGGTGGCAACGGTCGTGCAAGCAACAGACCGATCAGTTATCATGTCGATTCTAACCGCCATTCTGAACGTGCCGCTTTCGTTTATCTGGGATTTGCTGCTGCTCGGAATCTACAGCACAGTCCTCTACGTTCTCGCTTCGTCAACCTTCGAAGGTGATGGGTCGTTCAGCGCGACCATCAAGGTTGCCGGCTGGGGCTTTCTCCCGCTTATCTTCTCGCGTCCGCTGACGACGCTTTCTTACACATCCGAACTACAGTTCAGCCCGTGGCTTCCCTTCGCCATCAGTGTGCTCTCTATTCTTTGGCAGGGCGCGATTTGGTCGTTCGGACTCCGGCACACGCACGACCTTTCACGCCAAGATGCGGCGTTTGCGGCGGGCGTTCCCGTCACGCTGATGCTCGCGCTCGCCCTGCGCGGAGTCGTCTAAGTCATCACGAGTGCAACGATTCTGCTCCGCGTGCTTCTGAACTATTTTATCCGAAGACGAACAACCCCCGAGCAATGGCTGAGGTGAGTGCGGAGGAAAACCCCTACGTCGAAGACCCACAGACCGATTTCGAGTCGGTCGAAGCACTGAGCGAAGAACGGGCACGCGAACAGGCCGAACTCCTTCGGGAGGCGATTCGCCACCACGACTATCGCTACTACGTCGAAAACGACCCCATCATCGCCGATAGAACCTACGACGCGCTTTTCACGCGCTTGCAGGAGTTAGAGGATACATTCGACATCCAGACGGACGACAGCCCGACTCGCCGAGTCGGCGGCGAACCGGTGGACGAACTCGAAACCGTAGACCACGTTACGCCGATGCTGTCCATCGACTCAAGCGGCGAAGCCGACGACGTGCGCGACTTCGACGACCGGATTCGAAAGGAAGTCGCCGACCCGGAGTACGTCTGTGACCCGAAGTTCGACGGGCTTTCGCTGGAAGTCGTCTACGAGAACGGGGAATACGTCCGCGCCACGACCCGCGGGAATGGACGGGAGGGCGACGACGTAACCGAAAACGTTCGTACGATTTCCAGCATTCCACACCACCTTCGCGGCGATTATCCCGATTTCCTCGCGGTTCGCGGCGAAGTGTACATGCCTCGGGACGCGTTTCAGGCGTTCAACCGCGAACGAGTCGAAGATGGCAACGACCCGTTCGCCAACCCGCGAAACGCCGCCGCCGGGTCGCTCCGGCAGCTCGATTCCTCTATAACTGCGGAACGTCCCTTGGACTGTTTCTTCTACGACGTGCTGGACGCGAGCGAGGACTTCCCGACACACTGGTCAGAGTACGAGGCACTGCCAACCTACGGCTTGAAAGTGGCGAACAGAACGGAACTCGTGGACGACATCGAGGACGCAATCGACTACCGTGACGACCTGATGGCCGAACGCGAGGAACTGAACTACGAAATCGACGGCGTCGTCATCAAACTGAACGACCGGGCCGCCTGTGCGGAACTCGGAGCCACCGCGCGCTCGTATCGCTGGGCCTACGCCTACAAGTTCCCGGCGCGTGCGGAAGTGACGGAGATTACCGACGTGATAATTCAGGTCGGGCGAACCGGACGATTGACTCCCGTCGCTCTACTCGAACCGGTAGATGTCGGCGGCGTTACCGTCTCTCGCGCGAGTCTCCACAATCCGGATGAAATCGCGGAGAAGAACGTCAACGTCGGCGACGAGGTGCGAGTCCAGCGCGCAGGCGACGTGATTCCCTACGTTTCCGAAGTGGTCGAAAAGGGGAGTGAGGGACACTACGAATTCCCCGACCATTGCCCGGTCTGTGACAGTCCGGTCGAACGCGACGGCCCAATCGCGTTCTGTACCGGCGGCCTCGCCTGCGATGCACAACTCCGGCGTGCTGTAGCCTACTACGCGAGCGACGACGGCCTCGACATCGAGGGATTTGGCGAGGAGCGCGTCGAACAACTCATCGACGAAGGACGCATCGAATCCCTGCCCGACCTCTATGAACTGAACGCGGACGACCTACTGGAACTCGACGGCTGGGGCGAAAAGAGTGCGAAAAACCTCCTCACCGAAGTCGAAGCTTCGAGAAGCCCACCGCTCGCGGATTTCATTTCCGCAATCGGGATTCCCCGCGTCGGTACCGAAACGGCCCGCGCGCTGGCCCGAAAATTCGGGTCGATGGACGACCTGCTGGACGCATCCCGCGACGAACTCGAATCGGTGCCCGACATCGGGCCAATCGTCGCCGAACAGATTCGAGAGTTTTTCGACTCCGAGAGAAACCGAGAAGTGGTTCACGAACTCCTGACCCACGTCGAACCCGAAGCGGAGGAAGTAGACGGCGGCGACGAACTCGCCGGACTGACGTTCGTGTTCACCGGGTCGCTCTCACAGCCACGTTCCGAGATTTCCGAGTTGGTCGAAGCCCACGGCGCAAACGCCACGGGGAGCGTTTCGGGCAACACGGATTACCTCGTTATCGGCGACAATCCGGGGCAGACGAAGCGCGACGACGCCGAAGAGCGAGGTGTGCCGGTACTCGAAGAGGACGAGTTCTGGAAGTTGTTGGCGGAGAAGGGAATCGAACTGGAAGGATAGTTCAAGTCGGCTCGAACCAACCAATCTCAGAGTTCCGCCCTGTCGAAGAGCAGGTACCCAACCGCGACCGGAATGAGCAACCAAAGGAGGAACTGCGCCACCACGACGGCGTCGGAGAGATAGAACGGCGTCTCGCCGAGGATTTGTGCGTAGGCTTGGCGAACTCTCGCCGATTGCTGATATAGTCGAGCGTCGAGCGTGCTACCCATGTAGAGCGTTGCGGCGAGAGTTTCGTAGGCCCGAATGGGGTTGAAATATTTAACAAACATGCTGTATTTGGCAAACTGCGCTGTCTCCCACCCGAGTGAAAGTCCATCGTCAACGTAGAGGAGCATTCGGCGAACGTAGGTCCACAGTTGCGTGAACAGGACGTACAGCGCGACGGAAACGACCATCGAACGGCGGTTCGTGGACGTGGCGGCCGAAATTCCGATAGCAATGCTGACGAACGTCACGCCGAGCACAATCGTCAGCACCGTAAACAGCAGGTAGTTCACGATTTCGAGGTTGATGCCGAAGACGACGAGAGTGATTCCGGCGGCCACCATGCCGAGCAAAATCGGAACGGCGATGACGCCGCTCCGTCCCAGTAGCTTTCCGACCACAACGTCTTGCCGAGAGTGGGGAAGCGACAGCATGAGCTTTATCGTACCCGATTCACGTTCCCCAACGATGGCGTTGTAGGCGACGACGAGCGCTATGAGCGGGACGAGGAGTGCAACGACTCGTCCACCCAGGAGAGCGAGGAATGCGTCAGTGCTGACCTGCTGGTCTATGTCTCCCAATCCCGCCCCGACGAAGTACGCGCTCCCGATGAACAGGCCGATGAAAATCGCAGAGATGACCCAGAACCACCGCGACCGGAGCGAATCGCGGAAATCCTTCCGGGCGACTGCTTTCCACGTCATGCTGTAGCCTCTGTCTCCGTGTAGCTAATGAAGAGGTCTTCCAGCGAGGTTTCGTCGGTTTCGAAGTCCACGACGTCCGCACCTGTATTTTCCAGCGTGGCGATGACGGTCGTTTTCGTCTCCGAATCGCAGTTCACGAACAACTCGTTTCCGTCCCGGTTGACGTTCGTCACGCCGTCGAGGTCGCGCACCGCGGACACCGCGTCTGTAGAAAGCGACTTCGTTTCGACCGTCATCGCGGTGTCGCCGCCGACGTTCTCTTTGAGTCCTTCGATGGAGTCCTCCGCGACGAGTTCGCCTTCGTTGAGAATTCCGACTCGGTCACAGACCGCTTCGACCTGTCCGAGGATGTGACTGGAGAAGAAGATGGTCGCGCCGCGCTCTTTTTCCTCTCTGACGATTTCGCGCATCTCACGCGCCCCGTTCGGGTCGAGTCCGGTCGAGGGTTCGTCCAGAATCAATAGGTCGGGGTCGCCCACGAGTGCCATGGCGAACGCGAGTCGTTGGGCCATCCCCTTCGAATAGCCACCCGCCTTTCGGTCGGCGTCTTCCGCCGACAGTCCGACTCTGTCGAGCAGTTCGTCGGGGTCGTCGTTCGTCTCCTTCGATTCGATGGCGAACTCCAAATGCTGTCTACCGGTCAAGCGGTCGTAGACGGAAAATCCTTCGGGGAGGACGCCGATTCGTTCTCGAATCGCGACGCTCTCTTTCTGTGCATCGTGCCCGAGGACGGAAACGGTGCCTTCGCTCGGCCGAATAAAGTCGAGAAGGAGATTGATGGTCGTCGATTTCCCCGCGCCGTTCGGCCCGAGAAATCCGAACACCTCTCCCTCTTTCACGTCGAGCGAGAGGTCGTTGACGGCGGTGACGCTACCGTAGCGTTTCGTCACGCCGTCGAGTCGAATGGCGGTCATGGTTCCGGGTTGCTGGAACGAACATAAAACAGTACTGTTCTATGTCACACCGTATCGCTCGGGTCGTGTTTGGCAGCCATTCGCGTTACTTCCTCAGCATAGCGTTGCTGACGGCTGTCGTCCGCCACAGACGACAGCCTGTCTTGTCCGACTTCGATTGCGGCGGTCGTCTCGCCGCCGAGTCGCCCGGCCAATTCCTTTTGGAGATACTGCTCGCCGTCCGGCGTCGCATACACCAGCGTCAGCAGGTCGCGGTCGCTGTACGTCCGTTCCACGAGCCAGACGCGCACGTCGGTCATGGCCCACTGTTCTCCCGTCGCGGATTTGTATCTGGCGAGGGATGCCGTAGCCGCAACCTTATTTAACTCCGTGATTGACCCGATAAACGATGCGACAGTCCCCGCTGTCCGAGGCATCGGACGACCGCCTGCTGGATATGCTGTTCGCGGGCGAGGACATCGAGGAGGAAATCGAACTGGAAGGGGCGCGAATCGCGGTGACGAGCCATCGCGTGCTCGCGTTCATGCCCGAAGGTGGCGGTCGGCGATTCGACCACGCAGACCGCCCGAACGTCCTCGATGCCAGCGTCCAACCGACCGGTCACGACGGCTACCTTTCGTGGGTCATCCGGAGCGTCGTCTACGGAATCATTCTCCTCGGCGGAGGATTTTTGATAAACAGCAGCGGTATCCTCGCCAAACTCGGCAACACCGAAGCACCAAACGACCAAATCATCGGCGGCGTCGGCCAGATGATTTCCTCGATGGCGGTTATGTTCGGCGTTCTCACAGATGCCTTGCTGCTGATTGGCGGTGTGTTGCTGTTCGTCGCGTTCGTCCTCGGTGCGCTGTATTTCGTCACTCAGTCGGAAGAGTTGGTCATCGAACGCGCCGGAAGAGAGCCGATTTACGTGCCCGTAAACGGCAAGGAGGCCGAAGACGCCGCTCGGCGGATTCGGACTACACTCGGGCGAGAAAAGGCGTAGTTGAGAAACCGATTCTGAAACCCTCGGCTCAGTCCATCGACTGCTCTTGTTCTTCAGGTTGCTCGCTGGTAATCTCTCCGCGGCGCTTCCGGTACCAGTTCGCTTCGATGCCACCCCAGATGAGGGCGGCAACGAGGCCGAGCGCGATGGCGAACACTTCGGGGACGCCCATCCAGACCGGCGTGATGTACATCAAGCCGTTCAGATATTTGCCGGGGATGAAGTTCTTCACGGCAATCCAGAACTGGTCGCCGACGTTTCCGGTGCGGGAGGCGATGTCCGCGGATTGGGCGCTCGGGCCGCCTGCGGATTCATCACCGGTTCCGAGTCGTTCGACTTCGTAGGGGAACGCGATGTTGAGTTGCCAGACGACTTCGCCGTTTTCATCGACTTCGAAGACGCGATTGCCGTTCGAATCGCCGATGAGGGTGTGGCTGTTCGGCAGGCGGTCTGCGTCTCGGGGCCACTGCATTCTGCCATCTCGCCAAATCCACGACTGTTCCCACTCTCCGTTTCCGTTCCGCTGATATTCGATGACGCGGTTGTTCTCGCTGTCGGCGACGATTTCAGCAGGCCCGCCGTTGGATTCGTTGACGTAGTCGGGGTTGTGCTGTTCGTAGAGGATGTCGTAGTTGTCCTCCTCGCCGAGGGTGTCCGATTTGATAGCGGAGTGGTTGTCCGGGGACAGAAACACCACGCGGTCGAGATTTCGAGGACTCACCGTGATTCGGCCGTTTTCGAGGACTTCAACGTCGTTGATGTGCGACCAGTCTTTCGGGTATGGGCCACCGGTTGCCTCGGGGTCGAAGTCGTCGGAGGCGTTCCAGCGCCACACGATGTCGTCGGATTCGGTGTTCACGACGAACACGCCGTCGAGGTAGATGTCGGCGACGACGAGGTGCGTCTCGTTGATGCGGTCAACGTCGTGGTAGCGCGAGGCCTCTTTTCCGGGCGTCGGGTGACCCCACACGTCCTCGACCTCGCCGGTCGTGAGGTTCACGCGCTCAACGCCGTTGAACGTACAGGCGTTGATGTCGCCGTGGGTGTCGTAGTAGGTATCCCACGTCTCTTGGTCAACGCCGTAGTCGCTCGCGTTCCACTCGTCGGCGCTCGGACACTCACTTCCTTCGAGATGGTCGGCGTAGGAGTACTCGACCGTCGCGTCCGTGCCCGGAACCGGGTCAACGTCCCAGTAGCGCGTGTGGGAGTCGTTGTAATACTTCACCGTCCCGTTGGGATTGAGCGCGACGAGTTCTGCGCGCGCGCGCGGCCCTTCGCTGGCCTGTCCTCGCCACGAGTTCGAGTCCGTGGCAATGACCGTGATGCCATCCGCTTCGGGGGCGACTTGTGCTTCTCTATCCACGTCACTTCCGTCGATATGGGATTCAAACGTCGTCTCCGTCCACGATGTCGCAACTCCGTATCCGACTGTCAGAACCGACAGCATGAGGAGGGCGGCGAACACTGCTCGAAGGCGGCGTTTCGAGATTGAAATCATTAGAGGTTGCTAGCGATGAACGTCAGTCCATCCGGTTCGGTTTGCAATCAGTACCATCGTTTTCTTGCGGTTGACCATGTTCTGTCCCCACTAACGTGACCCCACCGAATAAAAACGAGTGGTTGAACGCGGCAAACGCTGTATTACTACCGAGCATTACAGGGTGTCATGGTAACACACTAAATCACGAACAATCCCCCGGTAGGGACAGGTTCAAACTCCCACGACGACTAACCGAAATCGATGGATGCGGCAACGGTCAGAGAGCGTGCGACGGAACTTCCCCGCGACCCCGGCGTGTATCAGTTTTTGGAGGGCGACACCGTCAGGTACGTCGGAAAGGCGGTTGACCTCCGCGCTCGCGTGCGGTCGTATGCAGACCCGCGAAGCAACCGCATCGGCCGGATGGTCGAACGCACCGACGCGCTGGATTTCGCGGTGACCGACACGGAAACGCAGGCGCTTCTGTTGGAAGCGAACCTCATCAAACGCTACCAGCCGCGCTACAACGTCCGCCTGAAGGACGACAAATCGTATCCCCTCGTGCAGGTGACCGGCCACGAGTTTCCGCAAATCGAAATCACCCGCGACCCAAATCGTGAGGGTGCGACCGTTTTCGGGCCGTTCACGAGCAAGACGAACGTCGAAACCGTCGTCAAAGCACTCCGGGAAGCCTACGGCATCCGAGGCTGTTCGGACTTCAAGTTCGCCAACCGTGACCGCCCATGTCTCGATTACGACATCGGCCTCTGTACCGCCCCTTGCACGAACGAAATCGGACGCGAGGCGTACCTCGCCGACGTGGAGAGCGTCGAGCGATTCTTGGGCGGCGAGACGGACGTGCTGGCGACCCCGCTCCGCAAGGAAATGGAAGAATCGGCACAAAGCAAGGAGTTCGAGCGCGCGGCCAACCTCCGCGACCGACTGGAAGCCGTCGAATCGTTCCACGGCGGCGACGCCGCCGCGATTTCCTCGCAGAGCGACGAACGAACCGTGGACGTGCTCGGTGCCTCCGTCGAGGGCGAACGAGCCACCGTCGCCCGACTGCACAGCGAGCGCGGGCAACTGGTTGACCGCGACCGACACACGCTTTCCCTGCCGGACGGCGACGACGTGGCCGCGGTCTTCGGCGGCTTCATCCCGCAGTTTTACGCCGAGCGCGAACTGCCCGATGCTCTCTTGCTTTCGGAACGTCCGGACGACATGGACGTGCTGGATTGGTTGGACGCAGAGGACGTGTCCGTCCGCGTTCCGGGCGCAGGTCGAGAAGCCACGCTCGTCGATTTGGCGCTGAAAAACGCCCGGCGAGGGGCGAACGCGCCCGACGAACTACGAGCCTTGGCCGATGAACTGTCGATGTCTTCAATCGGGCGAATCGAAGGATTCGACGTGAGCCACGCGCAAGGGTCGTCCGTCGTCGGCAGTAACGTCGTCTTTGCGGGTGGGTCGCCCGAGAAATCGGACTACCGCCGGAAGAAACTGGACGAGAAAAACGACGATTACGACAACATGCGAACCCTGATTCGCTGGCGTGCGGAGCGAGCAGTGGTGGGCCGTGACGAGCGTCCCGACCCCGAGTTGCTCCTCATCGACGGCGGGAAGGGACAACTCGACGCCGCGCGAGAGGCACTGGACGAAGTCGGGTGGGACGTGCCCGCCGTCGGCCTCGCCAAAGCCGAAGAAATCGTGGTGACGCCGACTCGAACCTTCGACTGGCCAAGTGATGCACCGCAACTGCATATCCTTCAGCGAGTGCGCGACGAATCCCACAGATTCGCGGTGCAGTACCATCAGACGCTCCGGGACGACGTTTCGACGGAACTGGATGGCGTTCGCGGCGTCGGCCCGGAAACCCGGCGAAAACTGTTCCGTCGATTCGGCAGTTTGGACGGGATTCGCTCCGCGTCGGATGACGAACTGCGAGAAGTCGAAGGAGTCGGTGAGAAAACGGTTGCTTCGATTCGAGAACGATTTTGACTAGCAATTTAGCGAGAAAACTGGTTGAGACGAGATTTTTACTTTGAGGCTGGAATTTGTTTAGCAGTGGCGCTAGCTACTCCCGACTCCAATCAGACCGCCACCGCACCCGCCCACACACCTCCTCAACCGACTCCCTCACTCGCTCGCGCTCGTTCCAGTCGCCCACCATCAAAGGCACGCTCTGATGAGCCATTCGCTCGCTCCGGAAGAGCACAGCTCTTCCGTGCTCTCGTTCGCTCCTCCGTCACTCACGAGAACTCCTCCGTCGCTCACGAAGACCTCGCGCGAGTCGCTTCGCTCCCGCGCGCCAGAGTGGATGTGAAGATTCCGAAAATTCGAATTTCCACATGGCGCGCGCTGGCACAGCACCGAGGAGTTCACCTCCGAGGGGCTATGCTAACAGCGTGCGAGGGACGAGGTTTGCAAGACGCTTTGCGCCTTGCTGACCTGCGGCCGTGGCCCGCAGGCATCGCAAGGAGCGAAGCGACTGGGAAGCGCAGTCGGTTGGGGAGGATGTAGGGGAGTGCGGTGCGGGGGCGGTTTGCGGTCTCATTGGAGTCGTGATTTCTTTCGATAAATCATCTTCGCTTAAACTGCTAGCCGTTGTTTATCGTACAAAGCGCAGTTCCAATTCACAAACCAAACACCAATCCCCCGTTGATGCGCTATTCGTTAGCACGTAACTGTTAAGCGATTGGTGCCTTAACTCTCATACATGAACCACCCGCTGTACACGCTCGGCAAGACGACGGCGAGGCTCAGTTTCGGGACGGTGCTCCTCGCAATCGTCTTCGGCGTTCTCTTTTTCCTCGCGCTACCGTACCTCGACGCGGTCACAATCGTCGGAATCCTCCTTCTCGGCCTCGCCGCAATTACGGTAAACAGCGCCGTGGAAATCGTCGGCCCCTACGAAAAGCGAGCGCTGACCGTCTTCGGCGAGTACCGCGAACTCCTCGACCCCGGCATTCACTTCATCCCGCCGTTCGTCAGTGCGACCCACCGTTTCGACATGCGGACGCGGGTGTTCGACGTACCGAAACAGGAGGCCATCACCGCGGACAACTCACCCGTCATCGCGGACGCCGTTCTGTACGTCAGGGTGATGGACCCGGAACGGGCGTTTCTCGGTGTGGACAACTACGAAAAAGCGGTGTCCAACCTCGGCCAAACCACGCTCCGGGCCGTGCTTGGTGATATGAAACTCGACGACACGCTAAGTCGCCGGGACGTTATCAACACGCGAATCCGCGAGGAAATCGACCCGCCGACGGACGACTGGGGGATTCGCGTCGAGAGCGTCGAAGTCCGCGAGGTCATGCCGAGTCGCGCCGTCACCGACGCGATGGAACAACAGACCAGTGCGGAACGCCGCCGCAGGGCAATGATTCTCGAAGCGCAGGGTGAACGACGAAGCGCAATCGAGACGGCCGAGGGAGAAAAAGCCTCGAACATCATCCGGGCGCAGGGAGAAAAACAGAGCCAGATTCTCGAAGCACAGGGTGATGCGGTTTCCATCGTCCTCCGCGCGAAATCCGCCGAATCGATGGGCGAGCGGGCAGTCATCGACCGCGGCATGGATTCGCTGAAACGAATCGGCGAGAGCGACTCGTCCACCTTCGTCCTGCCGCAGGAACTCTCGTCGCTGGTCGGACGCTACGGCAAACACCTCTCGGGAAGCGACGTGCAGGGCAACGGCGCGATGCTTGAGAGCAACGAGTTCGACCCCGAAACGGAGAAGATGTTGGGCCTAGATGATATCGAGGAGATGCTGTCCGAACTCGACAATGACGTGGACGATGCCGCAGAAATGGGCGGCGAGATGGAACCCGAGCGGAACTGATTTTTTCGTTAGAACTCCTCGAACTCGCCGCCGAACTCCGGTTCGACGCCCTGCTCGGGTTCGATGCCCATGTCCACCTCGAACTCCGCGCGAACGTCCTGAATCCGGTCGCGGATGTCGGCGGCGAGTTCGAACTCCAGATTGCTCGCGGCCTCCTGCATCCGGGCTTCGAGTTCCTCGATGTACTGGGCCGCCTCTTCGTCGGTTTCGGGCGCGCTTCCCGTCACACTGCTGGTGTCGGTTTTGCTTCCCGGCAGGTTCGCCTCCGAAACCTCCTTGTCGATGGTTTGTGGTTCGAAGCCGTGCTCCTCGTTGAACTCTCGCTGAATCTCGCGCCTGCGACGGGTTTCGTCCATCGCGGCTTCCATCGCGTCAGTCACCTCGTCTGCGTACAGCACGACTTCGCCGTTGACGTTTCGCGCCGCCCGACCCATCGTCTGCACGAGCGAGGTTTCGGAGCGCAGGAAGCCCTGCTGGTCTGCGTCCAAAATGGCGACCATCGAAACCTCGGGGATGTCCAGTCCCTCACGAAGCAGGTTGATGCCGACCAGCACGTCGAACTCGCCTAATCGAAGGCCGCGAACCAGTTCGTGGCGTTCGAGGGTGTCCGTCTCGTCGTGCATGTACTCCACGGCGACGCCTGCTTCCTCCAAGTATTCCGTGAGGTCTTCGGCCATCCGTTTCGTCAGCGTCGTGACGAGGACGCGCTCGTCGTTTTCGACTCGCTTGTCGATTCGACTCATCAAATCGTCGATCTGGCCCGACGCATCGCTAACTTCGACCATCGGGTCAACCAAGTGCGTCGGTCGAACGATTTGCTCTACGATTTGCTCACTCTCTTCTTGTTCGTAGTCGGCGGGCGTCGCGGAGACGTACAGCGTTCTCGCGCTTTTTTCCTCGAACTCCTCGAACGTGAGCGGGCGGTTGTCGTAGGCCGTGGGAAGCCTGAAGCCGTTTTCGACCAGCGAATCTTTTCGGGATTTGTCGCCCGCAAACTGGCCCTTGATTTGCGGCACCGTCTGGTGGGATTCGTCGATGACGCAGAGGAAATCGTCGGGGAAGTAATCGAGCAAGGTGAACGGCGCTTCGCCGACTTCCCGGTCTGAGAGGTAGACGGAGTAGTTCTCGATACCCGAACAGTAGCCCGCTTCTTTCATCATCTCCAAATCGAACGTCGTCCGCTCCTCGATTCGCTGGGCGGCCACGAGGTCGCCGTTTCGCTCGAAATACCGAATCCGGTTTTCCAAATCCTCCTCGATTTCGGCGATTGCGTCTTCCATCGTCTGCTCCGGAATCGAGTAGTGTTCTGCCGGGTGAACGAGAACTGCAGGTTCTTGGGATTTCACTTCACCTTCCAGCGGGTCGATTTTCACCATCCGGTCGATTTCGTCGCCCCAGAGTTCGACGCGAACCGCGAACCGCCCGTACATCGGGAAGATTTCCACGGTGTCGCCGCGGACGCGGAAGGTACCCTGCGTGAAATCCATGTCGTTGCGCTCGTAGTTCAAATCCACGAGACGGGCGAGCAGTTCGTCGCGTCCGATTTGCTCGCCGACTTCGAGGCGCAGGCTCATCTCCTCGTAGTTTCGCGGGTCGCCCAGTCCGTAAATCGCGGACACCGAAGCGACCACGATTACGTCGTCTCTGGTCAGCAGTGAGCGAGTCGCGGAGTGGCGCAGGCGGTCGATTTCCTCGTTGATGGAGGCGTCCTTGTCGATGTAGGTGTCAGTCTGCTCGACGTAGGCCTCGGGTTGGTAGTAGTCGTAGTAGGAGACGAAGTACTCGACGGCATTATCTGGAAACAGGTTCCGGAACTCCTCGTACAACTGTGCCGCCAGCGTCTTGTTGTGGGCGATGACCAACGTGGGTTTCTGGATTTCCTCGACAGTCCACGAAACCGTGTTCGTCTTTCCCGACCCCGTGACGCCCAGCAGGGTCTGTTTTTCCATTCCCTCGTTGTACCCCGCCGCCAACTGCTCGATTGCTTCGGGTTGGTCGCCTGCCGGGTCGAACGGGGCGTCCACCCGGAACTCGGTTTCCGCGTCCGGGTTGTCGGGCCTGAGCGGCCCTGACTGGGTGTCACTCATGGTATTTTGGATAGGGATTCGAGGTACTTTAGCGGGTCGTTTGTCGGATTTTGAGGAATGGAAAATAGGATAGTTATCGAATCGATTCGGCCTGCAAGGTTCCTGTTTGTATGTGTAGTAGTGTGAAATTCGCAAATCGACTCAATAATGCAGCGTTCGTCGTATCAGACCCCATTAGATGATTTTCTTTGCGCTGGTGGTTGTATTTATAAGCGGATTTCCAGTGCACGACGACTGGGGAACGACGAACGCACCCGGAAATCCAATGGGGGGAGAAAGTATGGTATCGACCGAAACGCGGAACGAAATCGAAGAACACTGTGGGCTGGTTCCAACGTGGATAGAAAATCTCACAGAACCGGCAAGCGACCACAGTTGGGCACTCGTGCGAGATCTCGAATTCGGGGAAACCGAACTGTCTGCACGGGAGAAAGCACTCATCGGGGTCGGTGTATCTGCCGCCATCAAATGTCCGTACTGTAGCCACTTCCACAAAGAAGAAGCACGGATGGAGGACGTGACGGAGGTCGAACTCGAAGAAGCAGTCAACCTCGCCAGCACGACGCAGTACTTCTCGACGGTTCTGCACGGAAGCGAAGTCGAGATGGACGATTTCGTCGAGGAGACGACCGAGATGGTCGAGTACATCGAAGAACAGCGCGCGGCGGCGGAAGCCGACTAATCGACCTGCGTCTGTTTATTTTTAGAAAATCGGTTCGACCAGCACCGTCTCGTGTTTTGGCACCGGTATCTTTCGATTTCCGTCTCGCTCGTACTCGATGATGTCGTATTGAAAAAGTACGTTGAGGTCACGACTCACTGCGGCTTTGTCGCGCCCGACTTGCGTTGCGAGTCCTCGAACTGATTCGATATCCTCATTTTTGATCTCATCGAGTAGTTCCCTGCGTTTCTGTGTGAGAACTCGCTCGGCGGAGTCGTAGTCAAGGAGGAGTACGTCATCGAATCCTCCCGAAGCGAGTGCCCGAGCGAGTTTGTCGTGCTTGTGTAGTCGGTTCGTCTCTACAGCCATCTTACGTTGATATTCAGCATCAACGAATAAGTAATTACGGGTGCTATCACAGCGAACGTTTTTGTCGGATACCCGAACCAGAGTCCCCGTGTCGGAAGAATACACGAGTTTACTGGGCCACTAGGGAAATCGACCGTACTTTTTGACGGTTCGGACGTCATCGAATTTCAATCACGTCTCTGACTTCGCTGTAACTATCCACAACAACGACGACGAAACCGAAAGCGAAGTCCAAGTCGCTCGTATCGACACTGCTCACGGGGTCACGCATTTCGACAAATTGTTTCGTCCCGACGAGCCGAAAGCCTCCTTCGATGGAACCATTTGTGACGCAATCGACCGCCTCACCGACAACTGGCGACGGTATGCAGAAAGCTACGAAAACAACAGATAGAACGCCTCAATCATCCAACCGTGCCAACACCGCATCCGGATCGTATCGCAGTGACAGCGACCGCGACCGACCGCGGCCTTCGATATTGGTGTAGGTGGCGTCGATGATGCCGAGTTGGTCGAGTTTGTTGATGATCTCCGAGTAGCGTGTGTAGCCCAACTCCGTCTCGTCGTGGAACACCTCGTACACTTCGCCCGCCTGCTCGCCGTCGTGTTCGGCGATGACACGGACGAGAGCGACTTCGTTGTCGCTCAGTGCGTGCAGACTGTGACTGAGGTGAACGAACTTGGATTTCTCGTAGGCATCCTCTACGTCCTGCAAACTGACGGTTCGACTGGCGCGCATTTCGGCGTTCAGTCCGGCCCGGCGGAGCAGGTCGATGCCGACCCGGAGGTCGCCGCTTTCGGCGGTCAGTTCGGCCACGCGCTCAAGCACTTCCGGGCCGATGACGCCCTCGTGGAAGCCGCGTTTGACGCGCTCGCCGAGAATGCCGACAATCTCTTCGCGGTCGTAGACCGGGAAGTACACATCTTCCGGCCTGAAGACGCTCTGAACCCGTGTATCCAGTTCCTCAATAACGTCCAGATTGAGGTCGGAGGAGACGACGATGACGCCGATTTTCGCCCCGCTGTGGGCTTCGTGAGCGCGCAGGAGCGAGTAGAGGGTGTCCGAGGCCTCTCCTTCGTAGAACAGGTAGTTCACGTCGTCCAGCGCGACGACGAGGACTTCGTCCTCTTCGACCAGTTTTTCGGTTATCTGGCGGAACAGCTTTTTGAACGAAATGCCGCTCGACGGCGGTTCGTACTCGAAAATACCCTCGAAGATACGCGAGAAAATCGCGTATCGCGTCGAATCCACCTGACAGTTGACGCGCACGGTTCGAACCTCGGTCTGGGCCGACAGTTCGTCGAACAACTTCTGTACCGCGGTCGTCTTGCCAGTCCCGGGCGGTCCCCGTGACATGACGTTGAGGGGGCGCGACCCACGAACTGCTGGCCTGAGCGCGTACTGAAGGCTCTGCATCTGGGACGCGCGGTGTTCGAATGTCTCCGGCACGTAGTCGATTTCGAAGACGTGCTCCTCGCGGAACACCGACTCGTCCCACGATAACATCCCCTCGTCGGGGTCGTCTGCCATCACTTTCACCACGCTTCCGGAGGTACTTAATCCTTCGCCAGCGACAAAAAGGCAGGATTCTGGCTGTCTCGGCTCTAGCTCTGCCGAATTGCGCCTTCGATGTCGTTTCTGTCCATCGACATACCGTGCCGATTTTGGGCGTGTTCTTGCACCATTTCGATGACTTCGTTCTCGTCGTTCGCCCGTACCATGAAGTCACAATCCTGTTGCGTGCATTCGAACTGTTGTGCCATTGTTGGATTCTCCGTCTGTGCGATTTCCCCCTCGTTGGGGTGCAAACCGTGACGGGTGGTGTGTAGGTAATATTTTTGGCTGCCACGGGTGACCGTTCGCCAGAGATTGCAGTGGTGCTCCCGACGAATGAACGAGTTGAAACACCTGACCATCGTATCGTTCCGGTAGAATGCCTGTTGCGGAACACGACGGCGTCTCGCTATACTACGAAACGGACGGGACGGCGAACCACGACACGGTCGCGTTCATCGAGGACATCGGATATGGTGCATGGCAGTGGGGGTGGCAACACGCCGCCGTCGCTGGCCCATTCGAGTCGCTGGTGTGGGACAATCGCGGAACCGGGCGCTCGGACGCCCCGAACGGCCCGTATTCGGTTTCACAGATGGCGGGCGACCTCGATTCGGTGTTGGCCGACCACAATCTCAGGAAGGCGCATCTCGTCAGTGCGGGACTGGGCGGGATGGTCGCACTCCAGTACGCCAAAAAATATTCGCGGGCGAAAACGCTGACACTCATCGGCACGTCCGCAGATGGCTCAGAACTCCAAACGGAAGTTCGAGAGCAACTGCTCGCCGAGAAAACGCCGGACGAACTCCACGAATCGCTCCGCCCAGTGGTGAGCGAGGAAGCGTTCGACGCCGGGTTGGAAAACCTCGTAGAATGGCGACTAGAAGGTGACGCCGAACTCGACGCCCAACGCGCCCAGTTCGACGCGATGGCGAACTTCGACGTGAGCGATACTCTGTACCAAATTACGACTCCGACACTGGTGCTTCACGGAAGCGAGGACGAGGTTTTCCCGGTCGAAGCAGGTCGGAAACTGGCGAACGGACTCCCTCGTGGTGACCTGCGGGAGTTCGAGGGTGCACCCCACTTCGTCCACATCGAGCATTCGAAAGAGGTCAACGACGAACTGTTGCAGTTTTTGGAGGCGAACGCGGACGAGACGTTCGAGTGAGGTTCGGATTGTCCCTCGAATCGCACAGAACTGCTAACACGGTTCACGTTCAATGGGAGGTATGTCGCTATCATTCGAGCGACACGCCGACCTCTGGGGGAATCGGGTCGCCGTCGTCGAGGGAAACGAGGAATTCACCTACACCGACTTCGCTCGACGAGTGAAATCCGTTGCGAACGAACTGAGCGAACTCGGCATCAGCTCCGACGACCGAGTCGCCGTCGTCTCCCGAAACCGCGTCGAGGTGCTCGTTCTGTTGTTCGCCACGTGGCGCGGCGGCGGCGTGTTCGCACCGGTTTCACATCGACTCACGCCCGCGACCGTTTCGACCCCGATGGAGCGAATCGACCCCGACATCGTGCTGTTCGAATCAGCACAACGAGACCTCGTCCGACAGTTCGACGCCCACTCGTTCGAGGAGATAGAACACGAAAGGCCGGCCATTGACGGAGAACCGGCCGAGGCAGGGGAATCGACCGCGGCCGCGGTCGATTCCCCACATGCGAACTGCGACCAAACTGCGACAATCGAGAAAGACGACACATGTCTTCTCGTTTCCACCGACGACGGCGAGAACGTCGTCCGCTTGTCCAGACGGGCAGTCGAATGGAACTCCATCGCGGCGGTTTCCGGGTTCGGATTGGGCAGAACCGACTGCACCCTCCCACTGCTTCCGCTGTCGCTTTCCGACTGTTTGTTCAGATTCGTTTTACCACTGCTTACCGTCGGCGGGTGCGTCGTCCTCCAGCGCGCGTTCGACCCGGAACGCGCACTGGCCGCAATCGAGCAACACGGCGTCAGCTGCCTCGACGGCGGGCCGACCGAATTTCAGGGACTGGCTGATGTCGATGGAAAAACGAACCGTGATTCGCTCCGTTCGCTTTCCTCCCTCGATTGGCTGACGACCCGTGCCCGCGTCCCGCCGGACGTGCGCGAAGCGTTTCCGGTTCCGTTCGTTCGGGTGTACGGTCGCCCGGAAACCGGCCTGAACGTTCTCCGTGAGTCACCCGGAAACGAGCGCACTGCACATCCGTTTCCGGACTGCGACGTTCGAATCGAGGACGAAACGGGCGAACTGTTCGTTCGCGGGGCGACCACCGCAGGCGGGTATCTCGATGGCAAGCGATTCGGCGACTGGGTTCCGACCGGCGACCTGTTTCGGCGTGAAAACGGGGAAGGCGGCGGAAACGTGAAAAGCGGCGAAAGTGACGGCGACGAATCCGCCGGATTCGTTTTCGTCGGACGCGCCGACGAACCGTTCGAAAGCGAAGGAAAGCGAATTCATCCCCGAGCAATCGAAACCGTCCTCGAATCACACCCCGACGTTCGGTCGGCGGGCGCCATCGAAGGAGTTGCGGAAACCGGCGGAGCGGCACCGAAAGCCGTCGTCGTCGGCGACGCGTCGCCGGGCGAACTGCGGGAGTTCGCGGAGGAGCGACTCGCACAGCACGAAGTTCCGCGGGCAATCGAAGTGGTCGCCTCGCTTCCTCGTCGCGCGACGGGAGAACTCAATCGGGCAGAACTGCGGACGCGGTTCGGTGGGGGGTAAAGAAGTGTAAAAACCACCTCCAGATAAATATTAATATAGAATGAAATGCACATTTATACGGTATAAAGAATCAACAGACTAATTTAGTTCTACTTGGTACCATATAAAGAAAGAATGTTCGAAATTGTTGATTTGGAGAACAAAATTGCCCATGGAATAATTATTATTATACTTGGGGTAGCCTCCTCTCTATACTTTCCTCTTATTTCACCGGTTATGGCAGTATACTTCTTTTATCGTGGATGGAATTGGTATATTTCCTCGGATTCAACACGTGAGAAAATGGGAATATTACTCATGGTTTTTGGAGTTTTTTTAGTTGGCTATTCCTATTTTGCCATAGCCGGATATATAACTAGTCCCGGTTTCGAGAATAATTAATAAATTGGATTTTTGAACTAGTTTGTTTTATAATTTGATTCAGTATGACTGCTACCATCTTCATAACCGTAATGTTCTATGTACGGTGTATGTGATTTGAGACAGCCAAGACCGATAGGTTCACAATATGAGAATTTACCTTGTTTATATACCACACAGCTATCATCATGAACTCTTTCATTCTCATCAATCATGTTCTTCCAATGCCACATGTAGTGGTTAGTTGAAACTGCATGAGTTGAACTCACATTTCTAACGCTAGAGCCACTAAATTCCCAAGTAGCTTCAACACCGAACGACCAAACTTCGACGCCATCTACACTTTTTGCATAAGCCCTTGCCGTAGCTTTCCCAACTCGCCAGTCCGGCCCTGCAACTTGTTGAATATCTACATCTTTGGTGATCTCTTTTTCATCAGTGACAACCGTGATTTCTTGTGGTTGCAGAACCTCACGAACAGCTTTTATTTGCTTATTACTCAAGTGGTTGAATACTTCTTTTATATCCTCTACTTCATTTAAATTCCAAGCAAATTTGACCACATCGTCTCTATCTGTCGGCTTGAAACCTGTATCAATATCCTGACTGCTCTCAGATTTCTGTGCCGAACCAATACCACTTAATCCAGCACTTGCGACAAGACCAGAACATATTGTTTTAACACTTTCCTTCTTTCCACATTTTATTTCGATATTTCATTTTATATTCTAATACTTACTTAATAGTTTTTCAATATGCTATAAATATACATAAAATGGCAAATTTTTTATCAAGTATTAAATAAGTATCCATACCTTAGAAGACCAAATTCCCGGTAGCGAAATCCATTTGTTGGTTCCGGTTGCTACTATGGTTCAATGAGTCGGCTCCGAATCGCATTTCTGAACGCCGCGCACGGGGACGAAAACACGCGGCGAAACTTCCGCAGAGAACTCGATGCAGACCTGACCGAGTTCGACGTGACGGAAGGTCACCTCCCGAACAGTTTCGACTTCGACGCTGCCGTCGTCTCCGGGTCGCGGTCGTCGGTGTACTGGGACGAAGCGTGGATTCCACCGCTGAAAGAGTGGGTCGAAGTCGCAATCGAATCCGGCATGCCCATGCTCGGCATCTGTTACGGCCACCAACTGCTTGCCGACGTGCTCGGCGGCGACGTGCGCGACATGGGCGAGTACGAAATCGGCTATCGGGAAGTCGAACACGTCGGCGAATCACCGTTGTTCGACGGTATCGAATCCGAATTCGTCGCCTTCACGACCCACTCGGACGAGGTCGTGGAACTTCCGCCGGGAGCGAAATCCATCGCCAAAAACGACTACTCCAACCACGGCTTCCGGAAGGAGGACGTGTTCGGCGTCCAGTTCCACCCCGAATACGACATGGATACCGCAGAGGAGGTCACACGGGGCAAAGACCTCTCCGCGGAACGCCTCCAGCAAGTGTTGGACGGTATCAACGAGGAGAACTTCACCGCCGCGTGTGAGGCGAAAATCGTCTTCGAGAACTTCACCGACTACGTCCGCGAATCGGGTGACCTCTCCGCCGACTGATTGTTTTTGCCCAAATCGGCATAAACAACCTGAATGGGTAACCACCAGAGTGACATTCGTCGGGAGCGTGGAGATAGTTCATGGCAGATCCGACGACAGACGACGATGGTTCGTCACGCGCTACGTCGCCATCCGGCCCCAGTGCCAACGTGCCCTCACTCTCGCAGGACGCCCTGTTCGACGCGCTCGCGTCCCGCCGGAGTCGCTACATCCTCCACTACCTTCGCCAAGAGGAGCCGCCCGTGACACTACCCGAGCTTGTGGACACCATCGCGGCGTGGGAGATGGACAAGACCATCGACCTCGTTTCGGACGAACACCGACGAAACGTCTACATGTCGCTTCAACACACGCAACTCCCGAAGCTGGCGATGTCCGGACTCGTCCAGTACGACGACGACCGAGAACTCGTGGACAGCGGCGTCCACTCGGAACAGGCCGACGCCTACCTCGACATCGCGGTTGCGCGGGACGACGCGGTTCCGAAAGAGTAGGGGTTTTCGCAAGAGTGATCCGTAGAGGACTTCTTCGCCGCTATCGAGTGGCGAGTAGTAGCCACTGTTCTCTACCCACGAAGTAAGCCACTCATCGGCAGTTTTCACAGAGAGTTTGCCTTCTCTAATGTCGGTCGTGTAGGATAATGAACGTTGTCTCATCCCTATCTTTGTAGTTAATTTTTCGTCGTCCAGTTCCCCGGAGTAGGAGCGTTTTTTAGCCTCCCCTCCGGAGAGTTGTCCATGCTCGATTACGTGGAACTCGAAGCTGACCTCGGACAGGAAGAGCGAATGGTTCGAGACACCGCCCGCGAGTTCGTGGAAGAACACGTCAAACCCGACATCGGCGACCACTTCGAAGCCGGAACGTTCCCGAAAGAACTCATCCCGGAGATGGGCGAACTCGGATTTTACGCGCCGAACCTCGACGGCTACGGTCTGCCGAACTTGAGCGAGACGGCCTACGGCCTGCTGATGCAGGAACTCGAAGCCGCGGACTCCGGCCTGCGCTCGATGGCCAGCGTGCAGGGCGCGCTCGTGATGTACCCGATTCACGCCTTCGGTTCCGAAGAACAGAAAGACGAGTGGCTTCCCGACCTCGGGGAAGGAAAGGCAGTCGGTTGTTTCGGCCTGACGGAACCTGAACACGGGTCGAACCCGTCCGGCATGGAAACCTACGCGGAAAAGGAGGGCGACGAATACGTTCTCAACGGGTCGAAAACGTGGATTACCAACTCCCCGATTGCGGACGTGGCGGTCGTCTGGGCGCGCGACCGCTCCGCCGATGATTCCCCGGTTCGCGGCTTCCTCGTGGAAACCGAACGCGACGGCGTGACGACCAACAAAATCGACGAAAAGCTCTCGCTCCGCGCGTCCATCACGGGCGAAATCGGCCTGCAAAACGTGACGATTCCGGAGGAGAACGTCCTCCCCGATGTCGAGGGAATGAAAGGCCCACTGTCCTGTCTCACGCAGGCCCGATACGGAATCGCGTGGGGTGCAATCGGCGCGGCCCGCGACTGCTTCGAGACGGCGCGGCAGTACGCGACCGACCGCGAGCAGTTCGGCGGCCCGATTGCGCGCTTCCAACTCCAACAGGACAAACTGGCGGAGATGGCCACTCAGATTACGACCTCGCAACTGCTCGCCCACCGCCTCGCCGACCTGAAAGAGCGTGGCGACCTGCGACCCCAGCACGTTTCGATGGCCAAACGAAACAACGTCAGAATGGCCCGCGACCAAGCCCGCATCGCCCGCGAGATGCTCGGCGGCAACGGCATCACGACGGACTACCCGCCGATGCGCCACATGGCGAACATGGAGACGGTCTACACCTACGAGGGCACCCACGACATTCACACGCTTGTTCTCGGGCAGGATCTCACTGGCATCGCCGCCTTCGAGTGACGCGATAGCGGCACGAGAAATGTGGCGATACAGTGAGCCGACCGGGATTTCGGTGTTCGAGTAGCGCGCTTCACCGGTTCGCTGTAATCTCCTCCTGCGGTTTCAGTTCGTCTCGAAATAGTGGTCTGCGCCGCCCCAGTCGCGGGGACTCACACGGATGCCGTTGCGGTAGTCGAAGCTGTCGTTTCCGCCGGAGACGGTTCCGGTGGCAATGCGACCCGAGATGTCGTCGCCACTGTTGATGCTCGAATTGTTCTGTCCGCTCTTGCCGAGGCCGCCAATGGCGGCGATTTTGTAGTCTCTGTCCGGCCCATCGCCCTCGATAGTGACAGTGTTCTTGTCGAGCGACGGCGTGATGACCTCCTTGTCGTCCACGTAGGTGTGAATCGCGCCCGAATGAGTGAAATCGGTGATACGACCGGTGAAGATGTAGGAATCGGTGCCGCCGGTGACTGCGCCGCTGGCGGTGTTTCCGGACACCGAATCGCTGTCGTTAGCTTTCTGACCCTTCTTGACCGAGCCAGTGACCGAGAACTCGTAGGGAACCCTGACACCGTCGTCGTAGTCTTCGATTTCGAGTTTGTGTCGCCGCGTCACGTCAACCGTCGCAGTACCCTGGTTAAGTCCGATACGCGAAAGTTCGCCCGTGAACTCCCACGTGTCGCTTCCCGACCCGACGAGACCATTCACCGAATCACCGTTCGGAGAGACCTCCACATCGTGGTTGTCGGAGCTACCGGTTGGGTAGAGGTCGCCGGTGACTTCCAGATAGTACCCGTTGTTGTAGCCGTCGTCCACCCCTTCGATGGTGATGGTTTTGTCGGAGCCGTCGAGGTGAACGGTCATGTAGTCGCCGAGGTTCAGGCTCATTCCGGCGATGTCCTGTTCGAACAGGTACGTGTCGCTTCCGGTGCCGGTGGTCGAGCCGTCGCCGCTGTCGCTCCCGACGTCGTCTTCGCCGCCGATTCCGCTTTTGCCTTCGACGGCGTTGGTCGCCCGGAAGTAGTAATCGAACGTGTCCACGTTTCCGCCGGAGAACGTGATGTCGTGTTTCGGCCCGCGCGGGTCGCCGGGTTCGTCGCCGGGATTGCCGGGGTCCGGAACCGGACAGTTGCTGTGGCTAATGTTGTTCGTGGAAACACTGCCGTTGAACCCACCGCCGTTCGGCATCGACTCACAGCAGTCCGAAACCGTGACCGGTGCGTTGTTTCGATTGCTATCGACGGCAGGAACCGACCCCGACCCGGTGAACGAACAACCCGTGACATCTACGTCGTTCGCGCCCGGCGGGTAATATCCGCGGGGGCCATCGCCGAGTCCCTGGACGCTAATGGTCGTCGCCGACGAGGTGTTGTTCTGGAACCGACAGTTACGGATATCCATCCCACCCGCGTTGCCAGCGACGCGAATCATGCCCTGCGACCGCACGTTGCTGTCGAAAATGAAATCGCAGTTCTCGATGTACCCGCCGGATGCTCCTTCGCGGGCGTTCTCCCACCAGAGGCCGCGCACGTTGTGCGGGTCGCCCGTGTCGCTCTCGCGGAAGTACCCCTCGTCACGGTCTACGACGATTGTCGCGTCCTTCATGTACGACCCGGAGCCGCAGATGCGCATGTTCGTGTTCGCGTTGTTCTTGAACAGACCGCCTTCGACGCGGACGGCGCTGGCTTTCGAGGCGTAGGCGGCGTGTTCGCCCTTGTTCTCGATGTGGCAGTCGCGCAGATACACCGTCCCTTTCGAAGAGAGTCCGACGAACACGCAGATGGTGTTGTCCGGGTAGTCGATGACGTCGCATTCACCGGTACTCACGTAGTTCTCGACGACGACCGTCCCGTCGGAGTCGGTCGCTTGTACCGCGAGCAGTTCCCCGAGGTCGTCGTTGGAACCCATCTCGTGTTCGTTCGGCGTGTAGCCGAGCGTGTGAACGTCGTGGATTTCTCCGCCGTCGGAGACGTCCATCGTGACGCCGATGCCGGTGTTCGTATCGGACGTCTGGTCGAATGCGACGTTCTCGATGAGGTAGTTGTATCCGTTCGTGAGTGCGAGAATCTCGCGGGCGTTCCCCTGCGGGATGGTGAACCGAACGTCGGTCGGGTCGTTGCCGAGGCCGCGAATCCCGAAGTTGTGCTGGCCGACGACGGTCTGTCGGCTCTGAATCCGGTATTCACCCGGCGGAAACTCGATGAGCAGGTCGTTGCTGTTCGTCGGGAGTTGGCTGTCGATGGGGTCGTTGCCGTTCGGATCCATCCCGAGGTCGTTCACGGCGTTCTTTACTGTTCCGAATGAGATGCCGTGTCGGGTTGTGGCCGCACTCGCAGTGGTAGACGCAAACGAGAGTCCCGCAGCGGTGGCGGCGGTTGCCCCCGTGAACTTGAGATAGTCGCGTCGGTCAAAGTGTTGGCCCGTATCGCTATGATGTGCGTCGTCGTCTGACATACAGATAGCACATACGAGGACTACAATATAATTTTAATTTAACAAATTATAAATTTAAATTATGTCAAAAGGTATTTTTATATTTTCTGTTTTCGCCTTCGTCCGTCGGTGAGTCGTCTACCAGTCGTGTTTCGACCCAAATCGACAGTCTCGACCACCCGGAACCGGCACGGCGGTAGTCACTGTGTACGTTCGTCGACGAGGAGTCGGAACTGGCTTGGAAGAAACTGAAGAATGCCGCCGACCGCGGCTTTAAGCTGTCCGGGGGAAACCCTAAATTATGGATGGGACAGGAACCGTGGAGGCGATCCACCTCGCCTCCGAGTCGGCAGAGAAGACAGAAGCGGTCGAGTCGGTCGAAGCAGTCGCGGGGGCGGGTCTGCGCGGCGACCGGCATTTTGACCCCGACTCTTCGGGCGACGACATCACGCTCATCGAAGTCGAGGCGGTGGAGGCCGTCGAACAGGAGTCCGGAATCTCGCTCGAACCGGGCGAACATCGCCGGAACGTGACGACGCGAGATACCGCGCTGAACCACCTCGTTGACGAGCGATTTCGAATCGGCGAGGTGGTTTGTGAGGGTGTCGAACTCTGCGAACCCTGTTCGCATCTCGAATCGCTGACCGAGAAAGGAACACTTTCCGCGCTGGTTCACCGCGGCGGCCTTCGCGCGGTCATCGTGAAATCGGGCGAAATCGGCGTCGGGGACAGTGTGGAGTCGCTGTAAAATCGTCGTGGTAGGGGCGACACTCCAGTAGGAAGACCCTACGGGGCAAACTGACGCGGTCTACTGCAAAATTGGTTCTCGAATCGATTGCCCGAACCGTTCGAAGGGATTCCGTACTCGAACGAAAAATCGGTCAACGACAGAGTGTTTATTTTCGTTCTTGTATGTAAATTACCCATGCGCCGTAGAAGATTTCTGACGGCTTCCGGAACTGTGTTCGTCGGAGGAGCTGTGGCGGGATGTACTGGTTCCGAGCCGGAAGACGGCGGGAATGGGAATAGTTCACCAACGAAGGGGAACGGCTCCGGTACACCCACTGGAAAGAGCGGAAATGGCGGTGGCGATGGTAGAGGAGATGGAAATTCGGGCGGCGAAAGCACGGCAGACGGCCAGTTTTCGCTCGTTTCGTCCGACGTGCCGAAGGAAGTCGTGTTGGGTGAACAGTTCACACTCGGGTTCACCATCAAAAATAACGGCGACTCCGCAAGCACGTTCGAATCACCAATTGAAGTAAACGGAAGCGAGGGCGGCTCCCAGCAGTCCGGGACGATACAAACCGAAGAAATCCCGCCGGGAGAGACGACGACGTGGTCTACTGAACTTAGCTATCCATACGAGTCCACAGTGAACTACCTGATAGGTGCTTTCGAGAAATCGATTTCCGTCAAAGTAGTCGGGCCAGATCTGTCCGTCAGCGAAACGTTCGTCAGCCCGAACGAACTAGCGATTACGGTTCGGGATATCGTCCTGACCGACCACTATCGGTATGAGTCTGGTGCCGGACCAATGGAAGACGTTGAAGCGGACGACAACCGCCAGTGGGCCTTCGTCACCGTGAACGCCGAAAACCGCTTCCGGATGCGTCAGTCGCTTCCGAAGGGTGAGACGTTCTCCCTCCTCGTCGGTGGCCGCAAACAGAAGCCGTCTGACATCGCCAAGCAGGAAGGCAAATACGAACTGGAGCGGTTCGGAAGCCGCGACGTTGCGTCCGGCGAAAGCCTCTCCGGATGGTTGGCCTACGAGATTTCAGCAGACCGCTCCGCCAGCGATTTGGCTATCGAGTGGCAATCGGGCGACGGCAGCGGATCGTGGTCGGCGCAGTGGAGTCCGTAGAAATCGGTGAAAATCTCGTTAGACGCTCGTTAGTTCCACGCGGCCCCGTCCGGGTCAACGAGCCGTTCTTCGCGGTTGATGGAGTCGATTTTCTCCACATCTTCGGCGTCGAGGTCAGGAAGCGAATGATTCTGCTGAAGGTGTTTTTCGCCCGTCGATTTCGGAATCGGGACGACGTTTTCTGCCTGCTTGAGCCACGCGAGACTGATTTGGGTCGGCGTCACGCCGTGCTTTTCGGCGATGTCGCGGAGTTCAGGTACGTCGTCGGCTTCGCCCTGCATAATCGGCGAGTAGGCGACCAGCGTGATGTCGTGTTTTTTCGCGTAGTCTCGCAGTTCCTCTTGCTGGAGAAGCGGGTGCATCTCGACCTGATTGGCGAGGACTGGGTTGTCGAGGATTTCGCGCGCCTCGTCCAGCAGTTCGGGCGTGAAGTTGCTGACCGCGATGTTTCGGACTTTGCCCGATTCCGAGATTTTGTCGAACGCGGGTAGGGTGTCTTCTGCGTCGTAGGCCTTCATCGGCCAGTGAACGTAGAGCAAATCGACGTACTCCGTGCCGAGTCTGTCGAGGCTTTCGTCGGTGGTTTCGAGCACGTCGTCGTGCGCGAGGTTGTCCGGCAGGACTTTCGTGGCGAGAAACACGTCCTCGCGGGAGACGTCGGCGCGGGCGATGCCCTCACCGACCGGTTCCTCGTTATCGTACATCTGCGCGGTGTCTACGTGGCGGTAACCCAGTTCGAGCGCGGTCTGTACGGTTTCGGCACACTGTCCCGCGTCTTTGTTGCCGGAGGTTCCCAAGCCGGGTGACGGAATCTCTGTCATGGAGTGAGGAAAGCGCGCGCGGGCGAAAAAGGTCAGTGTCGCGGAAAAGGTGGCGGATTCGTCTGTCAATCGTCCTCGTCAGCAGGCCCCGGCGGCAGTCGCGTCGGCGTTCGTTCCACCTCGTCCTGCCACGGTTCCGTATTGGAACACAGTCGGGCCAGATACTCCTCCGTGACGTACTCCAAATCGAAGACGAGTTGCCGGGCCGTCTCGACCTGCTCTTCGCTCAGTTCGTTGCCCCAGTAGAGGGTGTCCCCAATCGGGTCGAGCGTGATTTCGGCGTCGCGGGCGTACTGCACCAGCACGTGTTGCAGTGTCTCACGAGCAACGCGCTCCCAGCGGTCGTTTTGCTGTTCGGAATCGTCCTTCGAACCATTCCGCGAGTCATTCGAACCGTCCGGCGAGTCGTCGGTCACGCCGACCCACCGCCCGAAATCCGGTGGTTTCCAGTGGAAACGAAGGGGCACGGAGAATGCCATCGAAGGCCACATTCGACAGACCGCGTTCGACCCGAATCAACCTGCCGAAACGGTGCGATTTCGGCCCGATTTTCGAGAGAGGGAGGGGACGTTGTGAACAGTTGTCGAACCCCCTTTGTTCGGGTGGAAAACCACCGAACTGATTCTCCGAGAGTTGCGTTTCGCGTGCAACTCCGCCCTCGTGGAGAAAGGCCACCGTTTCGGGTGGAAATCGGTGAGGTATCGTCTTCGCGCGATTCGTGGGTGCGTGCGGGAGGTTTTTGTCCCACGGTTGGGTAGGTGGTCATGCTTCCGTGGGCTTCCGTGGAAGCGTTCGCGGGGTTGGTGTCTTCAGCATCGCCCCGTTTGATTCATCATCGAACTACTGGCGAATTCTCAGTGGCTTCATGGCAGGGTTTTCGAGGAGATTTACCATATAATTACCGATAGCAATTATTGTCCAAAAATACTTTTAGCAATTTCTAATGATAGTAAGTAATTTTAAGAATCACTGGTAGCAATCGACTCTAAGGTAGTAAATTCGTGAAACTTCAGCGGCCTACTGATTTTCTAATATTGGAGGCTCTTTCCGACGGTCGCCGAAATGTGGCCGCAAACATCTCTGTCGAAATCGGAAAGAAGCGAACGCATCTGAATGTCCGTTTGCCAATTCTCGAAGACTACGGACTGGTTCAAAAAATCGGGCCTGCCGAAAGTTCAGGCTTGTACGAAATCACGGAGACAGGGAAAATCGCCCTGAGACACAGAGAGCAGTACGATTCTGCGGATGTGGATTTTGACGAGTTGGTGGAGCGAGAACTGGAAAACGTCGAATAGTTTATTTTACCACGAAACCGGTTTCTCGCCTCAGAAATCCCCGTCCTTAACGTAGGGTTCGCTCCACAGTGTCACCTGCAACACAACCGCTTTGAACCACGCGCTGTGCATCCTCTCCACGTCGTCTCCGCTGTACTCCCCGTTTTTCAGAAACGGCTTCATCGTCGCCGTTATGGGGTAGATGAACGCCGACATGTAGCGGAAGGGGATGTGTTCGACCGAATCCACGTCGTCGGTTTCGTTCTTTTTCGCGTTCGTGTGCCGCAGGGCGATTTCCTGCTGGTAGTTCAGCCAGTCCTCGTCGTAAGGTGGGCTGCAGGTGTCCCGAATCCACTGGCCGAATCGCTCCCGCACGCGGTCGAGATAGTCCTCGATTGGCTCGCCCTCCGGCGTGCTGAAATACTGAATCAGATGCGGATGGTCGGCGATGAACTCGTACCACGTATCGAGGACGTCGCCGATTTGCCCGTCCAGCACCTCGCCCGCCATCCGGAGATATTCTTCGTCCTCCTCGGTGAACAGGACGGTTTCTTTGAGCCGATTGAAGGCGGGCATGTCGATTGGCGATTCGGGGACGGACTCCTCGCCGAAGGTGTAGCCGGGAATGTCGTCGCTCATGAATGCTCGCACCAAAGGTCAGCATACGTATCAATAATCGTGACGGCCAGAGAATGAGGACGGCAAACCGTCTTCTCAGTCCATCGTCCCGGTCACAGTGTCGCAAGTGAGACAGTACACTTCAACGACGTTCTTCTCGTCCGGGATTCGCATCCAATGCTGTGTCTGTTCGCCACATTCGGGACAGTCACGCAGGAGTTCACCCGATTCGCTCTCTTCGGGTGCGCCAAGAGCCAAGGCCACCACGCGCTCGTCGCCATGGTTGTGTCCGCGCTGGTAATCGCCGGGCGCGAATCGGACGATTTCACCCGCTTCAACGACCACGTCCTCCTCTTTCGTCTCGAACGTCGCAGTTCCGGACTGGACGTAAAACACCTCCTCTTGGTCGAAGTGGGTGTGCAGACCGGGCGAGAAGCTATCACCCGGCGCGAGTTCGTAGTAGTTGATAGCCATATCGCTCGTTCCAAGCGCCTTCCCGACCGGACGGGTGACCGACGCCGCGCTCATGAAGCCGTCCACATCGTCAATCGTGGTTTTCTCCATATCTCCTAATACCTCGGTAGGCGGAAAAATCCATCCGTCAACCAAATCGGTTCGAGTAAACAATCATCTAATCGAACCGTCCGGTTTCCGCTCCACAGTCGAGACAGTAGGTCACGAGTTCCTCGCCTCTGTCGGCCATTTCGAGCGTGTTCGGGGTTTGCTCTCCACACTCCTTGCAATCACGTCGCATTTCGTCCAGTTCGGAATCCTGTGGTGCGCCGAGTGCCAAGGCCACCACACGCTCGTCGCCCTCGTTCACCCCGCACTGGAACTCGCCGGGAGCGAACCGAACGATTTCTCCGTCTTCGACCGCCACGTCGCCGGTTTCCGTTTCGAACGTCACCGAACCCGATTGGATGTAGAATACTTCTTCTTGTCTGACGTGGGCGTGATAGCCGAACGCAAAACTGTCGCCGGGGGCGAGTTCGTAGTAGTTGATGGCCAAATCCGTCGACCCGAGGCCGTCGGAGAGACCTCGACGAACGTCCGCCGCGCTCATTCGGGAATCCACGTCCTCGATGGTGACTTTCTGCATGCGCGTCTCTCCGCAGGCCACGAAATAAAACCACCTGCTGGATTGTGATGGTATTTAAAGCCTCTGTCGGTCGAAAAACGAAAAGACTAGTTTCGGGCGCTCTTTTGCGGTTTTTTAGCCTAACCTAAAAATATGGGAGATGGCAAGGTTTTAAGTAAAGTACTCGGGTTTAAGTATGAGCATATCCTCTACCTGCATAGGTGAGAGACAGATGGCTATCGACCCACAGTTCCACGAAAACCGCGAAAAGGTAGACGACCACGACGGCCACGACGTATGGGGGCCAGTGGACGAACCGGACAAACTCGGCATCCACGGCACCCACGTCGCGGTTGACTTCGACCTCTGCATCGCAGACGGTGCCTGTCTCGAAGACTGTCCCGTGGACGTGTTCGAATGGGTAGACACGCCAGGACACCCAGAAAGCGAGGAGAAAGCAGACCCGGCAAACGAAGCCCAATGTATCGACTGCATGCTTTGCGTGGACGTGTGCCCAGTTGATGCCATCGACGTTGACGCCGGACGAGTCTGAGAGCCGGTAACAACAGTCATTTTTTCAGCTATCCTGTGGATATTTATATCTCCGCTCGTATGTTGTGATATGCACTCACATAGTGCCCTCCAACTCTACACGAGGTGGAAAACGTGAGTCCGGCGACGAAGCGGGAATCGGACGACGTACTCGACCTGCAACTCGATGACGAAGACTCGATTCCTTTCGAGCCCGAAGGTGTCCTCGGAACCGAGCACGACGGAGACGTTCTCACAGTGTACACAGTTTCCGGCGGTGGCGCATCGCTCGTCCTCACAGAGGAGTCGTTCACCCGCGATTCCTGCACGCTCCACGAAAACGATCTGTCTGCAATCCTCCGAACCGGTCTTTCCTATCTCTTCCGCGAGGGCGTCGAAACGGTTCGCGTTCGCTCCGATTCCGATTCGATTGCTCGTGCGCTCGACGGATTCGACGATGCGCCCGCATATCGCTACGAAGACGTGCTGTTCACCGCACGACTCGAAAACTGAACTCGTTCGATTTTCCGGCGGTTATTCCGACTTCTCGGCATCCAAGTCCCGTTGTAGAGACTCCAGTGCGTCGGACTCTGCGAAGCTCTCGAATCGCTCGCGGAAGTGAGTATCGCAGAGGCCGACCTGCACGCCGCCCATTTCCGGTGCGAACGTCGCCGTCCGGTCGCAGTAATGACACTGCATGCGAACAGCTACGTTCGCAACCGAATTGAATCCTGCGTTCAGAGCGTCACTGCACTGCGGAAATGTCGATACTCCTCCTTCGACAATCCCGCCTCCCCGAGCACGTCTTCGTGAACATCGCTCCCGCCGGTTGGAACGAGGTTGTTGTCGGCGATTGCGCGCTCGATTGGTCTGGGGTCTACCTTGCGCCCGTAGGGATAGTATCGCTCCACAGCATCGAGTTCGCTCGTCAACGCGAGCGCGGACGTGGGGTCTGCGTACCGGAATGGATGTGCCAGACCGACCAAGCCACTCGATTCGGAGAGCAGGGAGACGGCGTCCTCGAAACTCGGGACGTCGCGGGCGACATAGCACGGTTCATCCGTGCCGATAACTTCGGCAAAGGCGCTGTTGAAATCGTGTTCCGTGCCGGAACTGGCGTCGATTGCCCGTGCGATGTGCGGCCGACCCAACCCCTCGCGCGATTCCAAATCGAGGTCGATTCCGAGGTGGTCTTCGACGCAGTCGATGATGGCCTGTCCGCGTTCCATCCTGTCCGCTTGCAGACGCTCCAGTTCGGCGACGAGTTCCGGCGTCGGATAGACGCCGTAGCCGAGCAAATCGACGTGCTGGCCGTCGGGCGCTTCGGCCCGCAGTTCGATACCGTGTACGATGGTCACGCCTTCGATGACGGTCACGGGCGTCGGCAGGTCGGGGTGGAGTCGGTCGTGGTCGGTGATTGCGACGACGGACACGTCGGCAGATCGCGCGACTGCGGGAACCTCCGGGAGTTCCATCGACCCGTCCGAGTTGGTCGTGTGAACGTGGAGATCCGCGAAAACACTCATGTGTTCGTTCGGTAACGACGGAGCAAGGAGGTTTCGATGTTCACAGTCGATAGACCATAATACCGATTAAACACCTTATAATCATAATGATTGTATGGCAACAACCTTTATAATGAACTTTGGTGTAGGATGCTCCACGATGACGCTAAAACAGGCAAACCAGTTGCTCGATTCGTACCAGTATCCGGCCAGTGCGGAGCAACTCATCGCCGCCCACGGTGACTACGTTATCGACCTCCCGAACGGCACCGAAACGCTCGAAGAAGTGCTGCGCCGCGCCGGAGACGAGACGTATGACTCCTCGCACCAAGCCCGCGACGCGATGTACGGTGCCGTCAGCAGCAAAGCAATCGGGCGCAGACATTACAGCGACCGCGACCCGACGACGATGGGGACGAACGGGCCAGAACAGATTTCGTTCTGACGACATCACCGCAACACGGCATGCTATTTTCGAGATGTCGCTCACCGACGAGGAGACACAGATACTGAAAGAAATACGAAAAATTATAGTTCGGTAACCGATAGCTACAGCAAATGGTTTCCGGCGGGACAGACCTCGCTCTCACTGGTGGACTGCTACTACTGATGACTTTGCTGAGCCATCGGTTACTGACACGCCTCGTCCTTCATCGAAGCTGGCCGAATCCGCACATTCGCATTCTTGCCGTCACAGTTGGAAGCGTCCTTTCGGGAATACTCCTCGCTCTCGGTATCCTGAGTGGAATTCAGTAGTCGCTCCGTTCGTCCACCTTACCCCGTTTGCCACTGAACCGCCCCGTCGAGATGCAACGGCGGTGACCCCTTCCGATAGCCTTCGACGTGGCCGTCCGGCCGGGCGCGGAAAACGACGGCAGGGCGATGCCGAACGTCGGGTTGTTCGCCGATGACGGCAGACCACTCGTCGTCCCGAAAGCCGGAGCAGTCCACGAACAGCACCGCGCCGCCGCCGTGTTCGTTCAACTGGCCGTTGGATTTCGTCTCCGCCGTCTCCCGGAGGGCCGCGACCGGCGTACTCGCCGCCCGCTGGGTTGGTGGCTGTGGCCGCGTGACTTCCACGAGCGGCGACTGTCCGTGTTCGTGACCGGTTTTGTCGTGTTTCGGTTCGGCGCGGAAGTCGAGGGAGTGGCCCGTCGTCACCTCGATTTCGGGGACGACATCGTAGCCCGCGTCGGTCAGCAGTTTTGCGACGGTGAACTCGCTCATCGTAGAACTCATCCGGTTTTTATCGAAGTACTGGCTGGTGCCGAGTTTCGACGCCATCGTGTATCGGTAGTCGTCCAAGGCACCAGTTTGGAGAAATCGTTCGTAAAACGAGAGCGCCTCGTCCCGCGTCGCATCCGGAAATCCGGCGGCGTACTTGCGGAAGAAGGCCCGTGACGTTTCACGTCCGTCTTTGGAAAAGAACACGGGGAGGAAAAACCACGAGATGTAGTCGTATTTCGCCAACCACGGCGATTCGACGGCGAGGTCTGCGAGCAGTTCGCGCTGTCCCCAGCGGGCGATTCGATACGGAATCTCGTCGAAGGTGTATTTCGACGTGCGCCAGAGTGCTGGCGGCGTTTCCGTGTTGCCAAGCCAGTACGCGGTGTCGTCGTTCCACACGAATAATGCCATATCGCCGTTGTCCATCTCGAATCGACGGGCCTCGAAGCCGTTCGGTGTAGAGTAATGCGGCGTCAGCGAGCGTGCGCCGAGATTCGAATCGAGGTGAGAATACAACTCCTCGTTGATGCGGTCGTCGTCCCACCGCTCCTGAGAGCGGCGAAAGCGGAGCGGGCTTGCCACGCGAAATCATAGTAACCGGGAGTGCTTACGTGTTGTGCACCTCGATACGCCTTACCGCCCTTCTGCTACACGACGCACCACAATCGATGCCACGCGCCTCAACGGTACATTTTGCCGTCTCCTCTCCGTCTGACGATTTTCCAGCTTGGGTAAACGATGTGATTATCCGTTACATTAATAACGAGCTAACGCTTATCATGAGTGTGGTTGTCATGTCAATGGGTGCCTATGACGAAGAAGAACACGAGCGCCGTGAACGTAAAAACAGTACCGTGGACACGGATTTCGACGACGTACGCTCCGACTATCACGGCACTGTTGAGTACGACTCCGGCGACTCGGCGGAGGATTTGCTGAAGCAGTTCGAGAAGATAAAATCGCAGTAGTGTGGCCCTTTTCGGCAATATTCACCAACCGGGAGTGGGCGGTGCGCCGCGTTCATCCTCGACTCGCGTGGCTATCGACGGGTCTGGTTCCTCGTTTTCCGCCATCGCTTCCCAGTCGGTAATCGAACGTCCAACCCACGAATCCGCATCGCTACCCTCGTCCAACACGGTTTCGTACGTTTCGCGGTTCGTTTCGGTCGTTCCGGGGCGTCCCGCGACGGCGGCGGCGACGAATCGAGCGCCGTCGTCGTCGGTCAGTTCGCCCGCGACCAGACGAGAGATGACACCCTCCAACGTCGCTGGGTCGGGATAGACGAAGAGTTTCTGACCGATTGCCTGCGGCCCGAGCAGGAGTCCGGAAAGCCCCCCCGGCGGTTCCTCGTCCAGCAGTCGCTCGCCGCCGAACGCGTTCTCAACTCGCTCGCATTCAGTCTGTTGACCGAGTTTCAGGTTATGGCCGGGATACTCTCCACACTCTTGCGGATACACGTCCTCGTCGTGAATCCGACATTGGAGCGTTTTCGGGTCGAGAAAGGCGCACGTCGGAAGCCACATGGGTTCGGTTTCGAACGGGGCGACCGGTTTCGGCGGTTTGCGAATTCCCACGAAAAAGACGGGTTTGCCGTCGATTGCGGCGAGTTCGACGCCGTCGATTTCGACGCTCGATTGTGCTTTCTTGCCCGACTCGTCCGCCCACAGTCGCGGCGTCAGAGCATCTGCGAGTCCCGCGTCGAGGAAGGAAGTCACGTCTTCGCGCGTGAGTGGAACGAGATTGTAACTCCCGTCGAGCGGTTTCCGCGGCCCGCGGCGCTCGTGGTCGGAGGCGGCGGGTGCGATGGCGCGCCAGTCGATACAGCATCCGGCACAGCCTTCGCAGTTCACTTCCATACCAACTCTTCACGATGTTTGTAAGCATAAATCGTGGGGCAAAATTACGGTTCGTCCGCGCCAAGGAGTACTATGGGCGAAAGAACCGACGACGACCGCGACGAAGTAGACGCAAGCGACGACGCAGACGAAAAAGACGACGTGCGCGTTTGGCTAGTCGAGCGAACGTACTCGGACGACGAACAGAATCTCATCATCCTCGTGTATGCGACGCTCGACGGAGAACGCTATTTCAGAAAAGAGCGCGCGCTTCCAAGTTTCACTGGCTCTGCCCGGCAGACCTTCGCCGGACTCGACGTTTCGCCCGACCAGTTAGGAACGGTTGCGGACGACGAAACGCGCGATCGGTACGCAACGGAAGCACGGCGAATTGCAAGCGAACACGACCAGTCCGATTCTATATGATTATTTGTCTCTTATTTTGAAATTTTATACACAGTGGTGTATAGTAATATGTATGCTGATGGTTAAAATGCTACAAGAAAATGTAATAATTTATGTGTCGGCGGAATCCGTGTTCTGGTGATGCGACGACGAACATTCCTGTCCGCACTCGCAACGGCCACAGCATCAGCACCAATCACGGCTCATCTCAGCTCCGAGGTTCGGGCCGCCTCAGGCCAGATTTCGCCACTCGAATTCCACTCTTCGTCGAGCTTTCTCAACACCAGCGGCGGCGAACTGACCGACAGTTCAGTCATCGCCGTCTGGGCGGAAGACACCGCTACCAACAACGACGGCGACGGAAACGGCGACGCTACCATCTACAGTAGCGGGACGCCGATTCCGGTCGTCACGTCCGAGTCGAACGTCGTCGCCTTCGGTTCGCCCCTTGTTGAGGACAGTACCAACTGGCAGAATGGCAACGAGGAGTTCGTCCTGAACACGTGGGACGACGAACTCGGCGGTTCCGGCACCGTCCTCTGGGACAATGGCCACGGCCAGTACTACTCCCTCGGGAAGTTCTCGAACTTCGAGAGCTACGCGGAAGAGAACGGCTACACGGTTACCGGAACGAGCAATCTCACGGGGAACCTTGGTTCCGCCGATGCAGTCGTCATCACGTCGCCGACGCAGTCGTTCACCAACAGCGAACTAAGCGACCTCAGCAGTTTCGTCGCCTCCGGTGGAACCGTCTTCCTCCACGGCCAGTCCGACTACAGCGACTACGACGAGACGGCCAAGATGAACGACATTGCGAGCTATCTCGGCCTTTCGTTCCGGTTCAACGACGACGAAGTCCTCGACACGACGAACAACGGCGGCGCGGATTTCGCACCGCTCACCGACGAGTTCAACACGTCGTTCGACTACTTCGCCGACCGAACCGGACTCGGTCTTGAGAAGGACAAAACGTACACCGTCGATGTTACCGAGGTCACCGACGGCGACACCGCCACGGTGGAGTTCTCGGACGGTTCGACCGAAAGCATCCGCATCCTCGGTATCGATACGCCCGAGAAACCCGCGAGCAGTTCCGCCGAGCGCGTACAGGAGTGGGAAGGAATCGAGTCGCTCGACTACCTCGGAACGTGGGGCGAGAACGCGACGACCTACGCACAGGGCGAACTCAGTGGCAAGACGGTCGAGTTGTCCTTCGATTCGGAAGAGCCAGTCCGTGACGCCTTCGGGCGCGTCCTCGGCTACATTCACTACGACGCGGACGGCAGTGGCACCCGCGACGACTTCTACAACCGCAACGCAGTCCGCGACGGCTTTGCCCGCGTCTATGGCTCCGGATTCGGCTACCACGACAGTTTCTGGAGCGCGGAGGACACCGCACGCTCGAACGGCACCAACGTCTGGGGCGAGAGCGACCCCGAGAACACGACCGAAATCCGCAACCGCGCGGTTGACGACCTGTTCTTCCCGACGACGGCAAGCGTCGTGACTTCGACGGGCGCAGTCGCGGACTCCCGCGTTCCGGTGTACGCCGAAAGCACGGCAACCCAGAACGGCGGCTACTCCTACAACGGCGACATCCCGCTCGCGGCGGTTGACGAGTCCGCGAACGTCGCCATGCTCGGAAGCCCGCTCATCGACGAGACCTACGAGAGCGGCGAAGGCTTCGCGGTCGATACCGCCGGCTACGAGAACTTCGTCTTCCTGACGAACCTCATCGACTACCTCACCGACGCGACTGGCGACGTGCTCATCGACGGTGGCCACGGGCAGTTCGCCGCGGGCTACGCCCTGTCGAACGACGACGCCGCCTACTACCAGCGATTCCTCGAAGGCGTCGGCATCTCCTTCGAGCAGTCGAACAGCCTCGACACGTTCGACCTCTCGCGCTGGCGAGCAGTCGTCGTGACGACGCCAACCGATTCGTTCACGCAGGCCGAAATCGATGCCCTCTGCTCGTTCGCGGCGGACGGCGGCGCGGTCGTCCTCGTCGGTGCTGGCACGGCCCCATCCGGTGCCCGCACGAACCTGAACGACCTCGCGTCCGGACTCGGTTCCGACCTGCGACTCAACGGCGACCAAGTGACGGACAGTTCGAACAACGTCAACAGCGATTCTGCGATTCCGACGACCACGGTCTTCGACACCTCGTTCCCGCTCTTCGAAGCTTACGACGGTTCCCTCGGTGGGGGCGACGGTGGCGACGACGGCGACGGCGGCAGTGGCGAACTCATCGTTGCCGAAATTCACGAGGACGCGGCGGGCCACGACGGAAGCAACCTCAACGACGAGTACGTCGTCTTCGAGAACACCGGCAGCGGCGACCTCGACTTGACGGGGTGGTACGTACAGGACGAAGTCGAGAAGACGTACACCTTCCCGAGCGGTTTCACCCTCGGTGCAGGCGAGCAGGTGACGCTCCACACCGGAACCGGAACGGACACCCAGACCGACCTCTACTGGGGTCGCACCGGCAACGCAGTCTGGAACAACGGCGGCGACACCGTGTTCGTCTACGACGACAGCGACTCGCAGTATCTCAGCGAATCGTACTGAAACGAATAGCTGGGCGATTTGCTGGTTTCGTTTTTTGTTTCGGTTGGTACGCAGTTCATACCGGTGTCGATTGTGACGGAGGAGCGAACGAGAGTACGGAAGAGCGTGTCTCTTCCGGCGCGACCGAACGACACGTCAGCGTTTGCTCTGACGGTGGACGACCGAACGAGCGGTAGCGAGTGAGGGAGTCGGTTGGGGAGGGTGTGGCCTGCGGTTGCGGTCTCGTTGGAGCCGCGACTTGCCAACGACACTGAATCAACGTCGAGAGTATGGAATTGTAATGCCGTCGTTGCGGTGCGGAGGCGGTATTCGTTGTCGTGAGTACCTAGCACCACCTTAAAAACCAATTTGAGTATCTGAAAATAGTTTACTTCTCTTTTTCGTCGCCGAATGGTCTTTCCGAGAGAACCACCTACCAAGTCCTATGGCCACCGAGAAATGCGACGGCTGTGGGGCGGATGTTCCCATCGCGGGCGGCATCGCCAACCTCTGGAACACGTCCCCGCAGTCGTCCGGCGGGATGACGTTGGAGTTCGAAGACGGGAGCGAACATTTCCTCTGTTATGCCTGTATCGAGCAGTTGCCGGACTATCCCGAATCGGACGATGTCGCGGCAATCAGCACCGAGGAGTAAAGTCAAACTGACCGTTTCTTCGTCGCAATATTGACACGCGTTCGCGCTGTTACTACACTGCCATGAGGGGGTTTCGTCTCGGGTCGGTGTGGGGAGTACCAGTTCGAATCGACGTCAGTCTCTTGCTGGCGCTTCCGGTTCTGGGCTGGTGGATTCAGCGCGGCGTCTCGGTTCGGACGTGGATAGACGTTCTCACGGCGATTTCGCCGCACACGGTCGCCTACTCGTCCATCAGCACGGGCGTGACGCCGTGGCTCATCGGCGTGACCGTCTTCTTCGGCTTCTCGGCCAGCCTGTTCGTTCACAAGTTGGCCCGCGTGTGGGTCGCCAGACGGAACGGTATCGAAGTCCGGTACGTTCTCTTGTGGATTTTCGGTGGCCTCTCACAGTTCGATTACGAGTCCTCGTATTTCGACCACGAAACGAAAATCGCACTGGCCGGATTGATAGCCAGCGCGTTCCTCACCGGATTTTTCACCGCGATTCTCTGGGCGCTTCCCGGAACCACCCCGGTGTTCGTGGCGGAGGTCGGCCTCCTTGCGATGTTCAACGGCGTGGTGTTGCTCGTCAATCTCTTGCCGATTTTTCCGTTCGACGGCGCGCTCTTGCTTCGCTCACTGTTGGTTCGGGTTCGCTCCCCACAGACCGCAACGCGGACAGTGAGTCTCCTTGGGCAGGTGGTCGTAATCGGGATACTGTTTTACGCCGCCGTCGTTCTCGGAAACGTTCTTCTGGGACTCGTCGCCGTGTTCTTCTATTTCTCGACGGTTTCCGAACACCAGTTGGTGGCGAACCAGTTGTTTCTCGCCGGTATGCCAGTGTCGGAGTTCGTTCGGGAAAAAGAGGACTGCATTCCGGCGAAAACTCCCGTTGAAGAGTTTTTTGCGGACGAACAGCCGAATCTCGATGAGGAAGGCAACTATCCCGTCTGTAACACGGAAGGGAAACCGGTCGGCGTTCTCACGACGAGTAGCATACAGTTGTGGCAAGGGCGGGCACGACTGCCGAGCACGACAACTGTGGGCAAACTTGCAACGGAAGACTTCGTTTCCGTTTCACCGGACGAAAACGCCTCCGACGTGTATCTATTCCTCCGAGAACGGACGAAATACGTCCTCGTGTCCTATCCCGATTCGGTCGCCGTGCTGACCAAGCCCGATTTTCTCACTATGCTCGAAACGAGACAGCAGATAGCAGGAGTTCGCCCGATGTCGTGGCCGTGAGCCGTTTTCTCATCCCGAATGTCGTGACTCTCTCTTTCTCTCTTCGTCTGGCTTTCCTGTTTCAGTTTCGAGAGAAAATTGTCACCGGTGAACCCGCAGGTTTTACGCCCTCCCTCCCAGTAGGCCATACAGTGAACTCCGAGCGGATTTTGGACGAATTTCCCGCGCCCTCCTTTCGCGGCAACCAGCAGGATGCCCTCTCCGACATTCGGGAGGCTTTCGAGAGTAGCAACGACGTGGTGCTGGTTCGCGCCCCGACGGGAAGCGGAAAATCGCTCCTCGCCCGCTCGATTGCCGGGTGTGCCAGACGGGTCGAGGACGCCGACCCGAGCGACGCGACGGGGTCGTATTACACCACGCCGCAGGTGTCGCAGTTGGACGACGTGGCCAGTGACGACCTGCTGGACGATTTGAAAATCATCCGCGGCAAGCGAAACTACTCCTGTATTTTGCCGGGTGAACACGACACGCCCGTCGATAGAGCGCCCTGCGCCCGCGAGAAGGGCTACGACTGCTCGGTGAAACATCGCTGTCCGTATTTTTCCGACCGCGCCATCGCCAGCAATCGGGAGATTGCGGCGATGACGCTCGCCTACTTCATGCGAACCGCCGGCTCTGAGGTGTTCAGAAAGCGCGACGTGGTAGTTATCGACGAAGCCCACGGACTCGCGGAGTGGGCCGAGATGTACGCGACAATCGACTTGAATCCCAGAACCGTGCCGATGTGGGACGACCTGAAAATTCCGGAAATGACCGGACTGGACAGGGCGGTACAGTATGCGGACAGCCTTTCCGGAACCTGCTCGCGCAGGAAGGACGACCTCATCGCACAACAGGAACTCACCGCCCCGGAGGCGGCCCGCAGGGACCGCCTCCAAGAACTCATCTCCGAGTTGGACTGGTTCGTGGACGACTACCGGAACCCCGACAGTGCGACGGAGTGGGTCGTAGACCAACCCGAGGGGAAAGGCGGGCCGATTACCATCAAGCCGATGAACCCCGAGCGCTACCTCGCACACACCGTCTGGGAGCGCGGGAACAAGTTCGCGCTTCTCTCCGCGACGATTTTGAACAAGGATGCGTTCTGTCGGCAGGTCGGACTCGACCCTGCCGACGTTGCGCTCGTGGACGTTGGTCACACGTTTCCGGTGGAAAACCGCCCGCTCTACGACGTGACGCAGGGCAAGATGACCTACGAACACCGCGAGGAGACTCTGCCGAAAATCGCGCGAACCATCGTCAAAATCATGCAGGCACATCCCGACGAGAAGGGAATCGTCCACGCCCACTCCTATCACATTCAGGAAAAGCTAACACGAAAACTCCGCGAGTTCGGCGTCGGCGACAGAGTGCGCGCCCACGAACGCGACAGCAGGGACGCAGACCTCGAAGCGTGGAAGGCCAGCGACGACCCGGACGTGTTCGTTTCCGTGAAAATGGAAGAAGCACTCGATTTGAAGGGTGACCTCGCTCGCTGGCAAGTCCTCTGCAAAGCCCCGTTTTTGAACACCAGCGACTCGCGGGTCGCCCACCGCCTCGAAAACGGCCAGTGGGCGTGGTACTACCGGGCCGCGCTCAGAACCGTGATTCAGGCCTGCGGGCGCGTCATTCGCGCCCCGGACGATTACGGCGCGACGTATCTAACGGACTCCAGCCTCCTCCAACTGTTCGACCGCGCTCGCACCGACATGCCCGACTGGTTCGCGGAGCAAGTGGACAGGATGAGTCACCCAGACCTGCCGGAGTTCGACCCCGGTGGAACGGGCGGAAGTGATGGTGGTAGTGGTGGCGGTGATGGTGGCAAAAGGAGTCGAAACAATCGCGGCGGAAATCACGGTAGTTCCGACAATCGCAGTGAAAAATCGAACTCGAAGAGCAAATCGGGCTACTCACGCAAGCGCAAGAGTCCGATGGCGGACGTGTGGGATACAGAGTAGGTGGCGGTTTCGATTCCGAATCGAAGCAGCGCCACATCTGCTCAATCATACTAGGTGTCTAATTTATCCTCTTATTTCCCGGAATCAGAACGACGATGCACGAAACAAGACGGACGATTCTCAAGACGATTGGCGCTGTCGCGGGTGCAGGCGCGATTTCCGGCCAGACGAGTGCAAAGAAAGCAATGCGACTTCCAGCGGCGAAGCCCGAGATGGCGTGGGCACCGGCGGACGAATCGAACTACAGCGAGGCAGAACGCGAGTCCGACCTCGACATTCGGTGGTTTATCGTTCACGTCGCGCAGGGCGAAGCAGACTGGACGGTCGATTGGTTCCAAAATCCGGATGCAAACGCGAGCACGCACTACGTCGCAGACCACGGAACGGGCGACCTCACGCAGATGTTGGCCGAAGAGGACATCGGCTGGCACGGCGGAAACTGGCCGTACAACCAGCATTCGCTCGGCATCGAACACTCCGGGTGGGTCAACGAGACGGAGTACACCGACGAACTGTACGAGGCCTCCGCGAAAATCGTCCGATGGTCTGCGACCGAGTTCGACTTCCCGAAGCGCGTCCGTCGCTACGACATCGCGCCCTGCGACGCGAAAGACGGCGAGGGTGGCGTTATCGGCCACAACCAAATTCCGAACCCGAACGACTGCACGAAACCGGGCGGCATCAGCGGCCACTACGACCCCGGCTCGCTGTGGAACTGGGGTCGCTACGAGGGGTTCATCCGACGCTGGGACGTGGAATCCGGCGAAAACGCCGTCGTCCTCTCGGATGGCGCGGTTTATCACGGCCCGGACGAACACGCGAAAACGATGGCGGTTCCCTCGGGAGCGGTCGGCACAGCCACCGGAAACGTTCTCGTCCGCAAGGGAATCCAGTGGTACAAACTCGACTTCAACGGTACTCCCGGGTGGGTCGCTGCGGACGACGTACTCTACGCGCGATTCGATGCTGGATTGTCAGTGGAGACGACTTCCGACCTCAGTGTCAGAGCAGAACCGAGCGGGGAACGACTCGGCGTCGTTCCAGAAGGAACTGCAGGAGTCGTCACAGACGGCCCGGTCGATATCGGTGGCTATCGCTGGTGGAAGGTGAACTACGACGGCAGTCAGACTGGATGGTCTGCCGACTACTGGCTCACAGCAGAGTAGCGGTGTAGGCGACCGCCGAACTCAGCATTAGCGCGACGAAAAACAGCGAAATCAGTTTTTGTCGAAGGTTTTCCATACGAAAGCCGAACTATTCGAGGGGGATAAACCTTCGGTCACCGAATGCGAGCGTCCACGACGACGTGCCACACGCCCCCACTGTGGCTCTTGACGCGCCGTTTGTCGAGGATTTCGACCGCGCGTCCGCGGATTTCGGCGGCCTCTCTAAGTCGTCTCACGGGTCGCTCCCACAGCCGATTTTCGGGCGTCGTCTCGTGCATGTGAACGATTCCACCGGGTTTCAGCGCGGCGAGCGCGCTGTCCAGATACTCGTGAGCGTCGTAGTAACCCATCATGACGCGTGCGACTGGTTCCTCTATCTCGATTTCCCGGCAGTCCGCCCGATAGGCGTCGATGTTGTCGGTCACGCCGTTCAACACGGCGTTTTCGAGGAGGAACTGGAACGCAGTCGGATTTCGTTCGACTGCCGTAATCTGTGCCTCTGCGCGGGCCATCGGGAGCGTGAAGTAGCCGATTCCGGCGAACATGTCGAGGACGCGCTCGCCGGGTTCGACTACAGTTCCCATTCTGGCGCGTTCCCGTTGATTGCCGGGCGCGAACATGACTTCCCGCAAATCGAGAGCGTACTTCGTCCCGTGCTCGGTGTGGATAGTTTCGGTATCGCCCGACCCGGCGACCACCGTCATCTCGGGTTCGCGGTGCTCACCCGAGATTCCGTCGCGCGAGAGAACCGTATCCGCCTCGCCGTGCAAATCGAGGAGTGCTTCCCCGATTTCCGATTTTCGCGGACAGTCGTCAAACTGAACCAGAATCACGCTCCCGATGACGGCCCACGATTTCGGTGCCGAGTCGAGTTCCTCGTCGTTCCATCCCTGTGCGCGAAGGTGTGCTTCCAAATCCGGCAGTCGAGGTTCCGGACTCACCTGCTCGATAACGTCCAAAACGTCGGTTTCTGTCGGGTTCTTCGTCACCGGCAGTTCGAGCGTTTCGTCGTCGTGTTCGCACACTTTTCGGGAATCGTCGTACACTCCCTCGGCAGTCAGTTCCGCAATCGCGGTTTCCGCCCTCGGTTTTTCCACGAGGACTGCGAGATCATTCATCGGGAACCACGTAGAGTCCGGAACGACTCTTGAACACGGGAATCATGTCGGCGTCGTCGTCCATGTAGGAAGGTCGCGCAATCGTCTTCGTCTGGAAGGTTTCGGGGTCGAGAACTTGCACTGCGTGCTCGTCCTCGACGGTGACGAGCGTGGTTTCCTCAGCGTCGTCGATGTGGCCCAGTTTCTTCGCGTCCGGAGCATCGCCGTCCTCGAACTGGGATTCGTACTGGTCGCCGGTCGTGATCCGGATTCCTTTGAGGTTTCCGCGGACGCTCCGAACCAGCACCGGCCCCTCGTCGTCCGGGTCGATGATGTCGCCGTGGGTAAAGGGCGGAAGCCGAATCGCGTAGGTTACGCGATACACTTCGTTGCCGTCCTCGTCCTCCGTAACGAGCGTTTCCGAATCCGTGAAGTTGCCGCCGAACTCCTCGATTACCTTGTTGGAAATCTTCTTACCGATGTTGTTGGTCGAAACCTTGAGATTGAGGCCGTCCTGCGTTTCATCAACTTCGGTGATGAAGGCGTTTCTGTCGCCGGTTGCTTCCATGGCCTCGACGATTTCGGCGGCGATTTCCTTCGTGCGTTTTTCCTCTTCCGGCGTCGGCACTCGGTCAACGCCACGAAGTTGGACGATGCTGGCGTAGTAGTCCCCCGCGATGCGGCCACAGCGAGTACACGTCTGCCGGGCGAGCATGACGGGAACCATCAGTTCTTCTTCTACCAGCGTTCCGCGGACGACGCCGGAGAAATAACAGTGCATCCGAATCGTGTTCTGGTCGATTTGCTCCGGTTCGACCTGCCACGACACGTCGCGGGCGTCCACGTGAACTGCGAGGGCTTCGCTCACCTCCTCGATGGCGATGTCGGTGTAATCCTCCGCGCCGATGTCCACCCACCGTCTGCCGCGGAAAACGGCACCACACTGGGCACAGACGCGAACTTCGACTCGCTCCGGCGCGGAGACGAGGTCGAATCGGTCGAAGTAACACTCATCGCAGAGTTTTCTGTCTTGGGTCGATGCAGAGGCGGGATAGTCCCGTTCCGTGATGTCCACTTCGATGGTGTTGCCGCAGTTCGGGCAAAATTCGCGGGACTCGGTCATTGACGGTTCTATGTCGTTCTCACTTTTAAGCCTGTAGAACCGTATCCTCGTGCGAAATCGGCCTTTCGCGCGGTTAGTAACCCATCACGCGAATATCGACACGTCCTCGTCCTCAGAATCGCGCCACGAGTAAACTGGTTCCCAGCCCAACATCGACCGCGCTTTCTCGGTTGAGAGCGCCGAATCACTACCTGTAATCTGGCAACTTCCGGGCACTTCGCCGAAGAACTCGGAGAGAACATCTTCGATGGGCCTGTCGAGGTAGTTGTCCTCGGCGCTGATGAGAAACGGTTGATGTCCACGGAAATCGGCCGTGATGGCGTCCTCGGTGGCGGTTGCAACGTCTCGAATATCGACGTATGACCAGAAGTTTCCCGCACCAGTTGCGATGTCGCTTCGCGCATCCAGACAGTCGTACTCGCCGGGGAACTGTATCCACGAGGCGCGAATCGACGCCACAGGAACGCCGTGGCGTCGAGCGACCATCGCCCCGATTTCCTCACCCACGACTTTCGACGTGCCGTAGGGGTCTTCCGGACGGAGCGGATGCTCTTCGTCCAGCGGGAGATACTCCGGAAGCGACGGTTCGCCCGCGAGCGGGAATCCGAAGGCGCTTTCACTCGACGCCCACGCGACGCGAGCGCCCGCACGTCCGGCGGCGGTCAACACGTTGTACACGCTGATGACGTTGTTTTCGAAGACGCGCATTCCGGCGTGGCGCTCCGGCGACGGGCGCGCCGTCCAGTGAACCACGGCGTCCGGATTTTCGGTCGAAACGACTTCCGACGCTTTGACCTGTTCGGTCAAATCCGCACTCCGAAACGAAAGATTGCGGTAGCCTTCGAGATTCCATTCCGTTCGTGAAAGACCGACGCAGGTAACGTCCCACCCTCGTTCGGCGAGATGGACGGCAAGCCACCGTCCGGTATGGTCGAGACTTCCGGTCAAAAGTACCGTACCGGTCATCGACATACCCTCGTCGGTTCACACGAGAACATACAGTCTCTACTGTCCGTCCGTGGGTAAGCGTTCCGGCCCTCCCAACGCGATTTTGTCTGCGTACCTTGCCGTTTCTTCCGCGTGCTAGCGTTCGACGCGCCTGACAAATGCTTAAACGGTCGGAATCCCTAGACACCACGTATGAAATGGAAGGCAGACTGGGGCCTCCGGGCCAGAATGGGTCTGACGATGTTCCTCCTGTTCGCGCTGTACATTGTGTTCGCAGGAGTGTTAGTCGCCTACTTCGGTGGCAAACAACTAATGTTCTTGGGATTCATGATGAGCTTCTCCCTCGGAAGCTACTTCTTCAGCGATAAACTCACGCTGTGGAGCATGGGCGCGAAAGAGGTCGATGAAAGCGAATATCCAGAGCTTCACGCTATGGTTAGCCGACTGTCCCAGCAGGCAGACCTACCGAAACCGAAGGTCGCGGTCAGCGACCAGCGAGTTCCGAACGCATTTGCGACGGGGCGTTCGCAGAAAAAGGCCGCCGTCTGCGTGACGACTGGACTGATGCAGACGCTCAATCAGGAGGAGTTGGAAGGCGTCATCGCCCACGAACTCGCCCACATCAAAAACCGCGACATGATGGTGATGACCGTCGCTTCACTTCTCTCGACCATCGCGTTCATGGTCGTTCGCTGGGGCTGGTTGTTGGGCGGGGGCGGGGAAAACCGCAATCAGGCACCCGTCTGGGTGGCAATCCTCGCCTCGCTCGCCGTCTGGATTGTCAGCTACATCCTCATCCGGGCGCTCTCGCGCTACCGTGAATACGCCGCAGACCGCGGCGGAGCAAGTATCACGGGCAAACCGTCGGCGCTGGCGTCTGCCCTGATGACCATCGACGGTCGGATGGACAACGTTCCGAAAGAAGACCTGCGCGAGGAGGCGGAGATGAACGCCTTCTTCATCATCCCAATTCGGAGCGGTTTCATCGGGAAACTGTTCAGCACGCACCCGAGCACCGAACGCCGGGTCGAGAAACTGCGCGAGTTGGAACGGGAGATGTACTAAGGCGTCTTGATGTAGGCGTAGTTCTCTTTTGCTTGTAGTTTTGTGAGTTCGCCGACGCCTGCTGGAACGGTTTCGACACCGTCTATCAGGTCGTCTTCAGAGAAGTTGAACGCGTTCATGCTGTTCTGGCAGGCTTTGAATTTCACTCCCTGCTGTACCAGCGATTTTACCTTGTCCGCAACGGAGGAATCCACGGTCACGAGTCGGATACCCTGTCCGTTGGCGATCAGTTCGGCGGTTTCGACCTCGGTCGTCCCGTCGTTTACGAGGTTCGCAACGTTTGCGACTGCGTGGTTTTGGTGCGATTCGCCACTGCTGAAATGGAAGACGGTACTCATCGTGGATACTTCTGGTTCGGCTTCTTCGGTCGTCTCGGTGGCCGTTTCTGTGGTTTCCTGACTGGTTTCGGTTCCGGCATCCGTGCTGGTAGCGTCCGTCGTAGCGGTTCCACTCGGCCCGCCAGAACACCCTGCGAGGGCGACGGCGGTGCCGGTACCCGCCAGTTCGAGAAACCGGCGTCTCGAATGATTTCCCATCATCGCTTCCGACACCCTCGAACGCCTTTGTTAAGAATAACATAAGTATCATCTCCCTTTTTCCACCCCCCGCGCGTACACCCGCGCATGGGACTACTGGATGGAATCCGCGAAGTGCTCGGCATCCGGGCCGAGACGGACGCTGGCCGGGATGCAGACCCGGAAGACCTCTTCGGCATGAGCACGGCCTACGTGACGATGGAAGCCGACCTCGGCTACGAACCGGTCGGGATGGCCGCGCTCTGTTTTTCGGAAGTCGATAGCACCGATTTCAAGAACGCGGTTGACGACGTTCACGCCATTCTCGAAGCCGGAAAGGAAGAGACGGGAACAGAAGCGCGGGCGCACGTGGACAGCCACGGCTACTCGTGGTTCGTCCTCGAAGACGACGACTTCGAAGACCTCGTGACGAGCCTCCACTTCGCCGCCGACACGTTCGTGGAACAGGGGTACGGTTCGCGCCTGCTGGCCGCACTCTTCGGATTCGAACAAGACGGAAACAACGTGTACTGGGTGTATTCGTTCCGCAGAGGCGCATACTACCCCTTCGCGCCGAAACGAGGTCACGAACGGGATTCCTCGGCGGAGTTCAAACTGGAGAGCAATCTCGACGGCGAACTCGAAATCGAATCGGACGAACAGTACTGGTATCCACTCTGGCCCGACAACATCAACGAGCATCCGTGGGATTGAGTCCGTTGTCACTGGTTTCTGTGTGATAAACTACCACGCCACTGCATCTTCCTACCTAAACTCTGTTGTTCTAACTCGTCCACCCCTCCGCTGTCGTCCAGTTTCACTTTCACTCCGCAGTTAACGGGGGTTTATATGATGGTGAGAACAAGGATGGAGTACGATGGCAGACGTAGACCTCGAAACCCTCCCCGGCGTTGGACCGGCGACAGCAGAAAAACTCGGCGACGCAGGCTTCGACTCGTATCAGAGCCTCGCAGTTGCAAGCCCCGGCGAACTTAGTAACACCGCCGACGTGGGCGAGAGCACAGCCGCAGACATCATTCAGGCCGCGCGGAAGGAAGCCGACATCGGCGGCTTCGAAACCGGTTCACAGGTTCTCGAACGGCGCGAACGAATCGGCAAACTTAGCTGGCAAATTGACGAAGTAGACGACCTCCTCGGCGGTGGCGTCGAAACCCAGTCCATCACCGAAGTGTACGGTGAGTTCGGTGCTGGCAAGTCGCAGGTCACACACCAGCTTTCGGTGAACGTGCAACTCCCACGCGAACAGGGTGGCCTCGGCGGGAGCGTCATCTTCATCGACAGCGAGGACACGTTCCGACCGGAGCGTATCGACGACATGGTTCGTGGCCTTCCGGACGAAGTCCTGCAGGCTACGATGGACGACCGTGAAATCGAAGGATCGCCGGACGACGACGGCGCAATGACCGAACTCGTGGATGACTTCCTCGACAAGATTCACGTCGCAAAAGCGTTTAACTCCAACCACCAGATGCTCCTCGCGGAGAAATCCCAAGAACTCGCTGGCGAACACGAAGACAGCGAGTGGCCTGTCCGACTCCTCTGTATCGACAGCCTCACGGCCCACTTCCGTGCCGAGTACGTTGGCCGTGGTCAACTCGCGACCCGCCAGCAGAAACTCAACAAACACCTCCACGACATCGACAAGGTCGGCAACCTGTACAACACGGCTATCGTCGTAACGAATCAAGTCTCCTCGAACCCCGATTCGTTCTTCGGCGACCCAACCCAACCCATCGGTGGCAACATCCTCGGCCACAAATCCACGTTCCGGATGTACCTCCGCAAATCCAAGGGCGACAAGCGTATCGTTCGCCTCGTGGACGCGCCGAACCTCGCCGACGGCGAGGCCGTCATGCGCGTGCAGGACGCCGGTCTGAAACCGGAATAGCCGTACTGCTTCGCGCGACGGATTCCCCCTACTCTTTCCCCTTTACATCTCTTTTTTGTATTCGTAGCCACGCGCGTCGATTCGGTCGTCGTAGAATTCGTTCTCGCGCCGATAGCCTCTCGATTCGTAGAAGTTCACGGCGCGTTCGTTTTCGGCCATGACGCCTAGTGTGATTCGTTTTCCCCCACGCCGTTCGACCGTCTGTTCGATGTCAGCGAGAAGTCGCCGTCCGATTCCTTCACCCCAGCGGTCGGGAAGGATATAGATACGACCGAGGTGGTACGTCGTAGAGCAGTCGTCAGGGGTGGCGGAAGCGAATCCGACAACGTCGGATTCGCTCGCTACAGCAACAGCAAAAATCGCATCGTTTTCGATAAGCGAGCGAAACGTTTCCGCATCGTAGTGTTTCTCCAGAAATTCATCGACCGTTTCCGCCCCGACAATCGGTTCGTGTGCTGAATACCACGCTTGCTCTGCAACTCGCTGAACCCCGTCGATATGTGTCGGCGTCGGTGGGCGAATCTCGATACACATATTAGAGAAACATCAACAGAGGTGAAAAAGGTCTGCCATCGAAGGGTTCGAAAACGCCGGTTACTCGGTCGTCGTTTTGTCGAGTTCTGCTTCCCCTTCGAAAATCTCCGCACCGTCTTGGACGACTTTTTCGGCGAGGACGGCGCATTTTACCCGCATCGGGCTAATATCGACACCGAGCATGTCGATAACGTCGTCTCTATCCATTTCCTCGACTTCGTCTAAGGTCATTCCCGGTAGCTTCTGCGACAGCATGCTCGCGCTGGCCTGACTGATAGCACAACCGTCGCCGCGGAACGCAACTCGTTCGATGGTTTCCTCGTCGTCTTCGAGGACAACATCAAATTCGAGTTCGTCGCCACAGGAAGGGTTGACGCCCTCGTGGGTGAAATGGGGGTCGTCCAGCTCACCGTAGTTGCGCGGGCTTCGGTAGTGGTCGAGAATCTGCTGTCGGTACATGTCCGAACCCATGCTCATTGTTGACTGTAGGTAGACGAGTGTCGCGTAAAAAGATTCCGACAGTTCAGACCTCTCCCGGGACTTCGCGCTCGAACCGCGCGATAAACTCCTCCACGAACGTACTGCGCTCCTCGGCCATCCTTCGCCCTGCGTCGGTGTACATCCGCTCTGGCAGTCGGAGAATCTTCTTGTGGAAGTGGTTTATGCCCGTGGCTCCGGAAGTCGTGTCGTCCGCCTCTATCGGCAGGTCGGGGTCGTGGAGCGTCTGGCCGAGTACACCACTGAAACAGAAGTTGCGTGCGATTCCGACTGCGCCGAGCGCGTCCAAGTTGTCCGCATCGCTGAGTAGTTTCGCTTCTATCGTTTCGGGTTCGATATCGTTGGAAAAGCGATGTGCGCGAATGCAGTGCTGAATCGCTTCTATTTCCGTCTCTGTGGCGTCGTACTCGGCGAGAATGCGTTTTGCTTCCTTCGCACCCCACTCGGCATGGTCGTCTATCTCTCCGCGGTCTTCGCGTGCCCTGCCGATATCGTGAAGCCAGACCGCCGTGGACAAGATTCGGTCGTTTGTGTCGTGTTTGTCAGAAAGCGCTTCCGCGAGAGTGGCGACTCACTTTACGTGCTGCCAATCGTGCGCCGGAGCGACATCGCCGAAGTAGGTTTTCGCGTGAGGTCGCACTGCTTCTGGGGGAGAGTTAGTCGTCATTCGTCTTTATCGATGTATTTTCCGAAATTGTATGTATATATTGGTTATGTAGTTCCGAAGAGATGTTCAAATCACCCGTGTCGAACAGGCACCGTCCAGAACTACCGTTTTCCCGGCCGGGAACGCACGAGTGAACGTTCGACGATAAATAGAACATGGAAAAGAGTGTAGAAGTGGTTTCCGTGTCTACTGCGCGAACAACTGCCGGGCGTCATCGACTGCTTCGACCAGTTTATCGACCTCTTCGCGGGTGTTGTAAATGTAGAAGGATGCTCGCGCCGACGCTGGAACGCCCATTTTGTCGTGGAGGGGCTGGGTACAGTGGTCGCCCGCTCGAATCGCCACCGCGTGGTCGTTCACAATGCTGGAGAGATCATGGGCGTGGACGCTATCCACGTTGAACGAGACGAGTCCGCCGCGGTCGTCGCCCGGCGGGCCGTAGATTTCCACGTCGCCCTCTTCGGTCAGGCGGTCGTAGGCGTACTCCGCAAGTTGTTCTTCATGGCGCTGGATCCGCTCCATGCCGATGTCCTCAAGATATTCGACGGCGGCGGCCAGCGCGACCCCCTGCGCGATGTTCGGGGTTCCGGCCTCGAACTTCCACGGCAGGTCTTCCCACGTCGCGTCGTCGTAGGTTACTTTACGAATCATGTCGCCGCCGTAGAGATACGGCTCCATCTCCTCCAAAATGTGTTTCTTGCCGTACAGGCCGCCGATGCCGGTCGGGCCGGCCATCTTGTGGCCCGAGAAGGCATAAAAGTCGGCGTCGATTTCCTCGACATCGACGGGACGATTCGGCACGGCCTGCGCGCCGTCAACGAAGATGTAGGCGTCGTGGTCGTGCGCGATGTCGGCTAGTTCACCGACCGGGTTCGTCGTCCCGAGCGTGTTCGAGACGTGGACGACGCTCACCATCTTCGTGTCGTCGGTAATCATCTCTTTCGCGGCGTCCATGTCGAGATAGCCCTGTTCGTCCACGGGGATGTACTTCACGTCCGCCCCGGTTTTCTTGCCGAGTTGTTGCCACGTCACGAGCGAGGCGTGATGTTCCATCTCGGTCAGGACGACTTCGTCGCCCGGCCCGAGTTCGTTCAGTCCCCACGCGTAGGCCACGAGGTTTTCGCCTTCCGTCGTGTTCTTCGTGAACACCAGCTCCTCGCGCCCGCCGCTCGCACCGATGAACTCCGCGACTGTATCGTGGGCTTCTTCGTAGGCGATTGAGGCCTCTTGGCTCAACTGGTGGATACCGCGGTGGACGTTCGCGTTGTAATTCCGATAGTAGTCACAGATGGCATCAACGACCTGCTCCGGCGTCTGCGTCGTCGCCGCGTTGTCGAGGTACACCAACTGGGTTTCGTTGACCTCCCGCTCCAGAATCGGGAAATCATCCCGAATACGCGCGACATCCAACGCGTCTGACTGCTGTGGTTCCATCGTGGAATGGTTAGTGTTCGAGCCAAAACACTCCTTCGGTCTATCGAGCGCGACGAAACCGGTTTTCATTACGTCGTTAGCAACGTAACTTAAGACAGTCCGACCCTTTCCGTTCGTATGGTTTCGAAACGACGACTCGGCACGAGTCTACTCTTTCTCGGCCTCGCGTTCGTCGGTGCCTTCCACACCGTCCTCTCGTTGGCTTTCGACACTGGGTTGACGACGATTGGTGCGGGAGTAGCGGTCGGGTCACTGCTCTGTTTGGTCGCTGTAAACGTCCCCGCCTTGCTGGACTAACTGGAATCCGAACCGAAGCTAAACCCGCAAAAACTGTGCGTGTTTGGTCGAATCCAAATCGAGAACGCTTTCCTCGTCAATGAATCCCTTCTCGATTGCGAGGCTCACGGCCTCAGTGCCGACGATGTTCGCCACGCTGGCGCGAGTGAGACTGTCCACGACTTCGCTTTCGTCCACTTCGTCGCCGCCGTAGAACTCCTCGCTCACGGTGAACGACACGTCGCCTGCTTCGAACGTCTCGCCGAGCACGTCGTCGTCACAGACCGCGACCAACAGTCCCTCTTGTGTGTCTCGCTCCCTGAGAATCATTGCTCTTCGATTACTCCTGAACCAGTTCTTGCTCCGCCTGCTTTCGCATCTCTTCTGCTTCCTCCGCGAGTTGTTCGGCCTCCTCGTCCTCGCCGACCTCCTCCAGCGCGCGCGCTTTCTCTTCGACGACCTGTACGTTTCTGAAGCCGAGTCGAATCGCGTTGTCGAAGCAGTTCAGGGCGTCCTCCGCCAGTCCGCGTTCGAGCAGGAAGAAGCCGCGGTTGAACCACGCCTGTGGGAATCGCTGGTCGATTTCGACCGCGCGTTCGGAATGTTCGAGTGCCTGTTCGGTCTGGCCGGACTCCCACAGCGCGTAGGCTAGATTCGTCTCCGCAGTCGCGGCGTGTTCGCTGTCGTCATCAATTCGGAGGGCTTCGCGGTACGACCCGATAGCTTCGTCCCACTCTTCGAGTTGGCCGTGTGCCGCACCCTTGTTCACCCACGCTTCTTGCGCTTCGAGGGAGTCCTCGTCGGCGTAGCGGGCCGCGCGCTCGAACGTCTCGGTTGCCTGTTCGAAGCGGTTGATTTGCATGTAGCTCAGCCCGACTTCGACGAGGTCTGCGACGGACACCCTGTCGCTCGGAATCGCCTGCTGGTCTAACATATCCGTGACGACGCGGGAATCCACGGGGTCTACCTCGTCCGGACTCACTTCGAGTTCCGGCGGGTCTAAATCGAACTCGTCGTATGGGTCGCCGAAGCCCTCTCCTTCCGAAAACTTGTGACTTCGCTCGTCGGTCATTACCCGCCGATTGGGGCGGCGCACTGTTAAGGTCTGCGCCATCAGGATTTGCGAGACGGACGCGAAACGCCGCCAAAGACCCCGATATGAACGTTTCGTCCTGAAACGCTTCATAAAGCCTGTTTGAGACGTGTCAGACAGGACTACCAACCTTTATAAACGTTAAATACGACATTTAAGTCGCGCTATGACCGACCCCAAGGAAACCATCAACATTGAAAACGTGGTCGCCTCGACGGGCATCGGACAGGAACTCGACCTTCAGAGCGTCGCTATGGACCTCGAAGGTGCGGATTACGACCCCGAGCAGTTCCCCGGCCTCGTCTACCGTACCCAGAACCCGAAATCGGCCGCACTCATCTTTCGCTCCGGCAAAATTGTCTGTACCGGCGCGAAGAGTACTGCCGACGTTCACGAAAGTCTCGAAATCGTCTTCGACAAACTCCGCGAGCTGAACATCGAAGTCAACGAAAACCCCGAAATCGTCGTTCAGAACATCGTTACCAGCGCTGACCTCGGACGCAATCTCAATCTCAACGCTATCGCTATCGGTCTTGGTCTGGAGAACATCGAGTACGAACCCGAACAGTTCCCCGGCCTCGTCTACCGCCTCGACGAACCCGAAGTCGTCGCGCTGCTCTTCGGTTCCGGCAAACTCGTCATCACCGGCGGCAAGAAGCCAGAAGATGCAGAGCAGGCGGTTGACAAAATCGTCTCGCGGCTCGAAGAACTCGGTCTGCTGGAGTAATCGCCAAACCCAAGATGCCACGCTCGTGAATAACGAGTATGGCACTGCTGGGTGAACTGACGCCAATCGTCGGAACGTATCTCCTTCTGGCGAGTTTTCTCACGCTAACGGCCCACATCGCCGCGAGAAACTTCCTCGGAAGTGTGCCGTTTACTCGCGCGCTCGCAATCGGCCCGGCAATTGCGATACTTCCGTTCGTTCTCCAACGATACTTCGGGGCTCTCATCGTTGCTATCGCTGTCGCGCTCGACCTGAGCCTCTTTCATATCGTCTATCGAATCAAATGGCGTACCGCGGGATTCGTCACCGCCATCCACATCCTCGTCAGCTTTCTGGGAAGCATCGTCATCGGCGGTATCGTCTACCTCGTTTCGCTCGGCCCGCCCGCGCCGCCGAGCTAAACCCAACTGGAGACGGTCACAGACGACAGAAGACGTATTATTCAGGACGACGAACGTTTCTTTATGTCCCTCCCTCGCCGCCTCGAACAGGTCGGCATCGTTCTTGGAAGCATGCTGATGCTCTCGCTTCCGCTCACCGCCTTTACACCGTTCCTCGTGGAAACTCCCCAGCTGTGGCAAACCACGCTCCTCGTGTATTTGCCGGGGTTCGTCGTCGGAACACTCATCGCCATCGACAAATTCCCGGTTTCGTATCAACAGGTCTGGGCGTTCGGCATCGTCAGTTGGCTTGCGACAGTCGCGCTGTGGGTGGTTTTCGATGTTCAGAGCGTGACCGCAGACCAGCAAACTGCGATTGGCACATGGGTGGTCGGCCTGCTCGTCGGCGCGCTAGTCGCGTGGGTGAATCCGCGGATTCGTCCACGCAGGAGCGAGTCGTAAATGGGGAAGTTTGCAGATACGTTATGGTACTACATGGGCGTCGCAGGCGTGTTCGCGATTCCGGAGAATCATCTTCTCACTTCCGAGCATTCCTTTCGAACGCCGCTGTTCATCGCCGAACTCGTAACGACAATTCTCGCTGTGTGGCTCTGCCTGCGCTACCGACCTGCCGAGCCGAAACGAGTCGCCCTGTTCGGTCTTTTCACGTTCGTCGGATTCATTCTTCTCAGGGACTTTACTGGAACAGCTGAACTCAGAGCGCCACTGGTCACGCTCATCAAGTGGGTTACCGCGCTTCTGTTTGCACATCTGTTCAGCATCCAGCGTATCCACCGAAAAATCCTGAAAATTGCGGATTAGCGTTCGTACCGGACGAAATCCAACTCGTCGCGCTCGTCGCGTTCGACTTCCCGCCATTCGTCTCGATTCCACTCCGGAAATCGCGTGTCTCCGTCGTACTCCTCGTGAATCTCGGTGAGAATCATCCCGTCCGCGTGGGGAATGAACTGCTCGTAAATCGTCGCGCCGCCGATGACGAACGCAGTGTCGTCCAGTGTTTCGACTTTAGAAATCGCTTCCTCAACGCTGTGAACCAACACCACATCCTCCGGCAAGTCGGGATTCGACCGACTGAGGACGACATTCGTTCGCCCCGGAAGCGGGCCGCCGATTTGTCCGGCGATGCTGTCGTAGGTCGTTCGCCCCATAATCACGGGGTGGCCCATCGTCGTCTCCTTGAAGTGGCGCAAATCCTCGGAGTAGTGCCACGGCATATCGCCGTCGCTGCCGATGACGCCGTTTTCCGCGACGGCGGCGATGCAGACCAGTCGCGTCATTCCGCCACACTGAATTTGATGCCGGAGTGGGCGTCGTACTCCCGAAGCGCGATGTCGTCGTAGGTCAATTCCGCAATCGAGTCTGCGGTAATCTCGATTTCGGGGCGCGATTTCGGTTCCCGCGACAGTTGGGTCAGCAGGCCGGGAACGTGGTCGAAGCGTTCCTTGCCTTCGGCCTCGTCCGGCGCTTCCGATTCGAGCCATTTTCGAACTTCCTCGAACTCGGCTTTCGTCTCAACGTCGTCCAAGCGGGCTTGGAGTTCCCCGAGGTTGTCGCGGTACCACTCGCCGCGTTCGCCCTCGCCGCAGTAGATGTGGGCGTCCACGATTGTGTGGGCGAATTTTCCGACCTCGAACCCGGTTTCCCGGGCGAGAACCGTCGCAAGCAGGGCGTAGGCCGCGATATTGAACGGAATACCGAGCGCCACGTCGCCCGACCGCTGGGTGAGATGCAGGTTGAGCGTCTCGCCTTGAACGTTCACGACGAATGTATAATGACACGGCGGAAGCGTCGAAACCGCCGCATTTGCCGGGTGCCACGCCGAGACGACGAACCGCCGGGAGTTCGGATTCTCGTTCAGGCCGTCTACGACGTACTGAATCTGGTCGAAGGTTCCGTCCTCGTTCAGCCACCGATGGCCGTCTTCGGGCCACGATTCGCCCGGAAGTCCCGACTCCGGAACCGGAAATCGCCGCCAGAATCGTCCGTAGGCTGTGTCGAGGTTTCCTTCTTCGTCGGCCCATTCGTCCCAAATTCCGGTCTTCTCTCGGAGATTTCGAACGTGTTCCTCGCCGGAGAGATACCAAAGAAGTTCGTGCAACATCGAGTCCCAGCGAAAGCCGTCCATCTGTTTCGTGGTCAACAGCGGGAATCCTTCTTGCAAGTCGATTTCGTAATGTTGGCTGAACGTCGAAATCGTGTCCACGCCGGTTCGATTGGGCTTGTACGTACCCTCACGAAGGACGTTCTCCACGAGGCCCAGATATTGCTCCATACGCGTGGATTTGCACCGGGCATACTAGGACTTCCGATTTCGAAAAATTTCTTATCGAGACAACACCGCAATGTATCGCGTCAGTGACCGGTGAACTCGCCGCTCAAACTCGTTTTCGACAGTCCAGCCAGCGTCTTGTGCTTCGTCCGTCCACGAACGGTCACCGACGATGACCGTGCGAGAGGCAACGCGGTAGGCTTCAGAGAGCGCGCCAGCCACGAGGTCGTCCAGTTCCAGATTCGCGATCTTGGACTGTCTGCCGTAGGGCGCGTCGAACACCACGCCATCAATTGAATCGTCGGGAAACGGCAGATGCGTCGCATCGCCCCGAACCGCCCCCGCGCCGCTGTCGGAGCCGTAGTGTTCGAGGTTCTTGACCGCCCCGCGAACCATCTTCTTCTGTGCATCGACACCCAGTGGTCGCGCCCCCACCAGCGCGGCCTCGATGAGAACCCCGCCAGTGCCACACATCGGGTCGAGAATCGTCGTCCCCTCCCGTGCTCCGGCGATGTTCGCCAGCGCGCGCGCGAGCAGTGGATGCATACTCCCCGGTTGGAAAAACGGCCGATCGGTCGGCATTCGCGTGCCAAAGTCCCGTTTGCTCTCGATTTCGAGCCAGCCGAGTTGACAAACATCGTCGGAGAAAACGGCCCGCAGTTCGTGGTCGGGGTCGTCCAAATCGACCGAAAATCCGCGCTCTACCAATATCCCCCCGAGTTCGCGCTCCGCTTCCTGTGTGCTGATTCGTGTTTCCCGCACTGCACGCGCACGCACGGCAACAGTTCCCTCGTGGTCGATAGCCGCCGCGGAAAGCAAGGCGCGCGCGCTCTCGATGTTGGCGTCCGTTTCGCCAACTAGTTGGCTCGCCCGATGTGTGTACGCGAGGTTTCGCACGCGCTCCGTGATGGCCGTCGCTCGCGCGAGTCCGGGCGCGACGAGTTCGACGTCAGTCGCCGCGCTTTCTGCCTCACAGGCCGCAAATCCGTCGTCTTCTCCGCCGAGTTCGAGTAGATACACTGTTGAATTTGAGTGGTGTTTTCCAGTGCGATTCGGGTTGCTGTCGTTCGAGAGAAGCCAGTGGTCGGTCTTGTTGGTTGCGAATTCCGTGTAGAACGGGATTTACCGAGACAGGTATCCAGATGATTTTTCTGCCGTAACTGCAAGTCACGACTCCAAACACCGCACCGACATGCGGGCGAGTGCGCCGACCGTTAGCGCACTCGCCCTCGGCGTCCCCTCTCCTCCCCGGGCGCTCGAACACCTGCGCCGACCACTGGCGCAGGTGTCCTCGACGCGCGTCCTGAGGCTGGTGAAAATGCGCGGTTTGAGAGTTCGAATGTCGCTGTCGCTCCTCGGAACAGCGTTATCGCGTCAAGAAAATAGTCGAAATTCGATTACTCGTCTTCGTCGCCGAGCAGTCGTTCGACGAGGGTTTCGGGGTCGAATCGCTCGATATCACCGTACCCCTGCCCAGTTCCGAGGAAGAGAATCGGCTTCCCCGTCACGTGCGAGATGGAAATCGCGGCCCCGCCTTTCGAGTCGGCGTCCGCCTTCGTCAGGATGGTGCCGTCGATTTCCGCGGCGTCGTTGAACTCCTTGGCGCGCTGCACGGCGTCCTGTCCGGCCACTGCCTCGTCAACGAAGAGGGTCATGTCCGGGCCGACGACGCGCTCGATTTTCGCCAACTGATCCATCAGGCCCTCGCTGGTATGCAGACGGCCTGCCGTGTCGCCCAGCACCACGTCGATGTCGTGGGCGTCCGCGTACTCCACGGCATCGTAAATGACTGCTGCGGGGTCACCGCCCTGCTCGTGGGCGATGAGCTTTTTGTCCAATGAGTCTGCATGCACCTCGATTTGCTCGTTCGCACCTGCACGGTAGGTGTCGCCGTTCGCCATCACGGACGACAGACCCTGCTCTTCGAGGTACTTCGACAGCTTTGCGATGCTCGTTGTCTTCCCGACGCCGTTGACGCCGGTAAAGATGATGACGAGCGGTTTGTCGGCCTCGGCAACGCGCTGGTCGAAATCGAACTGGCCGACGCTGATGACCGACAGCAAGGAGTCACGGAGCGCCTGCTCGACAACATCGCCGGTTTCGGCGCTGAACTTCCGGGTCGCGCCCACGAGGTCGTTTCGGATGCCTTCGAGCATCTCCTCCGCAACGCTCATCTCCACGTCGCTTTCGAGGAGCGCCATCTCCAACTCCCAAAGCGGGTCTTCGACGTCCTGCTCCTCGATGACGATTTCACCGCGCGCGAACGACGTGGCCTTCTGCATGAAGCCGCCGTTGTTCGTCTCCTCGGTTTCCAGTTCGGGTTCGGATTCGGACTCCGTTTTCGACTCTACGTCCGCTTCCGACTCTGCGTTCGAATCCTCCTCCGCAGCCGATTCGTTGGAATCGGCTTCGTCTTCTGCAACCGGTTCCTCGACGGGTTCCGTTTCTTTCCCTGTGTCTTCCTCCTCGGCTTCGGCCTCTTCGGCCTTCTCCTCGGTCGTCTCCTCGACGTCCTTACGGAACCCGCTTAGCTTCTCCTTCAGACTGTCGAACATCGCCGGTTACTCGTCCTCGTCTTCCTGTTCCTGCATCTGCTGCATCTGCTGTTGCATCTGCTGTTGTTGCATCTGCTGGGCTTTCTGCTCCAACTGGTCGCTCTGGTCATCGACCTCGGCAATTTCTTCCTGCACGTTGGTAATCTGCTCGTCAACGACGTCCTTTCGGCTCTTCAGCGACTCGACGGCACCGTTCTGGTCGCGCTCCGCGGCGTAGCCGCCACCGAGTTCGACGACGATTTCGTCGATGTCTTCGACACTGGCACGGATGTAGGCACCGCCGCCGAGCGGTACCTGAACGACCGACCCGGTGTCGAGCGTCTCGATTGCTTCGATGGCTTCGTCCATCTCGTCTTTCTCGTCGCGCAGGTCTTCGACTTCGCCTTCCAGTTCTTCCTTCTCGGCTTCCAACTGCTGGAGTTGCTGTGACAACTGCTGCAGTTCTTGGTTTCCGCCGCCCATCATCGCTCTTCACTCTCCGTTCCGCGAGTAATCGTGCTCATGCCAACACCTGCGTGAGCGAGCGGGAAGAATCTTCCTAACTCTAGCTCTCCGCCAGTGGTTTTTTATGTTGTCAGGTGACCGATGCGCAGTCGGTGAAAATCGAAGTCTCTTCGGTTTTATCGCCTGTTTTGAGCCAAAAGTGGATGCTAAATGCCGGTAGCCGGTACGTGTCACGATACGTCCGGCATCGTGCACTTCTCTTACTACAACGACAGTTACACCTCCGGCGGTTCGCCGCTCGCTCCAAGGCGAGACGAACGAAGCGCGTACACGTGCACAATGCCGGAGAGGAGAAGGACGCTTGCGACGAACGAACCCCAGACCGACGCCGGAACCAGACTGAACGGAAATGCTTCCAGCCAGACGGCGGCCATCAAGGCAACGCTGACGCCGCCGAGTCCAAGATAGTACTGCGCCCATGGCAGTTCGCGTCCCGGAACGACTTCGAGATACATATCGAGTTGGCTGGCCTGCGCCGTGAGTTTCGCGCTTCCGCGCGCCGAATTGTACGTCACGAACCCCGTGCGTTCGAGTTTCGGTAGATGTGTCTGCTGAAGCGAGTTGTAGATTCGCTTTCGTTGGCGCGAGGTGATTTCGTCGGGTGTGATTCCGTGTTCCCACGCAGTCACTTGGTCTGCTATCTCCCCGATAGTGACGACTTCGTCATGTCGCTTGAGATAATGAAGCGCGTACCGTCGCCGCTGATTTCGAAGAACGTGAAATAGTTCGTCTCGTGAGAGTGTATCCACGCTGTCGTTCTCTCGAATCGTCGTTTCGTTCGTTTGCTCCCCGTTTTTCGCGGGTTGTAACACTGTCTGGCTCATCTCGGGCTCCCTCCTCCCCCAACGTGGGGGAAGACGGAGAATACATGCTCGTCAGTGCTCTTATTGGTAGGGTATCTTTTACTGACTTACCGTAGAAAAACGACTCTTCTCTATCCCATTGTTGCTCAGTGCAACTGTTGCACACTGCATCTGCGTCTCCCAGAAGCTCCTTCACACAACAGAGTTCGTCTATAAAACCGGAACCGAGGGAGAATCTCCCGGGGTGAGAAACGGAAGTTAGTCGATGTAGCCCAGCGCGTCCTCGATACGACCGAGTTCCGGGCCAGTCGTTTTCTGTCCGGTGACGTAGCCGTTTTCGTTTGCGAGCAGTCCCGACCCGACGAGCGGCCCACCGTAGTTGATGGTACCGATGTCGGCAGGGACGCCGAGCACGTCCTCAACGACGTCGAGTTCGTCATCCGTCGCTTTCGGATGGCAGAGGACGCCCGTGTTCGTCGCCACTGCCGCGGTGCCGACCGTCCGAACATCGGCAATCATGCCGCGTTCGACCGGAACACCGAGGCCGTCGGAGACGGCCTGAACCGCTTCGTGGGAGAGGTCAGGATGAACGTATGCCCCGGTGTCGTTTGCGAGAACAACGTTTCCGGCGGCGTTGATACGCCCCGGCAGTTCGGTAATGGGAACGTCCATGGCATCTTCGAGTTGGTCGCGTTCGTGGTCAGTCACGCGACTACTGACGAGCAGGCCGTTTTCGTTGCCCGCGACGAGTGCGCCAACGGTGGACGACCCACCGAGATTCGTCTCGATACTCTCGACTTCCAACTCCTGTGCGAGAGATTCGACCAGTTCATCGTCCAAATCGGGTCGAATCAGGAGGTACTCGTCAGTGGCTCGTGCGAAGACACCAACGTACGACGACCCATTAAACGCGGTACGAAGCACCGCTCTACTCTTCGTACTCCGCCTCGACGACGGCTTCGCCCTCTTCGTCGAAGCGCGCCGCGTGAACGCGGATTTTTCGTGGCGGGTTCTTCCGACCGCGCGACCAAATCGCTTCGTTGATGGAGGGGTCGAGACGCACGTCTTCCTCGTCAACCTTGAAATGTTTGGCGAGGTGTCCGCGCACCACTTTCATCGCCTTTCCGGCGCGTTTCTGCTTCGGTTCTGCTTTCACATCTCGGAGCGGAACCGTGATGACTCGCTCCTCGAAATCACTTGCGCTCATTATTCGTCAGTGTCGCTACGCCGCCAGTTGCGGCGTTTTGGGTTTCGCATCACGTCTCGGTCGGTCTTCATGATGACCCACGCAGGGACGCGGCTGTTCTGCCGTTCCAATTTGGAAAGCCGCTTCTTTTTGGCCTTCGACTTCTTGCCCATAGTGGTTGCCACTTTTCCGCCGTGGCTTAAAATCTTGTTCCTTTCAAACGGGGTTACAGCCCGAACGCGGAAACGGTCGAATACTCCGGGCCCTCGCTCGTCAACTCGCTTTTCGTCAGTCGAATCTCCTTGACTTCCATCTCTCCGATTTCGGGATCGAGCTCTCGAACGTTCTCCTGCACGAGTTCCTTCCCGCCAGCATGTTGCATTCTGGCGATGGTAATGTGCGGGACGAAATCGTTGTCTTCCGGTTCGAAGCCGAGTTCATAGACGCGCGATTCGACGGCGTCGTGGAGCAGTCGCATTTCTTCTGTTCCGTCATTGACACCGACCCACACCACGCTGATGTAGTCGAGGCTCGGGAAGACGCCCAATCCGCCGACCGATGCCCGAAACGAACCGAAACCGACGTCGGACCCGACTGCCGATTCGAGAGCCTTCTCGATGGCTGGAATCCGGTCTTCGTCCACGTCGCCGAGGAATTTCAGCGTCACGTGAGCTTGTCGCGGGTCGGTGAAGCTCAGTCCTTCCGCATCCCGAAATCGGTCTTGGACGCCCGCGACGCCCTCCGCGAGGGAGTCCGGCAGGTCGATGCTCACGAACAGTCGCATACCGAACCTTTCGGCATGAGACGGCTTCAAGATTGGTTTTGGTAGTATCGAAAACCAGTTTGACCACTCGCGCGGTTGGGGACAGGATTTATGAACTCGATTTCCTAACACTACGTGTGAAATCCCCGTTCGATATTTTAGGGATAGATTCGGATGCGGACGACGCGGAAATCGTTGAAGCCTACAGACAGCGCGTGAAGGAGGCCCATCCCGACGGCGGCGGCTCCGCGCGCGAGTTTCAGCGCGTCAAATCCGCATACGAACGGATTCAAGCCGGATACGGAACCGAAGAATACGACGAGAAACAGGAGGAGGTCGAAGAACATCCCGCCCAACAAAAGCCACAGGTCGAGTTCCTCAACTACGAGATTCTCGACGATTACGGCTGGGAAATCGACGACGAAAACCTGTTCCGGAAAGCCGCCGCGGCCGGACTTGACCCCGAAGAGTACGGCCAGTTTCGCGTCGAAGAACAGGAGTCACTGCTCGAAGCCGCCGAAAATCGCGGATTCGATTGGCCCTTTGCCTGCCGCGGCGGGGCGTGTGCAAACTGCGCAGTTGCGGTCGTAGAAGGGGAGACGGAAATGTTCTCGAATCACGTCCTCTCCTCGGAGATGACCGACCGCGGATTCCGCCTGTCCTGCATTTGCGAACCGGCGACTGACGATATGCAGGTCATCTATAACGTCAAACATCTGCCCGGACTGGACGAACTTCGATTGCCGCCACAGCAGTTCGGACAGGCGTCTTCCGACGACTGAGTTCGAAACCTCGCTCGATTTTTCTGCTTACGGTTGGCCGAGGTGTTGGTGGCGGCGGTAGAGACAGTATAGACAGAGTACCATGGCGAGAAACGCTCGTCAAGAAACCGCCGAGGGTGTTGAGTAGGGAGGAAATTGACACCTGAAAGCATTTAAACCGCCAGAAAACCAAACACTCGGTAACAATGGTGCTCGACAATCTCGGTAGTTCTCTTCGCGGTTCCCTCGACAAGTTGAGTGGGAAATCCCGCGTCGGTGAGGACGACATCGAGGAAATCGTAAAAGAAATTCAGCGCTCGCTCTTGCAGGCTGACGTTGACGTGAGCCTCGTGATGGAGCTTTCTGACTCCATCAAAACCCGAGCGCTGGAAGAAGAACCGCCGGGCGGAACCACGGCCCGCGACCACGTCCTGAGCATCGTCTACGAGGAGCTGGTAGACCTCGTCGGCGAAAGCACGGATATCCCGCTCGAAAATCAGACCATTCTCCTCGCCGGTTTGCAGGGTTCCGGTAAGACGACCACCTCCGCGAAAATGGCGTGGTGGTTCTCGAAGAAAGGACTTCGGCCCGCTGTCATCCAGACAGACACGTTCCGCCCCGGTGCCTACGATCAAGCTAAGGAGATGTGTTCCCGCGCCGAGGTGGATTTCTACGGCAATCCCGACAACGACGACCCGGTCGAAATCGCCCGCAAGGGATTGGAAGAAACCGCCGATGCGGACATCCACATCGTGGACACCGCCGGTCGGCACGCGCTGGAAGACGACCTCATCGCCGAAATCGAGGAAATCGAATCGGCGGTCAACCCCGACAGAAATCTGCTCGTTCTGGACGCCGCAATCGGACAGGGAGCGAAAGACCAAGCGAAGCAGTTCGACAAATCCATCGGCATCAACGGCGTCGTCATCACGAAACTCGACGGTACCGCAAAAGGTGGTGGTGCCCTGACCGCCGTCAACGAGACTGATTCCTCGATTGCGTTCCTCGGTTCCGGTGAGACCGTACAGGACGTAGAACGATTCGAACCGAACAGTTTCATCTCGCGTCTGCTCGGCATGGGCGACCTCGGCCAACTCACCGAGCGCGTCCAGCGCGCGATGGAGGAGACGCAAGAAGAAGAGGAAGACTGGGATCCGGAGGACATGCTGAAAGGCCAGTTCACCCTCAAAGACATGCGCCACCAGATGAACGCGATGAACAAGATGGGGCCGCTCGACCAAGTGATGGACATGATTCCGGGGATGGGTGGCGGACTCATGGACGAACTGCCGGACGACGCGATGGACGTGACGAAAGACCGAATGCGCGCCTTCGAGGTCATCATGGATTCGATGACCGAGAACGAACTCGAAAACCCGCGGTCGGTCGGCGCGAGCCAAATTCGGCGTATTTCGCGCGGAAGCGGCAAGGACGAAGAGCGCATCCGCGAACTGCTCCAGCAACACAAGATGATGTCCCAGACGCTCAAACAGTTCCAAGGCATGGGACAGGGCGGCGATATGGAGCGCATGATGAAGAAAATGCAGGGCGGCGGAGGCGGTGGCGGACTCGGGCCGTTTGGATAAGCGCGACTATCCCGACGCCGGTTTTCCGTTTTCTTCGTGTAGTACCGTTCACTAACAGTCTCCGTACCGCCACCATAACACACCGCTTTTTTGTCCTGCGCCCCCGTCAACGGGGATAGATGTCCGTCCGGGAAGTCGCCGCCGAGGCGTACCGCGAGGCCCTCCCTGCGCTGGCCGCGAGCGTGGTCGGCGGCCTGTTCGCGGGCGTCGTCCTCGGTGGAATGCGCACCGAACTCCGCGAAGTACAGGGTTTGCTCGTCCTCGTCCCTGCCCTGCTAGCCACTCGCGGAAACGTCTACGGGTCGCTCGGTGCGCGTCTCGCATCCGGACTCCACCAAGGCCTCGTCGAACCGTCGTTCGTCCCGGACGACAGGCGGGTGTGGGCCGCCATTGCGGCCTCGCTGGCGAACGGAATCCTCGCCAGTCTGTTCGCGTCGGTGGTCGCGTTTTCCGTCCTCCGACTACTTTCCGACCCGGTTGCGCCCCTGCCCACCTTGGTCGCTATCGCACTCATCGCGGGTCTGCTTTCGGGTACTGCGCTAACCGTCGCCGTGGTCATCGTGGTGTTCGCGGGCTATCGTCGGGGGCAAAATCCGGATACGCTCGTCGGGCCGTTAGTGACGACGACTGGCGACGTGTTCGGAATTTCGTTTCTCTTGCTCGCCGTTCGAATCGTCCTCGGACTCGGATTCGGGGGCGGATAGATGCCAACAGAGTGGACGGTTCGCGCCATCATGCGGGCCATGCTTCCGGTGTTGCTCACATTGACAATCGTGGAAATCGGGAGCGGGCTTGTTCTCGGGTCGTTCGAGAGCACGCTCCTTCGGTATCCGACGCTCCTCGCGCTCGTGCCGGTCACCATCGGGACGGCGGGCAACCTTGGAAGCATCCTTGCGGCCAGACTTTCAACCGCGTTCCACCTCGGAACGCTCTCGTTCGACCGAGGAGACGAACTGCTCGCAGGAAATGCCGTTGCGACCGTCGCACTCGCTATCACAGTTTTCCCGGTCGTCGGAGTCGGCGCGTGGTCGCTGACGTGGCTCATCGGTGGCACCGAACTCGGCCTGCTGACCGTTGTGTTCATCTCGCTGATGAGTGGAATCGCATTGGCGTTCATCGCAGTGCTAGTCACGCTCGTCGCCACCTACGTTGCCTATCGGTTTGAACTCGACCCGGACGACGTGGTCATTCCGGTCGTCACGAACGCCTGCGACGTACTGGGCGTTATCGTGCTGTTCGTGGTTGTGCGAATCGTGCTGTGAACAAAACTACCAGCCAAAATCAGTCGTCGTCCGTACCAGTTGTTGTCGGTATCAGTTGTCGTCCATAATCGGCTTGCCGTCTTCCGTCGGCGGCGCGACGTAGTCGATGAACTCCTCGGCCGTCGGGTCGTTCACTTTCATTCGGACGTGAATGTCGCCGAGTTCGTCGGGGTTGCCGACGGCGAAGTTGATGACGCCCTGAAACGCGGCCTGCTTTTTCAGCGAGAACGAAAGCGTGTCGCCCTCTCGTCCCCCGAAAAACTCCCCTCTCGCCGTGTCGAGGATTTCCTGTCTGTGGAGTGATTCCGAAAACTCCTCGACGCTGTGGGCTTCCGCAATGAGTTCGCCGTGGCCCGATTCGACCTCCGCACCGGGGAAGATGTTCTCGATTGCGTCCGCGACTCGCGCTTCGATTTCCGTGTCCTGTACCGGTGCCGTAAGCTGAATATCGACGCTGTAAATCATGATTGTTCGGCTGTTTGTACGCGCTCTAGCCCCGAAAGTCCGTCTTCGAACAGGGCTCGAATCTGTGTTCGGAACGAATCGAGCGTATCCGTGTTGTCGATAACGGCGTCGGAGCGTGCCATGGCTTCACCGAGTCCGAAGCCGAGTTCGCGTTCGTCGCGCTGTTTCAATCCTTCTTCGTCCTCGTCGGTTTTGTCCCTGCCTCGCTCGCCGAGTCGCTCGGCGCGAACCTCGAACGGCGCTTCGATGCTCACCAGCACGAAGTCGTCGCCGAAGGCCGAGTCGAACCGTTCGACTTCCACGCCCGAGCGGATTCCGTCCACGAGGACGGTGTCCGACTCCTCCAGCGCATCCTCGATTTGCGGCAGAGATTCCTGCGCGATGGCGTCCGGACCGTTTTCCTCGCGGAGGGCTTTCGCAATCTCGCCGTGGTGTTCCGCCGGGTCGAGGCCGCGCGCTCGGCATGCTTCGCGGATGACATCGCCCATCGTGACGACGGGGACGCCTACCTCCTCCGCGACGGTTGCGGCTTCGCCCTTGCCGCTTCCCGGTAGGCCGACCGTTCCGATTACTCGCATTGTGCTGATTTTCTCGTGAGCCGTGCTTAAGGGCTGTGCTCTGGAGTGACCGCCTCGCTCGGCTGAAATCCCAATCCCTTATGATGACTGACCGAGAACGAGACGGTGAGGGCACGTAGCTCAGTCTGGATAGAGCGTCGGACTTCTAATCCGACGGCCGTGGGTTCGAATCCCATCGTGCCCGCTGATTTTGTGACGATTTCACGAAGTATGAGTGAAATCTCGTGGTGAGCGAAGCGAAACCACGGTGAACGAACGTGAGGAGCAAATCAGCACAAGCGATGGGTTCGAAGTAGACCGAGGTTCTGCATGAAACGCAGGTTCTCGGGTGGTTCGAATCCCATCGTGCCCGTTCGCTTTTTGTGTCGTGTTTGGGATTTTTTGTGTTCGTTTGTGACGCTAGCTACTTCCGACTCCAATGAGACAGCACTGCATGCCTTCCCAACCGATTCGCTCACTCGCTGGCGCTCGTTCACTCATCCACCGTCGGTGACAAGCTCCGACGCGCCATTCGTTCGCTCTACTCACGAAGACCTCGCGCGAACCCATACAGACCCTCGGACGACGAGTCCTCGAGTCTGTTGGCGCACGCGCTATAGAATTTGTGAAGATTCACAGTATCCAAATTGTAAAGATTCACAGTATCCAAATTTGGCAATGTGGCGCGCGAAGGCGAACCAGAGGTTCGCCCGTGCGAGGGACGACCGAAGGGAGTCGGGTGGGGAGGACGTGGTGCGGTGGCGGTTTCAGTGGAGTCGTGACTTGTAAGCAACAGCTTAAGACAGATTTCGGGGACTCGCTGTCGAGTACCGCTGGTCGTGGTCTCATTGAACTCGACAATTCTCAAGCACCTCTTCCGAGAAACCATCCTGTCAAATATCCCTCCAAGAAATCCATCCCGTTCGCGGACGGAGTTTTTACCCGCGTCGAACCCGAACACCAGTCCATGGCTGACGCGAACGACGAAGACGAACACAACGAAAACGAACTCAGCGAGGAAGAGTGGCGCGAGGAACTCCAAAACACGCGAGAAGAGAAAGACGAGTTTTTCGGCGACCATCCCCAGTCGCCGATTCCGCCGGGAAAACGCGACGAGTTCGATGGGCTTTCGTACTTCGACCCGGATCCGGAATACCAACTCACGGCGACGGTCGAAACCCACGACGACCCGGAACCCATCGACCTCGAAATGACCGCTGCGAATCCACAGCGATACCTCCGGACGATGACGCTCAATTTCGAGGTGAACGGAAAAGAACAGTCCCTCGCGGTGTATCAGCAGGACGGCCAAGAATCGCTGTTCGTTCCCTTCCGCGACAAAACGACGGGCCAGCAGAGCTACGAAAACGGGCGCTATCTCGAACTACATCCCGACCGGGAACTAAGCGATGGCGACGAAATCACGCTGGATTTCAACCTCGCATACTCGCCGTTCTGCGCCTTCAGCGAAACCTTCGCGTGTCCATTGCCGCCCGAAGAAAATTGGCTCGACGTAGAAATTCGCGCTGGCGAGCGAAAATGGGACGCCGAGTGAGTTCTTCTTCCCGGTCGCAGATTTTCGATTCGGTAAATACCCTCGTCTAATTCGCTCCGTTCGACCGTTTTCTGCTCGCACCGTACAATCCATTTCCACCGGAAACGAAGGGCTTCGCTTTCGATTGTCCGTTCAGAAACGTTGGCTACCCATACACTCCCGAACTATGTTGGCAAAAGACCTATTTCCAAGTTCGAAAAATGAATTTTGTCGATTGACGGATTTGGGTGAGAATTTGGAAAGGATATTTAGTGCTTCACCACCAAGCAACGAATGCCGACGGCGTAGTCGTCGGCTGACAGCATGCCAAACTGTGACCACTGCAACGCGCACGTCTCCGAAAGATTTGCGCGCGTCTTCGCTGACGAACACGGCCACATCCGTGCTTGTCCTGCCTGCTCGGCGAACGCTGGAATCGCCGAAGTGGCGCGACAACGTGCGCAAAGAGTATAGCCCACTGTGGCGAAGGGCGGAATCGACAGGAACAAATCGAACCACGCGAAGCCTGTCAGGTGTGACTACCCACTGGGTCTACGTCATCGAATGTGACGACGGCAGTTTTTATACCGGTTACACGACCGACGTAGAACGCCGCGTCGCGGAACACGACGCTGACGAGGGTGCGAAATACACTCGCGGCAGAACCCCCGTCGAACTCATTCATACGGAACAGTTCGATTCGAAATCCGCGGCTATGTCCCGCGAATACGAAATCAAACAGTTGAGTCGCGCGCAAAAAGAGAAACTGGTCGATTACTAAGACAGAGTATCAGTCGTCGGCCGCCGCCTCGTCCGCCTCGGCGGAAGTCACGTCGGGCGTGATGAACGCGTACTCGGCGGCCTGCTGGCCGAGTTTTCGAGTACGGTCTTCCAAATCCTCATCGACAAATTCGCCGTCTTCGAACTGATTGTAGGCGTTTCGGATACCGACCTGATGCGGAAGCACCCAGCCGTGAACCCCGCGAACTGTGATTCGCATGTGGTCTAACGTGCTCGCGTAGGAACCGCCGCCAGCCACGGCGAGTAGACCGACCGTGGTGTCTTCGAACTCGTCGAAGCTACAGTAGTCGTGGACGTTCCGGAACGCGGAGGTGTACGACCCGTGATAGACCGGACTACCGAGAATCACCGAATCGGCCTCTCGAATCTTGCGCTTGATTTCGACTGCACTCTCCGGTTCGTCTTCGTCCGGGTCAAAAATCGAGAGGTCGTACTTCCGAACGTCGATGAGTTCAGTGTCTGCACCCGCTTCTTCGGCGGCATCCAGTACGTGTGTCAGAGCGGTTCGCGTATGGCTCTCGTCGCGCATACTACCACAGACCGCGACGACTTTCGGTGTTGCTTGCATTAATCTCACTCTGGGGTACGAACGTTTAACCTGCACGCTCCGGCTAGCACGGTTCGATTTTCGACTGGTTTCTACGGAAAGGGTCGGTTTCCGAATTTTTGTGCCCACAGCGGCGACCACTTCCCGACAAACAAAAACAGCTCCCAGAAGCCATCTTTTGTAGTATTTCCATCAGCAGTATGTGACCGTGGAACGCGGTGGTTTTTTCGACTGGGACGCTGTCGAACGACACATGGAGACGCCGATTTCGTTCGGAACCGACGGCTGGCGGGCCACACTCGATGAGTTCACTTCCCCGCGCGTACAGATAGTCGGACAGGCGGTTGCGGACTACCTCCGCGAGATCGAAGACCGAGCGGGTGACACCGTCGCAGTGAGCTACGACGCCCGCGAAACGTCTCGCGGGTTCGCGGAAGACCTCTGTCGAGTACTCGCCGCAAACGGCTTCGACGTACTCATTCCAGAGCGAGATACCCCGACACCGATTCTCGCGTGGACGATTACCGACCGCGACCTCGCGGGCGGATTGATGATAACTGCAAGCCACAACCCGCCGGAGTACAACGGCGTGAAGTTCATTCCGTCGGATGGTGCCCCCGCACTCCCCGAGGTTACCGACGAAATCATGTCCCGCCTCGCCGAACCCGACCCCCTCTCAGAAGACGAACACGGAGTCGTCCGCGAGGAGGATTTCGTCGCACCCTACGAAGACCACGCCTTCGACCTCGTGAAAAGCGACCTCTCCGACCTTTCGGTGGTCTACGACGCAATGCATGGAAGCGGTCGGGGCGTCACTGACAAACTGCTCGAAGATGCCGGTGCGAGCGTCGAACGACTCCACTGCGAACAGGACGCCGAGTTCGGCGGTACCTCGCCGGAACCCGACCCTGACCATTTGCAGGAACTCATCTCGGCGGTCGAAGACGGTGACGCAGACCTCGGAATCGCCAACGACGGCGACGCCGACAGACTCGCAATCGTGACGCCGGAACGCGGCTATCTGGACGAAAATCTCTTTTTCGCCGCGCTGTACGACTACCTCCTCGAAGACGATTCCGGGCCAGCGATTCGAACCGTCTCGACCACTTTCCTCATCGACCGCATCGCGGAGGCACACGGCGAGGAAGTCCACGAAACCCCGGTCGGATTCAAATGGGTCGCGCAGGCCATCGAAAAGCACGACGCCCTCGTCGGCGGCGAAGAGAGCGGCGGATTCACGATTCGCGGGCACATCCGCGAGAAAGACGGTGTTTTGATGGCGCTATTCGCCGCCGCAATCGCCGAAGAACGTCCATTCGACGAGCGTGTGGACGACCTGCTCGCCGAGTTCGGCGAGATTCATCAGAACAAAATCAGCGTAGACTGCCCGGACGCCGAAAAACAGCGCGTCCTCTCCGACCTCGAAACAGAACTCCCCGACGAAGTCGCGGGAAAGGACGTCGAAGATGTTGTCACGAAGGACGGCTTCAAAATCCTGCTCGAAGACGGGTCGTGGTTGCTCGTCCGACCGAGCGGGACGGAGCCAAAAATGCGCGTGTACGCCGAAGGGGACGGCGAAACGCGCGTCAGCGAACTGCTCACTGCGGGCGAAAAATTGGTCGAACCGCTGATTTAACCGACTGAGAGAGTATCGGACGCAGTTTTGTGGTGACGAACCGTCGCTTGGTGACCGCGATTTATACAGATAGTTATCATAGTAGTAAAGCACTTTTCTAGTCGCTCTTTCTACCGATTTCAGTTGAGAGAGGCATTTTGTGTAGAATGCGTGATTGCAGACATAAACAGAAATATGCTATATCAAATGGCCGAAATAGGTGCGGATTGGCGTTAAAACTCGGGTCAGAAGAACAGGACGGTTGAACAGAAGAATCTACTTAAACGACAACACATTGCGGGGATTCAGGTAGTAGAGCGCCGCGAGACCAATCCCGAAGGCGACCGTAAACAGGCCGAGAAGGTCACCTGTCGATGTTTCAAAGCCGTCCTGAAACGCGTATATTGCCATCAGCAGTGCAAACACTATCCAGATGAGCGAGAGACGGCGGCGTTTCGACTCGTTCATATTTGGTGTTGGTGAACTCGAACCATCAGTGTTCACGTTCGAGGGTTCCGCGAAATCGCTCGTTTGTACCGTTTTCCACCGATTCAATCTCGAATCCCAACGACTCGTAAAACGGGCGAATCTTCGGGTCGAACTCGGCAGTCAATCTGCCGTACTGTTCCCGCGCAGCTTCGACCAATTCGCGGCCGATTCCCTGCCCTCGCCGAGCGCGCAGAACCGCGATTGCGTCGATGTGCGCGCCACGATTGCGAGATTCCAGCACCACAGTTCCGAGGATTCTGCTTTCTTCTTCCGCGACGAGGACGGTTCCCTTCTCGATTCGCTCTTTTACGTCGCTCGCATCGGTTTCCAGCATCGCGGCGTCCACGATTCGCATGACCGAAAGATGCTCGTCGGGAGTCGCAGGGCGGACGGTCATCCACCTTTGATGAGCCTAAGGACTTTGACGTGTTCTGCTTCGACCGGTTGGTCTTCGGGGACGGGACGGCCATCGACCATCACCGACACCTCGTGAGGACTGAGGCCGACTTCCGAGAGGAGGTCGGCGTAGGTTTCGTCGTCCACGTCGAACTCGTGGGAATCCTCGCCGACCACCTCGACGGTTACGTTCATGGCCTTTGTTGCCAGCGTCGCGCCTTCAGCGTGTCGGGGTTCGATGGTGAGAGAGAAGATTTCACATCACGCGACGGTCGATTCGTCGTCAGCGCCCGTGTCTGCTGGTTCTGTATCCTCTGGGCCCGCGTACTCCGGCGTGGTTCGTCGGCCCCCGTAGCGTACCCGGACTGCTATCGCCAGCGCGCCCAAACCGAGCAACAGGACGAGGAACTGGACGAGTCCGCCGAATATGGGAATTTGAGTGAAAATCGCAACGCCCAGCAGACCCACGAGCAGTGCGAGCCACCGATTTTCTCTATCGGCGAGCGATAACAACCAAACGCCGACCGTGAGAGAACCGTAGACGGCCCCTATCCACAGCACGATGCCAAACAGCAACGCTCCGAGGAGCGAAATCGGGATGCCGATGATGGTGATGGCGAAGAGAACGAGTGCGATTGGCACCAGAATGAGCAGGAGCAGGCCAACACCTGCCGAGAACAGGGGTTCACCTCGCGCCCGTTCCGCGACTCCGTCCGAAAACCTCGGGAATATCGCCAGCAGGAGAACGCCCAAGAGGAGATTCACGAAGAACCCATAGAGCGTGCCGACCCAGTCGGGAATTTGAGAAACGGGCGTCGGGCCAACGTCGGCCAGCGACTCGTCCTGTCGAACCGTTCCGCCGATGGTTGCACCTGGTGCGCGCTCGAACGTCTCTGCGTCGTAGACGAGATTACCGTCGATAGTCGCAGTCTCGGTGACTGCCAGCGTCTCGCTAGCGATTTGGACATCACCTCCGACAGTTCCCGCCAGTTGGCTGTATCCTGCCGCTCCTTCGAGCGACCCGCCAATCGTGCCCGTCTGCGCAAGGACGAAGTTCCCGCCGCCGGATTCGACGTTTCCAGTGACGGTACCCTCGATACGGACGTTTCCGGCGAGCGCCGACACGTCCCCGGAGACGGTTCCGGTTTCGGCGATGAGGACGTTTCCGGACAAGGCTTCGAGGTCGCCGTTTACTGTACCGCGGACGACGACGCTCCCGGCGGTGGCCGAGAGGTCGTCGTCGATGGTTTCGCCTTCCGCGACGACGACGGTGCCAGCGGTTCGCGTCTGTTCCGCCGCCGCGGTGGCAGGAAGGGTCACGATGAGCAAGAAGACGACGAAGAGTGTCGCTTTCGCTCGCATGGCGAAACGGTCGCTGTCCGGTGGGAAAGTAATTGGCTCGTTGTTCACGGGAATCGTGGATTGATTTCAGAAATCGACTCGCTACCGCGGCGCGGAGTCTCGGGGACTTTAAGAACGATAGGTGCCTCTGCTGGAACATGAGCGAGGCCGACACGGAAAGCGTTCCCGGGCGGGGCACCATCTGGGTCGAAAAGTACCGGCCACAGACCTTGGACGAGGTCGCTGGGCACGACGATATCACGGCGCGACTGCAGAGCTACATCGAGAAAAACGACCTGCCGAACCTGCTGTTTTCCGGACAGGCAGGAATCGGGAAGACGACCAGCGCGGTCGCCATCGCGAAGGAACTGTACGGCGACGACTGGCAGACGCACTTTCTCGAACTGAACGCCTCCGACGAGCGCGGTATCGACGTGGTGCGCGACCAAATCAAGAATTTCGCCCGTCACGACCCCGGCGCGGTGGATTTTCAAATCATCTTCTTGGACGAGGCCGACTCTCTGACGAACGACGCGCAGGCCGCCCTCCGCCGGACGATGGAGCAGTTCTCCGACAAGACGCGCTTTATCATGTCGTGTAACTACTCCTCGAAAATCATCGACCCGATTCAGTCCCGCTGTGCAGTCTTCCGGTTCGGCCCGATTCCGGACGAGGCGGTGGCGGAGCGAATCCGCTACATCGCCGACGAAGAAGGAATTGAGACGACCGAAGATGGCGTTAATGCGCTCGTTTACGCCGCTGACGGCGACATGCGAAAAGCCATCAACGCCCTCCAAGCCGCGGCGGTCATGGGCGAAACGGTGGACGAAGAGAGCGTCTTCGTCATCACCAGCACGGCCCGCCCGGAGGACATCAAGGAGATGGTGAAAGACGCACTCGAAGGCGATTTCACCCGCGCACGCTCCAAACTGGACGAGTTGGTTACGGAACGCGGGATGGCTGGCGGCGACATCATCGACCAACTTCACCGGTCAGTCTGGGAGTTCGGCTTGGACGACGAAGATGCGGTTCGCGTCCTCGAACGAGTCGGCGAGGCGGACTACCGAATCACGGAAGGCGCGAACGAGCGAGTCCAGCTCGAAGCGATGTTGGCGTCGTTGGCGCTGAACTAACCGAAAGATGGAGCTGACGAATCGTGATAGGGTCGCGCTAACGGGCAAATTCCGAATCGTTCACGTAAATAACGACGGATTAGTGCGAAAACGGTCGGCGGGGTTGACGATTCGTGCTCTCGAACCACGAGTTATGGGCAGGTATCCGAGAACTGTCAGAGACGCACAGATAAAATGTATCACCTGTAACGCCCCGGTCGTTCAGACCGTCGAAAATGCCTTCGTCTGTGTGGGTTGTGGCGAATCACCGGTTAACGAAAGAGTCACTAGCCAGCGCGATTTCGACGGGGAATCCGACACACAGAAATCAAACACAGTTGTAAACTGAATATTAGTTTCAGTCGAACTTTTTACCGTTCGCTCTAGTCACAGAAGCATGGCTCGAACAGTCCCCAACACTGCGACCCTCTACATTATCGAACATCCGTGCTCGGAGGCGAGCCGATGACGCCCGCCATCGAAACCGACGGGTTGACCAAACGATTCGACGATACGACCGTCGTTTCCGACCTCCGGCTCACCGTTCCCGAGAAATCCGTGTATGGATTTCTCGGCCCGAACGGGGCAGGGAAAACGACCACCATGCGAATGCTGACGACGCTCACCCGGCCGACGAGCGGCACCGCGCGAATCGCCGGACAGTCCATCGAAAACCGCGACGACGTTGTTTCCCGCATCGGGTTTCTGCCAGAGGAACCACCGCTGTACGACGAACTCACCGCTCGTGAACAGTTGCGATACGTCGCCGGACTGCGCGACGTGGATGCGGAGGAACGAATCACCACCCTGCTCGACCGCTTCGACCTCGCCGACGATGCGGACGAGCGCGTCAGCACCTACTCGAAAGGGATGAAACAGAAGACGGCGCTGATTCAGGCCATCCTCCACGAACCCGAACTCGTCTTCTTGGACGAACCGACATCTGGACTTGACCCCCGCGCCGCGCGAACCGTGCGCGAGCTCATCTCGGAACTCACCGATGACGGAATGACGGTTTTCCTCTCGACGCACATCCTTCCCGTGGTGGAGGAACTCGCCGACACCGTCGGCGTGCTTCACGACGGAACTCTCGTCGCGGAAGATTCGCCGGAGCGACTTACCCACCGCGCGGAGCAAGAGCAGTCGCTCGAAGACGTGTTCCTCGACGTGACGAGCGAGGAAGAAAAAGCGGTGTCCCAATGAACTGGCCGAACCTTCGGCGGAGCGCCAGCATCGCCAAAATAGAGTACCGGCGGAGCATCCGCGCTATGCTGAAAAATCCGGTGCAGTTGTTGGGATTCGCCTTCTTCCTGCTCGTCTTCGTCGGCGGCCCGACGCTGGGCGGTTCCTACGTCGCGTACCGGTTCGGTGGCCAAATCGACCAACTTCCGGATTCGCTTCCGCTCCTCGATTTCGCACGCAGCGGCCTCGCCGTCGCGTGGCTTTCCATCACGGCACTCGTGGTGGCGAGGGCAGTCGGAAAAACCGGTCGCATCGACAACGAGGCAGGAATGCTAACCACGGTTCCTGCACGGGATGCAGTTGGTGGCCTCGTTCTCGCGGAGGTTGCCCGAATCGGTTCGGTCGTGGCGCTGCCACTGCTCTCGATAAGCGCGGCGTGGAGCGTGGCGCTCGGGACGCCAACTGCCTTTATAACAATCGTCCTCGCAATGCTGGGTCTGTTCACGACTGCGATTCTGGCGGGCCACATCGTGGGGGTACTTCTCAAAGTCGCGTTCGCGCGGTCTGAACTGCTCACGCAGTACAAATCCGTCATCGCGGTTGCCGGGTTCGCAGTGTACATGGCGGCCATCCTGTCGAACGCGCTCGGTCGCGTGATGACAATGCTGGGAGGCCTGTTGCAAGACGTGCCGACCGCGTGGCTCGGTGACGTGTTCATGCTCGGGATTCCGGGAATCTCCGTCTCACTTCCTCGCGTCGGCGGTGCGGTTGCGTTCGTCGCAGTGACGATTCCGGTGTTGGTGTCGCTCGACATTCGAACTGCGACGTGGCTCTGGTACGGTGACCAAGTCCAAGTGGAGAACAAAAAATACGATTCCGACGAGTCGAGCGCCGACTTCCTCGCCGGATTCGTTTCGCGCCCGACCCGAACCGTCACGGCGAACGTCTGGCGGCGGACGAAACGCGCCCCCCTTCGACTGCTCTACGTCGTCTACCCCGTGTTCTTTATGACCGCGCCGCTTCAGGGGGCGGTTCAAACGGGAACCGTCTCGGATTTTCTGGCCATCTCAATCGCGCTGTACGGCGCGTGGGCAATCGGGGCGACGGCGCTCAATCCACTGGGTGACGAGGGTGCAATGCTCCCGGTGACCATCACGTCCACGATTCGCGGCGGGGAGTTCGTCCGTGGACACGTCCTCGCGGTGACGCTGATTGGGCTTCCGTTCGTAGTCGTCGCAACCGCGGTTGCGGGCGTACTGAGTCCGCTCGCGCTCGAAAACTGGGTCGGGTTGACGGTGGGAAGCGCCCTGCTCGGCGTCGCTGGAACCGTGGTCGCGCTCGCAATCGGCACCGTGTTTCCGCGGTTCAGTTCGGTTCGCGTGACGCGGAGCAGGCGCGTGGTCGTCCCGAGCAAATCGGCGTTCGCGTTCTACACGATTTTGCTATTGGCGGGATTCGCCGGGACGGCGGTTGCAGCGGTTCCAGCAGGTGCCGCGATGGTTTCGAACGTCATTTCGTTCTGGTCGTCCCTCCTTTGGCAACCGATTGTGCTCCCGCCGCCGACCATTCGAATCGTCGGCGGTGTGGTCGCCGTCTTCCTCGGCGTGGTCGTACCACCCCTCGCATACCGCTACACGGTGCGAAAGTTCGATAGGTACGTTCTCGGCTGATCGCGCCCTTGCGGAACTGTTTTACGCACCGATGGGCGACAAACTACCAAGAATGAGTGAACTCGAGGAGGAGTACCGCCTCGATTATTTCGAGGAAAACGATTTTGTGCGAAAGGAATGCACCGAGTGCGGAGTGCACTTCTGGACGCGCGACCACGACCAAGAAACCTGCGGTGAACCGCCGTGTGAGGAGTACGGATTCATCGACGACCCCGGTTTCGACGAGGAGTACACGCTGTCGGAGATGCGAGAGGTGTTCCTCTCCTTTTTCGAAGAGCGCGACCACGAACGAATCGACCCCTATCCAGTCGCCGCAAACCGCTGGCGCGACGACGTACTGCTGACCCAAGCGTCGATTTACGACTTCCAACCGCTGGTCACGAGCGGCGAAACGCCGCCACCAGCCAACCCGCTGACCATCAGTCAGCCCTGCATCCGGATGCAGGACATCGACAACGTCGGTAAGACGGGACGGCACACGATGGCCTTCGAGATGATGGCCCATCACGCCTTCAACGTCCGCGACGATGCCGAGAAGGAGTACGCCTACGAGGGAGAAGTCTACTGGAAAGACCAAACCGTCGCCTACTGCGACGAACTGTTCGAATCGGTCGGCGCGGATTTGGAGGAAATCACCTACATCGAAGACCCGTGGGTCGGCGGCGGCAACGCAGGCCCCGCAATCGAAGTCATCTACAAGGGTGCGGAACTCGCCACGCTGGTCTTCATGTCGATGGAACAAGACCCTGAAGGCGAGTACGAACTCAAGGACGGCAACCGCTACTCGCCGATGGACACGTACATCGTGGACACCGGGTACGGACTCGAACGCTGGACGTGGATGAGTCAGGGAACCCCGACCGTCTACGAAGCGGTCTACCCCGACATGATTGCGTTCCTCAAAGAGAACGCCGGTATCGAGCACACAGAATCGGAAGAAGAAATCGTCCACCGCGCCGCGAAACTCGCGGGCCACATGGACATTGACGAGGCCGAAGATATGGAGGCCGCCCGCGACAACATCGCGGACAAACTCGGCGTCACCACGGGCGAACTCGAAACGCTGGTGGAACCGCTCGAAACCATCTACGCCATCGCCGACCACAGCAGGACGATGGCCTACATGTTCGGCGACGGAATCGTCCCGAGCAACGTCTCGACGGGCTATCTCGCCAGAATGGTGCTCCGCCGAACGAAGCGCCTCTGTGACAATGTCGGCGTCGATGCCCCGCTGGACGAACTCGTGGATATGCAGGCCGAGCGACTCGATTACGACAACCGCGACACCATCCGCGACATCGTCCGGACGGAAGTCGAGAAATACCGCGAGACGCTCGAACAGGGCGGTCGCCGCGTTCGACGAATCGCCAAACAGCACGCCGAGGAAGACAAGTCCATCCCAACATCGACCCTCGTGGAATTGTACGATTCTCACGGCCTTCAACCGGACATGGTCGAGGAAATCGCCGACGAGTTCGGCGTTGCCGTCGAGGTTCCGGACGACTTCTACAGCCTCGTCGCCGACCGTCACGACGGCGGGCAGGCATTCGAGGAGGAGCAATCGACGGACGAGAGACTCAACGACCTTCCGAAAACGGAGCGGCTGTACTACGAAGACCAGTACCGAACCGACTTCGAAGCCGTCGTCTTGGACGTGTTCGAGCGCGAGGACGGCTACGATGTCGTCCTCGACCAGACGATGTTCTACCCCGAAGGCGGTGGCCAACCGGGCGACCACGGGTCGCTTTCGACGGACGAGAAGACGGTGTCCGTCACCGGCACGCAAATCGAAAACGGCGTCGTGCTTCACTGCACCGACGAACCGGTCGATAAGGGCGAAATCGTTCGCGGAAAAATCGACCCCAAGCGCCGTCGCCGACTCATGCGCCACCACACGGCGACGCACATCGTCGTCCACGCGGCTCGGCAGGTGCTCGGCGACCACATCCGGCAGGCTGGTGCGCAGAAGGGAACCGACAGTTCGCGCATCGACGTTCGTCACTACGAGCGAATCGACGGCGAAACAGCGAAGCGAATCGAACTGCTGGCCAACGAAATCGTCATGGAGAACACGACGGTACAACAGGAGTGGCCGAACCGCCACGAAGCCGAAGAGGAGTTCGGTTTCGACCTCTATCAAGGAGGTATTCCCGCCGGCACGAACATCCGACTCATTCACGTCGCGGAGGACGTGCAGGCCTGCGGTGGGACTCACGTCCGTCGAACCGGCGATGTCGGCTGTATTAAACTGCTGAACACCGAGCGCGTGCAGGACGGGGTCGAACGACTCACCTTCGCCGCCGGTGACGCCGCTATCGAGGCGACCCAACAGACCGACGACTACCTCCAGTCCGCCGCGGACGTCCTCGACGTTGCGCCGCCTGCCGTTCCGGAGACTGCGGAGCGATTCTTCGAGGAGTGGAAGGCTCGCGGCAAGCAAATCGAGAACCTAAAAGAGCAACTCGCCGAGGCCCGTGCCAGTGGTTCCGGCGGCGGCGAGGAAGTCGAAGTCGGCGACACGACTGCCGTAATTCAGCGAATCGACGCCGACATGGACGAGCTCCGTGCAACCGCGAACGCGATGGCCGAGGACGGCAGAATCGCGGTCATCGGAAGCGGTGCCGACGGCGCGCAGTTCGTCGTTGCAGTGCCGGACGGCGTCTCGCTGAACGCCGGGGAGGTCGTCGGCGAACTCGCCTCCCGCGTCGGCGGTGGCGGGGGCGGCCCGGCCGACTTCGCGCAGGGCGGCGGTCCCGACGCCGACAAGTTAGACGACGCGCTGGAGGACGCTCCGGACGTGCTTCAGCAGGCCAAAAACGCATAATCCGTCGGGCGAACGATTCGGCGGCAACGAGATGTGATTTTTCGGATGCTGGACTTGGTAGCGGCGACTGTTGTTCCGTCGTCTATTTCTCAAACCCCACCGAGAAACCGGGAAAACGGCGTTTTTCAGGGAATGACGATTCCAGCAGTGTTTCTCGCTTTCTACTCAATAAATTCTTGGTCGCTATATCAAATCGGTGTGAGCCGAGTTGGACGGTAGGCTGATAGGGTTCGCTGGCGTAGCGTAGTGGAGTTATGGGGGAAGCTGACAGTAATGAGCCAGCAAGAGTGTGGGATAGCAGACAAACAAGCAGAGTCACAGGAGTACAGGTCACAGCATGACCGTTTTGGAAATCCTTCCGTTAGCGTTCGTGATGGTCGCAGGACCACAAATCCTCAGCACTATCTTCCTCGCCACGAGTGAAAACTGGCGGCGGAACTCCGCCGCATACGTGTTCGGGGCGTTCATCTCGATTTCACTCGTCACCGCAGTCGCATACCTGCTCGGTGACGGCGCAACCTCCGAAGGAGCGTCGAACGACACACTTCACGTCATCGTTCTCGTTCTCCTTCTCGTTGCCATGGTTTACGTGTATCTGAATCGGGAGGAGTCGGAGCCGCCGAAGTGGATGGGAAAGCTAGAAAAAGCGAGTCCACGGTTCTCGTTCAGACTCGGCTTCCTTCTGTTGGGGTTTTTCCCGACGGACATCCTCACGTCGTCCGCCGTTGGCTCGTACCTCGCAGGACATAATCGTCCGCTGTCGGACTCCATTCCGTTCGTTTTACTCACGCTCCTGTTTCTGTCGTTGCCGTCGCTCACGGTACTTGCGTTTGGTCATCGTGCTGAAAAATTTCTGCCGAAGGCACGGGATTGGATGAACGAAAATTCGTGGGTTGTCAACGAAGTTGTAATCTTGTTCTTCGTTGGAATGAATATCAGCAATCTCATGGGGTGAACGGCAAGTTGTGGATTTTGACCGCAAAAAGGGCTATACTCTGTTTTGAACCCGTTTCAAAGATCGGAACTGAAGCGTATCTGAGTGTTTTTAGGCAGACCAAAAATCATAAGTCTGTGTTTAGGTAAGCCTAAAGCATATGTCTGGAACACCGCCGAAGATACCGACCCGCCGTGAGTACATCAAGGGCAGTGGTGCCCTCATCGGCGGCAGCCTGCTGGCTGGCTGTGCGAGCAACGGTTCGGAGCCGATAGCGGACGAAGAAACGGGAGGAGACGGTACCACGAGCGGAACGACGGATTCGAATGGTTCGTACTCGGTGACGATGTCACCGATGGGCGAAGTCGAGTTCGACGGCGCTCCGGAGAATGTCTTTTCCCTCTTTCCGCAGTACGCGGATATGGCCGTCGCACTCGGGCACGGAGACTCGATAAACTCGATTTACGTCCCCGAAATGTCCGGCAAGACGATGAACACCTACTACGAGCGACTTGACGGCGTCTCCTTCGAATGGAAGGGGCTTCCCGACCCACTCGAAAACGGACTGAGCAAGGAACTGCTCTACCAACTCGACAGCGACGTTCATCTCCTCGATCCGGCCTACGCCACCACGCAGAACAACTGGTCGCAGTCCGATATCGAGGACATCCAAAACAACATCGGCCCGTGGTTCGGGAACTTCTACAGCGGAACCCACGACAACCCACCGGAAGGCTACCGCGACGGGTATCAGTACTACGGACTGTGGGAGATGTTCGGCAAAGTCGCCGAGGTGTTCCAAGAACAGGAACGTTATCAAGCGCTCAAGGAAATTTACGGCGGCGTGCTCACGACGATTGAGGACAACCTGCCGCCGGAAAGCGAGCGACCGACGGCAGTGCGCGTCACCTACAGCGACGGGTCGTTTTTCACCTACCACCTCAACAAACCCGGCTACTGGCTGGCGGACACCCGCCCGCTGGGTGCGACGGACGCCTTCGCAGAGGAAGACTGGGGAAGCCTGTGGGGAACGGTCGATTTCGAGACGATGCTCGAAGCCGACCCGGACGTTATCCTGCATCTCTGGGGAATCTCGCCGGGATACTACCTCGACGAGATTCAACAACAAATCGAAGACCACGCCGCCGGACAGCAACTCTCCGCGATTCAGAACGACCGATTCTACGCCGCGGGAATGCGGTATCAAGGTCCGATTATGAATCTGTTCCAGTTGGAGATGACGGCGAAGCAGTTGTACCCCGAGCAGTTCGGCGAGTGGCCGGGCTATGTGACGGGCGAACCGTATCCGGAAATTCCGAAAGGAGAACAACTGTTCGACCGACAGAAGCTTTCCGACGTAATCAACGGAAACGCCTGATGTGATTCACGGGCCGTCGCGCCACGTGAATCAGTGGTAAAGAAGGGTGTGAGTACGCCCTCACCACCATCTTCTCACTCTGGTATCCTCGGAAGGTTTCACGCCCCGAAGCGCCGCCGAATGGAGTTCGACCGGACTCCACGGTTCGAACTCCCCCTGCCCGCACATGTTCCACCACCGCTTTTCTTTTCGATTCCAGTAGACGCCGTTGAAGTTACATTCGACGCAGTACCACTCCCCGTTCGTGCTCATAATGAAATCGACGCCCCACGTCGCCTCCGAAAGTTCGTTTGCAACGTGTTCGGCGTAGCGGCGCGGAACCGAGAGGTCTACGTCTGCAACCCGCGATTCGAGGTAGTCGTATCCATCCGAACAGACGCGCGATGCTTTTTCAGCGGTTGTCGGCGTGTGCCCGAGAATCTCGCCGTCGTCGATGAAAAAGCGAACCGAAGGGTGACAGGTGTGCGTCGGATGAGGACAGAAATCGAAATCGACCCACTCGCGCACGACCAATCCGCCGCCGTGGGGCCACGACTGCTGGTCGTTCTGGTTGAGTAGGGATGTCACCGTTCTATCGACTACCGCCTCGTCGGGTCGGTAGATAAACGACCCCTCACGCAGGCGGACTGTGGCGGCCTTGACCTGCGTTCTCACGAACGCCCGGTCGTACCCGTTTCGCTCCATAAACGCCAGAATTTCGTCGGTTTCCCAGCGGAACGAGTCACCATCCGGTTCGAGCGATACGAAGGTCGTCTTCGGAACGGGAACGTCGAGGTTCCGAAGACGAGGCCAGTAATAGTCGAACCGACAGCGTTCGTCCTCGAAATCGGTGATGTAGAGCGAGACGGGTGACATCAGATACGAAATTGTTCAACAGCGAGTACTATGACGCTGACGCCGTCAGCACGGAACGCCGAATCGGAAGACGAAAACCGGAAGGATGGATTTGGTATATCAAAATATAGTTTATTTCGGACAGTGGTGAGAAATCGATGTCTTCGCCAAAGCCAGCTTTCGACCCATCTAGGCGTCGATTGAGCGTTCGTGAGTAGTTGACTCCGTTTCCAACGTCGCGTCTTCGCGGCCGTATCCGTGACCGATTATCAGTGAGACGACGTGTATCGCAAGTAAGGCGAGGAAGATGCTGACGCCCGGTTTGAATCCGGCGAAGAGAAGGGGAATGTAGAGCAGTGGAAGTGACACGGAAGCCCAAAAGCTGACGAACTGAAGCGGGAAAACGACGACCTGTGCGACGAGCGTACTGACCAGTTCCATCATGGACATATCTACATTTACAACGTATTTACTGAATACTATTCATCACATAAACGGAGTTAGCGAGAATATAATTGTGCGAATGTCCCGTTTATTTGCACCAGATGGCGCATCGACACTGATTATTATCTCGTTCAGTCAACTGCCAAACATTGTACGATTATGTTACGTTCAGTGTCTACTCATGGGGAATACCTTTGCAGAGTTCAGTGGTAGTGATGTGGGGGTTGAAAACAGATGGCACAATCGACTCGGCGACGGTTCATTCGAACTGTCGGCGCAACCGGCGCGCTGTCCGGACTGGGTGGGCTCACTGCATCGGCACAACAAGGAACGACGACAATTCAGTGGGCAGGCAATCCCGTCGATAACCAGAACGTCGGGGCGATAAATCAGGCACTCCACGATGCGGGCTTGCCGGACGACATCGAAATAAGCGTCATCGTCACGTCGAACATTTCAGACGACGTTCAACAACAGTATCGGCAGTGGTTGCAAGCCGGACGGAACCAACCGGACATCCTTCGAATGGACAGCGGGTGGACGATTCCGTTCATCGCCCGGGGGCAGATAGCGAACCTGAGTCAGGAACTATCACAGAGTTCGTTGAACCGGATAGAGAACAACAACTTCACCGCCAGCGTCAACACAGCATCGGCACCGAACGGCGACCTGTACGCGGTACCCTATTTCACCGACCTGCCAACGATTCAGTATCGCAGAGATTGGGTAACCAACGCGGGCTTCGACCCGGACGGCGAAAACTGGGCGACCGAACCGATTTCGTGGCAACGCTTTTCGGAAGTCATCAACCAAACCCAACAACAACAGAACACCCAGTACGGGTATTCGTGGCAGGCGAATGCCTACGAGGGGCTTTCGTGCTGTACATTCAACGAACTGATGACGACGTGGGGTGGGGCCTATTTCGGCGGTCGAGACAACCTCTTCGGACCGATCGGTGAGCGGCCAATCACGGTCAACGAACAGCCGGTTATCCAAGCTCTCCGGATGGGCCGGACGTTCATCAACGGACAAAACGACCAATTCTCGCTGCAGGGCTACCAGCAAATCTCCCCACAGGCAGTGTTGCAGTGGACGGAAGGGCCGTCCCAATCGGCGTTCATGAACGGAAACGCCGTGGCGATGCGGTGGTGGCCATCCGGCCTCTACGATGCGGCACAGGAATACGGCAACCGATTGGGAGTGATGCCGATTCCATACGGAGTCAGACCGAATCAGGCGGAATACCAAGGAACCGGCGGAACCGCGGCCGCGCTCGGCGGTTGGCACCTCGCGCTCAACCCGAATTCCCAGAACAGACAAGCCGCCGTGGAGGTGCTCAACGCAGTCGCCAAAGTTCCGTTCCGCGAGTTCACGTTTCGACAACTAGGGTACCTACCGCCCGACAACACCTACTTACAAACTCAGCGCGCCCAGCAGATCGATATTTGGGGCGACTACCTCGAAACCCTTCGTCTGGCTGGCGAGACGGCGATTCCGCGACCCGTTACCGTTGTTTGGCCGGACGAGTCGAGCGCCATCGCCGACCGCGTGAACGCCGTACTCGCCCAACAGCAGCCACCGCAACAGGCGATGTCCGCACTTCAGAGTACGCTACAGGACATTGAGGGGAGCGTCTGACTGAATGAGCGAATACAGCGTGCGAAGGGCGATTCGGTACTCCGCGAGTTGGACGGAACGGTTGGACGAAGAGCAGTTCGCCTACCTTCTCATCCTTCCCGCATTCTTGCTGGTCGGCGCGATGGCGTTCTGGCCGCTGGTTCGAACCTTCGAGCTATCACTGCACGCGGACAACCTCTTCGGCGGCGGCTACGTCGGCGAGTTCGTCGGAGTCGAAAACTACGTCGAACTGCTGACCGGCGAGCGGGACAGCATTCTCGGCAATCCGTTCTTGAGCCTGAGTCAGCCGTTTTCGAGCGCGATTATCGTGACGCTCATCTTCACGGTGGTTTCAGTGGGGTTCGAAACTATCATCGGATTCGGACAGGCGCTCGTCTTAGACCAAGATTTCCGCGGTCGGCGGTGGGTTCGAGTCGCCATCATCATCCCGTGGGCGGTTCCCATCGCCATTCAGGGGATGATATTCTACCTCCTGTTTCAACCGGGAATCGGGTTCGGGACGAGTCTGATGCAAGACCTCGGCGTGTTCACGGCCACGCCGCTCATCAACAGCGTCGATTCGATGATAATCCTCATCGTCGCGGACATCTGGAAAGCATCGGCGTTCATGGCGCTCCTGATTCTGGCTGGACTCCAGAGCGTTGACAGGACGCTGTACAAAGTCGGGCGGGTGTCGGGGGCTTCACGCTGGCAGATGTTCTGGATGATAACGTTCCCGCTCGTGCTTCCGACGCTGATGGTGGCGATGCTGTTCCGGACGATTCAGGCGATGCGGGTGTTCGGAACCGTCGAGACGATAACGAGTTGTAGCACGGTGCCGACGCTTACCTGCTTGGTCGTGGACACGTTCAGTTCGGGTCGGTACGGAACGTCGGCGGCGGTGGCGTTCATCACCGCAGTTATCGTCGGATTGGTGGCGACGGTGTACATCGTCTGGTTCTCGGATGTGAGCTAACGTGTCGCAGGAACAGCAACCGGAAGACGGCCCGTACACGCGATGGGTGCAGAGTTCCATCCAAAATCCGCGAAAGGCATACCGCGCGATGTTCTACGTCGCCGCCGTATTTTTCATCATCACGACGCTGTTCCCGTTTTACTGGCTGCTCGTCCTCGCGTTGACGCCGCTCGACAGAATCGTCAACATGGGAGTCGTCCCGAAGGGGTTCAACCCCGGCGCGTTCGTCGAGATGTTTCAGCTCATCCCGTTCCATCGCTACATGTTCAACAGCATCTTCATCGCGCTGGTGACGACCGCGATTGTCCTCCTCATCGGAAGCTTCGCAGGATACGCCTTCGGGCGGTTGCGGTTCCGCGGCAGAACTGGATTGTTGCTCCTTCTGCTCGCAATCTCGTACTTCCCTCCGGCGGCGTTTATCCTCCCTCTGTTCAATTTCTTCACGGGCAACGTGTCGGTGCTGGGAGTGTCGAGTCCGAGTTGGTTCAACACGCCGGGGGCGCTCGTGACACCATTTGGCGGGCTATACATGCCACTCACGGTGTTCATTCTGACGACGTTTTACGGCCAGATTCCGGATGGGTTAGAGGACGCCGCCCGCGTCGAGGGTGCGACACGAATCGGCGCGCTGTTTCGCGTCATCATGCCGCTTTCGGCACCCGGCGTGGCAACTGCGGGGGTTCTCACGTTCATTCAGGTGTACAACGAGTTTTTCTTCTCGTTCCTGATGACCGACGGGCAACCGCAGCATTGGGCACCAATCGTCTGGGGAATTCTCAACTATCAGGGCCAGTTTCAGGCGTTCTACAACCTGATGGCCGCCGCGAGCATCGTCGGCGTGCTCCCGGTTGCCATCCTCGTCGTCGTCGCACAGGAAAAAATCGTCAGTGGACTCACCGCAGGCGCGCTCAAAGAGTGAGGCCCAAAATCGCATTCGCCGCTTTTTCGACCTCGTCAGTTCGGTCTTCGGGAGCGTACACACCCAATCGCCACTGGGTTCGCTGCGATGCCTGCAATCCCTGCACCAGCGGCGACTGCTCCGCAAGCCGACGAACCTCGCCGTTGACGACGACGCGACTGGAAGATTCCGGCATGCTCGGTTCGCCGGGATTGTCCACCAGAACTGCTTCCGGCGGCACGTCCGCTTTCGCCGCGATCTCGCGTTCGAATTCGCGTTTCTCGTCGTGGTCTACTGCGACCACGTCCGACGGAACTCCCCCCCACTCGGCCCACACCGCCCGCTTGAACAGATTTCGATTGACGATTCTGTCGGCCATTTCGGCGGTTTCCTCGCACCCTTGGAGCGCCGCAAGCAGTTCCGCGTCGGTGAATCGCTGGAACTCCTCGGGCGTGAGGTTGGTCGAATCGAGCAGTCGTTCGCTGGTTCGTTCCAGCATCGCCCCCGCGATTCGGGAAACGTGATGGCGGTACACCGTCGCGTTCATCAGCGCGCGAGCGACGAGCAGGCTTTCGGCAGTCGGGACGTTACCCTCGGCTAACACGAGATTTCCGTCCACAAACCGGAGCGCGCCGAGCAGTCGTCCGTAATCGACGGTGCCGTAGGGAACCCCGGTGTGGTGGGCGTCCCGAACCAAGTAATCCATCCTGTCCACGTCGAGTTCGCCCGCGACGAGTTGGCCGAGTTCGCCGTTTCCGGCCACCAGTTCCGCGATTTCGTCGGGGTTCAGGTCGTGGTGTTCGAGAGTGGCGGCGAGTTCACCATTGGAGAGCAAGTCAGTAACCTCGTCGTGATGCCGCCCCACTCGGCGCTCGATGATGCCCTCGGTTTGGTGGCCGTAGGGGCCGTGGCCCACGTCGTGGAGGAGGGCCGCGGCCTGCACCGCTTTTGCTCGGTGGCCGTCGATTCCGAGGCGGGAGAGTGCCTGTCCAGCGAGATGAGCAACTCCGATGCTGTGTTCGAATCGCGTGTGATTCGCAGAGGGGTAGACCAACCGAACCGTACTCAACTGCTTGATATGCCGGAGTCGTTGAACCGGAGCCGTATCCAGCAACGCCGCCGCAACCGGCGGGAGTTCCACGTAATCGTGGACGCTGTCTTTGATAGCCTGCATCTGATTGGTGTCGAAATTTTGGTGAGAGGGCCTAAAACATCCGGATTTTCGGTTAGGAAGCGTGGACGCAGAAAGTGGTTTTGAGAGCGGTTTTGGTGGAGTGTTGTGGATTTTATATCGCAATATCGGGTTTATGACTTTTCGTTGAATTTGAATTTTGAACCGGGTAGAAATGGCTTTCGGGGCATCTTGTTGCTGTTTTCTCTGTTTTAGAGAGTGAACACATTCAGTATGAGATAGACCATTTATTTATTTTATCACACTATATTTGTTTGGTCGGGATGCTGTTTGCAGTTGCCGACAACAAATAACCGCCTCCGCGCCGCTTGCTCGCGGCTACACCGTCGTCTCGCGGCTTCGCCGCTCGACTGTCCGCGGAACTGTGTTCCGCGCTACTCGCGTTCGAGATTTCGGAGAAATCTCGCCTGCCACACGCCTCCCCAACCGACTCCCTTCGGTCGTCCCTCGCACGCTTCTGCTCGACTTCTCGGATGACCGTATCCTCGAAGTCTCGTCAGCGCGCGCCACGTAGCTTGGTTACTCAGTTGTAAGGTAGCGCCAGCGCGGATCGCGCAAGCGACGAACGAAGTGAGGCGCGAGCACACTCCTGCGCTGGCGGGAGGGAAGGGGGAGACTGAGGCGGTGCGGTATTTGGAGTCGGAAATTGCAGACAACAGTCACCGAAAAAGTGAGAGGACACGATTCAAATCGAACCCTCGTCACAACACGCTTGCAGACAACTCACTTAGCACTTCCACTACGTACACAGGTTTAAATACCAAAACGGAACCATTCCAGTTCAACAGCCCTAAGCACGGGGCAAACAGAGAAACTATGATGTCGGATTGGCGGCCCATATTCGGTCACGACGAACCCTACGAGGAGCAGGAAGATGGCATCGAGACGGCCATCGAAACCGCCCGCGACGACGGCTTTTCCGTCATCGAAGGGGCCTGCGGAACTGGTAAGACCATGCTGGCGCTGACGGCGGGATTGCACCTCGTCCGCGACCCCGACAGCCAGTACGAGCGCGTGTTCGTCCTGACCAGCGTGAAACAGCAACTCCGCCAGTTCGAAACCGATCTGAAGACGATGAATTCGAACCTCCCCGACGACTGGAATCCGATTTCGGCCCTTACACTGGTCGGGAAAGCCGACGTGTGTCCGTACAACCGCGAAAATTCGGGTGGCATCGACGACTCGAACGTGTACGACCGCTGTGAAGGCCTGCGGGAGCGAACCCGCGATATAACCGGCGAGAGCGGCGCGACAACAGCGCAAAACCTCGCCTCCCGAGCAAGAAGTCAGCAGATGGGCTTGGCGGACAGCGGAAGTCAGTCGGGCGGTGGCGAAAGCGCCGCGTCCTACCTCGAAACGGCGAGCGAACCGTCGCCCTATCCGCCCGAAATGCCGGAGTACGGCGACGTAGAGTACTGTCCCTTCTACGCGCAGTTTTTGGAGGACATGCCCGAAGACGGCGACCCAATCGAGGCGGTTCCGTTCGATTTCGATAGCATGGGACTCATCGAACCGAGTGACCTCGTGGCACATTCCGTTCAGTGGGGCACCTGCCCGCACTCGATGATGGGTGCGCTGTTGAACCACGTCGAAGTCGTCGTCGGCAACTACTACCACGCCTTCGACGAAGTGACGACGGCGACGTTTACGGGCGCGCTCGTGGACGATTCGACGTTCCTCGTCTGCGACGAGGCGCACATGCTGGAACCGCGAGTCCGCGACCTCGTGAGTCAGTCAGTGGGCGACAAAACCCTTCGCGATGCGGAATCCGAACTGACTCGGGTCATCCAACCGGTGAAGTTCGACGACAAGGATTCGAAACACACGACCGCCGACGCAGACCTCGTTCGGTCGGAATTGGAGGATGCGGGCGTCACGTTGCGGGAGTTAGAGCAAACGCGCGACTTCGTCCGTGATTTGCGCGAGGAACTCGACCGACGGGTGACGGCACATCTCGAACGTGAACATCGCGGGTGGAAGGCGAACCTCACCGACCTGCCGGACGAGGAAATTCCACTTCGGGACCCAACAGTGCCGCAACCGGACAAGATTTCGAAGTGGGCCGAGAAAGAGGGCTACGACGGCGGAACGTGGGCACGCGCCGAGAAGGTCGGTGCAGTCGTCGCAAAAATCCTCAACGAAGCAGACGAAGAGGACAGAGAGCGGAGTGCCCTGCCCGCGGGCAGGGCACTCGGCGAGTGGTATCGCAACGACCACGAAGAGTATTTCCGCGAAATCGTCCTCGAACGGACGTGGAACGACCGCGAACCCGGCGATTCGTGGCGGCGGGCGTACAACGCCCAGCTCGCCATGCAGAACTGCGTTCCGAGTGACGCCATCGGGGAGCAACTCGGCGAGTTCGGCGGCGGGATTTTGATGAGTGCAACGCTCGAACCGCTGGAAATCTTTCAGGAGGTGTCGGGACTGGTGCATCTAGAAAACGATGGTCGGCCAGTCGTTGAGCGAACCTTCGGCCTGAACTTCCTCGAATCGAACCGCGAGAGTTTCGCGGTGGATGCACCGAAGTTCACCTACGACAATCGCGGCGCGCCGGGCGACGAGACGATGGAGCGACAGGTGTACGCCGACGCAATTCGGGACGTGGCGCGCTCGCCCGGCAACGTCCTCGTCGGGATGCCGAACTACGCGGAAGCGACATGGGCCGCGGAGCATCTGCGGAATGTGGTGGATAAACCGGTTCTGTTGGACGAGAGCAGTGCGGACGACGCGACGGAGGACTTGAAAGACGAGTTCTTCGACGGCGAGGAGAAAGTCCTCGTGACGAGTCTCCGGGGAACGCTCACCGAGGGCGTCGATTATCGGGGCGACCGACTCAAAGCCGCAGTCGTCTGCGGGGTTCCAATCATCAACACGGCGAGTCCGCGAACACGTGCGGTTCGAACCGCCTACGAACGGAAGTTCGGCGACGGGTTCACCTACGCGCTCACTGTTCCTGCGGTCAGGAAGGCACGGCAGGCCCTCGGGCGAGTGATTCGCGGGTCGGACGAGACGGGAATCCGAGTGCTGGTTGACAGCAGATACGCCCGTGAATCGTGGGACGGAGTTCGGGAGTTCTTCCCCGAAACCGAACGGGAGGAGTTTCGACCGGTGAGTCCCGATATGCTCTCGCTCGGATTAGAACGGTTTTGGCAGAGCCACTGAAACGATTGGTGGACGAGCTAAGACAGTTAACAGACACACAGAGGCGGCAGGAGGACGACACGAACTGCTAGCTTAATTGGCGAATCAGCGGGTCTGTCCAGAGCACACGGTGTTTCGGCGTGAGGGGGTGTGACGACTAGTGGATTGTTTCCGCCGAGCGAAACGAGGACAACGCGGACATCCAGCACATAATTCGTGGTTACGGAACCGAACGGTGTGACCGGTTTTTACTCGGTGCAGTCGTCCCCCGTCCAGAGGAACAACAATGACGGGGTCACCAAAATCACAGCGTCGAGCATTTCTGAAGACGGCGGGAGGTGTGGCCGGAGTCGGAATACTCGGGCGCATTGCGATGGCACAGAACAACCAGACTGAGACGACGGACACGACGAATGGAGGCACGAATACGACCGAAACTACCGAGACGACTGATGGTGGTACCGAAACGACCACTGGAGACGAACGGGTTATTGTCCTCGGTGGTCGAACCGAGGCATGGCTCGGGTTAGCACCGGGTGTTATCGAGCGCGCAGATAATCCGACGATAGGGTTGGTTCCGGGCGACCGCTATCGAATCGTCTGGGTGAATTTGGACGGTGCACGACATCAGTTACAGATACTCGGCGAGGAGAACGGGGAGTCAGGGAACGTACTGAGAGAAACCGAAACGACATCCCGTAGAGGCGCGACACGTTCGATATCGTTCCGCGCGACTGACCGCGTGCGGCGCTATCGCTGTCGGTATCATCCCGATAGCATGCGAGGAAACGTCGTCCGGTCGGGTGACTTCGGAACCGGTACAGAAGGAACGTTCACGACGGAAGAAACGACTCAAACCACGGCCGACGACTTCACAGATACAACGGACGGAACGTTCACGACTGAGACGACGAACGGTGATTTCACCGACACTACAGACGGAACGTTCACGACTGAGACGACGGACGATTTCACCGACACAACTGAACGAACCTACACTACAGATACCACGAACAACTAAGCTGTCTTCTATCGGAACCGTATTTCTCAAAATCGCCTTTTTGGAAGGAGAGGAGCAAACTCCTTAATGATATACTATCAACATGTCATTTTATCGTTCAACCCATTGCCAGCCAACGACCAGAATATGTTTTCTAAATGCGAATCAGAAATAAGTTAACAGGTTTGTAAACAACAGCATCTGATTTTATTCAAATTATAATAACACCTTGGCAACTCCTCACGTTCGTTGTCGAAACAGTTGGACTGTGATGAGATTGTTGTGAACACGATATTGAAGGAAGCATATAAAACATAAAAAAGGAGAAGCAACGGCGACAAAAGTATCTAGGCCTCCTCCTGACGGGGCTGCTAGCCGTCTCCACAGTGGCCTTCGCTGGCGCGTTCAGCGGCGTCGCCCAAACGTCGGACGAGGTAACTGACGACGACTGGGCGACTACTCGCGCTGACGCTGCGCGAACTGGTGCAACCGACAACAGCGGCCCGAGCGGGCCATACGCTGACGAAGTGTGGAACACGAACGACGAAGACATCAACACCGGCGGCGTCGGCGGAGCGGTCATCTCCGACGACACGGTGTACGTCGGTTCCACGACGTACAGCGAATACAACCGACATAACGGTCAGGTCATCGCGTACAACGCGACGACCGGCGGCGTGCTGTGGCAACGAACCGACCTTGCGGCGGTAGAGACCTCACCCGTCGTCGTTGGCGACACGGTGTTCGTCAGCGCACTCGCCCCGTCGCACGATAGACCGGCACCGAGTACCGGCAAAGCCGGATTGTTCGCGCTCGATGCAGAGACGGGCGAAACGAAGTGGAACCGAGACGGCAACAGACCGATGTACGCGGATGGCGTCCTCTACGTCGCAACTGGCGACGGAACCGAGGCGGTCAACCCGCAGAGCGGCACGACGGTCTGGACGAACACCGACGTCAGAGGGTCGATGAGCGTTTCGGACGGAACCGTCTACGTGCTCAACGACACCGGCGACAGCATGAGCGCGCTGGACGCGCAGACAGGCACGGAGCAGTGGAGTGCCTCGCTTCCAGTTAGTGAAGATGATGTTTCGGGATACACAGTCTCGAACGGCGTCATCTACCTGACCGCAAACCCAAATACGGTGTACGCCCTGTCGGCTGACGATGGCGGTGTGCTGTGGACGAAAACCGCAGAACACAGTCTGCCCGACAGTTCGATTGACGAAATCAGTGCGCCAGCAATCGCTGACGGCGTCGTGTATGTCGGGACGGACGACGACTTGGACGACACCGGGTACTCGCAGAAAGAAGGCGAAGAGATGGGCGCAGTGCACGCGTTCGGTGCACAGACTGGCGAACAGGTCTGGCGCTTTGAAACCGCCGCGGACATCCAAGGCCCGCCGATAGTCACTGACGGGCAACTCTACATCGGCGGCGAGTACACCAATCAGGATTCGTGGGAAGACGAATCCGAGTACGCAGACCACCCCTCGGACTTGCTCGACACAGTGTACGAGCGAAAAGTGGTCTACGCGCTGAACGCGGAGTCCGGTGACGAGCAGTGGAGCTACGCCGTACCACGTTCCTACGGCGACGATCGCGTTCGCGGACTCGCGGTTGCGAACGGCTACCTGTACGAATGGACGGACGACGATGCACCGTCCACACCTCGTGGCGACATGTTCGTCATCAAAACGAGCGACGACGAACCCGAGAAGAACGAGCAGTTGGCTGATGACTCGCTCTACGAGCAGAATGCAGACCCAACTGCGACGATAACGACGGACGACGAAGATGGGCAGTACGAAGGTGGCCAGACTGTCGTGCTTTCTGCCACCGAATCGAGCGATTCAGACGGAGAAATCGTCTCCTACGAATGGGACGTTGACGGCGATGGCGAATACGAAACGTCCGGTACGACTGCCGAGGTAACGGTTCCAGAATGTGAGACCGTCACGGTCAACCTGCGCGTCACGGATGACGACGGCGGCGTCAGCACCGGTAGCGCCGAACTGCGAGCGCAGTAACCATCTCGATTATTTTTATCGCTGTTCGACCAGTTCAGACGCTCTGCCCTCAATTACGTGAGCGTCGTCAGCGTCGAATCCGACGCGAACCCGTTCACTTTCCGGAGCATCAGGGACTCGAAGTGTGATCGGTCTGCCGTCCCAATCCAGATGGACGCGGAACGCTTCGCCGAGAAATTCGGTGGCTTCGACTGTCGCTGAGAACGAATTTTCGCCGCCGCCCAAGCTCAGTGCCTCGGGCCGGACACAGAACGTCACGCGGTCGTCCGCCGCGTCCGCGATTCGGAACTCGTGGTCGCCGACCGCGACCAGCGACCCCCCTGTTTCGTGTGCAACACTTTCACCCGAGAAGACGTTGTTCTCGCCGACGAACTCCGCGACGAACCGGGATTCAGGTCGGCGGTACACGTCCTCGGGGCGACCGATTTGCTCGATTCGACCGTCGTGCATGACCGCCACGCGGTCGCTTATCGCCAGCGCTTCCTCTTGGTCGTGGGTGACGTAGATTGTCGTAATTCCGAGGTTGGACTGGATTCGGGAAACTTGCGTGCGAAGGTCGTCGCGGAGACGAGCGTCGAGAGCGCTCATCGGTTCGTCCAAGAGAAGCACGTCCGGGCCGGGTGCGAGGGCACGGGCGAGAGCAACGCGCTGTTGCTGGCCGCCGGACAGCTCGTCGGGCTTGCGATTTCCGAAGTCGGCCAAATCGACCAGTTCGAGGAGCGATTCGACGCGTTCGTCGCACGTCGTCGCTCCGGGCGGGTCGCGGAAACGGAGGCCGTAGCCGACGTTTTCCGCGACAGACATGTGCGGGAACAGCGCGTAGTTCTGGAAGACGATTCCCACGTCGCGGTCTTCCGGCGGAACGCCGGTCATCTCGCGCGTTCCGAACTGCACCGTTCCGGCGGTCGGTTCCTCGAATCCCGCGACTGCGCGGAGGGTGGTGGTTTTTCCGCAGCCGGACGGCCCGACGAGGGTGAAGAACTCCCCATCTTCGATATGAGCAGAGATTTCTTCTAAGGCGGTCACACCGTCGTACTCCTTTCGCACGCCGGAGAGGCGAACGTCAACCACGGAACCACCTCGCGGAGTTCGTCCTCACAGCGCTGGAGAACAGTCTATCCATTCTCCCACCTCCCGCCGAGGCGGTCGATGACGACGAAACTGACCGCAGTGACCGCGAGGAGAACGGTTCCCATCGCGGTCGCTGGGCCGAGCGTTCGGTTGCCGAGATAGCGTTCGACGGCCACTGGCATCGTATAACTGCTACTGCCGGTTGCAAGAATAACTGTCGAGTCGAACTCGCCGATACTGATTGCGAAGGCGAAGGCGGCCCCGGCGGCGAGTCCGGCCGCAACCAACGGGAGTTCGATGTCCATCAGCGACCGAAACCGGCTTGCACCGAGCGCCCGCGCCGATTCGACCATTCGCGGGTCGATTCCGGCGAGCATCGGGGCGACGTTTCGCGTGACGAAGGGATACGCCGCGACTGCGTGGGCCGCGACGATGGCGACCGCACCGCCGACTTGGATTCTGGTTCCGGCGATTGGCACGCCGAAGACGAGGCCGCGAAGCATGCCGAGGCCGACCATCACGCCACTCACTGCGAAGGGAGCCATCGCAATCGCTTCCACGAGTCGCCCGCCACTGCCTCGCGCTCTGGAAAGCACTGCGATGACGACGCCCATCGGAAGCGCGATGAGCAAGGTTCCGACGCCGAAAAGCAGCGAATTTTGCACCGCAACGCCGGGTTTCGTCTGAAAGGAGGCCCCCGAAACCTGCCGGGTGATGAGAAATTCGTAGTATCGCAGTGTGAATCCGTTCGGCCCGGTCACGCTTTCGAGGACGGTGCTGACGAGGGGGCCAGCGAAGAGGATTCCGACGGCCAAAAAATAGGCCAGTATTCCTGCCCGTTCGAGGGATTCCGAGAGCCCGCGAACGCCCGAAAACAGCCGTTTTCGGGCAAGTGGGCGACTCGCTCGGGTTGCCGCTGTCTGTCGCGCTTCGTACCTGAGGTAGGCGTAGGTCAGTACCAGCGACAGGGTCGTTTCGAGAACCGCGAGAACGGCGGCCTCCGAGTAGTCCAAATCGCGGACGAGTGCGTAAATCCACACCTCGACGGTTTGGAACTCGAAGCCGCCCAGCGCCAGCACGATTGGGAAGGACATGAACGTGAAGATGAACGTAAGGAGCGCGCCCGTCATAATCGCCGGGAGCAGTTGCGGAACGAGCACGTCGCGGAACGCGCGAAACCGCCCTGCGCCGAGGCTTCGGGCGGTTTCGACTTCGCGGGCGTCCACGCTCTCCCACGCCGCGTTCGTGATTCTGGCGACCAGCGGCGCGTTGTAAAATGCGTGTGCAACGATGATGGCAGGGAGGTTGTACAGCAGAGAGTACGGCCCGAGTCCGACGATTCCAAGCGCGTCGTTGAGCACTCCGTTCTGGCCGAACATGGCTACGAAGCCAATCGCCACGAGAATCGACGGCATGACGAACGGGATGATGGTCAGCGACCGAATCGTTCGTCTGCCGGGGAACTCGTAGCGCGAGAGGACGTAGGCACCCGGCAAGCCGATAACGACGCTGGCAATCGTGGAAAGGAACGCTTGCCACGCCGTGAACCGGAAGATTTCGTTGATGTAGAACTGGTCGGTCAGAACGTCGAGAACGGCGTCCGGACTCCCTGCATCCGCGAAAACGATGGCCACCGGAAAGTAAAACAACACGGCGAGAACGGCAGTAGTTGCGACTCCGAGGAGGGAGAGCGCGTGTCGTTCCAGCCAGCGCCGGACACCCATTCAGTTGGTTGCGATTTGTCGTGCCCACTTGTCAACCCATCCTTCGACGTTGCCCTTCAATTCGTCGTAGGAGTAGGTCACCGGTTGGTCGGGCGCTTTGGCGTACTTGTCGAACTCATTTCCGGGTTCGGCCCAGTCAGTCGCCGGGAACTGGACGTTGAGCGTCGGAATTTCCGACTGGGCTTTCTTCGAGAGCATAAAGTCGAGGAACGCGTCGGCCAACTGCGGATTGTCCGTGTCGGCGAACTTCGCCATTCCCTCGGGGTTCGCGTAGCCCTGCCCGTTCAGGAAGCCGATTTGGTGTTTTTGCATGTCGGCGTCGGAGCGGTTCGCGTACACTTGGTCGGTCGAATACGAAACGACGATTGGCCGTTCGCCGTTGGAGTAGGCCGTGTAGGCCGCGTCCCACGAGCCGAGGATTTGGGCGTCGTTTTGCATCAACTGCTCCCAGTAGTCGAGATACGCGTCCGGCCCTTTCTCGTGAATCGACCAGAGTAAAAACGCGCGTCCGGTAGCCGCTTGCTGGGCGTTTTGTGTGATGAGCGTGCTATCGAACTTCGATTTCGTCAGCGCGTCGAAAGAAGTTGGTTCATCAACTTCGTTTGCGTTGTAGACGAGGCTGATGTAGCCCGTATCGTACGGAACCGCTCTTTGTTCCGGGTCGAATTTCAGCCCGTCTTTGACGTGGCCGTAGTTCGACAGCGAATCCGCAATCGGCGTGAACAACTGCTTCCCGCCGATTTTGTTGTCGATGGTGATGAGATGGTCTACATTCAAGCCGACGTAGACGTCGGTGTCGATACTGACGCCCTGTGCCTTTCGCTGGATGAAGTAGTTCACCTCGCTTTCGGGCGTCTGCCATTCGAGCGTGGCCTGCGGGTACTCTTTTTCGAACTCCTGTTTGAGCCATTTTCCGGGCGAGGAACTCGGCGAATCCACGAGCGCGCTGTAGGTTGCGACTTTCAGCGTACCGCCGAGTTCGGCTTGAGCAGTCGTTTTTGCGGTTCCCGCCCCGCCAGAGTCGGTCGGTTCCGTGGTCGAGTCGGAACTGGAACTATCGAGACAACCGGCAAGCCCTGCGAGGGCGGCACTCCCCATTGTAAGGAAGGTTCGACGTTTCATTACCCAGTGGTTATAGTCGGTGATACTTAACCAGCATGATGTTCGACTTGTCGTAGAAGCTAACGTAGCACGGTGATAAATTGGATACCGCTATAACAAATAGTACTTGTTCGCCGCCAAGTGGTTCGTCGAGGATGGCGACGGTTATCGTGGTAAGGAGGTTCGAGGACACGAAACGGAACTTCGGGCGACTGGCTACTCACACTTCTCTGTTTCATTCGAAAAATGAACGTAAATTTCGTTGTACTTCAACCAACACAACAGCAGTTACTTAGTTCCCGCCTCCGCCTCGGAGAGTGGTGCTAAGCAGGTTGAGTTCACTGCTGAAGATGGTGGCGTCACCGGAGAACCGGCGTCGGTCGCCCGAACTGAGACTCGCAGTCCTCGAGAACATGACCGTCGTTATCGCCGCGTTTTGGCCCCCAAGGTTGTAGCGGATGATCCATCCGCTGTATTCGTCGGGCTGGCTAATTTCGGGCACGTCACCGCCACCGGGTCGTTGGAGCAGTCGAACCGTCGTTGACTGCTCTAAGGCGTTCGTGACGCGGAACGGGACGTTCGGGTGGTAGTCATACGTGTAGACCAACACCTCATTATCCTGTGCGGCGGCGGTTCCGGCACTACCAAGACCCAACGCGAGCGCACCCGTTGCGAGCGCGCCCTTCTTCATAAACGAGCGTCGTTCTGCCGATTCGACGTTTTCTGTGTCTGGTTGTTTCTTCTCAGTCATCCCTTTTCCCCTCCCGGGGTGACAGGCTATAGGCCGGAACCGACGATAAAGGGCTTCCACCGTTTTGCTGGCCAATGTAAAACTATCCTCGTTAGGTTCACACCAGCAATCGACGCTAGCAGTCGAGCGTCGAATCGCCGGTTTCGTTACCGGGGTGGTTCGGGGCGTTTCCGGGCAGTAACGACGAAAACCACGCTACCGTCGTCAGGCGATTTCAACGAGTGCACCGAATCGGCTGACAGCGTATTGAGAAAAACGAACCGAAAAGAGCCGTTACGAGCACAACATATGTGGTTTCCCGCCGACTACGCAGTTTCGAGTTCGCCATCGGAGTCAATCCATTCGGTGAGACTACCCTCGTAAAAACCGATGTCATCGTAGCCGAGGTGAGAGAGAACGACGTAGGAGTGACTGATTCGTCGGGCAGTGTTACAGTAGAGAACTACCCGCTTGTCGGGCGTCACGCCGTTCGATTCGAGGACATCGCGGAGTTCGTCCTGGGGTTTGAGACCGCGAGTTTCGTCGTCCACGAGGTCGAGCCAATCGACGTTGACCGCGTTCGGCAGATGGCCGTCGGCGAACTCCTCGGGGTCGCGGGTATCGACCAGCACGGCATCCGAGTCGCCGATTGCCGATTCGACTTCCTCGCGGGAGACGAGCGGCGTTTCTTCGGGTTCCCGAACCCGATACGTTACTGTCTCCGGTTCAGATGCGTTTGTCGTCGTTTCGTGCGTTCCCTGCCACGAACTGAAATCTCCGTCAAGAAGGTGGAGGTTTTCGTGGCCGTACAGTTCGGCGGTGACGAGGAATCGCGCGGCGAATACGCCGTGCATGTCGTCGTAGGCAACGATGGTATCGTTCTCGCTGATTCCGGCGTTCCCGAGAAGTTCGGCCCACGTTTCGGCCCCGGGAAGCATTCCCGCGTCATCGGCGTCCGCGGAGCGGAACTCATCGAACGGGATGTTGACCGCACCCGGAAGGTGGCCGATTCCTTCGTACTCCCAGCCGTCTCGCACATCGACGATATGTACCTCGTCCAGTCGCTCTGAGAGCCAGTCCGCGGAAACGACGGCGGTGTCCTGCATTGGGTCAACGTATCGAGGCCAGCGTCTTAGCCGTCCGGGTTCCGTCGAATGGAGCAGGGTAGCGGAGAATCCGGAAAATATCTCTGGTTTTTTGGGAGTGACCGCTACCAGAACGACCGGAAGAGGCGTTTTTCGCCTCTCCCGGCCATATTTTGCGGCAACATATTCCGGAACACTCGACAGAAGGCGGAACCTTCCGGCAGTAACAACGATATAATCCGGGCGCAGAAATATAGACGTGCATGAGTAACAGTGATTACGCGAAAGACGTTCTCGTCACCGCGGACTGGGTCGAGGACAACTTGGACAAGTTCGAGAGCGACGACCCCGAGTATCGCCTCGTAGAGGTGGACGTGGACACCGAAGCATACGACGACGCCCACGTCCCCGGCGCAATCGGGTTCAACTGGGAAACCCAACTACAAGACCAGACGCAGCGAGACATCCTCGAAAAAGAGGACTTCGCAGACCTGCTCGGAAGCCACGGCATCACCGAGGATTCCACCGTCGTCCTCTACGGTGACAACTCCAACTGGTTCGCGGCCTACACCTACTGGCAGTTCAAATACTACGGCCACCGCGACGTTCGTCTGCTCGACGGTGGACGTGATTACTGGCTCGACAACGACTATCCGACGACGGACGAGGAACCCGAGTTCTCCGAAGTCGAATACGACGCCCGTGGCCCGTTCGAGGGCATTCGTGCCTACCGCGACGACGTGCAGAAAGCAATCGACCGCGGCGTTCCCCTCGTGGACGTTCGCTCGCCGGAAGAGTTCAGCGGCGAAGTGCTCGCCCCGCCAGGACTGCAAGAAACCGCACAGCGCGGCGGCCACATCCCCGGCGCATCGAACGTCTCGTGGGCGGCCACAGTCAACCCAGATGGGACGTTCAAGAGCGCGGAGGAACTTAGCGAACTCTACGAGAGCGAAGGCGTAACGAACGACCAAGAGGTCGTCGCCTACTGCCGAATCGGCGAGCGCTCCTCGATTGCATGGTTCGCGCTGTCGGAACTCCTGGGCTACGACAACGTCGTCAACTACGACGGGTCGTGGACGGAATGGGGCAACCTCGTTGACGCCCCAATCGAAACCGGAAGCGGAAACTAACCGCGAAACACCGGCAAGTCAATCTTTTCTATTCAACGATAGATACGCCTACAGAGAACTACTAGCAGGGGTTATAGAGAAGCGGCCGAATCTCAATATTGTCGGATCTTCCCGACGCTTCACGAGACCATCCATGTCCGGCAGTTTCGATACAATCGACAAATCGGCCGAACCGAAACCCAAACCGAGCGCTACCAACGAAGAATCGTTCGAGTTGTCATCCGTCGTGGTCGAGTACGACGGCAAACCAAACAGATGTACGATTTATCCGAACGAGGCGACCCGCCTGCAGCGAATGGCGAGCTGGATAACTGCTGATGCAGATACGTTTGTCCCGCTGGACGAGATGTGTTAGTTCGTTTTTCCTTCCGTTCTCTCCTCATCCGCCCGCTTTCTTTCCGCCGTCGGTGAATACAAGCGGGTTGCCTCCGTACCGTGGCGCATGGATTCGGACGAATTTGTCGAAGCAGTCCGCAAGGAAAACGAAACTGCCCTCTCTCGTCTCGGGTCGTCGAAGTCGCTGTACGCGGCGACCGGCGGCGAACTGGAACCCGACGAAGTGTTTCGTGCCGCCGCCGATTCCGAACACGCCGCTTCCGAGACGTTCGCTTCGTGGGCCGAGTCGGAAGCGGACGAGGATGCGAGCGACCTGTTTGCGAGCATCGCCGAAACGGAGACGGAGCATTACGAGACGGTATCCGGAAACGTGGACGACCACGAACCGGGCGAAATTCCCGCACTGCACGAGTATCTGCGTGATTTGGACGACACCCACGAACGCCTCGGTGGATTCGTCGGGCGCACGCTGGCGAGCGAGAAATCGAAGACGCAGTTGACCGGCTTTTTCACGGGGCAGGCAGACCCCCAATCGGCGAGTCTGTTCCGCGATTTGAAAGGTGACCTCGAATCGCAGTTGGACGGAGCAGTCTCCCTGCTCGCCGAACGCTGTGAGTCCGACGAAAAGTGGGAGAACGCAAAAGAGGCCGCAAGCGGCGCGATTACCGCGGCCTACGATGAGTACACGGAATCGCTAGAGTCGATGGGCGTCAATCCGAAACCGGTCTGCTGATTACGGAAACAGAGCTAATAAAAGAGGGTTCAGACGCCGCTGACGGTTTCGCGGTGTGCCTTGACGTGGTCGTATGCGCTTTGGATTCGCTCCGCCGTTTCGTCGTCCACGTCGGATTCGAGTTCCGACAGCGAGTGCATGATTCGGTCAAGTCGGCCGTGGTCAGGCCCGTGGTCTGCCTCCGCGAGGTCGCTTAGCGTCTCGGCCTGCGATTCGAGTTGGTCTTTTACGTCGCCGGAAGTGTCGGCGCTGGCGTGTTTCAGTTCCTCTGCCGCTTGGACGAGTTCTTCTCGTGGCATGGGCAGGGCTACGACAGGAAGGAAAATAGTGCTATGGGCGGGTGCAAAAATGAGGGACAATGCGACGAGCGACGAGTTTTATCTCTCTGCGAGCGTTCTAGCGCTATGGCTCGAAAACGACATCACCGATGTAACCTCTGTGGTCGTGATTTCGGCGAAGAGCGAGAGCTACGGACGCACGTCGAACGAAGACATCCGAAAGCGGACTATCACTGGTGGGCAGTCGTGGAAGACCCCAACGACCTCCCATTCGAAAACTGACTCGGGTATCGCGTGTCACAGCAAGGTTGCGAGATGCAAACAGCAGGGGTGAGCAGGAATCCCCCATCCTCCCAGAATGCGGCCACCCCGCATCCGAATTGTAGTTACCGGCGTGCCGAGGTGTAAATGTCGCTTCGAGCGTCCAGCCTTTTTATTCGTACCTGAGCGCGTCGATGGGGTCGGTTCGGGCCGCGCTCCACGCCGGATACAGTCCGGCGACGACACCGACGAGGACGCCGACGGCGATTGCGATGGCGAACCACTCCAGCGGGAAGGTGAGCGACACGTCGATGTAGCCCGCGACGATATACGCTGCGCCGACGCCGAGCGGCGTGCCCAATAGTGCACCGAGCAGGCCGAGCATGACGGCCTCCACGAGGAACAACTGAATCACGTCGCGGCGCTGTGCCCCGACGGCTTTCATGATACCGATTTCTTTGGTTCGCTCCGTGACGCTGACGAGCATGATGTTCGCAATTCCGATAGAGCCGACGACCAGCGAGATGACGGCAATGCCCGTCACGAATCCCGTGAGCGTGTTGAGCAGGTCTTGAACCTGCTGAAGGAGTTCTTCGTTCGTCCGGGCGGAAAAGCCGTAGTCGGTCGGCACGAGCGAAACGGCATCCGAATCGTCTTCGAGATACTGGAGCATTTCGTCCCGGGCGGGTTCGACTGCGTCCGGGCCAGTCGCCACGACGGTCAACAGTGGATACACGCGCCTGTTCTCGCCGTCTATCTCCACGCTCGTCTCGTAGAACGGGTCAATCGGCGTGTAGACTCGCGGTTGGGAGGCGAAGCCCTCGAACGGCCCCTGGCTTGCAGAGCCGTTCAGAACGCCAACCACGGTGGCGTTGACCCCTGTCCCGTTCGCGCGGAGGATGGAAATCGAGTCGCCGACCGAAACGTTTTGGTCGAACTGGGTCGCCGCGGCGGTGTTCAGGACGACTTCGTTCGCACCGTTCGAGAACGCGCCGCCCGAGTCGAACTCCGCGCCATCGAAGTAGGCGGGCGTGATGGCGACCACGTCGCTTCTGGCCACCGTGTCGTTGCCGTATCTGAGGCCCGAGGTTGGGACGCTCCCGCGCGGGATGACGCTTTCGACGCCCTCAATCCGCTCGATTCGGTCGATATCGCGCTCGGAGAAAACTGGCTGTGCGCCCGCCCCGGGCGCGCCCTGTTGTCCTTCGGGGCCAGCCCAAACGTAGATTTGTTGGGCTTCTTCACCGCCCACGTCGCCGATGATTGACGCCTGCACGCTCGCGCCGAGGGTTGCGAGCGCGATGACCGCCGCCACGCCGATTATCACGCCGAGCGTCGTCAGCGACGAGCGGAGTTTGTGGCCGCGGATGGAGCGCCAACTCATTCGAAACACTTCGCGCGCGTCCATCAGTCGGCTTCTCCTTTGTTTTCCAGCGTGCGCGCCAGCGTCATAGGAACGTGAACGGAGTAGATCCTCAAAATCCTACCGCCGACACAGAGAGGGTTCACGAAGAGAAGCGAGGAAACAGTTCACAGAAAACGTCACAAATCACGGTGGCGCGCGCATCGGTGGGTCTGAGGATACGTCCGAAGACCCGCCGATTACCGCGAGGGATGACCGAAGTGAGTGGAGTTCTCGTGAGCGAAGCAAACGAGTGCAGGGAAGAGCGTGTCTTTTCCCGTGCGAACGAAGGGGATCGGTTGGGGAGGGTGTGGTTAGTGGCGGTGCGGTTATTCGTTGTCGTGATTTCCCCCCATTCGTTTGATACTATTATGTTGTCGCAAATCACGACTCCACTGAAAACCGCAACCGCCCACAGACCTCCCCAGCCGATTCCTTCGCGCGACTTGGCCGTGGCTTCTCGGACACACGGTCCTCGAAGTCACGCCAGCACGTGCCACAAAAAGATGGACGAGGTTCACGACAGCACCCACATCCCAAACACCACGCTAGCAAACCTTTTTCAGAGACACACCAAAATCCACTTCACACATGAAATCGACGGGAGGAAGCGACGAGGCGAAGCGAAACGCGGGCGAGAGCGCGGCAGAGGTAGTCGAAGACGGAATGGTCGTCGGACTGGGCACGGGAAGCACGGCAGCCCACGCGATTCGCGCGATTGGGCGCACGGTGGATGCCGGGGCGGACGTGCAGGGAATCCCGACCTCGTTCCAGTCGCGCCAGTTGGCCCGCGAGGCGGGCATCCCGCTAACCGGCCTCGGTTCGGTGTCGGCAATCGACCTCGCAATCGACGGAGCAGACCAGTTTGCGGGAGAACATCTCATCAAGGGCGGCGGGGCGGCCCACGCCCGCGAAAAAGTAGTAGACAACGCGGCGAATCGGTTTCTCGTCGTAGCAGACCCGAGCAAGGAAGCGGAGCGACTGAACCACCCGGTTCCGGTCGAAGTGCTCCCCTCGGCGCGGACGACGGTTGCCGAGGACGTGCGGAAGTTGGGCGGGCAACCCGACCTGCGCGAAGCAGAGCGAAAAGACGGGCCGGTCGTGACCGACAACGGGAATCTCGTCCTCGATTGTGCATTCGGCGAGATTCGCTCACCCGGCGAACTCGCGGGAAATCTCGCGTCGATACCGGGCGTGGTAGAACACGGCCTGTTCATCGGAATGGCCGACGAGATTCACGTCGGTACCGACGACGGCGTGGAGATTCGGTAGTCGGAGTTACAAGAAGGGTACTCAGCAGTCGCTATCCAATCGGAAAATAAATGGAAGGAAGTTTCGTGTTTTACAGGTCGCGAGGCTGGACCGTCTTCCGGTCGTTTGCCTCTGCGCGTCGGGCGGCGTCGTCGAGGAGCGCTGCGACTTCTTCGTCGAGTGCGTCGTAGAAATCCGACGCAACGTTTTTGTCGTCGAGCGCTTCCTTCACAGCGGCTTTGACAATAAGGTCTGCCATACAGGATTGACGTTCCGTAGCCCAGTTAATAAAGCTTCCCAAATTATACGGTTAACCCCCACGAGTAGAAGAATCCGACCGACTCTGTCCACCGGGCCAAAACTTTTAAGTTGAGAAAAGTAGAGTGGCGTGGGACGATAGACGGGAGTAGGAGGAACACAGAGTGGCGTGTATGCGGGAATTACTCGAAGCGGTCGCGGCAGGAGAACTGAGCGTCACCGAAGCCGAGTCGAGACTGTCGGGCTACGCGACGACCGAGGCCGGACGCTTCGACGCCGCCAGAGAGACGCGTAGAGGCGTTCCTGAGGCGATTCTTTGCGACGGGAAAATCCCCGACGAGGTGGCGACCCTCGCCACAACCGCGGTGGAAACGGCAGGCCGGGCGCTGGTCACGCGGGGCGACGACGAGCAGATACAGGCAGTCCGCGCGCGACTCGCGGAGGAACACCCGGACGCGAACGTGCAGGTGCGTGAGCGAGCGAACATCTTGGTCGCGCACGCAGTCGGCTTCAGCAAACCAGACCTTGACGCCACAGTGGGCGTCGTCAGCGCGGGCACGAGCGACGCGATTCCCGCCGGAGAGGCAGTCACCGTCGCGGAGGAGATGGGTGCAACCACCGAGGAGATTCACGACGTGGGCGTCGCCTCCCTCGTGCGCGTGTTGGACGAAGTCGATACGCTCCGCGGCGCAGACGTGCTCATCGTCGCTGCCGGACGCGAGGGCGCGCTTCCGACCGTCATCGCGGGGTTGGTCAATACGCCCGTCATCGGCCTGCCGGTTTCGAACGGCTACGGCCACGCCGGACAGGGTAAATCCGCGCTCATGGGGATGCTGCAGTCCTGTACCGTGCTTTCCACGGTGAACATCGACGCCGGATTCGTGGCTGGCGCGCAGGCGGGGTTGATAGCGCAGGCGATAGATTCGGCGAAGGAATAAGGATGGGAGCAAAAAGTCGAGAGTAATGGGTGTCATTCAGACGAACTGCGTTTGATTGTCCCGCCGTTGGCGGCGGAAACTGACCACCGTAAGCAGGAGAAGAATCGCAAGCAGAACGGCGATGCCGATGGTAGCGAAGTGCAGTTCGAAGAACTCAACGAGGGCGAGGTATGCCCAGAAGAGTGCGTATCCGGCATCGGTGATGAGAACGATTCGCGATTTATCCTGGATGTACCGACCGTAGAGCGTGACAATTTGAGCGACGAAACACACCACCCCGAGGGCAACGAGGGGAGAGTTCATGGCATATATTTTATTTCCCACATACGTAATCATTTTGATATGAATAGATTCATCGGACGAGTAGCCGTTGGAATCGCGCAGGAGACGAAAATCAGCGAATGGTCACGCCGAAATTTCGATTCGATCTTCAGCGCCCAACGCTTCCACGACTAACTCGGCAACGTCCACGACTTCGATGTCCTCCTCGTAGCCGCCAGTTTTCCGCCCGTCCTCGTACATCGTCATGCACATCGGACAGGCGACGACGAACTTCTCGACGCCGGAGGCGGCGTCAGTGTCCTCCAAGGCTTCTCGAATGCGCTCCTCGCTCGGTTTGGGGTCTTCCTCGAAATCCATCCAGAGGCCGCCACCGCCGCCGCCACAGCAGAACGAGTTGGCACGGTTGCGCGGCATCTCGTCCAGCGTACAGCCGGTGCCTGTGACGATTTCTCGGGGAGCCTCGTATTCGTCGTTGTAGCGTCCGAGGTGGCACGGGTCGTGGTAGGTGACAGTGTAGTCGAGTTCGTTTCCGGACAGACCCGTGCGGCCCGAGCGGAACAGTTCTTCCACAACCTGCGTGTAGTGGTAGACTGGCGCGTCGAACTCTTCTGCCATTTCCGGATACTCGTTTTTGAACGTGTTGTAGCTGTGCGGGTCGGTACAGACGAGTTTGTCGAAGTCGCATTTCTCGAAGGCGGCAACGTTGTCTTCGACCAGCATCTCGTAGAGTCCTTCCTCACCGACGCGACGAACGTCGTTGCCGTCGTTTCGCTCCTCCTCGTAGAGGATGCCGTAGGAGACACCAGTTTCGTGGAAGATGGTGGCCAAGGAGCGTGCAACGCGGCGGTTGCGCTCGTCGTAGGACGGGTAGTCGCCGACGTACCAGAGGAACTCCACGTCCTCGTCGCGGGCGTCGGGAATCTCAAAGTCGAGTTCCTCCGTCCACTCGGGGCGCCTGCGCTCCGGGTCGCCGAAGGCGTTCCCGTTCTGGAAGACGTTCATCATCGCGTCCTGCACGTTTGCGTCCATCTGACCGGATTCGGTCAACCTGCGGTTCATGTCCGTAAAGGACGTGAGGTGTTCGATGTCAACCGGACAGGCGTCCATGCAAGCCATACAGGACATGCAGGATTCCATCGTTCTGCTGTCGATAACGCTGGAACCGCCGTCCGCGATGATTGGCTTTTCGTCGGTCGTTCCCGCGTCTAGATTCTCGCGGTACTGTTTCAGGTCGAGAATCACGTCGCGCGGGTCAAGTGGGCGACCGGACGCTTTCGCAGGACAGACGGACGAACATCGGCCACATTTCGTACAGGCGTCCTGGTCGAGCAGTTGTCGCCACGAGAAGTCCTCGATGCTGGTCGCACCGATTTCGTCGGGGCTGGCGTCCGACGGAACGCCCGGAAGTCGCTTGCCCGCTTTCTCGTCGCGCGTGACGACGTTGGCGAACGACGACAGCATGTGGAACGGTTTTGCGTAGGGAATCGCCGCGACGAAGACGAGTGCCGGAATCGCGTGCGCCCACCAGACGACCGGATACCATGCCACTGCGGCACTTTCGGAGACGCCAGCGATTTGCAGCACGTCGGCAACGAACCAACCGACGAAACTGACCGTTTCGAAGTCCGGAAAGCCGGTTCCGAGGATTCGGAACCCTTCCGTGATGTAGCCACCGACGCCGAGCACGAACAGCGTCCAAATGAATAGGTCGTCCTCTCTACTGGTGTGTTTACCCCAGAGTCGGTGGTTACGAACCCAGTAGCGTCGGTAGATAGCCATGCCGACACCGACGACGAACAACAGGCCCATCGCATCCATCACGAGCGAGTAGGCGAGGTAGAAGTTGCCAGTGAAGAACGAGTTCTCACTGCCGAGGACGTAGTGGGTGAACTTTTGGTAAATGTCCATGTCGATGGCGAGAATCGTCGTTCCAATGAGGAGAGTCAGGAATCCCCACAAAATGAACGAGTGCATCAATCCGCCGTACAGGTCGCGGTTGAACTGCTTCTCGTTCGAGAGGACGATTTTCGCCGCATTCGTGATTCGACCCGGAAGGTCGTTCAATCGTTCGAACCAGTCGTCTTCCCCGTCTGCGTACCGCGCGAAGCGGTTGTAAACGCCGAACAGGAAGAAGAAAACGGCAACTGCGGCGAGGAAATAGAATATCGCCTCGCCGATAAGCCCGATTCTCCAGAACGTCGGGCGCGTCGTATCCGACGCCTGTGCAAGCGCGAAGATTTCCATGTTCTATCAGGTGGAGACGAATTGCTTAAATCTTGCTTCCCGTCCATCCCACCGCCGTCTTGCGAGAATGAAAAACAAATTTGTAATTTATACGAATGACCAAGCGGAGAGCACGCAGACGAGACAAATCACGGGCGCATCTCGACGCGAAATCACCAGCGGGGGAAGGGTTGGATTCCACGCGAAACAGCGAGCGCGGAGCGCGAGCGAAAACGTATCTGCGCGCGAGAATGCGCGCGCCACTCCCGCCGCCCCGACGAGTTGCATTCGCTCCGCGAGCGACCGCTCCGTACCAAGCCGGGCGGCGACTGCATCCCGAATCGCCCGCAAATCGGCCTGTAAGACCGGGAGGAAGCGAAAGACGAACGCAACACCCATCCCCAGAAACTGACCGGGACGGCCGGGAACGAGCCACTGAATCGCCGCGCGCGACTCCCGAACCGGGGTCGTTCGGATGTACGCTGCGCTGACACAGAGAACGAGAAGCACGCGATAGCTGGCCAAGGCGGGCGGAACCGCGTCCGCGGGAACGAACCACGGCGAACCGAGCGTCAGAGACGCAAACAGCGGGCCGCCGAGCAGGAACGGAAAGACGTAGCGAAACTCGCCGAGCACCCAGAACGGCGACGTATTCGCCGAAACGAGAACCGCTCCGACGAGCAGGCTTAGCAGTGCAAGACCGCGCGGCGTCGTGCGCGCAAGCGCGGCGAAAGCAAAGACGGCCTGAAAGAGCAGTTTCACCCGCGGGTCGAGGTGTTCGGAAAACGCCCCCGTCGCGCGATATGCAAGCGTCATCGTACCTCTATCATGGCACCTGAATGCCGAAATCGGCGATTTTCGATGCGACTTCGTTGGGTTTGCCATCGACTGCAATTCGTCCGTCTTGGAGCGCGACGATTCTGTCGGCGAGCGACCAAACGTCCCGAAGGTCGTGCGTGACGACGACGAACCCGGTTCCGTCGTCGGAACAGCGTTCGAGGTGGGAAGTCACGGAATCGCGCGCCGGAGCGTCAAGTCCGGTGAACGGTTCGTCTAACACGAGGTGGTTCGGTTCCATCGCCAGCGCGCCCGCGATAGCGACGCGCTGGCACTCGCCGCCGGAGAGGGAGTCGATTCGGTCGTTTTTCCGGTCTGCCATTCCGACCGCGGATAAAGACGTTTGTACCCGGCGGTCGATTTCCTCGTGGGACAGGCCGAGGTTTTCAGGGCCGAACGACACGTCCGCGCCGACGGTTGCCGAGACGAACGTATCCCGCGGATGTTGAAACACCATGCCAACACGCGTTCTCGCGGCGACGAGGTCGTCTTCGACGGGCGTCTCATCGACCAGTACGTCGCCCTCATCGGGCGTAAGCAAGCCGTTGAAATGCCGGACGAGCGTCGTTTTTCCACTTCCGTTCGACCCGGCAAGGACGACGAACTGGCCGTCGGGAATCGTGAGTGAGATTCTGTCGAGCGCGGTCGCACCGCCGAATCGGTGGACGAGATTTTGCGTCGTTATCATTCGGCAGTAACGCGGTCGCTACGGATGATACCGACCGCGGCGGCGATTTTGAACGCTTCGAAGGGAATGAACGCGACTGCCGAAAGCGTGAACGCCTCGGTCAGTCCGTAGTTGCCGAAGTACGAGAAGCCGACCGTTCCGAAGGCGTAGATGACGGCGGTTCCGGCGACCATCCCGGCCACGAGTCGAATGACTCCGGCCTGTTTCGGGTCGCGGAGCGTCAACCCGCCGTGGACGATGACGCCGATGACGAAGGCGGCGAGAGGGTACGAAAGCAGGTAACCGCCAGTGAGTTGGACGAGTTCGCCCAATCCGGCAGAGCCATTGGCGAAAATCGGAGCGCCGACAGATCCCGCGACGAGGTAGAGAACCATGGAAGCAGACCCCCAAAGCGGCCCAAGGAAGATTCCAGCGAGGAAAACGCCCAGCACTTGCAGTGTGACGGGAATTGCTGGTGCGAGTGGGTTAGGGAACGAAACTTGTGCAAACGCGCCGATGACCGCCGCGAACAGCGCCGTGCGTGCGATGTTGCCGACCGTCTGCTCGCCGACGAGTTCGACCGAACCGGTTTCAGTTGACATGGCCAATCGTCGCTCGTCAACCAATAAGATAGCTTCGGTTGACGGAGGGGCGGTTAATTCTGTTGAAATATATGCGGACTTGGATAATTGGACAAAAATTCCACCAATCGCCCAACAGGTTTTTATATTATCACAGCATCAGCTACGCGCCATGGATGAGAAAACCGAGGAACTTCGTGACATCTTCATGGATGTGACCGACGAAGAGACAGTTACGGAGAAACAAGCGGAGACGCACGGCTCTCTAAGCTCCGAAGAGAAGGTGGACGAGCAACTGCGCGACGTCATCGAAGAGATGCGCGAACGCTACGATTTCGGTACATCGCTTTCTAACGAGGAACTTTCCTCCGTCGTGCGACAGTTCTCGGCAGGCAAAGAGGACGACGAAATCGCGGACGAACTCGGTGATACATCGCCCGTCGAAACCGTCTTCCACGCGCGAATCGACCTCCATCTCTTCCGGGAGGCAGACACCGACGCACCGTTCGACATTACAGACTTGAAGGACTGTCTTGTTTCTGAAATGTCGGCCGCCGACTGCGCCGACCAACTCGACACGAGCGAATCGATGATTCGACGCTACCAGCGCGTCATCGAAGCGAAAGACGAAGCGCGGTCGGTCAACCAGCAGTACATCAACGAGTTCGAGAACATCCTTCAAGACCGCGAGCTATCCGACCAGATGACACAAGATATGCAACAGGACGGGCTAGAGGATGCGACTGACGGAATGGAGTCGAACGTTTCCTTCTAAGCCACCTTTTCGCTACCACCTTTTTATTGCGAGGGTCGCAAACCGCGCGACCCTCGATAAAAATCTGGACCAAAAGCCTCCTCACCCCCTCCGGGGGATTCGTCGGCCCGCTCATCCGTCGCTATCGCTCCTCATTCGCGGTGAGTGTGCTGGCCGCTGGCGGTTGCGTCGAATGCTGATTTCGGTGGCTGTGTCAAATGCTGATTTCTGGCGGTTGGTCAGTCGGCCGATTTCTAAAATTGATTCATCTGCCGATTTCCTGTGGTTGTGTCGTCCGCTGTTGCACGGGGTTCCACCACCATGCTGGCAAATCGTTGGAGAGATATCTAGCCATTGTTGAAATGGTGGTTCACTGGGTCGCACAAATCGCGTTCTCACGAAACTGGAAATTTGTGACAGGAGAATCCGGGGGTTACTCTGCGCCCGACTCGACACCCTCTTCGACGGTGTTGGTTTCGACCCCTGCATCATCGAGACGCGTAATTCTGGCCTTCATGATGCGCGTGTTTTCGACCTGTTCGACGTGGAGACGAACACCTTCGTAGTCGATGTCTTCGCCCTCTTCGACAAGCCGTCCTGCGCGGTTGAAGATGAACCCGGCAATCGTCTCGAACTCTTCTCCTTCCGGCAATTCGATTTCCATCGCATCGTTCACTTCGTCGATGTTGACCTCGCCGCGGACGATGACCGTGTCGTCGTCGATGTACTCGATTGGCTCTTCTTCCTCGCCATCGAGGATTTCCCCGACGATTTCCTCGACCATGTCCTCCATGGTCACGAGGCCCTCCGTCGTCCCGAACTCGTCGATGACGATGACCATCTGCATCCGGTTTTCGCGCATTTCGGTCAGCAGTTCGTCCACGTTCTTGCTCTCCGGGACGTGAAGCGTCGGCTGAATCAGGTTGTTGAGTTTGAGACTATCACCAGACTCGCCGTAGGATTTCTCGCGCACGAGGTCACGAACCGTGACGATGCCGATGACGTTGTCCAGACTGCCCTCGTACACCGGCACGCGCTCGTGGCCCGCCTGAACGAGCGTTTCGATTGCTTCGTCAACTTCGGCGTCCTGCGGCACGGCGGTCATATCGAGTCGCGGCGTCATGACCTCCTTGGCGATGGTGTTGTTAAACCGGAAGATGCGGTCTAACATCTCGCGTTCGTCCTCCTCGATGACGCCCTCGCGCTCGCCCGTCTGAATCATGTCCTGAATCTCGTCGCGCGTGACGTAGGACGTCTCGATTGCCGAGCGACCGCCGGTTACGCGATTGATGGCGCGCGTGAGGTAGTCGAACGTGATGACGAGTGGGAGGAGGATGTATTCGGAGTATTTCAACGGTTTTGCAATTCGAAGCGCCCACGACTCCGTGTTTTCGACTGCATAGGATTTCGGCGCGCTCTCGCCGAACAGCAGGACGAGCGACGTGATACCGAACGTCGAGATGAGCACTGCTGGGCCGGGGGCGAAATAGATTCCGACGATAGCCGTCGAAAGCGAAGTCATCGCAATGTTGACGATGTTGTTACCGACGAGAATCGTAACGAGCAGACGGTGCGGGTCGTTTTTCAACGAATCGACCGTTTTTGCGCCTTTGACGCCATCCTCGACCAATGCCTCGACTCGATGCTTTGCGACCGAGAACATCGCAATTTCGGACGAGGAAAAGAACGCAGACAGGATGAGCAGGACGACGATAGCCCCGAATCCACCCCACTGGATAACCGCATCGGAGATTGGAATTCCAAGCATGCTATCGGGCGGGGCAGTCTGCGCGAGGATGACCAGTTTCGGAGAGAGTGTCATTCAATAACCCACCTTGAGCGTCGGTGGGATTAACTCTTTATTCTTTTGCTGACTGATGTCACGGGTGAAACTGCCGCGAGCGAAGCCCTTACGGGTATTTCGTCCCAAACATCCTCTATGAGTGCCAAGAGCGCAGACCCGGCAATCACGCTGTATCGACTGCAAGCGTGTCCCTACTGCGAGCGCGTCGTTCGGAAATTACACGAGTACGACCTGCCATACCAGTCACGGTTCGTCGAACCGATGCATTCTGACCGAAACGTCGTCAAGCGAATCAGCGGGAAGCGAACCGTTCCGGCCGTCGTAGACGAAGATACAGGTGTGACGATGAGCGAGAGTGCAAACATCGTCGAATACATCGAAAACACCTACGGAGGGGAGAACTGATGGTCGATTTCGACGTCGTGGAACTCGGCGAAGCGGCGAATCCCGAAGTCGGTGAAACTGCGCCCGACTTCACGCGGCCACTCGTCAACGAGGAGTTTTGGGAGGACGTTTCGCTCTCGGACATAACCAAAGACGGGCCGACACTGCTCGTCTTCTACACCATGGACGGCGGATTCCCTGCGACCTACGTCTGGAACGAACTGCGCGAACGCGCGTGGGGAGAGAACAACGACGTGCAAATCGTCGGCCTGTCCATTTCGACGCCCTACGAACACAAGACCCTCATCGAGGAGCGCGAGATGGATTTCCGACTGTTCAGCGACCCGGCGAACGAAGTCGCAAAGGAGTACGGCATCGACTTCGAGATGGACGGGATGGCCGGAATCAGCGAACCGCGACCCGCAATGTTCCTGCTGGATGAGGAGAGAACGGTCGAATACGCGTGGGTCGCAACCGAATGGCCGGAGTTCCCGGAGTACGACGACGTCGAAGCAGCCATCGAAGAGCAATAGCACCGACAACTACGACGCTATGCTTTTTTCGCCCGACGGTCGAAACCCGAGTATGGACGAGATAGAACAAGCGGCGCGTGCTATTCGAGACGGAAACCTCGTCGTCTATCCAACCGAAACGGTGTACGGGCTTGGAGCGGACGCCCTCGACCCGAACGCCATCGACGCAGTGTTCGACGCGAAACGGCGGGCGCGAGAGAAACCGGTTTCGCTCGCAGTTCCAGACGTGGAGTCCGCCCTTTCCTACGTTCGCCCGACGGAGCGTGAACGGAAGTTCATGAGAGAATTTTTACCCGGGCCAGTTACTGTTCTCTGCGAGAAACGAGATGTCGTTCCGGACGTGCTCACCGCTGGCAAACCCCGCGTCGGCGTTCGGATTCCAGATCACGAACGAGCACTGGAGCTACTCGAACACGTCGCGCCGATTACCAGCACGAGCGCGAACGTGAGTGGCCACACGAGTGTGACGCGCGTTGCCGACCTCGATACAGAAATCGAGGACGCCGCAGCGATTATTATCGACGGCGGGGAAACCGGCGGAACCGGGAGCACCGTCGTCAACGTCGAACGGGGCGAAATCGTTCGACGCGGCGAACTCGCCGACGAAATAGAGGCGTGGCTAACCGCCGAGACGGCCGAGGAGTGAGCGAAGCGAACGGGTTTTGACGCCGCATTCGGCGCGGTACTCACACGCCTCGCATTTCGACTGATTTTTCAACCGCGGTGGCGGCCCGTCGATGGCTTGGGTAGTGCGAACGGCGCGGCGATACGCGGCTTTTCGACGGGTTCCGAGCCGAATTTCGCGGACGATTCCGTAGGCAGGATATTCGACAAACGCGCGCTCTACCATCCGCTCATGTTCCCACGAGAGCGCCTTCGCCGCGGCGACGGTGCGGACGGTTTGTGCCTCCCAGACGCCGTGTTCAGGAGGCGTTCCGGTGAACACCATCGACGGAACGGGCGTTTCTAAGTCGAGGACTTTGTGGACGATTCCGCGACAGTCTTTCCCCTCGGTGAGTCGTTCGCGGTCGGAGGGAGAGGCGAGTTCGGGCCACGCATCGAGTTCGCTTGCGTGTTCGAGATTCGACCGAAACTGCTCCGGCGAGACGGCAATCGGGCAGTCGCTCAGGTCGGAGGGGTCGGCGGCGAGAAGCGATTCGTATTCGAATGCGAGTGCTCGTCGTTCGGCGACGAGGTCGGGAATTTCGATGTCGTCCTGACGCTGGTAGTACAGTTTGCGCGGACAGTACGCGGCGGTTGCGAGTTCGCTGAACGGAATTTTCGACACGGCGGTTTTGGCCGCGGTATCGTATATAAAGTTCCGGGCGGAAGCAGGGGAAAACAGCAAAAGGGGCAAGAGTCTGGACGGACTCTGTTCGCACATGAGCGACTTCGATAAGGAAGCAGAGCGGGAGAAACTCCGCCAGCAGTACGAAGCCGAAAAAGAGGAAAGAAAGGCGACACAGCGAATGAGCGAACTGCTGTTGCAGGGCGCGACGATGACGGGAAAACACTGCGACACCTGTGGCGACCCTATTTTCCGCCAGAACGGAACGGAATTCTGTCCGACCTGTCAACAGCAACAACCAGCAAGTAACGCGCCTGCTGAATCGGAATCGGCGCAGAATGCGGAGAATCAGGAAGCGCAGTCGGAAACCACATCTGCGGAAGGAACTTCTACGGATGCGACGAATATCGAAGTCGAACAATCGAATGCAGAAACGACCGGCCAGTCGCCACAATCCGGCCAATCCACGGCCCCATCGAATCAGCCTCGGCGCGCACCACCGAGTCAGACGGGGACACCACACGGTCGAAGTCCGGAACCGCGAACGGCGGTTGGACAGGACGAACCTGGTACGGGCGGCCTCACGGAGGCCCGAAACGCGCTGGTTCGAAAGCTGACGCAACTGACGAGGGAGGCGGAGCAGACCGACGACGTCGGACGTGTCCGCGAACTGCTGGCCGCAACACGAGAAGGGGCGGAAGCCTTGGACGCGTTAGACCGAGCGAAGCGGTAGGCTCACCGATTTCGCCGAAACGTCAAATGCGTCGAATCTCGATACGACGACAGTGTTCGAGTTAAAATGCGTCAGTAGCTATCGTTCCGTGGGGAACAACCCTCGGCGAAGACGGGATGCCGTTTCTTTCGGATAATCAAACCAGTTCATCGCGTGCCCGAAATCCGGGTTAAAACCCGTTGAAAAGCGGTCTGGAGTGTCGTGCTGTGGGTCGCCGTACAACTCCTGTTCGCTTGCCTCTGCGGAAATTTCGTGCTGTGGCTTTCCGTATAACTCTTCTACAGCCAACCCGTCATCATCGTCCTGCGTGGTGGGCCGGGGTAACATGGTTTACTCTCCATCGGGTGAATCACCGCGGAGGATTTAATGTGGATTGACCGTTCAGGTCGTTTACGCTGGTTCATCCTACCCATACTTCGGAGAACGAAGCCCTGTTAGGCTAAAATAACTTTGCACGGTGCTGTCGAAAACGAACCCGGTTGTCGTCCCCCGGTAAGCACTGCTTACGGGTCGTACTCCTCGGCGACGACTTCGCGGATTCGGTCGGCAGTGACTTCGCCGACTCCCTGTGCTTCCATAAGTTCGTCTTTCTCCGCGGTCATCACTGCTTGAACCGTCTCGAACGTCTCCAACAAGGAACGAGCGGTGACAGGGCCGATGTCCGCAATAGACCCGACGACGTACTCCTGTTGCTCCGAAAGTGTCTTCGCGTGTTTGTCGCCGTGAACCGAAACTTCGCGGTCGCTCACTTCCTGTTCGCGCGTGGCGATAACTTCGAGCAAATCCGTGGTATCTTTCTCGTCTTCCGTCCGAAGGATGCTCGCACCGAAATCGACCGCCAACGACGACAGTGCACCGCGAATCGCGTTGGGGTGAACGTTTCGCTGTTCGTACAGGCCGTCACCCTCGATGATGACGATGGGTCGGGCGTAGTGGCGGTTCATATCGCCCACCTGCTCAAATACGGAGCGGTCGCCGCCGACCAACGTGTCGAGGAAGTCACCCACGGATTTTCGTTCCACGGCGACCCGGTCGCTGAGGACGTAATCGCCGACTGCGAGCGTTTCGAGGCGAACGTCCACGCCTTCGCGGGCGGAGAGGTCACGGGCGATATTCGCGTCGAGTTCGCGCTGGTCGGCGACGATTTCGACGCTCTCGCCGTTGTCGCGTTTTCTGGCAGTCGCCACGATGCCGTCCGGTTCGTCGGCGTTCTTTTCTTCGGTATCGCCATCTTCGGTGTCGAACTCCTGTAACCCGTGGCTGACTTCGTCGGGAGAATCCGCGTCGAAATCGCCCAACGTTTGCTGTGATTTGTCGAGTTCCTCCTCGACTTCCACGGCGACGCCTTTCAGTTTCCGCAGTTCCGACTCCATTTCGTCCTCTCGTCGCTTCGAAATCCAGAAGTATGCCTCGTCGCGGGTGTCTTCCGCGAGGAGAACCATGACCTGCCCTTGGGCCTGTCGTCCGGTTCGCCCCTTGCGCTGAATCGAGCGAACCGCGGTCGGAACCGGTTCGTAAAATAGCACCAAATCGACTTCCGGAACGTCCAGTCCTTCCTCCGCGACGGACGTGGAAACCAGCACTTCGAACTCGCCAGCACGGAAGTTGTCGAGCGCTTCCTGCTGTTCTTTCTGGGTCATGCCGTCGCTTCCGTCCTTGTCCCCTTGCCCGACGAATCGCCGGGCGTCGAAATGCTGACCGAAAAATTCCGTCAGCGTTTCCGCCGTGTCGCGCGATTCGGTGAACACGATGATTCGCTGGCCGCCGTCCACGAGCGTCTGTGCGACGAAGGTGTGTGCTTTGCGGAATTTGGGATGGCGGTCATCGAACTGCACCGCCTTCCGCATCGCCTCCTGCACTTTCGGTTCCGAAACCATGCGCTGACTCGCTTTCGACGCCCCCGACGACCGGGCCGAATTTCGCTGGCGTTCGAAATATCGGCGCAGGGATTCGACGCTCTGGGTTTCGGCGAGTTCGACCGCACGCCGGAGTTTCATCACTTCTGCGTGCGCGGACATGCCCTTGTACCCCTCCGACTGGTCGTTGTCGATGAGTTTCTGTAACTGTCCGCGAACCTTGTTCAAATCCTTCTGAGAGATGTCCGGGCGCGTCGTGTTGACGACGCCGAGTTGTTTCAGCCGCTCCAGTCGGTCGGAAATCACTTCGTTCAGCGCGTCCCGAATCTCCAGAATTTCGTCAGGGAGTTGGACGCGAACCCACTCGACTTCGGTGTCGTGCGTGTAGGTGGAAACGTCGCTGTCCTCCTCGGTCATCACCTCGACTTCGTGAAGGCCGAGGTTCTCACAGACTTCCATAATCGACTCCTTGTCCCCACCCGGTGACGCACTCATTCCGGTGACGAGGGGGTCGTGAGCGTCCGCGTGGTATCGCTCGGCGATGTAGTTGTACGCGTAATCGCCGGTCGCCCGATGGCACTCGTCAAAGGTGATGTGGGTCACCGGCCCGAGGTCGATTCGTCCACCCACCAAATCGTTTTCCACGACCTGCGGCGTTGCGATGATGACCGTCGAGGAGTCCCACAGCTTCGAGCGTTCGTCGGGTCGCACCTCGCCAGTGAACACGACGATTTCCTCGTCCGGCACGGAAAGCGCCTGCCGATAAAAATCGGCGTGCTGGTTGACCAGCGGTTTCGTCGGTGCGAGCAGGAGCGACTTTCCGCCGACCTCGTTCAGTCGTTCCGCCGTAACGAGCAGACTGACGGTCGTTTTTCCCAGTCCGGTCGGCAGACAGACCAGCGTGTGGTCGTTGCGTGCCGTGCCCGCGAGTTGAATCTGGTAGAGTCGCCGCTCGATGAACGTCTGGGTGAGATAGGGATGTTCCACGTAGTTCGTTTCAGCGTCCGTGGTCGCCATTCGTCGTATGGTTTCGTCGTCATTCGGTTAAAGGGTTCGTGTGGGGGAGAAAGTGAAGGGTGAAGGTTTATACGAGAAAGCGAAACCAAACACGATGAATGAGAGAATGAGAGGGAAATTCAGACGATTGCCGGAACATACTGCAATCCCACGAAAATCGCCACTCCCGCACCGATTGGAATCGTGAGATTGTCGTCGATGACGTAACCCGCGATGACCGGTTTCACGCCGTCCGCGAGGGTTGCGGCGATTGCACCGAGAATCGCCGCCGGAACGGGCAGGCCGAAAATCGAGGCGATGGCGACACAGACCGCGAACGTCGCAAGCAGAGTGTGAGTCGCCTTGACGCCCAGTTCGCCCGATCCGAGCAGACCGCTGATGGGGTCGGCGATGGTCAGCATGAGCATCGCCGGAATCGCAATTTCCGGTTGGAACGCCCACGCGGTGACGGTCATTCCGAAGAAGTACAGAGCGTAGCCCGCGAGGTTGTCCTGTTCGTACTCACGCGTGAGTTCGTCGTAAATATTCCAATCCAGTCCGATGTACAGGCGAATTATTTCGAGGACGAGCGCGACGAGCGACCCGAGGACGAGCAACAAGCGCAGTTCGTGCCACGTCACCAAGTCCAGCAGGTAGAGCGCCGGAAAGCCGGTTCCGCTGACGTGCACCAGTCGGCGCTTGATTTCGCCCGACACGGTTACAGGTCGCTAAATTCGCGGTCGCCACTCCGAAGGTCGGTGAGAATGTCGGCGAGGTCAGAAACGGGGACTCGAACCTGTTCGGTCGAATCGCGTTCGCGGAGCGTCACGCTGTCGTCTTCGAGGCCTTCGTAGTCCACGGTGACACAGAACGGCGTGCCGACTTCGTCTTGGCGTCGGTAGCGCCGACCGATGTTACCCGAGTCGTCGTAGGTCACGTCGAAACCGCTGGTACGCAGTTCGGTGGCGATGTCGCGCGCTGTTTCGCCCATGTCGTCTTTATCCATCAGTGGGAAAACACCCACTGTAGTCGGCGCGAGTTCGGGTTCGAGCGCGAGTCGGGTTCTCGTCTCGCCCTCAACGTCGTCCTGTTCGTAGGAGTGAACGAGGACGGTGTAGAGTGCGCGACCCACACCGATGGAGGGTTCGATGACGTGCGGCGTGATGTGTTCGCCGGATTCTTTGACCTCATCGACGCTGAAGCCGGTTTTCCCGACCGGAATCGTGTAGGATTCGCCACCTGCTTCGACAGTGACTTCGTCGCTGTCGAACGCCGAGCGGTTGCGCTCCGCGAGACGCTGGAGCGCGTCGGTGATGTCGCCCGCCGCGCCGCCGAATTCCGGCCCGAGATAGCTCATATCCGGTTCGACCGTCGCTCGTTCGACCACCTTCGGTTCGTCGTACTGTCGGAAGACGGTGAAGTCGTCGTCGGAATACTCGCCGTGTTTCGAGAGGTCGTAATCGCTTCGGTCGGAGATACCGGCGAGTTCAATCCAGTCGCCGCCGATTTCACCCTCAGCGTCCCAGCAGTCACTCGCGTAGTGCGAGCGTTCGCCCGCGAGGTGCTGGCGGAATCGGAACCGGTTCATGTCGATGCCAATTCGCTCGTACCACTCTTGGGCGACGCCGACGTAGTAAGCGACCCAGTCGCTTGCGATGATGCCTTCTTCGACCGCTTCGCCAATCGTCGTGTCGAGATAGTCGCCGTCGTCCGCGTTCTGTTCGGGTGCCGAGTACAGTCGCACTTCCACGTCTTCGACGCGTTCGAGTGGCGGTTCGTCCTCCTCGGGGTCGATGAAATGTTCCAGTTCCGCCTGCGTGAACTCGCGGACGCGAACGATGGATTTTCGCGGACTGATTTCGTTCCGGTAAGCTTTGCCGATTTGCGTAGTACCGAACGGAAGGCTGTTGCGCGCGTACTCTTTGAGTCGCGGGAACTCCACAAAAATTCCCTGTGCCGTCTCCGGGCGGAGGTAGCCGGGTTGGCCCGAACCGGGGCCGATGTCCGTCTCGAACATGAGGTTGAAATCCTCGACAGGTTCGCCTGCAAGCGGAGTGTCGCAGTCCGGGCAATGCAGGTCGTGGTCTGCGATGAGGTCGCCGACTTCGTCCAGTGGGTAGCTTTCCGCGTCCTCGATATCCGTGTTGTCCTCGATGAGGTGGTCGGCACGGTGGCTCTCGCCGCATTCCGGGCATTCGACCAGCATGTCGTCGAAGGTGTCGAGGTGACCCGAGGCTTCGAATACGGGTTCCGGCATGATGGTCGGGGCTTCGATTTCGCGGTGGCCTTCTTGCACTTGGAATCGGTCGCGCCACGAGTCCTCGATATTGCGTTTTAGCGCCGCACCCTGCGGGCCGTAGACGTAGAAGCCCGAAACGCCGCCGTACGGCTCTGCGGCTTGGAAGAAAAAGCCGCGCCGTTTGGCGAGTTCGACCAGTTCGTCGCTCATTTCAGTGCCTCCAGCAGGTTCACGTCCCGGACGATGCCGACGAGTTTGTCGCCGCTGACGAGCGGAACCTGTTCGATGTCGTTGTTCAGCATCATCTGGGACACCTCACGCGCGGTTTTGCGTTTCGTGACGTTCACGACGTTTTCGGTCATGAACTCTCGGACGGGCGTAGACGGAATCTCGACGTTCCGCGTCGGGATGTAGCTGTTGCCGACCGATTTGATTCCTTCCCACATCCAGTCGTCGTCCTCGTTAGCGATGCTTCCGCCGGTGTCGTCTTCGCCCTCGACAACGCGAGCGACTTCGATAATATCGACTTCGGTGATGATACCGTCCATCTCACCGTCCGCGTCGAGAACGACTGCGTAGGGGACGTTCGCATAGAAAATCTCGCGTTCTGCGACCGTCAGCGGTGAATCGACGTAACAGGTGTTCACGTCCTTGTTGGCCAGCGTTCCGACTTCGGTGTCGCCGTCGGCTTCGCCTTCGGCAATCGCTCGAACCACGTCGGTGACGGTGACGATTCCTTCGAGTTCGCCGTCCACGACTGGGACGCGGCGCGTGCCTTCGTCCAGCATCAGGTTGGCGACTTCCTCGATGGTTGCGTCCTGCGTCGTCGTCGCTACCTCGCGCATCAACAGCGCGAGTTGGTCTTCGTCGGGGTTTTCGATGAGGTCGTCACGGGAGATGAGGCCACGGTACTGCTCGCCGTCGTCAGTCTGTTTGACGACCGGAACGGAGGAAAACGAGCGTTCTTGGAGATATTCGAGCACGTCATCGCGCGTGCCCGGAAGCTCGACGGTAACCACGTCTGACCGGGGCGTCATCGCTTCGGCAACGTTCATACGCGCCGGATACGGTTTCACCCTTCTTGTACCCTGCGAAGCATGCAGTGCTTCTGGCGTCAGAGTTTATATACTAGAAGAACGGTTGAATCGAAATCAACCAGCAGAACGGACAAACAAGGAATAAGCGACCGAACAGAAATCGGCGAGCGAGAAGTTACTCCTCGTCGTGGTGATCGCCAACGTTCGGTTCGACGACGTAGTTTTCGTACTTCTCCGGATTCGGGAAGAATTTCGTGTAATCGTCGTGGCGGAATGACCCGAGAACCGTGCCATCGATGGTTTGGACGTGGCTGAACATCTCCTCTTCCCGCATTGCGGCTTTGACGAGTGCTGGCGCGTGCATCATCTCGTACGTTCCGGCGATGAGAATCGCGGTTTCCGTGTCAGGGTCGAGATACTGCGTCAGCATGAACACGCGGGAGGACATCTCCTGACGGAACACCTGATAGGACGGGAAGGTTCCCGCTTCGACTGCCTCGCTGAACTCGTCGGCGTAGTTGTCCGGAATGACGTACACGAATCCGAACCGGTCGGTTCGTCCCGCATCCGGATTTTCGGGCGCGGTATGACTGGCCGGAATGTCGATGACATTCCATCCCTCCTCTTCGAGTTCTTCAGCCATCGCTTCCATATCGTCAAGCGTCCGCTTCCACGCCCCCTTCTCGACATCTGCATTGGCCGCAATACGGTCGGCGTAGTTTACATCCTCGTCACCGATTTCTGGCATACAGCCATGTCAGGCGTCGAAGCGGTAAAAACTGTTGTTACAACCCTACGCCGAACACAGCTTCCATGATGTAGGACGTGGCGAGCACCGCGATACTGGCGACGAATAGCTTCGTCGAGGACGAAAGTCGTTCTTCTGGTGGAATCGAATAGTGGGACAGCGGCGGAATTCGCTGTACCGTCGCTTGGAATCGCGTCTCCTCGCGCGACCCGATAACTTCGCTTCGCTCTTTGTTTCGTACGATTTCGACGCCACCGTCGTCGGTTTTATTGACGTCCCACGGTGCGGACGGAAGCATCAACAATGTCGCGTAGCCGAAAAGCAAGAATCCGATGAGAAAGAGGGAGTATTTCACTCCGACGAGGTCGGAACCGAACAAAAAGCTCACCACGACGCCGACGACGAACGCGAAGCCAGCCACCGCGACTGCGTAGACGAGCGCGTCAAGCAGCTGTCGAAACCGCCGTGGGGACTGGTTCGCATCGACCATTACCGCATCGTGTAGGGCGTGAACTCGTCCGGCTCTTCGTAGTCGTCCAGATGTCGGTGACAATGACTGAAGCGACCGGTGTTGCTCACGACATTGTCGTCCGGGTTTTCGGCGTCACAAACGCTTCCGAACACGTCGCGGAGGTAGTTACGAGCCTGCTTGTCGCTGTTGTTTTCGATGTACCCCGCGGCCTCGTCGATGTGTTTTTCCACCTCTCGCGGCACGTCGAACTCGGCGAACAGTTCCTGACGAATCTCGCCGATGTCCGAAAAGCGCGTCTCCATTCCGAGGATTTCTTTCACTTGGTCGGTCATCGACCGCTCTGCCCGCGAGCGTTCGCGCACGACTTCGCGGAACACTTCGACGGCGACCCACAGGTCGTCGTCGATGTGCTGGAACTCCTCCGGGCGAATTTTCATCGGACAGCGCGTACTGAACGGACAGCCTTTCGGCGGGTCGCGCGGACTTGGTGGCGTCCCACGAAGGGTAATTCGGTCGCCTTTCGCCGTCGGGTCGGGGTCGGGAATCGCGGACAACAGCGAAATGGTGTACGGATTTTTCGGATTTTCGAACAGCTCTTCTGCCCCACCGAGTTCCATGATGTGACCGAGATACATCACCGCGACGCGGTCACAGATGTGGCGAACCACGGAGAGGTCGTGCGCGATGAACAGGTAGGTGAGGCCGAACTCCTCCTGCAAATCTTCGAGCAGGTTGAGAATCTGGGCCTGCACGGACACGTCCAGTGCCGACACCGGTTCGTCCAGCACGATGAACTCGGGTTCGAGTGCGAGCGCACGGGCGATACCGATACGCTGGCGCTGACCGCCGGAAAACTGGTGCGGATAGCGGTAGTAGTGTTCCGGTTGAAGCCCGACTACGTCGAGCAGTTCGCGGACGTGCTGTCTGCGCTCACGCGGCGTCTTCCAGTCGTGGACGTCTAGCGGTTCGCGGACGATTTCACCGACAGTCATCCGGTCGTTGAGGCTGGATTCCGGATCTTGGAACACCATCTGGCTGTTCCGCCGCCAGTTTTTGAGTTCCGTGCCGGAGAGTTCGGTGATGTCAGTGCCGTCGAACAGCACTTCGCCGTCCGTCGCATTCTCCAACTGGATGAGCGTTCGGCCGAGCGTCGATTTACCACAGCCGGATTCACCGACCAGTCCGAGCGTTTCGCCGCGTTTGATGTTCAGCGAAACACCGTCAACGGCTTTGACGGGGTTCGACCCGACGAGTCCGCCCTCGCCGTAGTAGGTCTTCAAATTGTTGACCTGTACGAGCGTTTCGCCTTCCGAGACGCTGACTGATTCAGATTCGGTTTGCTGTACCTTGCTCATAGTTCTTCCTCACTTTCTGTTTCGGCGTTGCGATGCATCTCGACAGCGTCTGACTGTGACACGTCCTCCGGATACAGCAGGCACGCGGACGTGTGGTTTTCCGCATCCTCGTTGACCGAAAGCGGTACGGGATGGACTTTGTCACACTCTGCGAACGCTTTGGGACACCGGGGAGCAAACCGGCAGTAGGTCGCCGGTTCGTTCGGCGTCGGCACGTCGCCCTCGATGGTCTCGAGGCGCGTTGCATCCAGATTACTGCCGGGAATGCTCCGCAGAAGCCCCTGCGTGTAGGGATGCCGTGGATTCTCGAACAGTTCGACGACGGGAGCACTTTCGATGATTTCGCCCGCGTACATCACGTTGACGCGGTCTGCAATTTCGGCGATAACGCCCATGTCGTGCGTGATGAACATGATTGCGAGGTCGCGCTCTTCCTGAAGTTCATCGAGGAGTTCGAGGATTTGCGCCTGAATCGTCACGTCCAGCGCGGTCGTCGGTTCGTCACAGATTAGCAGTTCGGGGTCACAGGCCAGCGCCATCGCGATGACGGCACGCTGACGCATTCCACCCGAGAACTCGTGTGGATACTCTTTGACCCGACGGGAGGCGTCCGGAATCCCGACAGCTTCGAGCAGGCTGATGGCTTCCTTCGTCGCCTCCGTTCCGCTGATGTCCTGATGGAGTTTCAGCGCCTCTTTGATTTGGTTCCCGACGCTGTAGACGGGGTTCAAACTCGTCAACGGGTCTTGGAACACCATTGCGATGTCCCCGCCGCGAAGTTTCCGGTACTGTTTTTCCGACTTCGAGGTCAGTTCCTCGCCCCTGAATTTGATACTGCCGCCGAGAATCCGTCCCGGCGAATCGACAAGTCCCATGATGGAGCGTGCGGTCACGCTCTTTCCAGAACCGGACTCGCCGACGATACCGACCGTCTCACCGCGCTTGATGTCGAACGAGACACCGTCGCAGGCGCGGATGACTTCCTTGTCGGTGAAGAACGCGGTTTGGAGGTTCTCCACCTGCAAGATTGCGTCCTCACTGGTTTTCGACGTGGAGTATTGGCTCGACGCCATTATGCACCACTCCCTCCTGCCGCGGCGACTTCGGAACTGCCGTCTTCACCGGAGTCACTCTGTGGGTCGATGGCGTCACGGATGCCATCACCGAGCGCGTTGAACGCGGTCACGACCAGTACGATAAGCACACCCGGAATGAACGAGATGTGCCATGACTGCGTTGCCACGAAGTCCTGCCCGACGTCCACTGCCCGACCCCATTCCGGCGTCGGCGCTTGGACACCGAGTCCGAGGAACGACAGCCCCGCAACGGCGATGATGATACCACCGAGCGTCATTGAAGCGTACACGAGTAGGTAGCCGAGGATGTATGGTGCCATGTGTTTTTGCATCGTCACGCGCGGTTTCTGTCCGAAGCTTCTCGCTGCGTCAATCCACTCCTGTTCCGCAACTTGGAACGCGGGACCACGGACGGCACGCCACAAGAACGGCCACCCGGTAGCGGCGAACAGCAACGCCAAGAGGAGCCCGCCATTGTAAACGCCAGCTATCCACGTCCCTTGGAGGACAAAGGATAGTAAGATGAGGAACAACAGTCTCGGAAGCGACATGATGGAATCACCCACGATGACGACAGCGAGGTCAACGAGACCTTTGTAGTACGCCGTCAGCAGGGCGAAGCCTGCCGCAATGAGTCCGCTGAGGCCGATAGCGACGACACCGATGAACAGCGAAATACGCGCACCGTGTACCATGAATGTGAACATGTCCTTCCCGGACGGCATGGTACCGAACGGATGCCATCGGTCGAAGGCGTCGTAGGTCATCGGAGCTACGTTGGCACCGGCACCTTCCGAGCCCGACCCGCGGTTTGCCTCACCGATGAGAGTAGTCTCGACTTGCCCCGTTTCCTTGTCCAGATATTTGGTTTCGTAGGAGAACGGATTGTCGATGGTTCGCTCCACCGTCGTCGTACCGAGCGCCGGGGCGAAAACCGCCATCACGACGAACATGAAAACGACGATGAAGCCGAATATTCCCCACGAGTGACCGCGGAATCGGTTGACCATGTCGTCACGCGGCGTCCAATCTGCGTAGCGGTAGTGCTCGCGGAACGTCAGGTAGCCGCGCCAGAGCCAGTACAGGAAGACGAGAGCATATGTGTAGACGAGCACGACGCGAAGTGCCCAGACGATTGCCGGAGACAGTCCGAGGAACGTTCCGCCCCATCCGCCACCGGGCAGTCGCCATCCGGAATTGTCGAAAATATTCCTCGACAGCAACGTCGGAATATCCGCGAGTGCGTCACCGACAGTGGCGAACGGCGCGGCGATGGACGTCAAGAACGACGGCAGTTTGTCCATCAGCAACTCCCACGGCATCGACATTACGGTACTCGCCAGCGCGCCGAATTCGAGCGCGACGAGAAGGGCGAATCCGGCGAACCAAAGCATCGCCGGGCGTGGGTTGTCTGTGATACGTTCTCGAATCGGTCGTTCGTTTTCAGCGTTAGGAGTACGACTCATTTCAGGCACCTCCATCGTATCCGACACGGGGGTCGATGATGGTGTACAGGAAGTCCTGTAAGATGTTTATTATCACGACGAGGAGGATGAATATGAACATCAACGAACCGACTAGCGGTAAGTCCCCTTGCATGACTGCGGTGAAGAACAGGTAGCCGATTCCGTTGAGGCTGAACACCGTCTCGACGAGCACGGAACCACCAATAAGCAGATACGCCTCACCCGTAATAATCGGGACGAGCGGGATGAGCGCGTTCCGGAAGATATGCTTCCAGACGAGCGAACGGGGTGGAACCCCCTTCGCTCGTGCAGTTTCGATGAAGTTGGAATTGACCGTTTCCAACACGGCGGTTCGGCCAATACGCATCTCGTTCCCCATCGACGCGGAACCGAGAACGAGCGCCGCCGGTGCGATTTTCTTGAGAGCGGCGAGGAACTGATCTAAGTTCGTCAAATTGGTCAAATCCGGACGACCGACGACGCCGACCGGAACGATCCAGTTCATCCAGTCGAATCCGAACAGGATACCCTCAGACTGTGAGAGAACCTGCATCAGAATCACTGCCAACCAGAAGTTCGGCATGGCACGCCAGACGATACCACCGAACGAGGCGGTGTAGTCGCTCCACGTGTTCGGGTTAAGCCCGGCGTAAAAGCCGAGCGGAATACCGATGAAAAGGGCGATAAGCACAGACCAGAATCCCAGCCACAGCGTAACTGGGGCGTATTGCATTATCATCGAATACACGCTGGTGTCTGGCTGAAGCACCCACGAATTACCCAACTGCAGGGTAAGCATGTTAGTCATGTAATCAATATACTGTTGCCAGAGTGGTTGGTTCAATCCGAGTTGGTTTTCGATTTGTTTGTACGCTTGGGGGTCCCCTGTCGGGCCGAGAATTGCCCCGACGGGGTCAAGCGGTCCCATCCGGATGACGACGAACGTTATCGTCGTCCCGAATAGCAAGATGGGAATGGACAGTAGGAGGCGACGAGCGAAGTAGCGCCATCGACTCATGATTCTCCGCTCACCTCCTGATTTTTGTTAAGCGTGTCGTGCGGTAGGTTGCACCCTATGGTAACCGCGTTCATGGCTGATACATACCCGTATTTTGCGCTCCACTCATTATGTCTTGCGATAACATCATCGTAAATTTGGACAGATACATATCTGTCACGGAGCCTGCGTCAAAAAATAAACGACGACAGGTCGTTAATTGGTACGTTCGCCAATTTCGACGTTGTTGTACATCTGGCGGCTGTAACCAGCGCCACCGTATTTGGGCACGTCAACCCATTCGTAGGAGAACCGCTCTTCTAGGTTGTGGTAGGTCGGGAGGAACACGACGTCTTCCCAGTTGGCCTCTTCCATAGTGACGTAGGCCTCGTTACGGGCGGTCTGCGCTTCGTCCGTTGGGCCACGGTTGCTTTGGATTTTCTCCCACGCGCTCGTCGCCTGGTTTGCGGCATCGGTACCCGACCAGTTCGTGTACGCCTGCGGTGACGATTTCGAGGTGTCCGTCAGCGGCGGGTAGAGCAGGCCGAGGAAGTTGTCCGGTGCTGGCCAGTCCATAACCCACCCGAGCGAGTACGCTTCGAGGTTACCCTTGCGACCACGCGAAAGGAGCGTGTTAAACGGTGCCGTCTCGACTTCCATGTCGACGTTGACCGATTTGAGTTGGTCGCGGAGGATGTTGCCCACTTTGGGCCACGTGGTCGAAGACTTGTAGACCGTGAACGTGAAGCTGAAGTTCTCGTTGCCCGGGCCGTAGCCAGCCTCGTTCAACACCTGCTCTGCTTTGTCACGCTGATTCGTGTTGTACCCGTACGGGTAGTTGTTCTCGGCGTGGGATTTGTACTCCTTCGCACCGCCGGGGTAAATCATCGGCGGGGTGAAGTGGTGGGACGCTTCGCCGCGACCTTTGAACACTTCGTTGACGAGGCGCTCCTGATTCATCAGGTACGCACAGGCCTGTCGAACGGCCTTCGGGACGGCTTCCGTGTTGAAGCCCATGTAGTACGAACTGATGGTGGAAACGCCGAGGTAGTCCATCGTCGCACCGCCCGCAGTCGAACCGTACTTGCCGACGGTACGGCCCTGGTCGTCCGTGCTGGTGTCCTTGACTTTGTCCTGACTGTATTTGGACGTTGGAAGGCTCCCGCTGTAGAGGATGTCCGCGTTCTTGTTGATGATACCGTAGGTGTGTCGTGCGTTGGCGTCGGACGAAATCATCCAGTGGATGCCGTCTACCTTCGCCTTCTCACCGTGGTAGTTCTCGTACTTCGTGACTTCCGCGGAGTCGTCGCTCGTCCACGACTTGAACTTGAACGGCCCGGCACCGACGGGGTCTTCCGTCGCGAACGTGCTGTGGTCTTTTTTGCCGTCATAGCCTTTGATGTCGCCGACGATTCCCTCTGGGATGACCGCGAAGGAGGTGTAGGCGAGCATCTCCAGCGTGGAATGGAACGGCTCGGTGAGCGTCATTTCCAGTTCGTAGTCGCCCGTCGCTTTGAGCGACAGCGAGTCGGACTTTGCGACGGTGAGTTCCTCTTCCTCACCCTCTTCGTTCGTGTACGTCTTCGTCGTGGATTCGTGCTCGACGCCGATAGAGTCGAGGATGAAGTACGAACGGCGGGAGTTCGTCGATTCGGCGAGGCGTCGCCACGAGTAGACGACGTCGCTTGCCGTGACTTCGTTTCCGTTGTGGAATTCGACGCCTTCCTTAAGTTTGAAGGTGTACGTCCGCTGGTCGTCGGCAACCTCGTGACTCTCGACGAGCAGGTTCTCGACGGCAATTTCCCCGTTCGGATAGTTCATCAGCGGGTCGAAAATCTGCTGAATGACCGTTCCGGATGCTGTGTCGGTCGCCTTGACCGGGTCCAGCGTGGTCATCGTCGAGTTGATAAGCTGGAGTTTCTTCCCACTACTGTCGCCGTTTCCGTTACCGTCGCCATCACCGTCGCCACCGCCAGTACAGCCAGCGAGCGCGGCAGCCGTTGCCGCACCCCCAGTCGCTTTCAAAAACCGCCGACGGGTCAGGTTGTCAGTATCTGTCATCCATCAACGGCTTGTGTGTCACGGCGGATAAACTTACCGCTTGGGATTGGCACCCTTACGGTCTTAAACAGCTGTTTAATTGCAGAGGGAGTCAAGTTTAGGTATCGATTGACAACGAATTATTTCGCCATTCGTGGAGCGAGATGTGAGGGGAAAGTAGCGACCAGAGTGCAAGACAGAAGCCGAGAAACCATGCAATACTTTCGTGAAATACGTGGTTTCTTCCGTTTTTGTCCATTTTTGAGACAGAATGCTGTCAGTAGCTAGACTGAGTGCCAGCGTTTCGGTGTGCTTATATCCTTTGGTACACTTTCTCAAAGTATGACGCCGGATACGGCAGCAGTGTCGGTGTCGGTTGCAGATGACTCCGAGGTCATGGCCTCGGTGGACGATGACGGGAACACGAAGCGACTCGTCATCGCAGACATCTCATGCGAGGGTGCATGGATTTCCATGCGCGTAGAAGACACAACCTCGCTACCGGACTGGCGATAGTCCCCGATAACTCGTTTCGTTCTCCGAACAGCCCCCCACAACGCATTTTGTTTTCTTTCCCGTTCGAGAAGTGACCACGCATTCCTGTTTGGATTGTGACTGGAAATGGAAGCCATCCAGAGAACGTTCACCTTGACGAACACGATAGCGGGGAAACAACGCAATACTGAACCTTTTTTGCCCTCGGTGCGGTTCCATGCAGACATGAACTATCGGGAGGTCACCGGGAAACAGGAGTTTGTCGCCCGGCTCGGACATGGCGCGGATTGGCGCGCCGAAATCGAATCGCTGGCAGAAGACGAGGATGTCGATTCCGCGTGGTTCGTCGCCATGGGCGCGGTACAGGACGCGGACGTATGGTTTTACGACCAAGACGAAAAGGAGTATCGAGAAGTGAGTTTCGACGAACCGCTCGAAGTTGCCTCCTGCGTCGGCAACGTCTCGCTCCTCGATGGGGAACCGTTCGCACACACGCACGTCGTTCTTTCACGTCGATCGGGCCAAGCAATCGCGGGGCACCTCGATTCGGCAACCGTGTTTGCGGGAGAGTTGTACATGCGAACGTTCGAGGAGTCGCTGGTTCGGGAACACGACGAGGCGACCGAGTTAGACCTCTGGCTCTAACATGCGAGAAGAAGACCGGCAGTATTTCGAGCGACTGGAGTCGCAGTTGGACGAAGCGTTCGACGTCGCCGAGGCCGCCCGCGAAAACAGCGGCGACCCGCAACCGGAAGTCGAGATTCCGGTCGCCAAAGACATGGCCGACCGTGTCGAGAACATCCTCGGCATCGAAGGTGTTGCAGAGCGCGTCCGAGAACTCGAAGGGCAGATGTCCCGTGAGGAGGCCGCACTCGAACTGGCGGAAGACTTCGCGGAGGGGAACGTCGGAGATTACGACACCCGTGACGGCAAGGTCGAAGGTGCGGTCAGAACCGCAGTCGCCCTTCTGACAGAAGGTGTGGTCGCCGCACCAATCGAGGGAATCGACCGCGTGGAAATCCTCACGAACGACGACGGCACCGAGTTCGTCAACGTCTACTACGCCGGGCCGATTCGCTCCGCGGGTGGGACTGCACAAGCGCTGTCGGTGCTCGTCGCAGACTACACCCGCGCGCTCATCGGCTTGGACGAGTTCAAAGCTAGAGACGACGAAATAGAGCGATACGCCGAAGAAATCAACCTCTACGATTCCGAAACCGGATTGCAGTACTCGCCGAAGGACAAGGAATCGAAATTCATCGCGGAAAACATCCCCGTCATGCTGGACGGCGAAGCGACTGGCGACGAGGAAGTTTCCGGCTTTCGTGACTTGGAGCGCGTCGATACCAACAGCGCCCGCGGTGGGATGTGTCTGGTTCTCGCGGAGGGGATTGCACTCAAAGCGCCCAAGATTCAGCGATACACGCGAAATCTGGACGAAATCGACTGGCCGTGGCTACAAGACCTCATCGACGGCACCATCGGTAAGGACGACGAAAACGAGGAATCGACGGCGGAAGCCGACGATTCCGAAAGTGGCGACGAGGGAGAAGACGAGTCGGATGGGAAAGCAGAGGCCGACGACGAACCCGATGGCCCACTACGCGTCGAACCTGCGACGAAGTTCCTCCGCGACCTCATCGCCGGGAGGCCCGTGTTTACCCACCCGAGCGAAGCGGGCGGATTCCGTCTCAGATACGGGAGAGCACGGAACCACGGGTTCGCAACCGCGGGCGTCCATCCTGCGACGATGCACCTCGTGGACGACTTTCTCGCAACAGGAACGCAAATCAAAACCGAGCGCCCCGGGAAGGCGGCAGGCGTCATCCCGGTGGACACTATCGAAGGGCCGACGGTGCGACTCGCAAACGGGGACGTTCGGCGAATCGACGACATCGAGGAAGCCATAGAGGTGAGAAACGGCGTCAAGCGGATTCTCGACCTCGGTGAATACCTCGTCAACTACGGCGAATTCGTGGAGAACAACCATCCGCTCGCACCCGCTTCCTACACGTTCGAATGGTGGGTGCAGGACTTCGAACATTCGGGGGCAGACGTGCAGGCCATGCGCGACAACCCGCACATCGACCTCAAAAATCCGACCGTCGAGGAGGCGCTCGACTGGGCAGTCGAGTACGATGCACCACTGCATCCGAGTTGTACCCACCTCTGGCACGATATTTCGGTGGCCGAGTTCGGCCTGCTTGCGGATGCTGTGGAAGCAGGAGAAATTCGGGACGGACGACTCCATGTCGAGAACTCGGACGCTGTTCGAGTCGCGCTCGAACACCTTCTCGTTCAGCACTGGCAGGGAGAAGAAATCGAGATTGCCACGTGGAAACCGTTCGTTCGCTCTCTCGGGTTCGATGACGACCTAAGCAGGGAGTGGGAAGACACTGACGACCTGTCCCGGAAAGCGCGCGAATGGGGGAAAACAGAAGGCGAGGACGGCGAAGCTGCCGACGAAAATGGCGGTACAAATGCAATCAAAGCTGTAAACGAAGTCGCGCCGTTCACAGTCCGAGAACGCGCGCCGACGCGAATCGGGAACCGAATGGGACGGCCCGAAAAGTCGGAAAAACGCGAACTCAGTCCGGCAGTTCACACGCTGTTCCCGCTCGGCGAAGCAGGCGGCGACCAACGCGACGTGGCGAAGGCCGCGAAGCATACGGAAGGCATGTCGGGTGTGCGCGGACAAGCGGAACTTCGAATCGGTCGCAGGGAGTGTGAGGACTGCGGAAATCTCACGTTCAAATGTAACTGCCCGGACTGCGGCGGCAACACCTACCCGGATTACGAATGTCCCGACTGTGGCACGACGGTCGAACCAGACCAGTCCGGGCGCGCGGAGTGTCCACGCTGTGAAATCCTCGCAACGAGCGTCGAACCACAGACCGTCAACTTGAACGACGAATACAGAGGCGCGCTCGAATCGGTCGGCGAGCGCGAAAACGTCTTCGACACGCTGAAAGGCATCAAAGGATTGACCTCGGCGCACAAGACGCCCGAACCAATCGAAAAGGGAATCCTTCGCGCGAAACACGGCGTCAGCGCGTTCAAGGACGGGACGATTCGCTACGACATGACCGACCTGCCCGTGACCGCGGTTCGTCCATCCGAACTGGACGTGAGCGCCGACCAACTCCGCGCACTGGGCTACGACGAGGACATTCATGGCGAACCGTTCCGGCACGACGACCAACTCGTGGAACTACGGGTGCAGGACATCGTCCTCTCCGACGGCGCGGCGGAACACCTGCTCAAAACCGCCGATTTCGTGGACAACCTGCTCACCGACTATTACGGACTCGACCCGTTCTACGAGATGGACGAACGCGAGGAACTTGTCGGCGAACTCGTCTTCGGGATGGCCCCGCACACCTCTGCCGCAGTTGTCGGGCGGATTATCGGGTTCACGAGTGCTGCGGTTGGGTATGCGCATCCGTATTTTCACGCGGCGAAGCGGCGGAACTGTTTCCATCCGGAAACCAAGGTTTGGTATCGGGACGAGGGTGAGACGTGGCGATACGACGAGATTCAGCGGTTGGTCGAAGAACGACTGGAGAATCCGAAAGAGGACGATTTCGGTGCATTGGTAGAAGAATTAGATTGTGAGATTCTGGTTCCGTCGGTGGACGAAAATGGAAACGTTGTTCGGAAACCAATCGAAGCAGTTTCGAAGCATCCTGCGCCGGAGCATCTGGTCGAAATAGAGACGCAGAGTGGGCGGGAAATAACTGTGACACCCGACCACTCGATGAGACGGTGGACGCCGGACGGGATAGAAGAGATAGAAGCGCGAGAAACCGAGACTGGCGACGAAATACCGACCCCAAAAGAAATCGAGTTTGAGGGAGACATTGCAGAGTTTGACCTTTTAGAAGAGTTCCTACAATTAGATTCACTCTCCAACGACGAGTTGATGATTCGTGGACTAGGAGAAGACCGAATCAAATCACTCTTGGACTCGGCAACCAACCAGCAAGGGTATCTGAAACCAGTAGGTGAGAAACTTGGAAAAAGCCAATCTTCGGTATATAACTGGGTGAACCGAGACAGCATTCCTGCATCTGTTTTGGTGGAGTTATTTGGAAAAGAGCAACTAATCGGCCACCTTCCAGACAATATTGTACTTGGCGTTTGCCGAGACACTGCATCTGTCAATCGGAAGCTGAGGGTCGATGAAGACATGGCACGAGTCTTGGGGTACTACACTGCTGAGGGATTCACTCGGTCTAAAGAAGGAGAGTTCTATCAAACCACCATTTGTATTCCTGATGAGAAGCCTCGACAACACATCATCAAAACACTGGAAGTTAATCTTTCAGTGACCCCGTATGAGGAAAGTGAGTGGAAAGTCACGACATCAAGTCGTCTCGTTACGCTTCTCTTCAGTGAAATTCTAAATGCTGGTTCGACTGCGGCGGAAAAACGAGTTCCACAAAGTATCCTCAACTCACCACAACAAATTCTCCGAGAATATCTACGTGGATACTTCAGTGGAGATGGGAGTACCGCGAGTGACAGAGTCGATATTCGAGCGCACACGGTAAGTGACGAATTGAAGAATGACCTCGTCGCGGCGTTGAAGCGGTTCGGAATTACGAGTAAACTCTACACTGAAATTCGTCGGCCATCGACCGGAGCAGTTGCCGAGTTCTACGGTGATGATCCAGTTCCCGAGTTTGAATCGTGGGTTCTCAAAATAACGTCCGAAAACGCAGTTCGGTTTGCGGATAAAATCGGATTTGACCTCGATAGAAAAGCAAAAACATTGGAGAATGCGATTGACTCGATTGCAGTCAGAACTCAGCGTCTTTTCGGAGATGGTGGTGACCTTTGGCTTGACGAGGTGGAATCAGTAGAGATTGTCGAAAGCAATACCGAGCAAACCTATTCAGTCACAGTCTCGGACACCCACACACTCGTCGCAAACGACCTCTACGTCGGTCAGTGCGACGGCGACGAAGACTGCGTAATGCTCCTCATGGACGGCCTGCTCAACTTCTCGAAGGAGTTCCTGCCGGACAAGCGGGGCGGCCAGATGGACGCCCCGCTGGTGATGTCCTCGCGTATCGACCCCTCGGAAATCGACGACGAGGCGCACAACATGGACATCGTGGAGCAATACTCACGGGAGTTCTACGAAGCCACGCTGGAGATGGCCGACCCGGAGGACGTGGACATCACCATCGCGGAGGACTACCTCGGCACCGACGAGGAGTACACCAACTTCCGGCACACCCACGACACCTCGAACATCGCACTCGGCCCCGACCTTTCGGCCTACAAAACCCTCGGGTCGATGATGGACAAGATGAACGCGCAGTTGGAACTGGCCAGAAAAACGCGAGCGGTAGACCAAACCGACGTGGCGGAGCGCGTCATCGAGGGGCACTTCCTCCCAGACCTCATCGGAAACCTTCGCGCCTTCTCGCGGCAGGAAACCCGGTGTCTGGACTGCGGCGTGAAATACCGCAGGATGCCCCTTTCGGGTGACTGCCGGGAGTGCGGTGGCCGGGTGAACCTGACGGTGCATCAGGGGTCGGTGAACAAGTACATGGACACCGCAATTCAGGTGGCCGACGAGTACGACTGTCGGGAGTACACGAAACAGCGACTTCAAATTCTGGATAGGTCACTGGAGAGCGTGTTTGAAAACGACAAGAACAAGCAGTCCGGAATTGCGGACTTTATGTGATTTCCGCGAGCGACGAAGGAGCGAGTGGGAAGTTTTACGGTTTAACTCACCCGCGCCCGACCGGAGCGAGAGTACCGCGACTCTGCGATGGCGAAGATGAGCGTACTGGTGAGTCCGAGCAGGGTTCCCGCGGTCAGCATTCCAGCGAGGAACTCAAGCGAAACTCGGCTGAGGAAGTAGGCACTGACGGCGTACAGCACCCCACCGATGGAGAGGACGTAGAAGGGCGCATTCAGGTAGCGCCATTCGAACTCGTCGTCGAGGTATTCGTCGGTGATTTGGCCGAGGCTGGAGGTGATTCCCGCCGCGGAAAACCACACGACTGCGCCGTAAACGAGGGAGGCGAGTACCCGAAGCGCGCCGAGGTCGGCACCGCCACGCTCGGCGCGCACCATTTCGAGGGTTTCGACGCCGCTGACGCCGCCAACGACGAGCAGAGCCGCGGCCACGACGTAGGTGATGAGCGTCACTCGGCCGGAATACAGGCTGTTCCGGGTCTTTTCTGCGACGTGGTCAACCGAGCGCTCCAGTCCGAGTCCGCGAAACAGAATGTATAATCCAAGCAGTGCGGAGGTGCCGCCGAGAACCGCACCCGGCATTCCGATCCGGTCTGCGAGAAGCGCGAGCGGGTAGATAAGCAGGAGGATGCCGAGCGGCACGAGGAGCGTTCCGCGCGTTTCGGGGTCGTTCAACACCTGTTTGATGGTGTAGTACATCGACTCCAAATCCTGCGCCTGTCGGACGACGACGCGGCGGACGCCATCGACGGGAATCCGAGAGCGGATGACCGGGACGACACTTTCGTCCTGCGCGCCGTCGGTGACGATGACGGTGGTAATCTCCTCGCTCGTGCTGATGCTTGCAAGGACGGTGTCCACTTCCTCGCCGACTTCCCGGTTTGCGCTGATGTCACTTCCTTCGTTTCCGGTGACGACCGCGACTTCGACGCTCTCGTCCGCGTCGATGCGGTCGTACAGATGGACGCCCTCGAACATGACGTTCACGTCGCTATCCTCGGGGTCTGCGGTTGCGAGCGCGACCGCGGCGGCCTCGACGTTGTCTCGACCGATAACCGGAGTTTCGAAGTCGGTCTTTCGGCCGAGGTCGTCGTCGAGGTCAACACACAGCACCAACAGCATTGTTCGCAGGTACGCGGGGGACGTTTAACTGTTTTCGGGAGAAACGAGGTGGAGACATTTCGCAAATCGAGCGGTGAGTGACAACGAACTGCGGAAAACGAGGCAAGTGGTCTGGCTCGAAACAACGAGCGGTGAGTGACAACGAACCGCGAGCGAACAAAAACAACCGTAAACGAAGCCAAAGCGTGATGAACGATACAGAGAGAGTTGTTCACGCGACATTAGGTTGCTTATAATAATAGAGATATGCGCAAGTTCCCCGACCATGACGCAAACACCAACACGGCGCCGCGTTCTTCAAGCGGTCGGAACCGCCACGGTGGTTAGCCTCGCTGGTTGTTCGTCGGACAGCGACGACGAAACGGCCACTGGAACAACCGGGCAGGGAATCACAGATGCGACGACAGCAGGAACAGGTTCTACGACGGGAAGTAGCACGACGAGTGGTGGGGATGAAACCGCGGATGAGACGACTGGCAAAACTACCGACGAAACGACCGAGGAGACGACGGGCGGAACAGAACCACAGGAAGGTGGTGGAGACGTGCAGTTTACGACCAGCAAGGGTACGACGGTACAAGGAACACTTCTCGGCGATGGGTCGTGTGGTGTCGTTTTCGCTCACGGTGATAAATTCAATCGACGAGACTGGCGTCCGCAGATGGAAACGGTGGCAAACAAGGGGTACGCTTGTCTCTCCGTGGATCTGAATTTTGACGACCGAAGCACGACGTCGGAGTATCTTCTCGCCGCAATTCGATACCTCCGTGAGCGCGCAGGCGTAACCAAAGTCGTGCTGTTCGGAGCGGGCACAGGAGCGGATGCGGTCGTCAAAACGAATGCACGGGCCAAGTCAGGAACTATCGACGGCAATTTGATTCTCTCCGCTGAGGGGCCAGCAGATGCCGCCGAGATTCAGGGTTGGTCGTTATTCGTCGTGAGTCAAAACGATAACGACCGGTTCGTCCAGGCAACGGAGCAGATGCACGAGAATGCATCCGGTCAGAAACGACTTGAGAAATTATCCGGGTCGGCCCATGGACAAGCAGTCTTCGAAGATGGGAGAGCGGGCGACCACATGATGAATCTCGTATTTCATTTCCTCGGGACAGTCTGTGGACGGTGATGTTCGGTATTCTACTGCGCCAAGCAGAAGTACGGAACAAAATATTCGACGGCCGATTCGGGGCAGTTAGTCGAAACTCAGTTCGTAGATTTATCCACAGATGTGTCAGTCGTGGATTTAGAGATAGGCGATTCCCACACGTAAGACAGTGCTGCAGCGGCCAGAAACAGAACACCTATCGCAGTTACTGCAACGACAGGTTCCCATGTATCAGCCGCAACACCACCCAGAAGCATGAACGGAATCGTCATGAGTGCGTAAACCATACTGACCGCGCTCAGTACCGTTGCACGGCCGAAGGATTGAGCATTGTCGTTGATGTACTGATTCGTTATCGGCCTCATTAGCGACTTCGCCGACTGCATAACGAAAAACACTGGAACGACGAACACGGGAACGATTATTGGGAAAAGCATGAGGAGAGAGGTGACTATCGGAACAGCAAGGACGACTCGGCGAAGGCCCAAGAGTTGGCGAGCGTTACTCGCGTAGTCGCTTGCTACGGCGGATACGACGGTAAACGCGGCATACATCACACCGAGGGCGACCTCTTCTGGAAGCATGTATCCGAAGAACACGTTCGAAGTTAGATAGCCGTCAATAGCGTTAGCGGTAATCGGCTGAATAAACTCCTCCGATGCGCGAATAACTGCAAATAGAAGGCTGATATAGATGACAAACGAACGAAGAGGTGGTTGAGAGAGTTGCTTTCGAACCGCGACGAACGCATCAACTGTCCGAAATGCCGCGGTATCCTCATCACTGGCATAGTTCGAACTCTTCGGCAGCGTCACCAAGACGACTGCGCCGAAGGTGCTAAGAATCGTTGCGGCGATGAACGGATAGGTCGGCTCAACCGTGTAGAGAACTCCGCCGGCTATCATCGTCCCTGCGCCGACCCATTTTCGAATTGCACCACCGCGCCCACGAATGTGAGTGAAGAGTTCCGTTTTCTCCTTATCGTCCAGTGTGTCGTACAGCCAAGCGTCACCACTCCCCGTTTGGAACGTTTCTGCAATTCCGAGTAGGGAAAAGACGAGAAGAAATGCAGGAAAGCTGTGTGAAATCACAAGTCCCGCGGGAACAGACGCGAACAGCAACTGGCTGATGATGAGGCTGTTTCGGCGACCGATACGGTCACCGACGTACCCCGTTGGAATCTCACCAATGATTGCAGCAAGTGCTGTCGCGGTTCCAGTAATTCCGATTTGCGTAAACGACAACCCACGTAACAGTAGAAATAGCGTATAAACTGGCCACATAAATCCGGGGGAGGTCGTTGCTTTATAGCAGTAGTACTTGAAGATGGTTTTCGATGGCAAACTTGACATGATACTATAAATATATTAATTTAGTGTCTTTTAGATTCCGGTATTATGTATACAATTGATATACAAACGGTGGTAAAAATACTTTCTGATTGTTTAAGGAGCAAAAATAATATGCATGGAGAGGGAATCCAATTATGTAGGATACAAATCAAAAGAATATATTAGACAGTATCTTATTGTTTAATACATGAGTAAGAGTGTAGATAGAATAAAAGAAGTTCATATTGGGCTAATTGGGGGAGGATATGCAGGAAAAAAGCATATTAGATACATAGAAGAATCGTCTGTGGATGCAAAGCTGTCTGCGATATGTGATATCGACCCGGACGCTCGGGACATTTCACGAGAATTGGCTGCAAATTCTGGCGTACTTGCCGAGGAAACTGCGTTTTACGATATTGCGTCTAGCATCGACTACAGTGCACTTGACGGAGTTATCATTGCGACACCCCACAAGTACCACTTCGAACAAATCCTAATCGCGCTCGAACACGACACAGACGTACTGGTCGAAAAGCCACTCGCCGTTTCAATAGAGGAGACAGAACGCATCGAACAAGCACTCGAAAAATCCGATGCGTCGTTGCGTGTTAGCTATCAGAAACGGTACAAGCCGCGGTATTATACTGCAAAGCGTCTCATCGAGACGGGAACGATAGGAGAGATAGAGAGCATTACGGCAACCCGAGTGAAGCACACCGAATCACCATATCGAGACGAATGGCGCGCGGTAGAAGCCGTCTCCGGTGGTGGACAACTGTTCGACATCGGGAACCACATGTTAGACCTCATTCTCTGGCTTACCGAACGCTCGCCGAACGATAGCGAAGGAGTACTCGCATCTCGAAAAGGCGCGAATATGGAGGTGTACGCCGACATCGTTGGTGTTCTCGGGGACGAAATTCCGTACAGTCTCTCCTTACATGCGTATGGAAAACCGTCTATCGAGAGGTTCTACGTATCGGGGTCAGAGGCATCATTTGAAATCACGAAAGAAGGAGTCAAACTGTACGACGAAGACGCCGAGGGACAGGATGTCGAACTGATGAGTAGGGAGTATTTGGGACCAACCGACCTGTTTCTCTCGACGCTGACTAGTGACGATAGTGTTCCAGTGAATATAAGACAATGGACGAAATCAATTGAAATAACTCAAGAGATATACGATGAGTGTGATATAAAATGACGAACCAAAAGCTCGCAATCAATGGCGGAGAGAGCGCTGTACGGACACCGAAGCCCCACGACGAACTCCCGAACACTATTGATGAGGAAATCGAAGCCGTCAGAGACTATTTAGAATCAGGAGGTCAAAAAGCCATTTACGGACATTCGGAACTCCTCCAAAACTTCGAGAATCGTTTTCTCGATTACCACGACATGGAGTACGCCGTCGTCCAAAGTTCAGGCACGAGTGCCCTCAATTCGGCATTTTTCGCGGTCGGACTCGAACCCGGCGACGAAGTCATTGCCCCGACGTACACGTTTCTGGCGACGGTCATGCCGATTTTCCAGCAACGTGGCTACCCGGTGCTCGCGGACGCGAAGACCGATACCGGTAACATCGACCCGGAATCGGTCAGAGAACAGGTGAGCGACCGAACAGAAGCTATCGTCGTCACGCATATGTGGGGACACCCGGTCGATATGGATTCGATTCTCGAAATTGCCGAAGAGCACGACCTTGCGGTCATCGAGGACTGCTCGCACGCACACGGGGCGACGTACAACGGTCAGCTCGTCGGTACTTTCGGCGATGTTTCTTGTTTCAGCCTCGGTTCGACCAAGCTCGTCAGCGGCGGTGAATGTGGGATAATGATGACGAATAATGAAGAGATGTACGAACGGGCGACGATGCTCGGTCACTTCCGTAATCGCTCGTTCGACGCCGTCGAAACCGATTATTACGAGCAGTTTACCGATGTCGGATACGGTCAGAACTATCGCGCCCATCCGCTCGGCGTTGTGATGGCTGACAAACAGTTCGACTACCTCGACGAATGGATCGAAGAGCGAAACCAAAAACTCGACTACCTCACCGAAAAGCTCGAAGACGTTCCCGGCATCGAGCCACCAACCACACACGACAATGTCCATCGGGGAGCATACTACGGCTACAAACCCGCTTTTGTTTCGGAGGACTTCAACGACGACATCTCCGTTCACGAGTATATCGATGCGCTACAGTCCGAAGGAATGAAAGTAAAAAAGCCAGGGTCGAAACCACTTCACACGCTGGAGTTCTTCCAAACGTACGATGACGGTTACTTCGGTCGTCATCACGACAACGAGCGATGGAAGAGCCTAAAACACATCTACGAGGACGGCGATCTGCCGCGTGCGGAACAGTATTATCGACCACGTCTTAGTCTCCCGACCTTCCACGGGAAAGGGTTCGACCTCGTAGACGAGTACATCGACGGCTTCCGAAAGGTAGCTGAGAACTGGGAAAAAAGATGACCGAGGTTGGAGAACTAAACGAGGAGCTTGATCTGCACCTCGACCCAGAACTGCGAATGTTAGACCTCGTTTCGGAAACCGGCGAGCTTTCGAAAACCGTGCTTGTGACACAGGAGTACGGTGAGTCGGAGTTCGAATTGACCGACGAAATGGTGGACGAGTTCGGTGATGTGTACTACTGCTTGCTTTCGTTCGCACACGAAGTTGGTATCGACCCCGACGAAGCACTGGAAACGAGCCTGGAAAAATATCGAGCGCGTCTCGGCGAGAGCGGTAGTGTCGGCTCCGGAGAATGACAGAGAAACGAGGAACGCTCGTGACGTTCGAAGGGACGGACGGAACCGGTAAGTCTACCCTGATTTCTCGACTCGAATCGGAGTTCGGGTCGAACGTTGCCACAGTCGGAGAGTTCTCTCGCAGTCCGCTCGGCGACGAACTGCGTCGGTTACTGACCGAAGACCAATATTTTGAGGTTGAGAAAAACGCGCTGACCGTCGTTTCGACGATTGTCGCAGACCATTTCTATCAGATAGAAAATGAAATAAGACCGTTACTCGCGGAGGGTAAAACGGTTCTTAAAGATAGATATCTCGAAACGTTACAAGCTTGTGAACCGCCGATTATCCAGAAACAGTACGATTTCGGCGATTCGGCGCAGGCATACATAGATTCGGTTGAGACACTAACGCCCATCGTGCCCGATTTGACAGTGTATCTCACCGTTCCGCGCGAGCAACAACTGCGTCGGTTACGGGAACGTGGAGACGACATCGAGTCGGTAGATGAGCGCCTTCTTAGCGGGCGAGAACAGCGATATCGTCGGCAGGTAGCGGTTCACAGCGAGCGAATCGTGACGTACGAAAATGATGGTACAGTAGAACATTCGACACGCGAATTGGCGGCACTTATTCGAGAGCACATCCGGGAAAGTAGTTAACACACCTGTGCTGTTGGTGTTCGAACAGGGCCTAATTCGCACGCTTTTTGAGGCTCCACGGGTAAAACGGGAATAACCAATGATTTCCAAGGGCTGTGAACAGTGCGCCATGGGGGGTAAGATGGTGCTCTTCGTTTACGGGTACTGCGACCAGCGTGACTGCTTTTACTGCCCGCTCGGAGAGAACCGGAAGAACGTCACCGACGTGTACGCCAACGAGCGAAAAATCGAGAACGACGAGGACATCATCACCGAGGCAAAGCGGATGGACGCCCTCGGCACGTCCATCACGGGCGGCGAACCGCAAGAGGCGATGGCGAAGACCTGTCGCTACATCTCGATGTTGAAAGACGAGTTCGGCGACGACCACCACACGCATCTCTACACCGGAATCACGGGCGGCCGTGAGAACATGCGCCGACTCGCGGACGCGGGACTGGACGAGATTCGATTCCATCCGCCCTACGAACTCTGGGGCGACATGCACGGAACCGAGTGGGAAGAAATTCTCTACATCGCCCGCGAAGAGGGCATCACACCCTCGTTCGAGATTCCGGGCATTCGCGCCGAAGAGGAGTTCCTCGAATTTTTGGACGAAGACGCGGCGGAGTTTTGTAACGTCAACGAGTTCGAGATGAGTCAGGGGAACTACCGTAGAATGCAAGAAGAAGGGTACGAACTCCAAGAGGGCCACATGTCCGCCGTCGATGGCTCAAAGGAAGAAATTCTGGACGTGATGGGCAACCACGAGCGCGTTTACTTCTGCACCTCGGTGTTCAAGGATGCCGCCCAGCACCGGAATCGCCTGAAACGCATGGCCCGCCAGATTCGCCGGGAGTTCGACGACGTGACCGACGACGGCACGCTCATTTACGGCAAGACGTGGGCCGCGGAAGAGCGATTTGCGGAACTCGGTGTTCCGGAAGAGTTCTACACCGTCAAATCCGACCACATCGAAGTTGCGTGGTGGTTGCTAGAAGAGATGATAGAAGAAGGAGACGTGAGCAAAGGCGAAATCGTAGAGCAGTATCCAACCTACGACGGACAAGTTGTGGAACGGACGCCGTTGGCGTAACCCCCACCGCGAGCGACGGAAGAGTGAGTGGGCAAAGAAGTGAGGTGGAGGTGTTTGAGTTGGTTTTCAGTTTACGTCTCTTCCAGCGCGAAGACGATTGCACCGAGAATCGTGCTAAGCAGTGCTAACAGTGCACCAAAGATGATAAATTCGGGTGCGAGCGCGAACCCGATTAGCAAGCTACCGACCCCGATCACCATGAGCAGGCCGGACAGCACGAACAGGCCGACGACAGCGACGATTCGGTTCATCGGGTATTACTCCCATCTCCGACATTTTTATCTTCCGAATTCTGATGAAAAGCGTAGTAGACGCAAAGCAGTAGACCGCCGGTGAACTGCTCACCGAAAAGCCGAAGATTTTTTCGAGCCGACAATCCCTCGAAGGAGCGTCGAAGACGCGACTGTGGGAGTGAGGCGTGTCTTCGTGAGCGAAGTTCTCGTGAGTGACAACGGAGCGAACGAGAGCACGGAAAAGGTTGCGGAAGTGTTTAGGCGAGTGCCACAAAATTCTCACTCATGCCGGACTGTCCACTGGCAGATAGCTGCCCCAGTTTCGAAGAGCGAATCAGTGGAATGGGCTGTCACCACTACGGCGACCGCGGCGGCGCGGAGTGGTGCAACCACTACAACCAGCCAATCCGCGAGCTGAAAACCGCACCCGTCCAACCGGGCGAGGAAGTCGTCGTGGAAATCGACGACATCCACGAGAGCGGTTCCGGCGTCGGTCGAACCGACAATGGGTTCATCGTCCTCGTGGATGGCATTCTACCTGACGCCCGCGCCAAGGTGAAAATCACGAACGTCAAAGGCAACCACGCGATTGCCGACCCCATCGAGCGTCTTCCGATGGAACCGGAGGACGAAGACGAAAGCGAGGACGACACGGAAGCGTCCGAGACGACTCGCAGTAACAAGCGAAAACGTCGTGAGCGCCTCGGAAGTCGAGACAACTTCTGGGGCGGATAACCTGCCGAGTGGACAGTCCTTTGCGGGTCGGGCATGTAGGGACGAACATGCCGGAAGAAGTCGGAGGAAAGGCGATATGAGCGACGAAGCAGACGTAGACGAGATTCTTCGCCGAGCGGGATTTTCCGCGGAGACGAGCGTCCTCACCCAGCGACAAGCAGAGGTGTTGGTGCTCCGCGAGCGTGGGGTCGCACAGGCCGACATCGCAGGACGACTGGGTACCTCGCGGGCGAACGTCTCCAGCGTCGAAGCCAGCGCGCGCGAAAACATCAGTAAGGCGCGAGAGACGGTTGCGTTCGCAAAAGCACTTCGGGCACCGGTTCGTATCGAAGTCGAACCGGAAACTGACCTCTACGACGTTCCGTCGAGAGTCTACGACGCCTGTGACGAAGCAGGTGTGAAGGTGAACCACGCCGCTCCCGAACTGATGAAACGGATCAGCGACGATGCGGGTGACGCCATTGAGGGTCGGGCGGTTCGCACGCCCCTGCTCATCGGTGTGACACACGACGGCGAAGTGACGGTTCGGCAACCGTCCCCCGAGGAGTTTTAGCGATTCGCGCGGAGTTCGAAGTATGAACCTCGATTTGGAGGGCAACACGGCGCTGGTAACGGCGAGTTCGAGCGGACTGGGATTGGCGAGTGCGAAAGCATTGGCCCGAGAAGGAGCGAACGTCGTCATCTGTGCCCGGAGTGAGGACGGATTGGCCGACGCAAAACGGAAAATCGAGGCGGTAGACGGCGGCGACGTTCTCTCGGTACCGACGGACATCACCGACCCGGACGAAATCGAGACGCTGGTCGAGGCGACCGTGAAGGAGTTCGGCGGACTCGACCACCTCGTTACCTCGGCAGGTGGGCCGCCGAGTGGGCCGTTTCTCGACACCACTGAACGCGACTGGTACGCCGCCTACGATTTGCTCGTGATGAGCGCAGTCTGGTTGACCAAGCGCGCCCATCCGCATCTCGCAGAGAGTGACGCCGGAACCGTCGTCAACATCACTTCGACCAGCGTTCGGGAAGCAATCGACGGACTCGTCCTTTCGAACGCAGTTCGTCGGGGAGTCATCGGTCTGATGAAGACCCAAGCCCGCGAATTCGCCCCCGACGTGCGAGTCAACGCGGTTCTACCGGGTGCACACGAAACGCCGCGAATTCAGGAACTCGTAGAGGCCGCGCTCGAACGCGGGGAGTACGACAGCTACGAGGAGGGGCTCGCGGACTGGGCGAACGACATCCCGATGAACCGCGTCGGCGACCCGATGGAACTCGGCGACACAGTCGCGTTCTTGTCCAGCGACCGGACGAGTTTCGTAAACGGTGTCGCCCTTCCGATAGACGGCGGCAGACTGAGAAGCTAATGGCAGAGCAAAGCACATCGGCAGAATCGACCGAATCGAGGACGGTTCTGTCGTGGAGCGGCGGGAAAGACGCCGCCTACGCCCTCTTCGAACTCGGAACCGATGACGTGACCGAACTGCTCACGACGATTTCGGAAAACGGGCGCAGTAGCATGCACGGCGTGCGCCAGAAATTGTACGAGAAACAAGCTGAAAGCATCGGTCTGCCCATTCGATTCGTGGAACTCCCACAGGAATGTTCGAACGAAGAGTACGAATCGCGGATGGCCGACGTGATGGCAGAGTACGAATCGCTCGGCATCGAGCGCGTTGCCTTCGCAGACCTGTTTTTGGAAGAGATACGAGAGTACCGTGAAAATCAGCTTGCGGAAACGAATATCGATGGCTATTGGCCGGTCTGGAATCGAGACACCGACGAACAAATCGAGGCGTTTCTCGACGCCGGATTTCGCGCGACTGTCGTGGCGGTGGACGGCTCACTGCTCGATTTGGCGTTCGCGGGGAGAGAACTCGATTCTGCGTTTCTCGCGGATTTGCCCGAAAATATTGACCCTTGTGGTGAGAACGGCGAGTTCCACACGTTCGTCTGGGATGGCCCGATTTTCGACGCGCCGGTTTCGGTCGAAACCGGCGAGGTCGTTACACGCGAAGTGGGTGACGGCAAGTTCCACTACTGCGATTTGTGGTAGGGGAAATCGACCTTGCAGTGGGGACGAATCGACACGAATCGCACCGATTCGGCGAAGTTTCCCACTTCTTCTACGCTCTTTTTTAGGATTCGATTTTCTCGAGTATCTGTTTCGCCTCGTCGCGGGCTTTGCCCTCTCCTGCTTGCTTTTTGATGAGGACGCTCTGAACCACCCAATCATCGTTCTGCTTTCGTTTTCCGGTTCTGACCTCTGCACCCTGAGATACGTCTTGGGCGGCGTGTTCTGCCCAGTCCGGCGTCCGAATCGTGTCGAACTCGTCGGGGTTGCGAAACCGGACGTGAATGTATTCGTCTTCCGTTTCGACCGACTGGATGGCTGGCGTGTCGGTCATGGCGTCTGAGGTACGAGAGGCAGAGTAAGAAAAGTGGTGGCTAATCAGAGTAAGCGACAGCCCTCAGAATCGGTCTTCCGTTCGCAGTTCCGAGACTACTTCGCGCACGCGCTGAGCCTCGGACTTCGGGACGACGAGGACGCGGTCGTCGTACGATGTGACGACCAAATCGTCTACCCCGACGAGGCTCACGTGTTTGTCGCTGGCGACGACGTTGCCGGTTGCGTCGATGGTCAGCACGTCGCCGAGAACCGTATTTTCGCCGGGAACGAGTCGTTCGAGTGCATCCCACGAACCCAAGTCGTCCCACTCGAAATCGGCGGGAACGACGGAGGCTTCGTCGGTACGCTCCATCACGGCGTAATCGACGCTCACGGATTCGACGCGGTCGAAGCCGTGTTTTAAATTACCTTCTTCGAGTGCCGAGACGAGAGGAGAAAGCGGGGAATCACGCGCCTCCCGCAGGAAGGCCTCCGGCGTCCACGCGAACAGTCCTGCGTTCCAGTAGAAGCCGTCCTTCACGAACTGCTCTGCGGTTTCAGCGTCCGGTTTTTCGCGGAATTGATCGACACAGAAATGGCCTCCGTAGTCTGTTCCGGGTTCGATGTAGCCGTATCCGGTCGCGGGTCGAGTGGGTTCGATTCCCACAGTTACGACCCCCTCGGTTTCCACTGCAATCGAGGCGGCACGGCGGGCGGTCGTTTCGAAATCGCCAGCGATGTGGTGGTCACTCGGCATGCACAACAGAACGCAGTCACCGACCTGTTCGCGGATTCGGTGGGCGGCGTAGGCGAGCGCAGGGCCGGTGTCTTTGGGTTCGGGTTCGACCAGCACGCCGACTTCAGGGACGTGTTCGCGCACGAGGTCGGCGTGGTCGTCCCCGGTACAGACGAAAATTTCGTCGGCGAACCCGGCGCGTTCGACGGTTTCGGCGAGTAGGGAATCGTCCCCGAGGAGCGAGAGGAACTGCTTCGGGCGGTCGCTTCTGCTCGCGGGATATAATCGCGTTCCGGTTCCACCAGCCATGATGAGGGCGACGAGCGGGCGAGTCATGGAACAAATGACGAGTGGCGGTTTCAAAAATCGGTCTATCCGGCTCTCGCTCAGCTAATCGACTGGACGAAAATGAATGTGGTTGTCGTGGTTCGTTCCTCAGGCACCGCGTGCTGTGTCCGAGCGAGCGGTTTCGCGGGCCTCGGTTCTGCTTCCCTGTGCCATGAACATCATCGAGACGCCGCTGACGAGTAGGTTCACGCCGAACAGGAGTCCGACTGCCCAGAGCGCGCTGGTTGGGAATCCGGCCCAGATGAGTCCGGCCACGGCCAACGCGAGAACGCCGCTCACGACGAGCGCGGCCCAGCCTTTCTCACTGCGGGCTTGGAATCCCATCACGATTTCGAGGATACCTTCCGCGAGCAGGAACGCGACCAGCAGGATGGTCAACGTCGTCAGTCCGATGACGGGGTTCGACAGCAGTGCGATACCGGCGATGGCGTACACGACCGCGAGCAGTCCTTGGATGAAGAACCGTTTCCACCCACCCGAAAAGGCGTGTGCGACGTGCACCAGCGCACCGACGACCAGTAGCGCGCCCAGTAAAATCGACAGCGACACACCCGCCACGAACGGCGAAAGGATGGCAAGAACGCCAACGACGGCGATGATTGCCCCCGCACCCATCGAGGCTCGCCACGATGTTTCGGCAGTGCTGGATACCACGTCAACACCGCTCTCTGATTTCGTACTCATTGTTATGTCCCCGAGTGTCGTGTAGGCTAGCCAAGATTATAAATTATATCTATTATTTGAAGAAAATTCCGGATAGCAGACCACTTTGTGAGAAATTCATAGTCGAGAACAGCTCTGTTGCTTGAAATCCGATTGGAGAGCCTACGACAGTACACAGACAGAACCTAAATTTTGAATGTCCAATTGATGAGTATGTTGGCAAAGCCAGATTTGAGATTGCCGAACCGCTATTCGGTTCGAACGCTAAAATAAATAGTCAAAGAGTAGTCATTCATTTCGCAGTTACCACGTTTCGATGGTTCGTTCCCGAATGTCCTCCACACACCCCTCACAGGCCGGATGTTCCGCGTCGAAACAGGCCGGACGACCTTCCTTATCGAGTCGCACCGCGCGACGTTCGGCGTATCGCCGACAGACGATTTTCGCCCGTCCGTGTTCGTCCTGCGGCAAATCCGCGAGCGTGGTGTCGCGGGCGTTCCGGTAGGCTTCCTTTGCCTCCTCCACCTGCTTGTCTGCCGACTCCCGCGTTTCGGCATACTTCTTGCCCACTTCCCTGAGTTTGATACGAAGGAAGCGTTCGAGACGGTCGTCCATACCGCACGTTGGTGGTGAGGGAATGAAAGGTTTCCCCGATGCGGTTCTCACGGAGTCGTCCGCCCGAATCGGCGCTATCGTACCGGTAAACAGTTCGGCAGTCGGAGAACCGAGTTTGCACAGAAACGCCGCAAACCCGCCCGAGACAGCGGTTTTCACTTCCACTCAGGCTCCACGTAACCTTTTATACTATTGCGAACCAACCACCGTATGTCTCCCATAGAAAACGAAGTGGAGACGGAACAACCATGACCGATGTGCGACAGCATGCGGAAGAAATACACGAACAGTTCTCCGACCATCTCGACGTAACTGTAGACGACGTAGCATCGCGTCTCGACAGCCTCGTCAACGAATACAAGGTGCCCATGGAAGAGGCACGACGAAGCGTCACCAGCCATTATCTGGACGAGGCCGGACTCGAACGCGACGACATCCGAACTGGCGGAACCAGCGACGTACAAGTCGAAGACATCGAAACCGACGAGCAGTGGGTGAACCTCACGACCAAGGTCGTTGACCTCTGGGAACCGCGAAGCGATTCGGTTGGCCAAGTCGGTCTGCTTGGAGACGAGACGGGCACTATCAAGTTCACGAAGTGGGCCAAATCCGACCTCCCCGAACTCGAAGAAGGCACGGTCTACCAACTCGGCAACGTCGTCACCGACGAGTATCAGGGTCGATACTCGGTGAAACTCAACCGAACGACGAACGTCGAGGAACTCGACGCCGACATCGAAGTCGGCGACAACGCGACCGAAGTCGAGGGCGCACTGATTGACATCCAGTCCGGCAGTGGCCTCATCAAGCGATGTCCGAAAGAGGACTGTACCCGCGTCCTGCAGAACGGACGCTGTTCCGAACACGGCGAACAGGAAGGCGAGTTCGACCTCCGAATCAAAGGCGTCGTGGACGACGGAATGGACGTTCACGAAGTCATCTTCAACGAGGAGGCGACCCAGAACCTGACCGGCATCGAACTGGAAGAAGCCAAGCAGATGGCGATGGACGCACTCGACACCACCGTCGTAGCCGACGAAATGCGCGCAAAAACGCTCGGCTACTACTACCGCGTGTCCGGCCCGACCATGGGTCGATACGTGTTGGCGAACGATGTCGAACAACTGTCCGGGCCAGTGGATGCAGAAGCGGCGCTAATCAAAGCGAGGTCGATGTAACATGAGTGGAGCACCTACCAGAGAAGTCGCACGCAGGACGTTCGCGGCGGAGTTCAACGACGCGAGTTACACATTCAAGGAATCGGACGACGAGCGAGCACCGGTTTACTTGCTCCTCCCCACGGGCGAGCGAGCGAACCGCGTCTTCGTCGTCGGGACGCTGACCGAGAAAGAAGACGTCGGCGAAGATAGCGAGTACTGGCGTGGCCGGGTCGTTGACCCGAACGGCGACACATTCTTCGTGTACGCCGGGCAGTACCAACCAGACGCCGCGGCCATGCTCCGCGAACTCGAAGCCCCGGAGTACGTCGCCATCGCCGGAAAGCCGCGAACCTACGAGATGGACGACGGAACCGTGAACGTCTCGCTCCGACCGGAATCCATCACCGTGGTCGATGATTCGACGCGCGACCGCTGGGTGGTTGAAACCGCCGAGCGAACTCTCGAACGAATTTCGACGTTCGACGACGAAACGAACCGCTACGCGGCCATGGTGAGAGAAGAGTACGACCGACCGGTCGATACGTACCGAGACAACGCGATTCGAGCGCTCGAAAGCCTCGATACGGACGGCAAATCGGACGGCGGAGCAAACAGCCAAACGAAAGAGGGCGACGAAATGAGCGATGGCGGAGTAAGCGAGGAGGCAGACGGGGAAAGCGAAACGCCGATGCAGTAGCCAGACGCCGCTTATCTTTCGGAGCAGTCGTAGTCGGGCGAGGGTTTTGTCGAACAGAGAATCGTCTATCGAACAGTTTGGCGGCTAAAGCCGCCAAACGAGCAAAATCACCAAGATGACAGACGAGCGGACATCACCGAGCAGTGGATGGCAGGACGTGTACGACGCGATGGAGTCAGAGACGTCCGCGGAAGCACCGGTCAACCCCTGTCCCGACTGCGGAGTGGAATCGAGGCGCATCTTCCGGCGCGTGTTCGAGTGCGAAGAACACGGCGTCTGGGCACTCGACAGGACGGGAACGCCACGAATAGGCACCAATCCGAAACGGCTAAACGCCGACTGATACGGATAGAATAGTCGGGTGGTCAGTCCAGCGATTCATCCAGCGCGTCCTCGACGCGCGATTCGAGGAGGCCAGACCAGACGAGCGTTTCGGCGGCCGAAATATCCTCGTGAATCGGGCGGTCGTCGGTCAGCGGCGGAACGACCTCCCGAACCGCGTCGTAGGCCGCGCCAGTTCCGACGCCATGTGCGAGGTCACCGGAAATAAATTCGCTCGCCTGCGCGCCACAGACGAGTTCGATGCCGACGATGGCGAGCGTGTTTTCGACTGCGCGACGAGCGTTGTACGCGCTCTGGGCGCTCATGCTGACGTGGTCTTCCTGATTACCGCTGACTGGCGTGTTGTCCATCGAGGCGCGGCCAATCGACCGATTTTCGTTCAGCAGTGCCGCGGCGGTATACTGGGCAATCATGTAGCCGGAGCGCAGACCGCTGTGTTCGGTGAGAAACGGTGGGAGGTGCGGTTCTTGGATATTCGGATTGAGCATACGGTCAACGCGGCGTTCCGAGATGGCCGCAAGTTCCGTAATCGCGTTAGTCAGGTAGTCCAGCGGAAGTGCAAGTGGGTCACCGTGGAAGTTGCCGCCGGAGAGGACTGCGGCGTCGCCCGTCCCGCTAGCTCTACTGTTCACCGCGTCGGCAGGGAAGATGAGCGGGTTGTCGGTCGCGCTGTTGAGTTCGACCTCCACCGCTTCACGGAGGTGAGAAACAGCGTCCCGAACCGCGCCGTGAACCTGCGGGAGACAGCGAAGCGAGTAGGCGTCCTGCACCCGGTCGCAGTTGCGATGCGACTCGACGATTTCGGAGTTTTCGGTGAGTCGTTTGACGTTTCGTGCAGTTTTCGCGTGGCCGTCGTGGGGACGAATATTCGCGATAACGGGATCTGCCGACGCAGTCGTTCCCATCGTCACTTCTGTCGTCAGCGCGCCCGCAACGTCCGCCGCCCGAATCGCGCGTTCTGCGTCCCGAACCGCGAGGGCGGCGAGTCCGACCGAAAGTTGCGTGCCATTGATGAGCGCCAACCCTTCCTTTGCCGCGAGCGTCACCGGTTCGAGTCCGGCGGTTTCGAGCGCGTCCGTGCCGGACATTTTCTCCCCATCGACGGTTGCAGTTCCCTCGCCCATCAGAACCAGCGCGAGATGTGCGAGGGGAGCCAAGTCGCCGCTCGCGCCGAGGCTTCCGCGGGATTTGACGACGGGGTGAACGCCCTCGTTCAGCATCGTCACGAGTTGGTCAACGACGAGTTCGCGGATACCGGAGTAGCCCTTAACGAGGGCATTGATTCGCCCGAGCATCATCGCGCGAACCTCCTCCCGGGTCAGTTCTCTGCCTGCTCCGGCGGCGTGGCTTCTGACGAGGTTGGTTTGGAGCGTTTCGATGTCCTCCGGCGGGATTCGTTCGTCCACGAGTTCGCCGAATCCGGTGTTAACACCGTACACTGCCTCGCCGCTTTCGACCACCTGTTCGACGCGTTCTCGGGCAGTTCTGACCCGTTCGCGGGCTTCGTCGGAGACGAAGACGGTTGCGTCGTCCCGCGCCACTTTTTCTACGTCTTTCGGCGTGAGCGATTCGCCATCGAGTCGGATTTCGGTCATAGAGAGTTCACCTTTGTAGTGGAGTGGTTGTAAATCGGTTCTGAGTCGATGTATCGTTGGCATTCGTGAACTTTTATCCACGGTGACGCGCGAAGGCGAATCGGAGGTTCGCCCGCGCGAGGTCTTCCGAGCGGAGTTCTCGTGAGCGAAGCGAACGAGAACAGGAAAGAGCGTGTCTCTTTCCGTGCGACGGAAGGCTCGGAAGTCACATGCCCGCGCAACGCAGTGAGCAGGGACGTCGTCCGGTGGACGATCGAAGGGAGTCGGTTGGGGTGGTCTGCGGGCGATTGCGGAGCGGTTGCGGTTTCATTGAAGTCGGCAACTGCCAACGACAAATCGACTGATGAATCACGCACTGCGAACGAACCAACCGTAAACCAAAATTCGCTCTTCCAACTTTCGCGTTCAAGCACGATGTACCACCTGACCATTTTTCAACACAGTCTCGACCGTGTTCACGCCGAAGTTGTACGGAACGTGGACGTAGCTCGGAGCATCGAGAACGGCAATATCGCCCGCGGTACCGGGCTGAAGCGTCCCCGCGCCATCCGCCATATCCAGCGCCATTCCGGCGTGTTTCGTGCCCGCGACCAGCGATTCCTTGGGCGTTATGCCCATTTCGACGCAGGACAGAGACGCGGCGAAGCCCATACTCTGTGAGTAACAGTTTGGATTGAAATCCGTGGCAATTGCGACGGGCGCATCCGCGTCAAGGAACGCCCGCGCGTCGGCGAACTCGGCACCCAAACCGAAGGCGGTGCCGGGAAGGAGGACGGGCACGACGCCCGACTCGACAACTGCGTCAATGTCCTCCTGCGTGGCGTAGAGCAAATGGTCTGCGCTGGTCGCATCCAGTTCCGCAGCGAGTTGTGTTCCGCCGATGTGGGCGAGTTCCTCGGCGTGAACTTTCGGCGTCATGCCGTGTTCCTTGCCCGCTTCCAGCACGCGACGGGACTGCTCGACGGAGAAGACGCCCTCCTCGCAGAACACGTCGCAGAACTGCGCGATACCCTGTTCTGCGACTGCGGGAATCTGTTCTTCTACGACTTCGTCAACGTAGTCGTCCGCGTCCCGACCCTCGGGGATGGCGTGTGCGCCCATGAACGTCGGAATCACCTCTACGGGGTGCTGGTCGTCGGCGCGGGCGATGACGTCCAGCATCTGGAGTTCGGTTTCGGTGTCGAGTCCGTAGCCGGATTTTATTTCGACGGTGGTCGTCCCGTGAGCGAGCATCGTGTCGAGGTGCGAGAGCAGATTGGACAGCAGTTCCTCGTCGCTTGCCTCCCGGACTGCGCGGACGGTTCGGAGAATGCCGCCGCCCTCCGCGAGGATTTCCTGATACGTCTTTCCCTGCAGTTTCGCCTCGAACTCGTCCGAGCGGTCGCCTGCAAACAGGGCGTGGGTGTGCGGGTCGATGAAGCCCGGAATCACAGCTTTGCCGGTAGCGTCAACCGCGAACTGTGCATCCTCAGGCGAATATTCGCGGGTCACTGGGCCAGTCGCCCCGATTCGTGCGACTTCACCATCGACCACCGCGATTGCGGCGTCTTCATAGATGCCGAGCGATCCGTCCGCTTCGATAGTTACGATTTCCGCCGCGTCGTGAACGACAGCGGTGAGTTCTGCGTCTTCGCGGTCGGGTTCCGAATTTGGAGCGCTCATCTGCCACCTCCAAGTGTAGAGAGGAAGTGCGCGATTGCTCGCGCACCGGCCTTCGCCGTCAGTTCGTTTTCGTCCAGCGATGGGGCACATTCCACAATTTCGAAGCCAGCGACCCGCGGGTCGCTGGCGACCAATCGGAGCATCCGGAACAGTTCCCGGGTCGTGATTCCGCCCGGAGTCGGGGCGCTGACACCCGGCGCAAACGCGGCGTCCAGCACGTCCAAATCGACGCTGACGTAGACGGTATCCACGTCGCCCATTGACTTCAGCGCGGTGTCGATTGCGGAAACGGAATCCTCGCCGACTTCTTCCGCGGTGACGATTTCGCCACCTTCCTCGCGGACGAACTCGGCGTAGTCGGTGCTCGTCTCGAAGTGACGAACGCCGACGCAGGCGTAGGAAGCGAGGCCGCCGCCAAGGTCGGAGTCGAACAGTTGGCGGTAGGGTGTTCCGCTAGTCGGGGACTCCCGAACTTCGCGCACGTCGAGGTGGGCGTCGAAGTTGATGACGCCGAGCGAGGCGTCTTCCGTCAGCAGATGAACTGCATTCGCATAGGTGAGCGAGTTGTCGCCGCCGAGGAAAACCGGGAACACCGATTCGTCGTGGATTTTGCTGGCCGCAGTGTGGGCGAGCGATTGGGCTTCTTCCACCCATTCGGCGTTTTCGAGGTTGGCAACGTCGCCGAGGTCACCAAGCGATTCGATTGGCCCGGCGTCGAAGTGATGGGTTTTGATTCCCGAGAGTTGCTCGCGGAGTGCCGACGGCCCTCCGCTCGCGCCTTTCCTGCCGATAATCGCCCCGTCGTACGGTTCACCGACGAGGACAGCATCGAACTCGTTCGCAGTGTCGGTCGTTGCAGGTTCGACCACGTCGCCGAACTGCTCGTCGTTCGGGTCGGTAGACGTGCCCTCCCAGTCGAAAGTGTGGATAAAGTCGCTCATTCGCTATCACGCATCGGAATCGAGACGTTTGATTGTTCTGCTTGGTCAAGTGCAACGTCGTAGCCCGCGTCGGCGTGGCGAATCACGCCCATTCCGGGGTCAGTCGTGAAGACGCGACGGGCTTTTTCGGCTGCGAGGTCGGAACCGTCCAGCACGACGTGGTTGTTCGTGTGAAGTGCGTTGCCGATGCCGACGCCGCCGCCGTCGTGGACGGAGACGATGTCCGCACCCGCCGCGCAGTTGAGCAGGGCGTTGAGAATCGGCCAGTCCGCGACGGCGTCCGAACCGTCGCGCATGGCTTCCGTTTCTCGGTTCGGACTGGCGACCGACCCCGCATCGAGGTGGTCGCGGGTGACGACGATTGGTGCCTCGATTTCGCCGTCCGCGACGAGTTCGTTGATTCGAAGGGCGAACCGTGCACGTTCCGTGAGTCCCTCATCATCTCCGGCGGCGTCGCCGCCTCTGTTTCGATGTTCCTCCGAAACATCGTCCGTATCGTAGCCCAACCAGCAAACTCGGGATGGGAGTCCCTGAAATTCGACCTGCTCCTGTGCGAGGTCAATCCAGCGGTGGAGTTGCTCCTTTTCGGGGAACAGTTCGACCACTGCCTCGTCGGTTCGGTGGATGTCCTCCGGATTGCCCGAAAGCGCGGCCCAGCGAAACGGCCCCTTTCCTTGACAGAACAGGGGCCGGATATACGCCGGAACGAAACCGGGGAAGTCGAAGGCGTGTTCCATCCCCCGGTGTTCTTTCACCTGTCCGCGGATGTTGTTGCCGTACTCGAAGGCGATTGCGCCTGCGTCCTGTATGTCGAGGAGTCCCTGAACGTGGCGGGCCATCGTGTCCAGACTCTGCTCGACGTACTTTTCTGGATTCTCGGCGCGAAGTTCGTCGGCCTCGGAAACGGAGTACCCAGAGGGGTAGTAGCCTTCTAGTTCGTCGTGCGCGCTCGTCTGGTCGGTGATGACGTCCGGAACGAAATCCCTGTCGAGCATGCCCTCTAGCATGTCTGCCGCGTTGATGTGGACACCGACCGAATACGGTTCGCCCGCTTCTGCGGCCTCTTTGGCGTTTTCGATGGCTTCGTCCAAATCGTCCGTCTTCTCCATGCAGTACCCCGTCTCGATTCGGCGGTCGATTCGGGATTCATCGACTTCCGCCGCGATACAGACGCCGTGGTTCATCGTGACCGAGAGGGGTTGCGCGCCGCCCATTCCACCGAGGCCACCCGTGACGACGATTTTCCCGCGCAGGTCGCCCGCAAAGTGTTCGTCCGCAAGCGCGGCCAGTGTTTCGTAGGTTCCCTGAATGATACCCTGCGTGCCGATGTACGCCCACGACCCCGCGGTCATCTGGCCGTACATGATGAGACCTTTCGCTTCGAGTTCGTGGAAATGCTCCCAGTCGTCCCATTTGCCGACGATGTTCGAGTTGGCGATGAGAACGCGCGGAGCGCGCTCGTGAGTTCGAAAGCGCCCGACTGGTTTGCCGGACTGAACCAGCAAGGTTTCGTCGTCGTCCAGTTCGCGCAATTCGGCCAGAATAGCGTCGTAGGCGTCCCAACTGCGGGCCGCGCGGCCGGTACCACCGTAGACGACGAGGTCTTCGGGTTTCTCGCCGACGTCCGGGTCGAGGTTGTTGTTCAGCATGCGCAGGGCTGCCTCCTGCCGCCAGCCCTTACATTCGATGTCGGTTCCAGTCGGCGCGCCCTGATAGTCGTGCCACTGGGCGCTCGGTTCGCCGACGCCATGCGTCTCGGTTCCGTCGTTCGTTTCGGATTGCTCGCTCATTGTATGTCATACGCGCGCGAACCGCAAATACCTCAGGCCCCGCACGTGGAGGGCTGTTTAAGTATTCTCGACGGAAATCGAAACACGATGCACGAGGTTGTACTTCGAATCGAGGGAGACGGCGCGTGCGCGGCGGCCACTCGCGCCACCGAGACGACCATCGAACTCTGGTGTAACGACCACTGTGACCTCCTCCACATCAGCGGGCAGACAGGCGCAACCGCACTGGAACACCTCGAAGAACTCGTCGGAGTACAAGAACTACTAGTCGAGGGTTGCGAGCGATTGGCGATGACCGAAACCTGCCTGAAAGACCGCGAGACGGACACTATCGAATCGTTTCTGGCACGACACAGTTGCCTGCTCGTGCCACCGCTTCGGTACGCGGACGGCGAAAAATGGTGTCGGATACTCGCTCTGGATTCGAGCAATCTAACCGGACTGTACCGTGATTTGGTGAACGAGTTTTCCGTCACTGTTGAATCGAAACGCGAAATTGCTGGGGTACCCGGTGACAGACCACTGCTCACACCTGAAACCGCGATTGCCGACCTCTCGCCGCGTCAGCAGGAAGCACTCGTCACTGCACACGAAACGGGCTACTATCGGATTCCGCGGGAGACGACGACCGCTGAAATTGCCGCCGAAATGGAGATTGACCGCCGGACGTTCGAAGAACACCTTCGTCGCGCGGAGAACAAACTGGTCGATGGAATGGTCGCGTTCTACGGCGGCCGAACTCCCGTCTGACAAAACCTTAAGTAGTGGTACGCCACCAATATACACAACGATGGGCAACAAAAACAAAACCATCTCCTTCAGGGTCAACGAGGACGCCTTCGAAACCCTGCGGGAGATTGCGGAAAAGCGCGACATTTCGCTGTCGGCAGTGTTCCGCGACTACGTCGAGACGCTGGTCGCCCACGACGGAAAGGTGGAAGTCGTCCCCGAAAATCAGGTCAAAGACGACAACGAGAGTTCGTTCCCGCCAAAAATCGAGGTGCCAAAGAGTTTCGTCCGCGAACACGAACGCCTCGAACTGGAGGCCGAACATCTCCGCGACCAACTCCAAGAGCACAAACAGTACGTCCGCCATCTAAAGTCGAAAGTGGACGACGAAACCGAAGAGGAAGTCATCCACTTGGAGGAACTGGACGACGAGATAGAAAACGACGAGCCGTTTCGGCTGGGCTGAGTTGGTCGGGTCGGCTGACTGTGCCGATTCGATTGCTGTGGTTCTATTCGGGTTCCTTCGTTCAGATTACCCCGATAGCGAGTGTTTTTTCCGCCGAGCGAGCGCCTCCGCCGAATCGTCGCCCTCCACGTTGGCGAGTTCCTCAACGGCTTCCAGCGTCCGCACCGAATTGTCCAAAAAGGACAGCACGTCGCCTGAGTAGGCGTACACCATGTAATCGTCGGTCATCACGTCCACGATGGCATCCGGGCCGAGGCCACCTTCGCGCAGTTCTAACAGGTAGCGCATGAACTTCCGCTCCGGACAGCCACAGTACGGATTGCTCTGGCAGTCACAATCGAGGAAATCCTCGGCGAAATCGAGAACCCTGTCTCGCGTTGCGCCGTCCAGTTTTTGCATGCCGTCGCCCTGAAACAGGATGTCCAGCGTCGCACCCTTGAACGCCCCTTTCGGGATGTTCGTCTCCAACTGCGAGGAGATTTGGCGATGGTTTTTGACGTAGATTTTGTCCGTGATAGCCACGCTTGGTGGATTTGTATTCGGTTCTGCCGGATAAGCGTGTCGTCAACAGGAGAGATGGATGGAGGTGCCGAACATTTTTGAGATTCTGTATCGTCTGCTGGCATTGCAAATCACACCGACGAGACTGACAGTTCCCGACTCCAAATACCGCCACCGCATACGGACGAGTGCGCCGACCGCTGGCGCACTCGCCCTCGGCGCTCGCAATCGAAGCAGACCGCTTGCCTCGTACTCCCCCATCCCTCCCCGGGCATACGGACAGTTCGCGCAAAGCGCGCGAACTGTCCGCATCGCGCTTCCTAAAGGATGTGGAAATTCGAGGAACCAATTGCGAGTCCGGAAGCCATCGAAATCAAATAGTTTGTAGAAGTAATTGGAGCAATGACAAGTCTCTCCGAGCGATGGTTTAGCCGATTTTCCGACGACTGGGAAGACCCCTCGACTGCACGAGGATTTTTCGGCGGGTTATGGCAGATAGGGCTTCAAACCGTGCTGTTCGTGTTACTTTTCTACCTTAGCATCTCGATGGACATCGCAAAATTGGGAGGATGGTATCTCCCAAATGATTTCATACTCGCATTTTCGGTTCTACTCGGTATCCTGCTCGGTGGCGGACTAAACTATCTCCACTACACCCGAGAGCGATTCAAGCGACTCGGACGGACGTTTACGTACCGAATAACGATGATTATCGGAGTCTATGGTCTGTATGTGCTTCTTCTCTCGATACATTCATTTCACGGAATTATGTTCGCACTCGCCAACATCGTCGCCAAAATCCTTCTTCTCCTCGGAATGACAATATCCAGAAAACTGTAATCGCGGTCGATAGCTCAGTGTTCGCGCGTGACGACGAATTCCGCGAAATCGCGCAGATAGTCCAGCGCCTCGGAATCCGGCGCGTCAACTCGGTCAAGCGCAGCGAGGGCCGCGTCGGACTGCTCGTGGGCCAGTTCGTTCGCCTCGTCCGCGCTGAGGTCGGTGACCTGCACAATGGAGGGGCGGCCGATTTCCTCGTCCTGTCCCGTCGGTTTTCCGAGGTCGTCCGGGTCGGCAATTTCGTCCAACACGTCGTCTCGAATCTGGAACGCGACGCCGACACGCTCTGCGTACTCGCCGAAAGCGTCCACTGTTTCCGAATCTGAACCCGCCGCAATCGCACCGAGTTCGGCGGCGGCGCGGAACAGCGCCCCGGTTTTTCGGCGCGCGAGTTCCATGTACTCAGACCGGTTCGAAGGCAAATCGACGAGTTCCGAGGCTTCCCCCATGCCGAGTTCTATCATCGACTCGGCGACGACTTCCATCGCACGAGGGTGTGAGGAAAACAGTTCGAACGCTTCGCCGAGCATGCCGTCGCTGGCGATGATTGCCGGGCCGTAGCCGTATTCGGCCCACGCACTCGGCGTCCCCCGGCGCACATCCGAGCGGTCGATGATGTCGTCCACGACGAGCGATGCGTCGTGAACGAGTTCGACGCCGACGCCGAAATCCACGGCGTCTTCGGCGTCGCCGCCTGCTGCCTCACAGACCAGCATTGCAACCGTCGGTCGAACGCGCTTGCCACCCGAAAGCGCGGTGTGTGCAAGTTGTTCCGACAGTTCGCGTGGTTCGACCCGCGCTACGACCTCCTCCAATCGGTCTTCGACGAGCGTCCTGCGGGCCATCAGGTACTCCATTCATCTGTGCTTCAGGACGGGGGACGCAAATACGTGACGGGTTCAGTTTGCTGTCATCACGGCGCGAATCGACAAAAACGTGGGTTCGCGTGACACGCGCTCGAACGTTTCCGGAGCTTTCTCACGAAACGCCTCAGTCGGTTGGCTTCCCTCGATGCGGTCGAGTCGAAATCCAGCATCGAGCAGGGGATTCAGTATCGCAGACAGTGGCCGCCGATACGTTGGCACTTCGACCGGGTCGCCGAAACTCGTCCAGACCTCGCTCACGACTTCCGTCTCGAAGTAGTTCTCCGGGTCGAAATGGAAGTAATCCGCGACAGGGTGACCGGAGGAAAAGACGAGCAGGCCGTCAGCGCAGAGTACGCGTGCGAGTTCCGAGAAGAGCGAATCCCACTCTTCTACATAGTCGAACGCCAGTGAACTGTAGACGAGGTCGAACCGATTCGACTCGAAGGGCAGATCCTCGCCGAAATCGCATCGCAGAAATTCAGCGTCCTGTGCCCGCTCGCGCGCGTGAGAAAGCATTGCAGGGCTTGCGTCGATGCCAGTTACGTTCGCATCTTCGTCCAGCAAATACTCGGTCGTGATTCCCGGGCCGCATCCGGCGTCCAGCACCATCATTCCGGAAATATCGGGGAGCAATCCCTGCGTCGTCGGTCGTTCGAGGTCTGCGTTGAACGGTTTCGTCGGCGCGCGTTCGGCGTAATCGTCGGCCAGTTGTTCGTAGGCAGAGAGGGCCAGCGGTCGCTCTCGCTCGTCGGTCATACACTTCGCTCTGCAAGAACGGTGAAAAAGGTCGCTAGTTGAACTGCTCAAACAGAGAGAGCAGAAAAATCGAACGAGTGTTTAGCTGAACTTCTCGATGAGTTCCGGCACGACGTCGAACAGGTCGCCGACGACACCGTAATCCGCAATGTCGAAGATTGGCGCGTTCGGGTCGGTGTTGACCGCGATGATGGTTTCCGCGCCTTTCATTCCGGCGACGTGCTGCACCGCGCCGGAGATACCGATTGCGAGGTACACCTGCGGCGTGACCTGCGCACCCGACTGACCGACCTGCCGGTTCTTCGGAAGCCAACCGTTGTCCACGATTGGGCGCGAAGACGCGAGGGTCGCGCCAGTCGCCTCTACGAGGTCTTCGATGAGCGGGAGGTTTTCTTCCTCCTCGATACCGCGGCCGATACTGACGATGAACTCCGCTTCGCTGATGTCCACGTCGCCACTGCCGACCTCTTCGAATCCGGTGACAGTCGAGCGAACCGCGGATTCGTCAACTTCGAAGTCGAACGCGGAAACCTCGGCGTCACCGACGCCTTCGGCCTCCGGCCATTCTGCGCCACGAGTCGTGACGGCGAACTGGTCGCCCTCGACGTCTACGGTCGTCTCGACTTTCGACCCGTACATTTCGCGGGTCGTCGTGAGCGTTCCGTCGTACTCGAAGCCGATTACGTCGGTGACGAGTGGCAGGTCGAGTCGGTTTGCGACTGCTGGCGCGTAGTCCAGTCCGTTCACGCTGTTCGGCATGAGAACGAACGTCGGCGCGAGGTCGTTGTACAGCGCTTCTACGGCCTGCACGTACACGTCGTGGTTGAACTCTTCGCCGTTTTCGACAGTGTGAATCGCGTCCACGCCTTCGCGGTTCAGATTGTCCGCGAAGGAATCCACGTCGCCGCTGATGACTGCGAGGTGGAGGTCGCCACCTGCGTCGTCGGCGAGTTCGCGCCCGGCGGAGATGATTTCGAAACTCTCGTCGCGGAGTTCGCCGCGGCGGTGTTCCGTGATGGCGAGAACGTCGCTCATTCTGCCACCCCCTTCTCGCGGAGCACTTCAGCCAGTTTCCCGGCCGTTTCTCCGGCGTCGCCCTCGAAGATTTCTGCGTCACTCTCGCTTTCAGGTTCGTACATGTCGGTCAGCGTCAGGTCGCTCTCCAAGGTGTCGGCGTCGAGGCCGATGTCGGCGAGCGTTTTGGGTGCGATTTCTTTGGACTGGGCTTGTCGAATACCACGCAGGCTAGCGTATCGTGGTTCGTTGATACCAGTCTGGATCGTGAGCACCGCGGGGAGTTCCACGTCGGTCAGTTCCTCGACACCGCCCTCCAGTTCTCGGCGGACGTGCGCGACACCTTCGTCGGCGTCCATATCGAGCGCATTCACGACTGCCGCCCACTCGAAGTCGATGGCGTCCGCGAGCGCGACACCGGTCGAACCAAACGCATCGTCGCCCGCCTGCACGCCGGTCAGCACGATGTCCGGTTCCTCTTCCGCGACGACAGCGGAGAAAATCTCTGCTTTTGCTTCGGTGTCGAGCAAGTCAACGTCCTCGAACGACTCGTCCCAGACGCGAATCGAACGGTCTGCGCCTTTGGCGAGCGCCATCCGAATCGTTTCTTCCGAACGCTCCGGGCCGATGGTGACGGTGACGACTTCGTCGGCGATGCCCTCTTCGTTCATCTGAACGCCTTCTTCGACGGCGTAGTCGTCCCACTCGTTGAGGTCGTATTCGAGGTAGCGGTCGTCTACCTCCGTTCCTTCGACTTCGAAGTCATCCGCGAGTTCGGCGACTTCTTTTACGGTTACCAAGACCTTCATAATCAATTCCTTTCCGGGTAGCGGGTAAACGTTTTCGAAACGGCGAACAATGCACGAGCAGTACTATTCGGTTTTCTTACTCGTTTGAACCGGATTTTGGAGAAACTACTCGTTATCGAAGTCAGCGATGTCTTCGTCCGGGAGCGTGATGAGGTTTTCACGGCCGATTCTGAGTTTATCCACGCGGTCGTCGTCGTCCATCGCCGAGAGGAGTTGTGACACCTTCGCGTTCGACCAGTTCGTCTCCGTGACGATTTTCGCCTGCTTCATCCGGCCACCGTTCTGTTTCAGCAGGTGTTCCACACGCTCTTCGTCGGACAGCAGTTCGACATCCGGTTCGTCGTCCTCCGGTTCGGAATCGGAGACGACTTCACCACCCGAATCGTGTCTGGGTTCCGAAACCGTCGCAGGCGGATCGCCGGAAGGTGAGTCATCTGTCGATTCATCATCCCGCCGTTGCATCAGCACGTACAGACCGCCAATCCCGGTACTGACGACGAGCAAGAGCAGTACGATGTTCGTCGTGGAAAGAAACGGTTCTTCGTCTCCGTCGCCCGTTTTGGTGTACGTGACATCGATTTCGCGGGTTTCGGGGTTCAACGACATCGGCCCCTCCAACGCAACGGTTCCGTTGTTGTGGCCGTAGTTCGGCGAGTTCTGAATCCGATAACCGTCTGGCGATTCGATGATGAGTCGTTGATCAGCAGTGAGCGAATCGAGCCACGTCGATGAATCGCCGTCGAGCAAAAACGCATCCCGCAAAATAATTTTGTCACCTTCAACCTGTGTGAAGTTCGTCCAGACGAAAGAGAGCGATAGCGTGTGAGTCGTATTCCCCGGCGTGTACGTCCGCTCTACGTCGAGAATTTTCATTTCGCGGCCAGTCTCCGACTCCATCTGATCTGCGATTCGAATGAACAACTCCTGTGAGGGACCAACGTTTGTGCTACCCCGTTCGAAATCGTCGCCGAGTTCTTCGAAGGCGGCGGTTTCGTTCTCGTTTCTGGTGACGAACTCCATCGAAACATTCCACCGGGCATCGCCATCAGACTGTGGCGTAATTCGAATCGTGGTTCCATTCGTGGTCGTCTCTTCGGGTGTTGATTGGCTTGCAACCGTCCCATCGACACCGTTCGGCGTATCGAGGTTGGTCGAAGCCACCTGTCGTGTATCCGCCGCGGAAACAGCGGAACCCACGACGAGGAGGGTAAGGAAGACCACGAGGAGGGCGGAATGTAACCGCATACCCTTGTGTGGTCAATCGGGCAAGAAAATACTTTCCATCCGTGCGATAAAACATCAGCGACTGATTTGAATGATTTCCGTCCTTCTTAGCCGTTCATACAACTGCTTCGAAATCCCGTACGTATTTTAATGTGGAGGTACGTACAGCACTCACATGACCCGGGTGTTCCCCGTCGTATTCGCAGTACTTCTCGCCCTCACCGCGCCGACTGCTGCGTTCGAAACTGGGTCTGCGACCTCGATGCAAACCGGAGCGGACACGGATAGCGTAGTGACCCCACCGGGAGTCAACAACACGACCGCACAGTTGAGTCTTGACACTCCCGACCGCACCGGAACGGACACACCATCGACCAGCCTCGGTGCAGCGTTGGAGATGGATAGAAACAAGGTACAGACGGAGAGTCGGATATACGAACTCGACGAGAAGTTATCAAATTCGAACAACGACCAAAGCAGACACCACGAGCTTCGGCAGTACAGATTCGACATTGGGTCACGACTCTCGTCGTTGAAGTACACGGAACAGGAGATTCGAACGGAGTTCAACGACGGAGAAATATCCAGTGAAGAGTACATACGACGGCTCGCGGTGCTCCACGCGAAGGCGACGAACGTCAAGCGCTCGATACAGTACATGGAAGAGCGCGGGCAGGACGTTCCGCAGTTCACTCCAAGGGCGTGGCGACTCAGGGCGGAACTCATTCCCTTGGAAGGAGTCATTCGAGAGTCCGCGATAAACCAGTACAACGGACGAACCGAATCGCACACGATATACGTAGCCACGACGGATACAGGCGTCGTTCTATCGAGTATCGAAGGCAACCAGTACGTGAGAGAGGCGTATCTCTCCGAGAACAGAGACATAAACGGTACGAACCAACTGCTCGCTCAGGAAGCCCAGAATATCACAGAGACACAGTATCCGTGGGCACGAGAGAACAACGACGGAGAGATAAGTACGAACTCCAGATTTGGCACGGGGATCTTCGTGACCACGTTCCCGCACGAACAGGGAGTTATCGAAGCGGTTCTCGACGGAAAGACGGAGAAAATATTCCGAGAAACGCAGTACAGCTATCTCACTGGCGACAGTCACCTTCCATACGGAGAGGCCATCCAAAACGACACGATAGGCCACCAACTCACCGTCAACCGAACGTATCCCGGTGGCCCACTCCGAATCAACGCGACCGACGGAAACGGCAATGCGGTCGATAGTCGCATCTCGATTGGCGAGCGAGAGATCGGGAGAACCGGAAGCGACGGCGTTCTATGGACTGTCGCTCCGAGACGGAGCGTTACTATTTCCAGCGTGCACGGAGGCGCGCCACTCAACGTCACCGTTACTCCGTATGGATTGTCGCAATCGAACGAATCGGGTGGGACGCCGCAATCTGTCGTCACAGCCGAACATTGAAATAGCGAAACGGAACCATTCGGGTGCGTGTCGAACCGCGCTCTCTCACCTGTCGTCGCAACGGTTCTTTTACTCCTCGTCACGCTCGTCCTCGCGGGGACAATTGGCGCAGTTACGGTGCAATCGACCTCGCTTCAGGAACCGACGTATGCCGTCGTCGACGTTTCGGCTGATGCCGCCACGAACCGTTTGACGTTCGTTCATCGGGCGGGAGATTCGCTCGCCGTCGAATCACTGTCCGTTCATGTCCTCGTCGATGGGACGCCGCTGAAACACCAGCCGCCAGTTCCGTTCTTTTCAGCACACGGATTCCAATCCGGCCCGACTGGGCCGTTCAACAGCGCGACGAACGAAACGTGGGATGCTGGCGAAACCGCGAGCCTCGGAATTGCAGGGACGAACGCACCACTTCTCGAAACGGGGGACAGAGTCGTCGTTCGAATCGCCGTGGACGATACGGTCGTAACGGAGGTAGAGACAACGGCAGAATAAAACGGCGGTCAGTTTTGTTCTTCAGGCACGCGCGCGACGGTCGTGATGGCGATGTCGGGGTCGTACTGCGGCCCCATTTCGCGGTGGCGGATGTCCTCGTAGCCCGCTTCGCGGAACATTCGGTCGGCTTCTTCGCGGTCGTAAAAGAGCATTATCGAGTCCGCAACTTTCTGCATGACGCCGGTTCGAGGGTAGTTCGGGCCGACGATAAGCACTTGTCCGCCGGGTTTCGTCACGCGGCGAATGTCTCGAAGTGCTTCGACTGGGTCGGGCCAGTATTCGATTGAACCCGACGACCACACCACATCGAAGGAGTCGTTTTTGAACGGCAGTCGTTCTGCGTCACCGCGGTAGAAGCTGACAGGGTCGTATTTGCCGATTTTCGCCCACGCCTTTTCGAGTTGGTGGACGCTCTGGTCGAGTCCGTAGACGTTGTCCGTGTGTTCGAGCAGGCCTTCGGTTCCGAAACCGGTTCCACAGCCAACGTCTAAGACGTGGTCGTCTTCGTCGATGTCGAGCATCGACAGTGCCTCGGTTCGCATCTCTTCGTTCCAGATGAACGGATTGACCGTGTCGTACACCTTCGAGAGATATTTGTAGAAGATTCGTGCGCGACGTTTGTTTTCGAGGATACCCATTAGGCGGCGGTTGGGACTGGTAAGTCATGAATCCCCACCTTTTTCTGCGGTCGTGAGCCGAAAAGTGGCGCGATTCGCGCCACTCTTTGGTCGAACTCCCTAGAAAAAGGTGGGTCAAAAACCTCCTCACCCCCTCAGTCGCGTCTTCGACGCTCCTTCGAGGGATTCGTCGGTCCGCTCGCTCGTCGCGTTGCTCCTCGCTCACGGAGGGTGTGCTGGTCCTCTGGCGGTTGATTGGCCTGCCGATTCGTATGGGTTGTTTAGATTGCAGTTCTCCCGGTTAGTCGGGCCGCCTATCGCTTACGACTCGTTTCACTCGTCGTGCGCTTGGTTCCGCAAGTAGTTTATAGCCGCCAGAGTAACCTTCCGCGTGATTACAGTATATGCCGAGGCCAGAGGTTCTCGAACGAATAACGGAGGCCGAAGAAGAGGCTGACGAAATCGTCGCGGAAGCCAAAGAAGACCGCGAACAGCGGATTTCTGAGGCGCGAAAGACGGCTGAGGAAATCCGCGAAGAAGCCGAAAAAGAGGCCACAGAATTGGAAGAAAAGCGTTTGGAAGAGGCGCGCGCGGAAATCGAATCCGAACGCGAAGAACTGCTCGCGGCGGGTGAGCAAGAACGCAAACAACTCGAATCGCGCGCACAAGAGAACGTAGAGGACACGAAAGAGTTCGTCCTCGACCGGTTCAAGGAGGCGGTGCATGCTCAGACCTGAGCAAATGAGCAAGGTTTCGGTGACGGGGTCACGGGACGTTATGTCCGACGTCATCGAGACGATTCACGAACTGAATCTCGTTCATCTGTCGAACTACGATGGGTCGTGGAAAGGATTCGAACCCGGCAACCCGACCGAGGGCGCAGAAGAGGTGTCCGACAAACTCGTCACGATTCGTTCCATCGAGAGCATCCTCGATGTGCAAGACGAAGACGCAGGGCCACAGCGAATCGTCACCGACGACGCGCTAGACGACGAACTGGAAGACATCCGAACGAAGGTCAACACGCTCGACGACAAGCAAAACGAGCTGCAGGACGAACTCCGAAACGTCGAAGACCGCATCGACTCGATGGAACCGTTCGCGGAACTCGGCATCGACTTAGACCTGCTGTCGGGCTACGACAGCCTCCAAGTCGCAGTCGGTGAAGGGAACACGGACGAAATCGAGCAAACGCTGCGCAATGCAGACGACATCCAAGAGTTCGAACTGTTCACCGGCGGCGGAACCGTCGCCATCTTCGCGTACCCGGCGAACGATGCGGACGAAGACGCGCTAGACGACGCGCTCGTCGGCGTCGATTTCGCATCGTTCGACGTTCCGGACGCCTCCGACAGTCCGGAAGAGTACGTCTCGGAGCTTCGACACGAACGCCAGAAGCTCGAATCGAAACTCGATGGCGTCGAAAACGAACTGCACGACGTGAAACTCGACGGTGCTGGATTCCTCCTCGCCGCGGAAGAGAAACTCAGCATCGAGGTGCAGAAGGCGGAAGCACCGCTTCAGTTTGCGACGACGGAAAACGCCTTCATCGCCGAAGGATGGATTCCGACCGAGAAGTACAACAAACTGGCGAGCGACCTCGACGCGACGGTCGGCGACCACGTCGAAGTGGACGAACTCCGTCGCGCCGACTACGAGGAAGGCCACCCGCACACCGTCACTGAAGAGGCGGAAGAAGTCGCGACAACCGACGGTGGCCACGTCGTTGACGACGACGAACAACCGCCGGTCGTGCAAGACAACCCCGGCCCAGTCAAACCGTTCGAACTGCTTGTCGAAACCATCAATCGACCGCGCTACTTCGAGTTCGACCCGTCGGTCATCCTGTTCCTCACGTTCCCGATTTTCTTCGGGTTCATGATCGGTGACCTCGGATACGGACTGCTGTACCTCGCGCTCGGATACACACTCTACACGAAGGTAGACAGTCTCGCACTGAAAAGCCTTGGTGGCATCGCGCTGTGGTCAGGCCTGTTCACCGCGATTTTCGGCGTGTTGTACGGCGAAATCTTCGGGTTACACATCCTCGGCGAGGTAGTGTTCGGCGAGATGGGACCACCGATGAAGAAGGGACTTCAGCCCGCAAACGCTGAGTACGCGAGTACGTGGCTCGTGCTGAGCCTACTCATCGGACTTGCACACCTCACGCTCGGCTACCTGTTTGGGTTTTTCGAGGAACTCTCGCACGGATTCAAGGATGCACTGCTCCACAAGGGGTCGTGGATTATCCTCATGCTCGGCGTCTGGGTGTGGATTTTCAGCAAGCAGATGATGGGGCCAAAGCCCCCGTTCCTGTTTGAGGTGTTCAACGGAAGTCCGTTCGCGCTCGGCTTTGCTGGCTTCCCAGCATCGGTCGGACCGATTGCACTCGGCATCACCGCAGTCGGCTTCGTGCTGATGATTGCCGGTGAAGTCTCCGAATTGGGCGGCCCCGGTGCACTCATCGGCGCGCTGGAGAGCCTGAAATCGCTGTCGGACGTTATCTCCTACACTCGTATCGCCGCAGTGCTGCTGGCGAAGGCGGGAATGGCGTTCGTCATCAACCTGCTGTTCTTCGGTGCGTACGAACACCACGGAGAATGGCACTTCATGCTCACCTACAACGCGGACTACGTAATGAGCCACTACGAGGGTGCAAGCATCGTCTTCCCCGGTCTGATGCATTCGGGCATCGCGGGCGTGCTGGTCGGATTGCTCATCCTCGTTGTCGGTCACCTGCTGGTGCTGGCGCTCGGTGTCACGAGTGCAGGACTGCAGGCCGTGCGTCTCGAATACGTCGAGTTCTTCGGCAAGTTCTATCAGGGCGGCGGCGAAGAGTACGAACCCTTCGGCTACGAGCGGACGCACACGACGCAGGACTGACGCTGAAACCTCGCTTTTCGTTTTTCACGGCCGACTCGGCCTCGGTCATCTCTCGACACTGGCATTTGGTACCATGATTTAGCAGGTACAGCCCGCGATACGAGCAAATGCGACGAAACGCTTTGGGAAGTTTTAAGAATCCAGTGACTCGAACTACGACTTGTTAGGCTATAGAGCCACAAAGGACTAAACCAATGTTCGAATTCATACTCGCATTCGTTGACGCAGCTGTACTGCTTGCACAGGATGGCGCCGCACAGGGTGGCAATGCACCAGCAATTCCAAACAAGGCCGCTGCTGCACTCGCAGTCGGTATGGCCGCACTCGGCGCAGGATACGCAGAACGTGGTATCGGTGCCGCCGCGGTCGGCGCTGTCACGGAAGACCAGGACCTGTTCGGTACGGGACTCATCTTGACGGTTCTGCCGGAGACGCTCGTCATTCTGGCGCTCGTCGTCGTGTTCGTCGTTCCGAACTAAACCCCCTTTCCCTCTTATCAAATGAGCCTGGAAACGGTAGTTGAGGATATTCGAAACGAGGCCCGCGAGCGTGCGGAACAGATTCGTGCGGAAGGAGAAACCCGCGCGGACGAGATAATCGCTGAGGCGGAGTCGGACGCCGAGGAGATTCTCGCGGCGAAAGAGCGCGAAATCGAGAGCCAAATCGAGCGAGAACGAGAGCAGAAGCTCTCCAGCGCGAAACTCGAAGCCAAGCAGAAGCGACTGGAAGCCCGCCGGGACGTCCTGCAAGACGTTCGTTCCGACGTGGAAGAAGAAATCGCCACCCTTGACGGTGACGACCGCGAAGAACTGACGCGCACACTGCTTGATGCGGCAGCGGAGGAGTTCGACTCCGGCAACACCGTCCGAATCTACGGACGAGCCGACGACGAAGAACTGCTCACCGACGTTGTTACGGACTACGATGGCTTCGAGTACGCGGGCGAATACGACTGCCTCGGCGGCATCGTCGCCGAGAGCGAGGCGTCCCGCGTTCGCGTGAACAACACGTTCGATTCGATACTCGAAGACGTGTGGGAGGACAACCTCCAAGCAATCAGTTCGCGGTTGTTCGAGCAATGAGCACAGCAGACGGAACATCGAACTACGAGTACGTCAACGCCCGCGTCCGGGCACGACGAGCCGCGCTGTTCGACGACGAGGATTATCGGAAACTGCTCCGAATGGGGCCGGGTGAAATCGCCCGCTACATGGAGGAGACGGAGTACGAATCCGAAGTTAACGCACTCGGTGCGCGCTACGACGGTGTCGACCTCGTGGAGTACGCACTCAATCGCAACCTTGCCAAACACTTCGACGACCTGCTGGATTGGTCCGGCGGGAAGTTGTACACCCTTATCGCGCGATACCTGCGAAAATTCGACGCGTGGAACGTCAAAACGGTGCTTCGCGGCATCTACGCGGACGCAGACAGCCAGTCGGTTCGTGACGACCTGATTCACGCAGGCGAGTTCGAACGGTCGTTTCTCGACCGATTGGCCGACGCGGGAGCAATCGAAGACGTTGTCGAAATGCTCCACGGAACGATTTTCGGCGACCACCTCGAAGCCGCATACGAGGATTACGACTCCACCGGTCTGCTGATTCCGCTGGAGAACGCGGTTGACCGCGCGTACTACGAAGGACTGATGGAAGGCGTCACGGAGACGGAAAACCGTGCAACCCAGTTGTACGTCGAATTTCTGCAAGCGGAAATCGACTTCCGGAACATCCGAAACGCCCTGCGAATCAGCCGAAGCGGTGCGGACATCGACCCCTCGGAATACTTCATTTCGGGCGGGCGCTTGTTCAAGGCCGCGGAGCTGTCACAGCTCGCCGGGAACACGGACGAACTGATCAGCCGAGTTCGAGAGAGCACGTACGGGAGCGACCTAGACGAAGCACTCGACGAACTGGAGCGCGCCGACAGCCTCATCCGGTTCGAGCACGCCCTCGACGCGGCGCTGCTCGAATACTCCGACCATCTGTCGCACGTATTCCCGCTGTCGGTGTGTCCCGTGCTCGCGTACATACTCGCAAAACAGAAGGAAGTGGACAACATCCGTGCCATCGCACGCGGACGCGAAGCAGGACTGTCCGAAGACGAAATCGAAGACGAACTGGTGATACTATGAGCCAGGAAATCGCCGTTATCGGAAGTCCGGACTTTACGACCGGGTTCCGACTCGCAGGGGTTCGGAAGTTCGCAAACGTTCCGGACGACGAAAAGGACGCGGAGTTGGACGACGCTGTTTCTCAGATATTGACTGACGACGACGTAGGCATCATCGTGATGCACGACGACGACCTTGGACACCTCTCTCGAAACGTCAGGAACGACGTCGAGACGAGCGTGGAACCCACCCTCGTGACGCTGGGTGGTGGCGCGGGAAGCGGCGGACTCCGCGACAAAATCAAGCGCGCAATCGGTATCGACCTTATGGACGAAGACGAACAAGGTGATAACGAATGAGCCAGGCAACAGACAGCGACGTCGTCCGTGAGGACGGCGTCATTCAGAGCGTGAGTGGTCCGGTCGTGACCGCCACGGACCTCGGTGCCCGGATGAACGACGTTGTGTACGTCGGTGAAGAAGGGCTCATGGGCGAGGTTATCGAAATCGAAGGCAATCAGACGACGATTCAGGTGTACGAAGAAACCTCGAACGTCGCACCCGGCGGACCCGTCGAGAACACGGGCGAACCACTTTCCGTTGACCTCGGGCCGGGCATGCTGTACTCCATCTACGATGGTGTCCAGCGCCCGCTCGACGTGCTCGAAGACAAAATGGGCGCGTTCCTCGACCGCGGTGTTGACGCACCCGGTATCGACCAGGAGAAGACCTGGGAGTTCAACCCCGAAGTCAAAGCAGGTGACGAGGTCGAACCCGGCGACGTCGTCGGAATCGTTCCCGAAACCGAGAGCATCGACCACAAAGTGATGGTGCCGCCGGACTACGAAGGTGGCGAAGTTGTCTCCATCGAAGATGGCAACTACGCCGTCACGGACACCGTCGTCGAACTCGACAACGGCGAAGAAGTCCAGATGCAACAGGAGTGGCCGGTTCGTGAACCGCGCCCATCCGTCGATAAGCAGACGCCTCGGACGCCGCTCGTGTCCGGTCAGCGTATTCTCGACGGCCTGTTCCCAATCGCAAAGGGTGGTACCGCCGCGATTCCGGGGCCGTTCGGCTCCGGGAAAACGGTGACCCAGCACTCGCTCGCAAAGTGGGCGGACGCGGACATCGTCGTCTACGTCGGCTGTGGTGAGCGCGGAAACGAGATGACGGAAGTTATCGAGGACTTCCCGGAACTCGAAGACCCGCGTACCGGCAAACCGCTGATGTCGCGGACGTGCCTCATTGCGAATACGTCGAACATGCCCGTGGCCGCACGAGAGTCGTGCATTTACACGGGAGTCACCATCGCGGAGTACTACCGCGACATGGGATACGACGTTGCGCTGATGGCCGACTCCACCTCGCGGTGGGCAGAGGCAATGCGTGAAATTTCCTCGCGTCTCGAAGAGATGCCCGGCGAAGAGGGGTACCCGGCGTACCTCGCCGCCCGTCTCGCAGAGTTCTACGAGCGCGCAGGCAAATTCGAGAACATCAACGGCACGGAGGGTTCAGTGTCGGTTATCGGGGCAGTGTCGCCACCCGGCGGCGACTTCTCCGAGCCGGTCACGCAGAACACCCTGCGTATCGTGAAGACCTTCTGGGCACTAGACGCCGACCTTGCAGAACGACGGCACTTCCCGTCGATCAACTGGAACGAGTCGTACTCGCTTTACAAGGACCAGCTCGACCCGTGGTACGAACAGAACGTCGAGCCGGACTTCCCGGAGAAGCGCCAGTGGGCAGTTGACGTGCTTGACGAGGAGGACGAACTCCAAGAGATTGTCCAGCTCGTCGGTAAGGACGCACTACCGGAAGACCAGCAGCTCACGCTCGAAGTCGCACGCTACCTGCGTGAGGGATGGCTCCAGCAGAACGCATTCCACGACGTGGACATGTTCTGTGCGCCGGAGAAGACTTACCGAATGCTCGAAGCCATTCAGACCTTCAACGAGGAAGCGTTTGCCGCACTCGAAGCGGGCGTCCCCGTTGAAGAAATCACGGCTATCGACGCCGCACCTCGTCTGAACCGGATGGGAACGGCCGAGGAGTGGGAAGGCTTCATCAGCGAAGTCGAAGAAAGCATGACCGAACAGCTCAGGGAGAAATACTAATGAAAGAATACCAGACAATTACGGAAATCAGCGGCCCGCTGGTGTTCGCCGAGGTTGACGAGCCAATCGGATACGACGAAATGGTCGAAATCGAGACGCCTGAAGGCGACACACTGCGCGGACAGGTGCTCGAATCGAGCGACGGTCTCGTCTCGATTCAGGTGTTCGAGGGAACCGAAGGTATCGACCGACAGTCTTCGGTTCGATTCCTCGGCGAGACGATGAAGATGCCCGTCACGGAAGAACTCCTTGGGCGTGTGCTCGACGGTTCCGGGAATCCAATCGACGGCGGCCCGGAAATCGTTCCGGACGAACGACGTGACATCGTCGGTGCGGCTATCAATCCGTACGCCCGCGAGTACCCCGAAGAGTTCATCCAGTCCGGTGTGTCCGCCATCGACGGCATGAACACGCTGGTTCGTGGACAGAAACTGCCTATCTTCTCGGCGTCCGGTCTGCCACACAACGAACTCGCGCTTCAGATTGCGCGACAGGCAAGTGTGCCGGAAGACGACGAGAGCGACGACGACGAAGGAAGCGAGTTCGCAGTTGTCTTCGGCGCGATGGGAATCACCGCCGAAGAGGCGAACGAGTTCATGGAGGACTTCGAGCGAACCGGTGCGCTGGAACGCTCCGTCGTCTTCATGAATCTCGCGGACGACCCCGCAGTCGAGCGGACGGTCACGCCGCGTCTCGCACTCACCACGGCAGAGTACCTCGCGTTCGACAAGGATTACCACGTGCTGGTTATTCTGACGGACATGACGAACTACTGTGAGGCACTGCGAGAAATCGGTGCCGCGCGTGAAGAGGTTCCGGGCCGTCGTGGATACCCCGGTTACATGTACACTGACCTTGCGCAGTTGTACGAGCGCGCAGGTCGTATCGAAGGCCGTGAAGGGTCTGTTACCCAGATTCCGATTCTCACGATGCCCGGCGACGACGACACGCACCCGATTCCTGACCTGACCGGTTACATTACCGAGGGTCAGATTTACATCGACCGTGACCTGAACTCGCAGGGTATTCAGCCACCAATCAACCCGCTTCCGTCGCTGTCGCGCCTGATGGACGACGGTATCGGTGAGGGCCTCACCCGTGCAGACCACTCCGGTGTGTCCGACCAGATGTACGCCGCGTACGCACAGGGTGAAGACCTTCGTGACCTCGTGAACATCGTCGGTCGTGAAGCACTGAGCGAACGTGACAACCAGTACCTCGACTTCGCAGACCGCTTCGAGAAGGAGTTCATCGACCAAGGCTTCGAGACGAACCGAACCATCGAAGAGACGCTGACGATTGGCTGGGACCTTCTTTCGATGCTGCCGAAAGAGGAACTCAACCGTATCGACGAGGAGTACATCGAAGAGTACTATCCTGAAGAGCAGGCCGAAGAAGTCACGGCTGACTGAATCGGGATTCTGCGGTTTGATTTTTCAGCAGTATTGTACCGAGAGGCGAGCGTTTGTTCTCCTGTTTGACCGGCAATTCGCAGTCGAATATCCCCAGACAAGGAATCACGACTGTAAAGTATTATCCCCTTCCAGTTTTTATGGTCAACCAAGATGGCTAAGGACGTTAAACCCACTCGGAAGAACCTCATGGCGATTGAGGACCGCATCGACCTCTCCGAGCGGGGCCACGACACGCTCGAAAAGAAGCGTGACGGCCTCATTATGGAGTTCATGGACATCCTCGACCAAGCGCAGGACGTGCGCTCCGGTCTGGACGAGGATTATCAGCGCGCACAGCAGACCATCAACATGGCTCGCGCGATGGAAGGCGACGTTGCGGTTCGTGGGGCCGCCGCCGCACTGCAAGAACACCCCGAAATTACGACCGAATCGAAAAACATCATGGGCGTCGTCGTCCCGCAAATCGAATCCACGAAGGTCAAGAAATCGCTCGACGAGCGGGGCTACGGTGTCCTCGGTACGAGCGCTCGAATCGACGAAACGGCGGACGCCTACGAGGAACTGATCGAAAGCATCATCCTCGCCGCCGAAGTCGAAACGGCGATGAAAAAGATGCTCACCGAAATCGAGACGACCAAGCGCCGTGTCAACGCGCTTGAGTTCAAACTGCTCCCCGAACTGCACGAAGCGCAGGACTACATCGAGCAGAAACTCGAAGAGCAGGAACGTGAGGAAATCTTCCGGATGAAGAAAATCAAGGCCAAGAAGGAAGAAGAAGAGAAGGCCGAAAAAGAGGCCAGCGAGCCGGAGCCTGCCGAGAGCGAAGTCGTCGTTACGAGCTAATCTCTGCGGATTTTCTTTTCGTTTTTCTCTGAACTGGTCAGTAGTAGCTACAACTGTGAGTTTTGCAAAGAGACATGATTACTCGGAACAGTGGTTCTCGCACTTTCGTTTGGAGACTTCACTGTGGATGTTATCTGGCTTTCGGTGATTCCCTGAGTTCGGCAAATACCCAAGCAAATCGAAGATGCGGCGAGCAGAAAGCGCGCCGCGCTTTCCGCTCGTCCGCGTGTTTTTTTGGTTCAGATTTTTTCGAGGAGTGGTACGCAAGAGCCATCGGCTCTCGCGATACCCGACGAAGAAAAAAGGTGGTTAGATGTACGTGAACCACTCTTCGTGGTCGTCAGTGCGCCGGTTGACGAGATCGAAGAACTTCGACTGGATTTCCTCGGTCACGGGGCCACGGCTTCCATTACCGATTTCAACGTTGTCCACCTGCCGGATTGGGGTGACCTCCGCCGCGCTGCCGGTGAAGAACAGTTCGTCGGCGGTGTGGAGTTCGCCCCTGCTGATGGTCGCGTCGTCATTGACCGTGTAGCCCATCTCGCGCGCAACTTCGATGACGCTGTCGCGGGTGATGCCGTCTAAGATACTCTGGGAGAGGCCGGGCGTGTAAATCTCGCCGTCGCGCACGAGGAAGATGTTCTCGCCGGGGCCTTCCGCGACGTTACCTTCCTTGTTCAGCACGATTGCCTCGACGAAACCGTTGCGTCGGGCTTCCTCGCCAGCGAGGAGGCTGTTGACGTACAGGCCGGTCGTCTTGGCGTTCGTCGGAATCTGGCTGGAAGAGTGTTTGCGCCACGAGGAAACCATCACCTTGACGCCGTTTTCGAGGGCTTCGTCACCGAGGTACGCGCCCCACGGCCATGCCGCGATGGTCACGTCGGTTGGACAGTCGCCGGGGCTGACACCGAGGCTGTCGTAGCCGTAGTACGCGATTGGCCGAATGTAACAGGAGTGGAGGTCTTGGCGGTCGATGAGTTCGAGGGTTGCCTCCGTGAGTTCCTCCGGTTCGTACTCGATTTCCATGTCGTACGGCTTGCAGGAATCGTAGAGGCGCTGAAGGTGTTCTTCCCAGCGGAAGATTGCAGGACCGTTTTCCGTATCGTAGCACCGCACACCTTCGAAAACGCCGGTTCCGTAGTGTAGTCCGTGCGTGAGGACGTGGACTTTCGCGTCGTCCCAATCGACGAACTCGCCGTTCATCCATATCGTATCCACATCCATCTCGTCAAAGCTCATACGCTCTCCTCAATGAAGGCCAAGGTAATCAGTTTTGGCGATTGTCCCCGAACGATTGGTCGGGATTATTCGGGCGAGAATAAACAGTGATTGCTACGGCGGCGTTACTATGACGGTGTGTACGCCTGCGAGAACGCATTGAGGATGACCACACCGAGAATAATGAGAGATATTCCGACGATTGCCATGAGGTCTATCGTTTCTTCGAACATCACGATACCGATGCCCGCCGCACCGATGATACCGACACCCGACCACGTTGCGTACACCAATCCGATTGGGAGTTCTTCGAGCGTGAGACTCAAAAAATAAAACGAGCCGATATACCCAACAACGACGATGGTACTCGGAATTACGTTCGTAAAGCCATCCGTGAGTTTCAATGCGGTCGTTCCACCGATTTCGGCTGTGATTGCCACAGCGAGATATAGGTATTCTTTCACAACAGAGAGTGAAACACGAGCGGACAATAAAATACACTATCGAGAACATTTCAACATGACACAGTCAAGAACGTGTTATCCCCGTAGCTGTAACCATGAAATTGCGTCTGCCGACAACTTCTCGGGAAAGTCAGGAATACGATTTTTCGCTCGAAAAAGGTGATTCGATTCAGCGACCCGCGGGCCGTCCAGTAGCGCGGCGAGTCGAACGTCCTTTCAGCCACGAACCCACCGCACCGCCGATGATACCGGGAATTGCGGCGACGACGACGAACAGCACGCCGAAGCCGAACAGTCCAATGGCCGGAACTGGCCCGGCCATCAGCCCTGCGAAGGTCAACAGGACGAGCGCCACGATAGCCCCTGCAGCAGTCGCCACGCCGCCGTTGAGCGCGCCGTCACCGAGTCTGCTTCCAGCGACGTATCCAGCCACGATACCGCCGATAATGCCGGTTAGTCCCGCACCCACGATGGGGAGCGTCATGTCGGTGAACGGGACGGCAGCCCCGCTGAACAGGCCGACGATGATGGTTGCGACGATTCCGTATACGACTGCTCTGAGTTTGAAGTCCACACATGTATTATGGATTTGTAGTAAGATGAGTATTTTTCATAATTACGATACGTATTCGGTCGTTATCGCAATCGAGCCCGATAAATTTCGTTACCGGTGAATCGAATTGCCCTCTTGCTAAAACGAAATAAGACGACTTACGCCAGCGTTTCGATAATCTGTGCGCCTTCGAGATACGGGAATCCGTGGCGTTCCGCGTATGCCCGCGCATCGTCCGGAGAAAGCGCGCCGCCAGTTTGGTCGTCCAGCATCTCGCAAACGACGACGGCAGGGGACAGTTCCGCGGCGTTCGCCAGCGCGACACCGAGTTCGGTGTGACCCTGTCGTTCGTCGAGCAATCCGGGTGCGGCCCGCAGAAGGTGGACGTGGCCCGGCGCGCGGAACTCGTCGGCGAAGTCGAGTTCGTCAGCCGTACCCGCCGCGTGCGCCAGTTCGGTAATCGTCAGTGCGCGGTCGTCGTCGGTGATTCCGGTGTACGTATCGCGGTGGTTCACCGTCAGGGTGAACGAAGAGCGGGAGTCGTAGCCGAGGTCGTGGCCTTCGCTCGCCGGATGGTCGATTATTTCGTCCATGTACGCGAGGTCGAACGCGTCCGCAACGTCGTGGGAGAATGCGACGCAAATCAGGCCGCCTGCGTCGTTGCGAAGCCGGGAGACTGCTTCCGAGGTAACTGCTTCCGCCGGATAAATGAGGTCAGTTTCGCCCTCGCGGTCTTCGGCGTCGTGGACGAGGAGGGGCGACCCGGCTTGAAACGCCTCGATTGCCTGCTCGACTGTCGCGGAAGTCGTTTGGCTCATGGTGCCTCCTCGACGTGAACCGTGACGTGGTCGTCGTCGTCCAGTCCGAGTTCCTCGCGGAGTTTTGCGGGAGCGATAAGTTCGACTTGGTCTTCGTCGTGGTGGGTTCGCTCGGGCGCGATGACGTGAGCCTGCTCGTAGGAGTCGCCATCTGCTGTTTCCACGGTGGCAGGGTAGCAAACTGCAGGGCCGTACGTTCGGTCGCCGTCTTCCCAGCCGTCGATTGGAACCGGGTCGAGTGCTTCCATCGCCGAGCGAGCGCGGACGCTTTCGGTGGTTAGTTCGATGTTCAACGTGCCGGGGAACGGTTCGTAGCCCAAGCGTTCCGTAAACTGCGCCATATAGCCCGACAGCGAGATGTAGTGGCGACCTTCACCCATTCCACCGGTAACGGTACCCGAGAGGTCAACCCCGGAGAGATTTTCGAAGATACGTCGATAATCCTCGTATTCGCGTTTCAGTTCCCATGCGCCGTCGTCGGTGATGGCAATCCACTGACCGTTGCTGACGATTTCGCGGGTAATGAGGCCCGCATCGTCAAGTCGTTGGAGGCGACGTGATGCCGTCTGATTGGAGGCATCGAGGCGGTCTGCGAGGTCGGCACACGACACTTTGACCTCGCTTTCGAGCGCCCCGTCGAGGGCGAGCAGTTTCAGCGCGGCGAGTTCGTCGTACCCGACCACGAGCGATGTCGCTGGCATACACGATAGTGAGAGCTTCGGTCGTTTAAGCATACCGAAAATGGAATGCGTATCAAAAATGGGACGGGGAACGACGCGATTCCGTAGTTGGAGTAGTATCTTGTCCCTCACTACATCTAAATTTGCTGGTTTCAGGGGGGAGTGAATCTCCCACGATTCCGTCCCACAATATTCTTACAAATAATTTTGAAATTTAATATTTTGAGAACTAGATTAATGTGTGTAGTGATAGTACATCATAAATGCATGTCAACAGAGGATGACACACAGCGTGGCGACGACGGTCGAAAACAGCGGACGAAAGGCACTGAGAGTGCTGAAAAATCCGATCTACACGACACGTATGGCTCTCGACATTCGACTCTGACGCGCCGGGCATTCGTCGGCGGACTCTCCGTCGTCGGACTCGGTGCTGGCGTATCCGGATTTTCGGGGACGGCGGAAGCTGCTGGCGAACCAGTTCATTTCCAGTACTTCCATGAGACGTGGCCGACGATTACGAACAATCTCTCGAAGGTTGCAAACCGCGGCTACGACGCGGTTTGGATACAGGCACCGCAGAAGAGTGGCTTGACGTGGGCAGACCAGAACGGGCGGAACGACCCGCCACTCGGCTACCAACCGGTGGATTTCACGACGTTCGACAGCGAGTTCGGGACGGAAGCCGAACTACAGACGCTCATCAACGAGGCACACAACCAAGGGCTGGAAGTGTACGTCGATTGTGTCATGAACCACATGGCGGTCGGGTACGACTACGATTTCCCCCGCTTCTCCTACGACGATTTCCACCACGACGTCGGTTCTATCGACGACTGGAACGACGACCATCAGGTCGAACACGGCGAACTCCTCGGACTCCCCGACCTCGCGCAGTACGGGTCGTACTCCTCCGACTATGTCCGCGGCGAGTTGATGAACTACATGGAGAAAATCGCCTCCTTCGGTGCGGACGGCTACCGCTACGACGCGGTCAAGCACGTCGAGGAGAAGTATTGGAGCGACTACGCGAACCCGAAGGCCGACGAATTGGGCATGAAACGCATCGGAGAGGTGTTCGACGGAAGCGTCGATTACGTTCAAGGCTACATCGACACCGGAATGGATGCCTTCGACTATCCGCTGTACTACATCCTGAAGGACGTGTTCTCCGGGGGCGACGTGAGCCGACTCCAAGGTGCAGGCGTAGTGGCCCAAGACCCGTGGCACGCCCGTCCGTTCGTCCAAAATCACGACGAGGGTGCCCCATCGCAATACCACCTCGCTCACGCCTTCGTCCTCACCAGCGAGGGCGTCCCGATGATTTACAACCTCTACCCGAACGCCATTCTGGACGACAGCGAGGTCAACAACATGGTTTGGGTGAAAAAGACCCTCACAGGTGGCGAAACGTACTGGCGACACGCAGACGGCGACCTCGGCGTCTACGAGCGATACAACAACCTCCTCGTCGGCATCAACAACGGTGGCGGTTCCCGCACCCAGTCGGTGTACACCTCGTGGACGAACACGACGCTCAAAGATTACAGCGGAACGGGCGGCGACATCACGACCGACGGAAATGGGTGGGTCGATATTACGGTTCCGGCGGAGGGGTGGGTGTTCTACGCGCCGTACTGAGAGAGAACAAAAAAGCAGAGAATCCGAGTCAGTTGGTCTTTTTCCACTCGCCAGTCACCGAATCACGCGCCCAAAACTCGCTATCCTTTTTCAGTTTCGGAACCCACGTATCCTTGGTTTTCGACAGTAGTGCGACCCGAGAAGCAGGAACCTCTTTTAGCACGTCGTGTTCCGGCATGTGTTCTTGCACTCGCTCGGAAAATTCTACGACCTCCTCGTGGTCTAACATCGCATCCCGGTCGAGTCGGCCGCGAGAGTGCCCGACGTGCATGTAGGCCTTGAGTTCGACGAAATCCGGGTCGGCGCGCTCGTAGAAGCCAGCGTACCAGTCCGGGTTTTCGACGTTCTCGCCGCCGACGAGCGTGGTTCGAAGAACAGTTCTCGTGTCGTCCTTTTTGGCGAGCACGTCCATCGTGTCGATGAGGTTCTTCCACGCGTCGTCGTCCACCGCACGAACCACGCGGTCGAAGGTGGCCCGGTCTGGCGCGTCCACGCTAACGTAGAGTTGTGTCGGGTCGCACTCCGCCAACATCTCGGGGTTCGTTCCGTTGCTCACGAGGAACGTGGTGATGTCCCGGTCGTGGAACGCCTCGATGAGTTCCGGCAGATAGGGATACAGCGTCGGTTCACCGTCGAGGCTGATTGCGACGTGGCGCGGTTCCATCGATTCCTCGAAGATTTCTCGGGGGACTTCGTCGTTGCCGCCGAATCCCGACAGGAGCTTCCGCTGAAGGCGAATACTCGCGTCAACGACTGCTTCGGGGTCGTCCCACTCCACGTCACCGAGTTCGTAGGAATGACCACGGTGGTCGCGCCAGCAGAAAACACAGCGTTCGTTGCATTTCACCACTGGCGTCATCTGAATACAGCGGTGGGACTCGATGCCGTACCAGATATTTTTATAACATTTTCCCTCACCACGGAGGGCGTTGGCCGTCCACCCGCAGGTCTGCGTTGCGGTGTGGTTTTCGTTGTGGTAGTCCGGGTTGTCTACCTGTTTCGGCCCGTCATCAGAACCCTTCGAGTTCTGATTGCTCGTCGAGGGTTCCTCGACGGTGTCTGACTCGCTCATTGAGGCGGCATAAGCATCGTGGCATCAAAAGATGTAGGGGTATGGGAGTGAACCGTCACCGGAGTCGAGGACGGAATGCTTCGAGAACGGTATCACGGTTCGAAACCTGTGAGAGGTCAACCTCGTAGACCATCGGCCACGGGAGGCGACGTACGATTCGCAGGGTGTCGCCGTCGATACTAACGCGGCGGACTCGTCGCCATGGAACGGCAGTTTCAGCGACTGTTCCGTCCGTGCCGACGAGGAGACAATCGTCGAGTGCAGTGAGTGTGACCGTTCTGTCATCGACCATCGAGTTCCCAATTATCACTCCGATGAATATACCGATGATTTGGCCGACGAACGTTCCGACGGAAAGGCTCCGTCCGACTGCGAGGTGAACCAAACCAACCCCGATGATGCTAGAAACGAGCGTGAGCGGGAAGTAATACCGGCGTAACTTGGTGCCACTGACTGCGGCGTGAATCGCCTGCGTTCGGTGCTGAATTTTTGCGTTCCGCCGGGTACCACATGCAGTTCCGACGATGGCGACGAGCGCGAAGACGGACGAGTACAGAACGAGTTCATTCGACGGGGTGTACTCGGCGAGAGCCATTGCTCCGAAAATGCCGACGAACGGGAGAGCGCCAGCGAGCGTGAGCAACCAGTGAAGGCGAGAAACGACTGCCCAATCGAGTTGGTCAGGTATCTGTTCGACGACTATCCAGCCGAAAACTGCGACGAGCAAGCCGATTCCGAAGACGTAGCGTAGGGGGATGGAAGACAACCACAAAAGCGAAAAGAAGACGGCGATCCCGGTAACAACACCGAGAGCGATGCTGAATGCCTGTAGTCGAGGAGGGCGAGGGCGCATATCGAACTCTTATTTCTCCAACAATATCAGTGGTGCGCAAATAAATCGAACGGGGCGAAAAAAACAGAGAAATCGGAACGAGTTTCGTGAGTGATGCGACTTCGATGCGTATCGCTCACGCAATCCCTTTACCCATAGACGACGCGCTCTCCGTCATGACTTTTGACCCCGACCAACTCGAAGCGCGACTGATGAGCCACGGCGTCTACGTCACATCGCTCAATGCAGACGAAGAGCGAATCGAAATCGAGTACGAGTCGATTAAAGCGGGAAACACGAGCGTGATCCCTCATCAAGAAGTCGGCCGCGTCATCAACGTGGTTCGTGACTTAGTCGAAAAGCGGAGAGACGTTCGCGGGGAAGTCACCGACCTCGACGGAGAGCGGGTAGGTACCTGGCGAGCGAAAGCGGAGTGGTTTCGGGAACTCGAAGAAGACGAACTGTCCGAGGTGGATTTTTCGGGGAGAGTAATCGAGAGCATCCACGAGGAAAGTTGATGATTGTGCGAAGCGATACTACGTAGTGCGATTACGCGGGGGTTCCAATGGGGGAAGAGAGATTTCGATTAGAGGGAGTGCTGGGTACTGCGCTCAGGAGCGTACGGTCTGAACTACGAATCGCGTTCGTCGTCGGCGTCGTCGGTTTTCTGCTGATGTTTTACGCCCTCCGACTGTTCATCTGGCCCGAACTGGAGGGACAACTGCTCGGAACGAAGGCGATAGTCGTCGCGGTCACACCCTTCGACGTGGTGCTGTTGCAGGCGAAAATCGGCCTCTTTGCCGGTTTGCTGTTCGCCGGAAGCTGGATTCTGTATCGTTCTCGGGAGGGGTTCAAAGTACGCGGAGTGTCGCTTCCGGGACGACGAAAGACGCATTTTCTCGTCGGAATACTGGCCATCGCGTTGTTCGCTGGCGGCGTCGTCTACGCCTACTTCGTCTTCCTTCCGCTGCTGTTCGGATTTCTGATTAGCAACGCGATTATGGCGGGATTTCAACCGACCTACTCCATCGTGGACTGGACGCAGTTCGTCTTTTTGTTGGTTCTCGTTCTCGGTTTAACCGCAGAACTTCCGCTGATTATGGGCGGATTGGTGTACGCCGACATCGTTTCCCCCGACCTGTTTCGGGACTACTGGCGACACGCCGTCTTCGCTATCGTCGTCATCAGTTCGATGGTAAACGGGTCGCCAGACCCGTTTTCGATGTCACTCGTGGCGATTCCGATGACGGCCTTGTACTTCGTCGGACTGGGTACGGCGAGAGTCGTCAGACGAGCCAGCGGCAATCGAGATTCCCCGGGACGGCGCTCTGAGAGCGCCATCTCTACCGAAATCAATCTTTCCGACCTCGACGCGAAGGGGATTCGCGCCGCACCGCCGGAAGCCTTCGCCAACCTCACGGAACACGAGGCGCTGGAACTCGCGGACGACGCGCTCAATGAGGGAGATTCCGAAAAAGCGCAGGCGATTCTCGACCGGTTTGATGAACGCGACGAGTCCGGCGGACTCGCCGCGAACGAGGAACAGAACGGCGAGAAAGAAGAAGCAAACGAGAATCCAAACGTCTCTGGAACGGTCGAACGAACCGCGAGCAGAATGGCCGCGGCGTTCGCCGAGGAGGAAACCACCGAGGACGACATCGGCGGCTACTACTACGACTTGCGGTTCATCGTCGGAAGCCTGCGGAGCAAATCCTTCCGTATTATTGGGGTTTTTATGGCCGTGGTCGCGCTGGTGTTCACCTACCTCTACCAAGGTGGTATCGGCGAAATCAAGCGCGATTTCCTGATTCACCTACCAGCGGGAACACCGACGAGCGAGGTGAACATCGTTCTCCTGCATCCCGTCGAAGCACTCGCGTTCGAGATGAAAGTGAGCCTGCTCGTCGGCGTCGTCGCAGTACTTCCGCTCGTGCTGTACTACGCGTGGCCAGCCATCGAAACGCGGGAACTCGCTCGCACCAATCGGAACGTGTTTTTCGTCTGGGCGGGCGTCCTCGCACTCGGACTCCTTGGCGGGAGTTTCGTCGGCTATCGGTTCGTCGCGCCGAGCGTGATGTCCTACCTCGTCGCCGACGCGCTGGGCGCGAACATGATAATCGCGTACCGAACCGCCGCGTTCTTCTGGCTCGTCTTCGCCACGACAGTCGGCGTCGGCCTCTGGATTGAAATTCCGGTCACAATGCTGTTGTTCCATCATTCCGGCGTCGTCCGCTATCGAACCATGCGAACCTACTGGCGGCAGGTCGTCGTCGGCGTGCTGGTGGCATCCTCGCTCTTGCCGGGTGGCGTGCTGTTGATGGTCAGCGTCGGATTTGCGGTCATGCTGGCGTACTGGGTCGGACTCGTGGTTCTCTGGGTCGATTCGCTCGGCGAGCGATTGGTTCGCACGACAACCTGAGCGTCATCCGAGCGTCGCCATATTCAGAAACCCATTTACTGGCGCACCAGAAACCAGTGGGTATGTTCCTGACGTTCAGGGAGGAAGTCGAAGATGCCCTTCACGGGGCGCTCTCGTCCCTTTCGCTCCCGACTGACGACCTCGGAATCGAAACACCTCCGGAGGGTGTAGACGCCGTCCTCGCCTCCAGCGCGGCGTTCCGACTCGCCGGGGAAGTCGGCGCACCGCCACCGAAAGTCGCGGCCGACATCGCGGAGGAAATCGACGCAAGCGACTTCGACTACATCGCCGACGCAACGCCACAAGGCCCCTACGTCAACTTCCTGCCGAGCGGTGCGTACTACGACGAAACGGTCACCGCGGGACAGCAAGAGGAATACGGTCGCCTCGAATCGACTGGCGAAAGCGTCGTGGTCGAACACACCAGCGCGAATCCGACCGGCCCGGTTCACGTCGGACGCGCCCGAAACCCGATTACAGGGGACGCAGTCGCGCGAATTTTGGATTTCGCGGGCAACGACGTTGACCGCCACTACTACGTCAACGACGCTGGCCGACAGATTGCCGTGTTTACGTGGGCCTACGAAACCTTCGACGAGGACGAATTGCCAAACCCAGAACGCGAACGCGCGGACTACGACCTCGTGCGCTACTACCGCAAAGGAAATTCGTACCTCGAAAAGGCAGACCCGGAGGACGTAGACGAGGCTGAAACCGAGATTCAGTCCATCCTGCAAGGACTCGAAGAAGGCGACGAGGCAACCTACGAGCGCGTCAGCGAAGTCGTCGATACCGTCCTTTCAGGCATGCGAGTGACACTCGACCGCCTTCCCGCCGAATTCGACGAGTTCGTCAAGGAAACCCGGTTCATGTTCGACGGGAGCACCGACGACGTGGTTTCCCGCCTCAAAGAGAGCCAGTATTCGGTGTACGAGGAGGACGCATGGCAACTGGACCTCTCGGAGTTCGGCTTCGAGAAAAACCTCGTTTTCCTGCGTTCCGACGACACGAGTCTGTACACGACCCGCGACTTGGCCCATCACGAGTGGAAACTGGACAACTACGACCGCGCCGTGACAGTCATCGGCGAAGACCACAAATTACAGGCCGAGCAACTCTCGCAGGCACTCGAAATCCTCGGCAACGACACCGAGAACCTGACCGCGTTCCACTACTCGTGGGTCAACCTTCCCGAAGGTGGGATGAGCACCCGCGAGGGAACCGGCATCGACATGGACGACCTGCTTGACGAGGCAGAAAAGCGTGCCCGCGAGGAGGTCGAAAAGCGCATGGACACCCGCATCCGAGACGACGACCTCACGGAAGCGGACGTAGACCGCATCGCAAGACAGGTCGGCATCGGCGCAGTCCGCTACGACATCATCTCGAAACAGCCCACGAAAACCATTACGTTCGAATGGGAGCGCGCACTGGATTTCGAAGCCCAAAGTGCGCCATACGTCCAGTACGTCCACGCACGAACCTGCGGAATCATCGAGGAGGCAGACGAGGTGCTTGACACCTCGAATACAGCGAGCGGTGATGAACCGCGAGCAGGTGGGGACGTGCCAAGCGAAATTGACCCGTCGCTCCTCGATAGCGACGCGGAGCAGGAACTCATTGAGGTCATCGCGCGCTTCCCGCACGTTATCGAGGAGGCCGCGGACGACCTCGAACCGCACGCCGTTGCGACCTACACCCGCCAGTTTGCGGAGACGTTCAACACGTTCTACCGCGAGTGCCCCGTGCTTACGGCGGATGACGACAATCTACGCGATGCCCGTCTCGCGCTCGTGGCGGCGTCGAAACACACCATCGCAAACGCGCTGAACGTCATCGGCATCGAAGCGCCGGAGTCGATGTAGAGAAACCGGAGGCCAGCGAACAAATCACCGCCCACGAACAGTATTGCACCCGCTCCAAAACCGAGTGCCAGCAATACGAACAGCACTATCCACCAGAACGGAACCGAACCCTCTTCCGCCATTCCGTCTCCGTAGACCACGGCAGGACACTTGGTTGTTGTCGCGCTACCGGAACAGAGAACCGATACGACCGAATAGGCCGTTTTTCTCCTCGTCTTCTTCCTCGGAATCCGCTTCGTCCTCGTCGTTCAGATGCGGACGAACCGGTTCGTCCTGAAACGGAACCGCGTCGATGTCTTCCTCGTTTTCGGGTTCCGCTTCGACGATTTCGTCTGGCAAGTTGGAGGAGTCTTCCGGAGCTTCGTCCGAAATATCGGCGTTCGAGTCGGCGTTTCCTGCAGTTGGAATGGATTCGTCCGGAGTCGATTTGGACTCGTCCGGAGTCGGTTCGGATTCGGTCGCAATCGGTTCGGAGTCGTTTACAGTCGAATCGGGGCCAGTCACCGTCGGATTACTCTCGTCAGCCGATTGCTGACTCGCCTTTTCGGGATCTTCTGTGGAGTCGGCGAGAACGGTGTTGAAGTCGTTTCCCTGATTTCCGTTAGCAACGTCGTCTTCACCGTCTGTATCTTCGGTGACTGGTGCCTGAAGTTCGTCGTCCGGGGCTTCATCCAGTTCGTCAAAACTTTTCTCAAACGCCGGTTCGTCATCGGATTCGGACGATAGTTCGGCGGTCGCCGAACCGTCGTCGGGCACTGCTTCGACAGTCGGTTCGCCGTCTTCGGTCTGGTCGCCGGTTTTGATGACGCGCCTATCGATGAGGTCGTGAACCGGGTCGGTACCGGGCGCAGAATCGGAGTTGGGGCCTGGGTCACCCTGTTCGGCAGTCGGTGACGAATCCGGCCCAGTCGATGGCGAGTCCGGGCGCTCGGACTCCACGGGGTCAGTGTCTTTTCGTTCGGCACGTCCGTCAGACTGTGCCGAATCCTCGTCTTCGAACATCGATTCGGAGGATTTCGCCGAGTTCGGTTCCCCGGAGAGTTCCGGGGTGTCCGTCTCACCAGTGAGAATGTCGGCGAGTTCGCGGTACGCAGTCGCGGCGGGCGAGGTTGGTGCGAACATGGCCAGCGGTCGGCCCGCGTCGATTCCCATGGGAACCGTCTCGTCGTCGGGAACTACGGTGAGAACGTCCGTGTCGAGGGTTCCTTCCACGTCGTCCGCGTTCAGGATGTCGTTACTTCGGTGGGTGAGAACCGCACCGCGAACGGTTCCTTCGACGCGAACCGTGAGTTCCGCGGTTTTGGCGGTGTCGCGCACCGCGGCAACGTCCGGCGTAGTGACGAGGAGGACGCCGTCAGAGAGTGAGAGGGGAAGAATCGTGTCGTAGCTGATTCCTGCGCCGGTGTCGAGCAGAACGTACTCGTACTCCTCGCGCAGTTGAGCGACGACCTGCTGTAACTTCGCCGTTTGTGATTGAGCGAAAGCGTGAATATCCGTACTACTCGGAAGGACGTGGATGTCTCCCGGCGCTTCGTAAATCGAATCTTCGACGGTCGCTTCGCCCGCGAGCACCTCGTGGAGCGTCGAATTCGTCGGCTCGAAATCGAGGTAGCCCTCGACGTTCGCCATTCCGAGGTCGGTGTCCACGACGATTACCTCGTGTTCCGCCGACGCGAGCATCGCGCCGAGGTTGATTGCGGTCGTCGTCTTCCCCACACCTCCCTTCCCGCTTGCAACCGCGTATACTGTCCCGGTCATGGTCGTTACGTCAAACCGAACAACAGCACGTATATAAACCTAGTCCGTTGGCGGGCGGAGGGAGTGGTCGTTGCGACAGTAATAGGAGGATTCGGTCGTAGGGCGACGTATGAACGAACCGGGTATCGACGTGCTGATGAATCAGGCGACGGTGCAGCGTCGTATCGACTCGGGGAGAGTTCCCGACTGGGGCGTCGAACATTACGAGAGTTTTCGAGACGGCCTGCTCGGCGAGCGAAACGACGCGCCGTTTCCGTGCTACTTCGGCATCGAAACCGAACGCGAGGGTGATGGCTTGTACTCTTTTTGTTCCTCGATGGCCGACAAGGACGCGCTTCTCGCGCTCGGGGACACCATCATCGAATATCTCGACGTGTACGAAAACCACGCTGAACGCGCGCCGCTGACGGTGTTTTTCGAACCGCCGGAGGAGTCGCTAGACGAGTCCGGCTATCACGAAGCGCTGTGGCATATTCTCCAATTTCTGCACGTTCACGACCTGGAACCGTGGCCGGAGAGGATTCCGACCGACCCCGACAGCGAACGGTGGGAGTTCTGCTTCGGCGGCGAATCGATGTTCCTGACCTGTCGGGCACCGTTTTACGAGGGCAGAAAAAACCGGTACTGCCCGGTCGGACTGGAAATCACGTTCCAACCGCACGCTCTGTTCAAGGGTGTGAGCGCGGATACGCAAGCCGGACAGACCGCAAGAAAAGTCATTCAGGAGCGAATGGAGGACTGCGACGGCGTCTGTCCGCACGCAGACCTCGGCGACTGGGGCGTCGAGGGCGACCGCGAATGGGCGCAGTATCTGTTCTCGGAAGACGAACAAAAAGCGCCGGACGAATGTCCGATTCGGATCACTCGTGAACATCCGAAAAGTACCTTCCTTATCGACGCATGAGCCGCGAATTACCAGCCAACATCGACTTCTCCGACGCCGTCTTGCTCGCCATCGACTTCCAACAAGGGTTTCGAGATGCTTCGTGGGGAGCGCGAAACAATCCCGATGCAGAAGAGCGTGCGAACGGACTGCTCGTCGCGTGGCGAGATGCTGGCCGTCCCGTCGTTCACGTCCGACACGACTCGCAAAAAGAGGGTTCGCCACTCCGAAGCGACAGCGAGGGATTCGCATTTCTGCCGGAAATGGAACCGGAAGGCGATGAACCAACGTTCGAAAAGGAAGTCAACAGCGCATTCATCGGCACCGACCTCGAATCGTGGCTCCGCGAGGGCGGGTACGAAACCCTCGTCGTAGTCGGGGTGACCACCGACCACTGCGTTTCCACAAGTACCAGAATGGCCGAAAATCTCGGCTTTCGGCCAATCGTCGTGTCCGATGCAACCGCGACCTTCGACCGTGTTTCGCCGGACGGAACCGAAATCGACGCCGAAACGAATCATCAGGTCGCACTCGCACATCTTCGTGGTGAGTTCGCTGCGATTGCCGACGCAGACGAGATACTGCAAGTGATACACTAAACCGTTCGAATCGGCAAAAACATCGGTAGCGACTCGCACGCAAGGTCAAAGGTTACTTACCAGTTGGAGCGGCTAGAAGGGAGTAATGAGCCAGCAGGAGGAAGGACAGTCCGACAGGAAACGATACGAGTTCCAGAAGGTCATCGAAGACCTAAAACAGTATGAAGGCTCTGGGACGCAACTCGTTACCATCTACATCCCATCGGACAAGCAAATCAGTGACGTAGTCGCGCACGTCACGCAGGAGCACAGCGAAGCGAGCAACATCAAGTCGAAACAGACGCGAACCAACGTGCAGGACGCACTCACGTCCATCAAAGACCGTCTGCGCTACTACGATACGTTCCCACCAGACAATGGTATCGTCATCTTCAGCGGCGCAATCAACTCCGGCGGCGGCCAAACCACCATGGTCACCAAAGCGTTGGAAGACCCACCGGAACCGGTACAATCGTTCCGGTACCACTGTGACTCCGAGTTCCTCACGGAACCGCTTGAGGAGATGCTCGGTGACAAAGGCCTGTACGGGCTCGTCGTCCTTGACCGACGTGAGGCCAACGTCGGATGGCTGAAAGGCAAGCGAGTCGAACCAGTCAAATCCGCTTCGTCGCTCGTGCCGGGCAAACAGCGAAAAGGTGGTCAGTCCGCCCAGCGTTTCGCCCGCCTTCGACTGGAAGCCATCGACAACTTCTATCAGGAGGTCGCGGGAATGGCGAACGACCTGTTCGTTCCGAAACGACACGAGATGGACGGCGTCCTCGTTGGCGGCCCATCGCCGACGAAAGACGAGTTCTTGGACGGAGATTACCTCCACCACGAACTCGGGGAAATGGTTCTCGGGAAGTTCGACGTCTCCTATACCGACGAATCCGGGCTCTACGACATCGTAGACGCCGCGTCGGAGACGCTTGCCGACGCCGAGGTCATGAAGGACAAACAGGAGATGGAGACATTCTTCAAGGAACTCCACGAGGGCGACCTCGCAACCTACGGGTTCGAACCGACGCGGAAAAATCTCATGATGGGGTCGGTAGACCGCCTGCTCCTCTCCGAAGACCTCCGCAAAGACGTGGTTGCCTTCGACTGCGGCGACAAGGAAGAGTACGAGTTTATCGACCGTCGCAAAAACACGCCGGAACACACCTGCGAGGATGGGTCGGAAGCCGAACTGGTGGAACGCGAAGACGCCATCGAGTATCTGATGACCCTCGCCGAACAGCGAGGCACCGAGACGAAGTTCATCAGCACGGACTTTGAGAAAGGCGAGCAACTGCTGAACGCCTTTGGCGGCGTTGCTGGCATCCTCCGTTACTCGACCGGCGTGTAAGCCGGGACGTCCTTCCATTTCTGCATGCGGTTTCTGCTTCGGCTACTCATCCCACTCGTCGTTCGACCGCTTGTTCCGACCCTTCGGCATCGTAGAGTAGTTCATCGTCACGTTGCTGTCCGGTCTATCGCTCTGCATCGTGGAGAACGCGGTACTGACATCCATATCTGGACGGGTTTCCGGCATGGTCGGTTTGGCGGTGAGGTTTTCTATGGCGGATTCGCCTTCGCCACCGGAACCTAACTCGCTCTGTTCGATTTGTTCTTGCAGTCGGTCACGAGCTATCTCGATTTTTTCGCGGAACTCTTCTGCGTTCTCTGCCAGTTCGGACTGGAGTTTTCCTTCGGTGGCCTCGGACGCCATTTCGGTCTTTTCCTTGGTCGATTCGACACGGTCTGAATCCAATTTCTCATCGTCGGAGTCGTCACCACCGAAAGCGTCCGATAGCTCCTTTCCCTCCTCCCACAAGTTCTGCATCTCTTCGGAACTCCAGAACTCACGGAAGTCGATGGCTTTCATCAGCGCCTTGTAGTCGATTGCTTTTCGTAGATTTCCGCTCTCAATCGCCTCCGGTACGTCGGAGAGTTCTATCACGTCCGGGAGTTCAGAAACGTCCACCGTTTCGAGAAACGCTTCGGAATCGAACGAGTCGAGTACGTCCTGTCCATCGTCGAGAACCAACCAGAGGTTGTCCGCCGCGGCCGTCACCTCATCGAACGACTCGGCGGACTCGAAGGCCGTTTCGAGATGTTCGACAGCAGTTCGGACTCGTTCCGCGAACTCCGTGAGCGAGTCGTCGTCGGTTTCGTCCGCGACTGCTCGTTTGCTCTCGAACTCCGTCAGTGATTGTTCTAACTCGTCGGCGGTTTCGGTGAGTTGTTCGTTTGACATCGTAATCACGGGCTTTCAGGGAACCTCGACGCAGGTTCCGGGCTGTTAGCGTCGCTGGGATGTCACGTGGATATTTCTGCCCCCCACCTGCGTCCGTCTACGGAGGGACGAGATGAATGAATATAAATTGATTGCTGGCTTTGAATCTCGGCCTGTTTGTATCGGATTCACGAAAACCGTACTTTCCTCGGTTTTCAACGGTTTCGTTCGAGATTCCTTTGAATCAGTCGTAATATCAGAGCCACGCGGGAGTTCAACGATAGTTGCTGTTAATGAGTGACGACGCCGTTATTCCAGAAAATGAGTGGGTGGGAATCGACGGGCGAGCGAATCGGTCGGGAACTCGGCAGCAAAGTCGGTCGTGCGCTCGGTGAGTGGATAGGACAACAGTTCAACCGCGAAAGGCAGGAAGGAAAAGAGGGTTCCAAACAAGATAGTGGCGTCGCTTCCGACGAGGCGGAGACCGAAACCGCATCCGAAATGCCGAGCAGTCGGGAAGAATTAGAGGAGTTGTCGTACAGGGAACTCCAACAAGTCGCAAAGGAGGTTGGCGTCAAAGCGAACACGAAACGAGAGGAAATGGTCGAAAACGTCGCCGACGAGTTGGGTGTCGATTCCGAAGCGTAGGACAACCCATCTTCCCTGAGCTCCCGACTAGTTATATACAAGAGAAGGTTGACAGGGTGTACACAGATGAGGGGGGATGTACGACGGAACGGAGCGGCGGCAGAGCTATCGGTTGGGGAAAATCATCGACTGGTAACAGACGGGGGTGAAACTGAAGGAGAGGAGTCGGCCGAAGAAGAAGCCGAAAGCGAGCAAGCAGAAGAATCCGAAGCGGAAGCGACAGGTGAGGAAGAAGCAGAAGACGAAGAGGAGCGAACGACCGTTCTCTATCTCGATCTGGAGGGGCTGTTTCTCAACCTCTTGGGACTCGAAATCGACCTAAACGAGGTCGAACTGGACATCTCCGCCATGTCGCGGCCCGGCGGACTGCTTGGCAATCTCCTTTCGGGAGTTGCCGGACTGCTGGATAAGGGGCCGTTGAGTCGCCTTAGCGATGCGGTATCCGGTTTCGAACTTCCGTCGATGCCCGAGTTCGAACTTCCGTCGGTATCAGACGTTCTACCCGGTAATGGGGAGAACGGTGGGCTATCCAACGTGATCTACGGGATGATAAACGAACTGCTGGATATGCTTCTTGAGGCGCTTGGAGAGGACGAATCCGCGGACGAGGAGGCGAGCAACTCATGAGCGAAAAGGAAAAAACGCAAGAAAAGCTCTCCCAACTGACCGACCAGCTGGGAGTCGGCGGCAGCAGCGATGACGACGATTCCGAACTGCTCGACTCCGTTCCGACGCCGACGCCCGGAACGGACAAACTGGGTTCGGTCGGCGAAAAACTGGGTCGTCGTCTCGGCGCCATCCTCGGGCGACGAATCGGAATCAAAGTCGGGAATTTGCTGTCGGAATCGAAGTCGGAGGGCGAGAACGAAGATGGGGAAGAAGAATCGGAGGAGAGCGAGCAGGAAGCTGAAGAAGACAAAACCGAGGAAGAAGGTGAAGAGGCTGAAGAAGAGGAGACAGAGGAAGGCCCGTCCCTCGAAGAGATGTCCGACGAGGAACTACAGTCGCTTGCGACCGACCTGCAAGAGCAACTCAGAGAACGGTCTGAGTCGGGATAGACCCGACTCAAACGAAGGTCGGAATTATTTTGATTGGTAGCCAGTCCGGTAATGCAATTCAATGACGGGACTGAAATCGGATGATAGCCGTCATTTTCGCTTCAAAAGGCGACCAAATCCCGTCCTACAGGTCAACTGCATAACCGAACCCACTTTATTGTCGGGGGCACTCACATCGCACATGAGTAGATTCGCGGAAGTAAACGACCAGTACGAACCGGACTCGGTCGAAGACCGGGTGTTCGACTACTGGGACGAGGTGAACGCCTACGAGAAAACGAAGGCGAACCGGGAGGGCGCGGAGCGGTTTTTCTTCGTTGACGGCCCGCCGTACACCTCCGGGGCGGCGCACATGGGAACGACGTGGAACAAGTCGCTGAAGGACGCTTACATCCGGTACCTGCGGATGTCGGGCTACGACGTGACCGACCGTCCGGGCTACGACATGCACGGCCTTCCCATCGAGACGAAAGTCGAGGAGAAGATGGGCTTCGAGAACAAGAAGGACATCGAGGAGTTCGGGATGGAGAACTTCATCGAGGAGTGCAAGGAGTTCGCCGACGACCAACTCGACGGCCTCCAGAACGACTTCAAATCCTTCGGCGTCTGGATGGACTGGGACAACCCGTACAAAACGGTCAGTCCCGAGTACATGGAAGCCGCGTGGTGGGGCTTCCAACAGGCGCACGAACGCGGCTTGGTGGAACAGGGAAAACGCTCCATCAGCCAGTGTCCGCGCTGTGAGACCGCAATCGCCAACAACGAGGTCGAGTACGAGGACGTGGACGACCCGTCCATCTACGTGAAGTTCCCGCTGAAGGACAAGGAGGGAAGCCTCGTCATCTGGACGACGACACCGTGGACGGTTCCGGCGAACACCTTCGTCGCCGTGGATGCGGACGGCACCTACGCGAAAGTTGAGGCAACGAAAGATGGCGAGACGGAAACGCTCTACGTCGGCGAACCAAAGGTCGAGGAAGTCCTCAAAGAAGGCCGCTACGACGACTACGAAGTCGTTTCCGAACTCATCGGCGAGGAACTGCTCGGCTGGGAGTACGACCACCCACTGGACGACGAAGTTCCTGAGCATCCAAGCGGCGAGGGCACGCTCCAAGTGTACGAAGCCGACTACGTCGAAATCGGTGGCGACGGTACCGGACTCGTTCACTCCGCACCCGGCCATGGTGAGGAGGACTTCAACCGCGGGACAGAACTCGGTCTGGACGTATTCTGTCCCGTCGGCGGCGACGGCGTGTATCGAGAAGCGGGCGGCAAGTACGAGGGACAGTTCGTCAAGGACGCCGACGAGGACATCATGGCTAACCTCGAATCGGAGGGCTACCTGCTCGCCTCCGGCACCGTCCACCACAGTTACGGCCACTGTTGGCGGTGTGACACGGGTATCCTCCAAATCGTCACCGACCAGTGGTTCATCACGGTCAGCGACATCAAAGAGGAACTCCTCGACAACATCGAGGACAGCGAGTGGCACCCACAGGAGGCCCGCGACGAGCGATTCTACAACTTCGTGAAGAACTCGCCCGACTGGAACGTTTCGCGCCAGCGATACTGGGGCGTGCCAATCCCGATTTGGACGCCGGAAAACTGGGATGGCGACATGGGCGATGTTGTTGTCGTTGGCACTCGTGAAGAGTTGGCGGAAGCGGTTGACCAAGACGTTTCACCCGACGAAGTTGACCTTCACCGACCGACGGTTGACGACTTGACCATCACCAAAGACGGCACGACCTACACCCGCGTTCCGGACGTGTTCGACGTGTGGCTCGACTCTTCGGTTGCGTCGTGGGGTACGCTCGATTACCCCGGCAACGAGGATGACTTCGAGGAACTATGGCCCGCCGACCTCATCATGGAAGCTCACGACCAGACTCGCGGTTGGTTCTGGTCGCAACTCGGCATGGGAACCGCAGCGCTCGGCGACGTGCCATACGACGACGTGCTGATGCACGGATGGGCGCTCGCGGAAGACGGGCGCAAGATGTCGAAATCCATCGGGAACATCGTCGCCCCAGAGGAAGCAATCGAACGCCATGGCGCTGACCCGATGCGTCTGTTTTTGCTCTCGCAGAACCCACAGGGCGAGGACATGCGCTTTTCGTGGGACGAGATGCAGAACATGCAGCGGAGCCTCAACATCCTCTGGAACGTGTTCCGGTTCCCACTGCCGTACATGCGGTTGGACGACTTCGACCCGGACGCAGTTGATGTCACAGACGCCGAAACGGAACTCGTGGACGAGTGGATTCTGTCACGGCTTCAGAGCGTGACGGCGGAGATGACCGAGCAGTGGGACGAGTACCGCCAAGACCGCGCGCTTCGCGCACTGCTCGACTTCGTCGTGGAGGACGTCTCGCGGTTCTACATTCAGGTCGTCCGCGAGCGAATGTGGGAAGAAGAGGACAGCGCGAGTAAGCAAGCTGCCTACGCGACGTTCCATCACGTCCTGAAGTCGGTGGTCGCCCTGCTCTCGCCGTTCGCTCCCTTCGTCAGCGAGAAAATCTACCAGAACCTCACGGGCGACGAGGGCGAAGACAGCGTCCACATGCTCGACTGGCCCGAAGTCGATGAGTTCTGGCACGACGAAGAGATGGAGGCTGACGTGGCAGTGCTTCGCGCTGTCGAGGAAGCGGGTGCGAACGCCCGCCAGCAGGCCGAGCGAAAACTCCGCTGGCCCGTCTCACGAATCATCGTGGACGCGCGAGACGACTCAGTCGTCCGCGCGGTCGAGAACCACGGCGACTTGCTGGCAGACCGCCTGAACGCCCGCGAAGTCGAACTCGTCTCGCCCGATGAAGGCTGGGGCGAACTCGCCTACAGTGCCGAGGCGGACATGAGCGTGCTCGGCCCGGCCTTCGGTGGCGATGCAGGCAGAGTGATGAACGCGCTCAACGAGGCCCGCGTCTCCGACGCGAACCTCTCGGAACTCGAAGATGCCGTCGCGGATGCACTCGGCGAGGAAATCGAACTGGACGACGAGATGGTCGAGTTCGTCACCCAGACGCCCGACGACGTGAGCGGCACGTCCTTCGACGTGAACGGCGACCAACTCGGCGTCGTCTACGTCGATACGACGCTCACGGAGGACATCGAAAGCGAGGGCTACGCCCGCGAAGTCATCCGCCGTGTGCAGGAGATGCGAAAGGAAATGAATCTCGACATCGAGGAGGAAATCCGCCTCGAACTCGACGTTCACGACGACCGAGTGGCTGATTTCGTCGAAGACCACATGGAACTCGTGACAGACGAGGTTCGCGCCGAAAGCGTTGGTGCGGTCGAAGATGGCCACCGGAAAGAGTGGGATGTCGAAGGCGTCACGATGACGATTGCGATTGTTCCGTTGACAGAAGCGGAAGTGTAGTGTATCCACCGCGAACGAAGTGAGCGGGCCGAAAACGTTCGATGGGGCACGAATGGAGTGAGTGCTCCCGGAGAAGGTGGCGATGGCTTTTGGATCAGATGGTACCAGTGAGGAAGCGATAGCGACAGAGCGCGGGAAGGTGGTTACAGCGCGTCGGCGATAGCGGGCGCAACCGACACCTGACTCACTGCTCGCTCGATAGTGTCCGTACCGTACACTGCCTCGACGCCTGCTTTTGCGAGTTTCGTCCGGGCGTTCTGTGCCAACATCGGGTGAACACACGTGACGAACACGCGACCGACATCGCGTTGCTGGAGCAGGGAAACCGCTTCGCTCATGGTCGAACCGGTGGCGATGATGTCGTCGGTGATGACCACGTCCCGCCCGGTTACGTCAGTGTCGCTCGGCGTCATTTCGATCTCCGTTCCGGAGAGTCGTTTCTTCTCGAAGTAGTCCGTAACACCGCGGCCATACGTCGTTTGTACGGTGTCGGCGATGTCGAGCGCACCTTCGTCGGGCGAGAGGAAAACCGGTTCCGTCAGGTCGTCGGGGAGTGGGTCGGCGAGTCGGCCTGCAGCGTCCACCGGTTCCGCAGGAACGTCGAAGAAATTACAGACCGCGGTTTCGTGGGGATTGACGGTGAGTACGCGATCGGTTCCGGTGCTGATGGCGCGGGCGACTGCGCGGGACGAAATCGGCTGGCCGCGTTCGAAGGTCTTGTCCTGTCGAGCGTAGCCCATGTAGGGCAGAACGGTGACGACTTCCTCGGCGCCCCATTCGCGGACGGCGTCCTGTAGTTGCAGCAGTTCGAGGTGAGCGTCGCTAGAAACCGTCGAAGCGACGATAATGGCACGGGTATCCTCGAATCCGGGCGCACTTGCGAGCAGTTCGTCGTCCGGAAACGACCGATACTCCACGGACGCGAGTGACTCGTCCATTTCGTCGGCGAGTGTGGCCGCCAACGACTGGGAGGCAGACCCACTGAGTATCATACGAGAAGACTGGATACCCCCGTTTAAACCCGTTTTCACTCGAAGCGAAGGATGGCAAATTCACCTCGAATTGTAAAGTTGTCTCCAGAACTGTCTTCACAAATATATTCCAGTAGAGAGTGATTCTGATACATATATAAAAACATGAGTATATTATTTATGGAGTAAAGTAGTACTGACGAACAATGGTTTCGGTAACTCGACTTAGTATCGACGTATCGCGGTCGGTGGACGAATCCGACCTCACGCCCGCCGAGACGGGTATTTTGAACCTGCTCGCCGAGGGTCGATGCACGCCCGCATACGTCGGTACCGAACTCGCAGTTGGAGCAAATACGGCCAGAAAGACGCTCGACGGATTGCGAGAACTCGGACTTGTAGCGAAGCCCTATCGCGGTTTGTACGAACTCTGCCTCGAAAATCCTGAAAGTACCGATAGCTCGAAGTACAGAACGACGGAAACAGTTCTCATCGACGTTCCGTTCGGGGACGACGAGTTCACGCCGAGCGAGCGAGGCGTCCTCAATCTCCTCTCGGAGGGGCGGGCCATACCGGCCTATCTCGCACAGGAACTCGGCGTCACCCAAGAGTGTGTCAAAGATCGCCTCCGTGACCTCACCCGACTTGGACTCGTGCGAAAAGTACACCGCGGACTGTACGAACTCGATACGAATCGACGGGCTTGATGTCGATTATCCCTGCCAACAGTGAATACAGATTACCGAACTGCGAGTGCTCGAACGCCTTTCAACCCGAGATGGCGACTTCGCCAGCCGTCACCGACAGACGAGAGGAACGTCCCGGATTCGGTAACGGTGTGCACGCCGTTACCGAATCCAACAGCAGCGATTGGTTCATCGACCGGGAGCGCAACGTCCTCCCATTCGACGCTCTCGCGCCACTCGCCACCCGACTTCGCAAACAGCGTGTCGGCAGTGCCAGCGTAAGCGATTTCGGTGGGTTCATCCGTCGTATTCACGACGCGAAAATCGCCCGGCAAAGCGTCCATCCAGCCGTTGCCGAGCCAGTACAATCCGTCGGCAGTCGCGGCCAACGGGACACCGTCGGTGGAAACGTCTCGAACGTCGTCCAGACCGACGTGCCGGACACCATCGTCCACGATTTGATAGACTCCGTCAGCAGTCGCCACGAGATTGCCGTCGATAGCGCGTACTTCGGGGAGTGACGCCAGTTCGCACCAGTCGCCGTCGTAACGCGCCAGCGTACCGTTTTCACCTGCAGTGACGAGGCTGTCGCCGTCGAATCCGACGGCGACTGCCGGGCCGAAGTCGAGGGGTGAGAAATCGCCGTCGAGAACGTCTTCGGCGGTTGCGACTGCGAGGGAACCGCCTGCTGTCGCTACGTCACGAGCGACACATCGATGGGCGATAGCAAACTCCCCGACGATGTCTCCCGAAACCTCGACGCGAGCAACGCCGAGTTCCGTGGCGACGAAGACGGTCGTCGTCCCTTCTTGGTCGCTGTACACCCGTTTTTCGTCGATACTGGTCATATCCGAATGAGCGATACGAATCGGGGAAAACGTTCGGGTTACCACCTCGATTTCGATTATCGCGTGACTTCGGTCGAAACGACGGTTCCTTCGTCGTCGAACGTCAGTTGGAGTTCTTCGTTTTCGAGCGGGATTCGCAGTCGAAGTCGGAGTGGCTTATCAGAAACGACGCCGAGATATTCGTGGTGGAGCGCCCAATCGAGGTTCCACGATGGGATAGACGCAATATCGACGCCGTGGGACGCGTGAAATCCGACGACTTGAGGATGGTCACGGACGAGCAGACCGAGCGGGAGGTTCGACATCGCCCAGCATTCTCGACAGGTCACGCGGAGTCGATACGGTACATCGCCGATACTGAGGGATGGATTGGCGTCGGTCAATTCTCCGTCCATCTGGGAACCACATTCCGGACACGTCCGCGCGAATGCGAGCGCGTTCCACCGACGAGTCCACGCGTCGAAGGCGGAGAGGAGGTCGTCCCGACGGGTGGTCGGAGCGGGCGGAAACGGATTGTGGAGGAGTTCCTCGCCGCAGTCGGCACAGGAGATGCAGATTCGCTCGTCTTCGTATCGCGCGATGAGGGATTCGGCGTGGCAGTTGTAGCACGTTCCGGGTGCCGAAAGGGTGGTTCCGTCCGCTTGTTCCGTGAAAATTCCGGCGGTCAACGCGCTTGCGACTTTCCGCCCGGCGTAGGTGAGCGTGTACCCATCCGCGGTTTTCCGGACGTACTGCCCGACCAGTCGCTGAAGGTGGTAGTTGAAATTTCCACTGTCGCGCACGCCGACGCGTCGTTTGAGTTCTGCGTATGAAAGTGCGTGCTCGCCCTCGCGGAACGCCTGTTGGAGTTCGTATATCATCGACACCCGGCGCTCGTTGCCGATTGCGGCGAGCGCGTCGGCGGGGTCCGGACGGGCGTCGTCCATGTGGAACGGTTCGTCGGTCGGATGTATATCTCTCCCGAAAAGATGTCAGTATTCTATGTGCAATTGCTTGCGCAGAACGGTTTCAGAACAGCAGTGTCTTTGCTTTCCTGTGTGGGATTTGAGTCGAAATATCGGGCTTTACTACGCCTACAAGGCGACCAAAGCGGTCGAGTTCTACCGCCCGATAATGTATCTCTACTTTCTCTCGCTCGGCGTGGATTTCACCGCTATCGCGCTTCTCGAAGGGATTTACAACGTCACGACCGTTCTGGGGGAAATTCCCACGGGCTACGTCGGCGACCGAATCGGGCGCAGAAACAGCCTGCTCGTCGGAACCGGAATTATCACGGTTACGCTCGTCGGAATCGGCTTCGCGGAAACGTTCCTCGAACTCGCCGTGCTGTACACCTGCTGGTCGATGGGATACAACTTCCGGTCGGGAAGCGACGACGCATGGCTTTATGATACGCTCGCAGACGAACTATCGGAAGACCGATTCGCACACATTCGGGGGCGGGGACAGTCCGTCGCCCTGCTAGTCGGCGTCGTCGGCAGCGTTGCTGGCGGTTATCTCGGCGACATCGACCTCTCGTATCCGTTTCTAGTTGCAGCAGTGGTATCGGGCGCAGGGATTCCGATTCTGTTGAGTTGGGAAGAACCGGCGAGTTACGAGGAAAGCGACGCCGATGAACTCGGCCTGCGGGAAGCGGTCGGCGTCATCGGCGAGACGCTTTCACACCCCAGATTGCGTTCGTTCGTAGTGTACTACTTCGTCCTGTTTTCTGCGGTTTCGTATCTCGTCTTCATGTACGTTCAGCCGGTTCTCGAAACCGTTCTTCCGCAGATTGGGGTTCCACAGGGTGAGGTCGAACCGCTTCTGGGCTGGTTTTACGCGGCTATCAGCCTTCTTTCGGCCGGGTTGAGCTATCATACCGGAACGATTCGGGAGCGTGTCGGACTCCGGCGCTGGTTCCTCGTGATTCCCTTCGTCGTCGGAATCGGACTCATCGCGCTTTGGACGACGCCGATTCTAGCGATTCCGGCATTCCTGTTCGCTCGCGGAATTTCCGAAACGACGCGCTCGCTGGCCTCGCAGTACGTCAACGATAGAATCGACACCCTTGGACGAGCAACCGTGCTCTCCGCACTTGCCATGGTGAGTTCCGTGACGGTCATTCCGTTCCAACTCGGGAGCGGCGTGATTTCGGACGTAACGTCGCCGCTCACTGCGCTCGCGGCCGCTGGCGGGGTGTTGATAGTCGGTTCGTTCGTCGTCCTGGCGTGGGAATCACCGGTCAAAGCGGTCACGGGACGCCCGGCAGAGGCGGAGTAGCACCGGTATTCGGAATCTCTTTGAACACAGAATCCGCAGAACCGCATATGAAGGTGTTCGGGTCGAGTGGAACGCGAGGGGTCGCAAACGACGAGTTGACCCCCGAGTTCGTGCTCAAGATTGCGAAAGCGGCAGGGACGGTGTGGCGCTCCGACCGAGTCGCTCTCGCCCGAGATACGCGGGCTACCGGCGACATGCTCGCCGACGCCGCCGCCAGCGGGTTGGCCAGTATCGGAGCAGACGTGGACCGACTCGGTGTCGTGCCGACGCCCGGGGCACAGGCCTACACGGAACGAGAGGGCGTTCCGGCGTTGATGATAACCGCGAGTCACAACCCGCCGGAGTACAACGGCGTGAAACTCATCGGCGAGGACGGTATCGAACTCGCCGTCGGGAGTTTAGAGCGCATCGAAGACAAATTCCTGACCGAAGCGTTCGAAGAAGTTCGCTGGAGCGAAACGGGACACAGCCACCACATCGAAGACGCCCGCGACTGGTACGTCTCGCAACTGCTCGAACACATCGACACCGAGAAAATTGCCGACGCGAACCTGACCATCGCACTCGACCCCGGACACGGAGCAGGGTCGCTCACCTCGCCCGAATTCTTCCGAAAACTCGGCTGTGAGGTCGTCACGGCGAACAGCCAACCAGACGGTCACTTCCCCGGACGCAATCCGGAACCGGTTCCGAAGAACCTCCGCGACCTCGGCCGATTGGTCGAATCGACCGACGCAGATGTCGGAATCGCACACGACGGGGACGCAGATCGCGCCATTTTCTACGACGAAAACGGCGACTACATCGAAGGCGACGCCACACTAGCCGCGCTCTCCGCCGCACAACTGGAACCCGGCGATGCTGTGGTTTCTGCAGTCAACGTCTCTCAGCGCCTCGTGGACGTGGCCCGCGAAACCGGTTCGACGCTCGAACTGACGCCAATCGGCAGTACGAACATCATCACCCGAATCCGCGAACTACAAGACCAGAACGTCTCGGTTCCGGTCGCTGGCGAGGGCAACGGTGGCATCTTCTTCCCGAACTATCGTCTGACCCGCGACGGAGCCTACACCGCAGCGAAGTTCCTCGAACTGCTGGTTGACCGAACCGCCAGCGAAGTCGTAGAGCCGTACAGCGGCTACCACAACATTCGGACGAACATCTCGTACACGACGGACGCAGAACACGACGCTCTGCTTTCTGCAGCCGAGCAAAAGGCGGAGGAGTCCGACGCGGAGTTGAACACCCGCGACGGCTACCGACTCGATTTCGGCGATGCATGGGTACTCGCGCGACCCAGCGGCACCGAACCGATAGTTCGAATCTACGCCGAGGCACGTGAGCAACACCGCGCCGAAGAGCTTTCCGAAGAGATGGAAGACACGCTGAGAATTGCAAAAGCGAGCGTCTGAAGTCGAATCTTGTGTCGGGTTTATCGCTTCGGATAATCCGAGAGCGCGTCGTTCAGTTCCGTTTTTCGCTCACGAATCTGTCGTAGTTTGTCCTCAACAGCACCGCGGGCGAGTCGCTCCCGTTCCTCGTCAGTCAACTCTGCCCGTGCTTGTGCCGCGATTCGTAGCGTGTCGAACCGCGAATCGTGCGTGAGTCGCTGGACTTCACGGAGGCGAGCGACCGCTTCCGCGGGCGCGAAGCGGTCTGCAACGCGAATCGCTTCTTCACACCACCAACGGAGTTCGTTGGCGGGGGCTGGCGGCCAGCCAATAAGGAGTGGGTCTGCGTCGAGTCGGTCGAGATACGTTTCGTTCGTGGAGACGGCGCGTTTCAGTTCAGCGGGGTCGGAGACGTAGTGGTCGAGTTTTGACCGGGAGTAGCGGGCGAGTTGGAGTAAATCCGGGATCGACTTCTCGCCAACCTTGTTTTCGAGCAGGTGGCTTCTGAGTTCCTCCGGCGGCGAATCGAACTCGACCAGCGGATACTGTTCGGTTGCGGTGAGAAAGTGCATCACCCCCCGGGCGCTCGAATCACGTTTGAACGCGACGAAGGCAGACGAAATCGCGTCGTCCGCGGCTTGGATTGGTTCTCTTAACTCCTCCGTCGGGGCGTCCAAGTCGGCTTCGCCTAACTCCTGTAGCCGTTCCAAATCGTCAATTTTGTCGTCCAGTTCGGCGATTCTGTCGGCGACGGAGCGGCGCACGTCGTGGTATCGCTTTTTGGCTTCCCGGCGTTCGTCGAGGGAAGATGCGATTTCGTCGGCGGGTTCGAGCGTCTGCCGAATCCGGTCGAAATCGTCCTCGCTGAGGCGTCGTTTGTCAGAAATGTCCTCCGCCCGTTCGAAGGACTCGCGGGCGGGCAGGTCGTCGGGAAGGTTTTCGACCAAATCCGCGAATTGGCCTTGAAACTCCACAAACGACTTGAAATCACCGGTTCCGGTGGCTTTGCCTTCGTACCGACTGAGCAGTTTCATCGCGCGGTCGTGGGCGTCGGCGACTGCCTCGATTCGTGTTTTTCCGTGCTCCGAAACCGCAGATTCGGCCTCTCGGCAGGCTTCGTCCGCGTTCCGGAGGTCAGTGAGTAGGTCGCTCATAGCACTTCGTTATCCGTAGACTTCGTCCGGGTCGTACACCTTCTCCGCGACGACTTCGGTTTCGGCGGTTTCATCGTCATTCAGTTCCTCAATTTGGCGGTAGAAGCAGGATTCATAGCCTGTGTGGCAGGCCCCGCCCTCTTGTTCGACGAGGTAGAGAAACGTGTCGCCGTCGCAATCGACACGAACGCCTTGGACATGTTGGACGTGGCCGCTGGTGCCGCCTTTCTTCCAGAGTTCGTCCCGACTTCTAGAGTAGTAGTGTGCGAGGCCGGTTTCGACGGTTTGCTCGACTGCTTCGGGCGAGACATAGGCCAGCATCAGCACGTCACCGGAGTCCGCGTCTTGGGCGATTGCAGGGAGCAGGTCGGAGTCATCGAATGCAAGCGCGACTTCATCTGTCATAGTTGAGCGAAGGTAGTGGTACGGAATAGGCTTTTTCGTGAGGAACGCGGCAACCGAATCAGGTTCCCATCACTTCCAAAACGTCGCGCTCGCCATCCCAAATTTCCGTTATGACCGTGTCCACATCGGCAAATTCGACGCCCGGTTTCGTCTGCATGTGCTGAATCAACTCCTCCAATCGTCGCGACCGTGGCGGTTGTCCGATGACCTGCGGATGCATGGCGAGGGTGAAAATCCCGTTTTCTACGTTCTTGTACATCCAATCGAATTGGGCTTTCTAGAGGTCGAAAACAGCTCGTTCGTTCGCGTATCCCACAAAATCGACTGTTCCCAGACGAACATCAGCACCGGGAAGTCGGCCCGCTTCCACGAAATCGGGATTTCGATGATGTCGGTCGAGTCACCGAGTTCGAAGGGGTCTGAATCGGGTGCCTTCCAGTTTCTGCGGAGATGGTACGGCGCGAAATCGTTGCCCATCTGGCTCGAATCCCATTCGAAGCCAAGTTCCTCGATGATTTCGAGCGTGTGATCCGAAAACTCCCACGCAGGCAAGCGAAATCCGGTTGATTTCCGTCACGTCCTCGATGTTGGAAATCGCGCGTTCGTATTCGGACTGCTCCGCTTCCTTGCTGTCGAAGGAGGCAGGATTGACGTGCCGCCAGCCGTGGCACTGCACGTCGTAGCCTCGGTCGTGAACTTTTCCGACGCGGTCGGGAAAGCTTTCTATCGTGTGCCCGGGGACGAGCCACGTCGCCGGAATGTCGTGTTTGTCGTGCAGGTCGAGGAGGCGCGTGGGTCGGCGCGCCGACCCACGCGCCGTAGATTCCGCGGGACAGTTGTGTCGGTGCGTCTGACGTCCCGAAGGTGTGTATCCAGACGGACACTGCGTCGAAATCGTAGGTCGGGCAGACGGTCGCGTTGGCCATCGCAAACGGAGACGACAGAAAGTGAAATATTTCTATCTCATTCGTGAGCCGTCGCTGATGGTTGGATTAGCGAGGAAAAGTCGGATAGCGAGAGAGTTACGTCGTGCGGAACGCGCGGTCACCTGCATCGCCCAGTCCGGGGACGATGAAGCCGTCGTCGTTGAGTCGGTCGTCGATACTCACGGTCAGCAAATCTGCTTCCGGAAACTTCTCGTGAACGTTGAGCAGGCCGTCGGGGGCGCTGACCGCCGAGAGAACGAAGAAGTTCTCGGGATTCGGTTGCTCGTTCAGGACTTCTTCGAGAACTGCGCACATCGTGCTCCCGGTTGCGAGCATCGGGTCGGCCACGATAACCGTATCCTTCTCCGTGATTTCGGGGAGTTTCACGTAGTCGATGGTGATGGGGAACTCACCGTCCTCGTTCATTCCGGCGTCCTCGTTCCGACCAGCGCTGATGACACCCTGTTTCGCTCGGGGGAACGCCTTCAGCAGGCCTTCGACGAACGGCGTCGCGGCGCGCAGAACGTTGATGATGACGACGTTGTCCAGTCCTTTGACGCGCTCGCCGGTCGTTTCGGTGAGTGGCGTGTTGATTGAAACGTACTCCGTATCCATCGCGCCGTCGATGATTTCGTAACCACAGATGCGGCCGAGTTTGACGAGGCCCTTGCGGAAACCGACTTGTTCCGTGTTCTCGTCTCGAATCTTCGAGAGCGTGTCCTTCGCCATCGCGTGCGTGATGAGGTGGGCGTCACCTCGCTGCTCGATAGTCATATGCGATTCGTGCGTGGCGAGTGGCTATAAGCTAACGATACGGCCGAAGCATCGGGAGGATTTGACACGGGACGAAAACGCCGCACTTTCGATTATTCGCCGAAGGTCAGCAGGCCGTTTTCGGACTGCGGAAACGGATTTTCGAACTCGTCCCACTCCGCGTCCATCTCCTCGTCAGTCAGTAAGCAGTCGTCCAGTCGGGAGGGAATCGTCTCCTCGTCGAAGTCGGTTCCGATAAAGACGAGTTTCGTTTCGCGGTCGCCCCATTCATCGTCCCAATCGAGGTCGGAGCGATTGTCGCGGTAGAGCTTCTGGTCAATTTCGGGAAGGCTCGCAATCCACTTGCCCGCGGTTTCGACGCGGGCGGACGACCCGGCTTGGCCGTACTTCATGACCCACTCTTGCCCGGCGAGCCAGAACGTCCCTTTCGCCCGGATGATGCCGTCGGGAAGCGATTCGAAGAAGTCGGCGAGTCGTTCGGGATGGAACGGTCTTCGGCGGCGACACGCGACTGACGACACGCCGTAGGTTTCCTCGGGATGGCGGTGGGCGTGATTGTGGCCGGACGTGTCATCAGTGTGGTCAGTGGAATGGTCGTGGTCGCCAGCGTGTTCCATCGCTCGTTTCCACCCCGCCGAATCGCTGACTGCATCCCTGTCGAACAGCCCGCGTTGAAGGACTGCGTCGGGAGAAATTTGCCCGTGTTCGGTTCGAATCAGTTCCGCCCGGGGTTGAAGTGCGCGAAGGGTCGCCTCGATTTCGTCCAGTTCCTCCTCGGAAACGAGGTCGCATTTGTTGAGCACGAGCACGTCACAAAATTCGATTTGCTCGATGACGAGGTCGGAAAGGGGGCGCGTTTCACCATCCTCCGTTTCGGTTCGTTCGACCGGCGAGTCGCCGTCGAAGAAGTCGCGGAACTGGCGCGCACTGACGAGGGTAACCGTCGTATCCACGTCGTATCGGGCCGCGGCGCGCGATTCGGTCGTGAACAGTCGGGCGACTGGGGCGGGTTCGCTGATGCCGGAAGATTCCACGACGAGGGTGTCGAACTCCCAGTCGCGGGCGAGTCGGCTGACCTCGGTTCGGAGGTCGTCCTGCAACTCACAGCAGATACAGCCGTTTGAGAGTTCTGCAACGCCGTCTTCGGCGGTGAGTTCGGTGCCGTCCTGTATCAGTTCGGCATCGACGTTTATCGTGCCCATATCGTTGACGAGCACTGCGATGTCCCTGTCGCTGCTTTCGCCGAGGAGGTGGTTGAGCGTCGTCGTCTTACCTGCGCCGAGATTACCGCTTAGAATCGTGACCGGGATTCGACCCTTGCTCATCTGGTACCGCGTCGCACGAACCGGAGCGTCTTAAACGTATCCGCAGAAGGAGACGGTTTGCTTCGCTCGTCGTCCTTCCCCGACCCGGTTGCTTAAATAGCGAGGACAACACTGTGGTAGTATGTCACTAGCGGACAAAATCGAGACGTATCGGCGGCACGTCTCGGAGTGGCTTCGCGGCCTCTATCACGGGATGATTTCTCACCCGGCGTATGAATTGATAGAGAAAGAAGCCGAGGACGTAGAGGACGAATTCATGCTCGCGTGCTTTCCCGACGTGTTCGGCGTCCCGAGTCCGATTTCGTACTACACCGCCGAACTGCTTCCGTATCTGACTGACGAGTTCGAGGCGTGGGAACGCCGGATGTGGGACCGCGAATCGCTCATCGAACGCAAGGGTCAGCAGTATCACTTCTAGCACGATGGAGAGAGTTCTACCATGAAGAAGTTCGTTTTCTTCGGCGGGAAGGGTGGCGTCGGAAAGACAACGGTTTCCAGCGCCTACGGCCTCAAAAGCGCGAATGCGGGGCTGAAAACGCTCGTCGTTTCGACCGACCCGGCACACAGCACCTCCGACGTGTTTGACCAGCAGTTCGGCGACGAACCCGCCCCGGTCGATGGCCACGACAACCTCTGGGCGATGGAAATCGACCCCGAACAGGAGGTCGAAAACCACCTGATGGAGATTAAACGGGCGATGGGCGACCAAGTGAGTCCGGGGATGGTCAACGCAATCGACCGGCAAATCGAGATGTCGCATCAGACGCCCGGCGCGCACGAATCCGCGCTGTTCGACCGATTCGTAGACGTGATGCAAAATTCCGAAGAGTACGACCGCGTTGTATTCGACACATCGCCGACAGGTGGGACGCTTCGACTGCTTTCACTGCCCGAGTTCCTCGAAGGGTGGATAGAACGCCTGCTTCACAAGCGCAAACGAAGCATCGACCTGTACGAGAAAGCGGCAATCGGTGGCCGAGAACCGCGACGAATGGCGGAAGGCGACCCGATTATCGCCCGCCTGCAGGAACGAAAAGAGATGTTCGAGTTCGCTGGCGAGGTGCTTCGCACCGAGTCGGCGTACTTCCTCGTGCTCAATCCGGACGAGTTATCGATTCGTGAAACGAGTCGTGCTGTGGAAGAATTGACCGAGTACGACCTCGCCGTCTCCGGACTCGTCATCAACAAGGTCACACCGGAACCCGACGCGGACGAATCCGGAAGAGGCGCGAAATACCTTCGTGACCGCTGTCGAACCGAACGCGAGCGAATCGAGCATATTCGAGACGCCTTCGAGGAACCGGTCGTCGCGGTTATCGAATCCCGTGTCGAGGAGGTGAAAGGCTCGTTGCTCGCAGACGTGGCAAAAGGGTTAGATGTGGCTGTGGAAACGACACCGAAATCTGCCGGATAGCTGTTGAATGAAAGGGGACATTGTCACAGAAAGCGGCAAGTCAAACGCATCATACTGCGAAGAGCTAAAATAACACTTATTATCGTTCGTCATATTTTGAGCCATGAGGCATAATACCATGGCGACCGCAATCATATGGCTAGTACTCGCCGTTCTCGTGCTTTTTACTGTCGGATACGTCGGCTATTCGCGCTATCTCGCGCGGTTCGTCGATTTGGACGACAGTCGTGATACACCAGCACATAAGTACGAAGACGGCCAGGAGTACGTTCCGGCGAAGAAACCAGTATTGTTAGGACACCACTATTCGAGCATCGCGGGCGGCGCACCCATCGTCGGCCCGATTACGGCAGGCGTCATCTGGGGATGGGTGCCTGCCCTGCTGTGGATTGCCATCGGCAATCCACTGATGGGCGCGGTTCACGACTTCATTTCGCTATCGAGCAGTCTCCGACACGAAGGGAAGTCAATCGGGTACATCATCGGCGAATACGTCGGGGAAGGCGGGAAGAACATGCTGTTGTGGTTCGCGTTCTTGACCATCATTCTCGTCGTCGGCGTGTTCGCGTTCGTCGTCGGCGTGGTCTTCGAGGCGTATCCGAGTGCCGCGACGGCGAGCATCCTGTACATCGCCCTCGCGATGATTTTCGGGGTGTATCTGTACCAACTCGACTTACCGTTCATTCCGGGAACTGTCGTGTTCGTCACAGGTGTGTTCGCCAGCGTCTACGTCGGGATACAGTACCCGATTCAACTCGCCGCGACGACGTGGGTTCCGATTATTCTCGTGTATGCGTTCATCGCGAGCGTCCTCCCGGTTTGGACGCTTCTGCAACCGCGTGACTATCTGTCGTCGTTCCTGCTGTACGCAGGGGTCGGCGGCGCGCTTCTTGCGATTATCGTCGGGACGCTCGGAAGCACGATGGGTATCGGTGCGATTACGCCGACTCAACCGCTCACCGTCAGTCTCGACGCCTACAGCGGATTCATGGGTGTGACCGGGCAACCGCTGTTCCCGGTGCTGTTCATCACCATCGCGTGTGGTACCATCAGCGGGTTCCACTCGCTGGTGTCGTCGGGAACGACGGCGAAGCAACTCAACCGCGAATCCGACGCCCGAGTCATCGGCTACGGTGGCATGCTCGGTGAAGGACTCCTCGCGGTTCTCGCGCTCTCGACCGTCGCACTGGTCGGCATTACCGTGGAGGGCGGCGGTGTCGGCCAAGCACTGCCGAACTTCGCACAGGGCGGCGGCATCATGCTCACCAGTTTCGGCCTGCCACAGAGTTACGGCGAACCGTTCATGGCGCTCGTGATGGTGAGTTTCCTGCTCACCTCCACCGACACGGCGCTTCGCCTCGGTCGATACATGTTCGAAGAAATCGTCGGCACGCCGGAAACGACCGTTCAAAGCGTCGGGGCGAACCGGTACGTCAACGCCGGATTCCAGTGTGCCATCGCGTACGGACTCGTCGCAACCGGAACGTGGTCCGACCTCTGGCCGCTGTTCGGCGGCGCGAACCAACTGCTTGCCGCACTCGCGCTCCTGACGGCGACGGTCTGGTTGGCCAACTGGAGCAAGAACAAGCAACTCATCAGCACCGGGGTGCCGATGGTGCTGATGACGGTCGTCACGATTTGTGGTCTGCTCTATCTCGCCCTCTACCAGAACTTGATACTGAAGTTCGTGCAGGGTAACTGGGGTGACGGCGGTGCCACCGTCGGAACCATGGTTTCCGCAGGATTGCAGATAGGAATCGCGCTCACGCTCATCGGACTGGCGCTCTCGCTCGTCTGGAAGGGGTACAAGAATATTTCTGCAGTCCGACAAGAGCGCCCCGGAACGCCAGTCACGGACGGAGGTGAGTCCGACGACTGAAAGAGAAATGGCGTTCTAAACTTTACCTGAATCGGCGCACGACGCGCGACAGCAGTCCGGATTTTTGCGGTTCGATTCGTTGCCAGAGCACGAACGCCTGACTCACGTCGGCGTTCGCGCTGGCGACGATGTCCTCTCTTTCGGGAGCGACGACGACGAGATTGATTTCGTAGCGACCGTAGTAGCCGTACTTGAGCAGTGTCCGGTCGCGGAATCCCGAGACGAACTCTCGAACGTCGTCCGGAATTTCGGGCACGATTACGACGAAAGTGAAGTCCGTGCCGAAATGCTCTTCGTCCGCGTCTATCCACTCGTCGGCGAGTTCGTGGCCGAACTCGCCGAGCGTTTCGAGGTCAGAAATTCGAACCGAATCGGTTCGGCGGACGAACAGATGTTCGACCGAGGCGTGATTGGCGTAGTTGAGCGACTCGTGGAAGAAATGTTTCCGATTCTCCATCAGCAGTTGGCCGTAGAGCGTGAACTGCTGGCCGTGAACCGAATGGGATTTCTTCAAATCGTAGTTGACGAACAGTCGGTCGCTTACCCTGTCCACGTATTCGTCGTCCCAGTCGGGAACGTCGGGTTCCTCTCGTGTCTCGGAATCGTCCCGTCGAGCCGAGTCGTGTGACTCGATACCGCCATCCATGCTCAGTCCGTTGGTCGGAAACGATAAATATCCACTGTTGGGACGTGCGTCGGTACCGAGGATCATTATATTGTTATTATAAATGATGGTGTGTGACACACTGTGATGAGTGCAGACCCACTTGGCAAAGCCATACTCGACTACCAACGAGGGGGATTGCGCGGCGACTGCCGATACCGAGATGGTGCGGACAGCCAAGACAGTCATATCCGCGAAAACTACTTCACGCCGAGCGCGGAGTGGAGCGACGAGTGGAAAAGCCGTCTCAACGCGCTCGACTCTCCCATCGTGGATGTCGGTTGCGGTTCCGGCCAGTACGCCGAATTTCTGCAAAAATCGGGCGAAGTCGTCGCAATCGACGTCAGTCCGGGGGCGGTCGAGGCCGCCACGGAACGCGGCGTCGAAGACGCCCGCATGATGGATATGCTCGAATTGGAGTTCCCGCGGGACGGATTCCAGTCGGCGCTCGTCAACGGAACCCAAATCGGGCTGACACAGTCGCTCGCTGGCGCGCGCGACTTTCTCTCCGACCTCGCTCGAATCACGGACGAGGACGGCGTCACAATCGTAGACAACTACGACCCCACGAAGCTCGACTCCGAGAGATTTTTCGGCTACCGACCCGACCCGCGACGTGGTGTGGCACACCGGACGTTTCACGTCGAATACGTCCGGGACGGCGAGCGTGAAGTCGGGCGAAATCTCCATTTCGTCCTCTTTTCGCCGGAGAGACTACGAGACGTGACGGTCGGGACGCCGTGGCGAGTCGCAAAAGTGGACGCAGACGGAGTCTACTACAGGTCGATTCTGCGAAAACGAGCGCGAAAGAGAGACGAAAACGAAGGGAAACAGAACAGGGATAACACATAACACGCCGGAATCCGTATCGAGATTCATGGGTGGAAAACGAACGGAAGCGTGTGGCAGATGCGGCCTGTCGTCCGTCGTGGACGCCGCCTCGGACGAAAACGAGCGCGACATCTACGGCGACGAGCGAATCGAAGTTTCCGAGTCGGAGATGCGAGCGGTCAGCAGGCATACGGAAATTCTCGGCAGAGTGAAAAACGGGCTGAACTCGTTCGCGGAGCGACTCACATACGGAATCGTTCGAGACAAATAATCCATCGACTAGATTCGTCAAATCCTCATTTTGGACTGCGAAACGGTCATTCACGGCCGGATGGCGGCAAGAGATAAAACCCTGCGTGACATACCACCCATCGACCGAATGGAAGAGAGTATCTCTGGCTTCAAACTCCGCGGTAGCTGGGGAGACATCGTCGAGCACGGCGAGCGAATCACGCAGGCCCTTCGTGACGCAGACGTCTCTGGCGCAGCATTCGAAGAGTGGGACGAGTGGCGGCCGAAATCGCACGAGCGACTCGGCGAGGACGTTTCCGAGAAAACAGCCGAGCAAGCGCACGTCGCTGAAGGAAGGGGCGAACAGGCGGGTGAATCGCCGGACGATGACCTCCGGACAGCGGGAGAAAAACTGACTGAATCGTACGAAAAATTAGAGGACGACGACACCGAAGGCGCGATGGACAGGTGGCAGGACTCGGTGAACTACGTCGCCCGCGCCGCGGACTCGGCGAGCAGGAAGGCGATTCGAAAAGTCGAAGATACGGTGTACCAGCGAGTGATGACGCAACTCGCGCCCTACTACTTCGACAACGACCTCGTCAGCGCGAACATCCAACAGACGAGTCGGATGGAAAACGGCGACGAAGGCTTCATCTTCGAGGTGAACGTCAACGACGACGAACTCAAAGACCGGGTTTCGAACCTGCTCACCTCTTACGAGGACGAAATCGACCGCTGGCACGTCGATGTCGAAAAAGAAACGGAAACCGTCGAGGCCGCAGAAGGCGTCGAAGCCCCGAAGCGGGGCGACGGCCCGCGAGCCGACACGACATAAAATATCACACATTTTTGAGTCGGTACACTATTGACGTGCGGGGGTATACTGGCCAGACATGGATGGCGGGTTGCTGACGTTGATTATCGCCGGGTTTGCGAGCCTGTTTATGGCGTGGGCCATCGGCGCAGGGTCGAGTGGTTCGACTCCGTTCGCCCCTGCCGTCGGAGCCAACGCCCTTTCCGTGATGCGCGCCGGATTCCTCGTCGGTATTCTCGGCTTTCTCGGTGCGGCTCTGCAGGGTGCAAACGTTTCGGAGGCGGTTGGACGGGAGTTGATTCTCGGTGTCCAACTGTCGCCACTCGCCGCGACTACAGGACTGCTCACGGCGGCGATACTGGTCGCAATCGGTGTCTTTACCGGCTACCCCATAGCAACAGCGTTCACGGTCACAGGGGCAATCGTCGGGGTCGGATTGGCGCTCGGCGGTGCCCCAGCGTGGGCGAAATATCAACAAATCGTCTCGCTTTGGGTGCTCACCCCCTTCGTCGGTGGGGGAATTGCCTACACAACTGCCAGAACGCTTCGACACGAGGACGTTCCGGAAAAAGTTGCGATTCCGATTCTCGGGGGCGTCGTCGGGCTCATCGTCGCTAACATCGGTTTCGTCTTCCTCGGCCCTGCTGAAGTGAGCGCGTCGATTGCGGAAACTCTCTCCGGGGCGGTTTCGTTTCCCACGGTTGGTGGATTCGATTCAGGAATCGTCCTCGTATCGCTCGCTCTCGCCGGATTGGTCGGGGTTGCACTCAGACGGGAACTCGTCATCGACATGACTCGCGGTCAGCGCCGATTCCTGCTGGCACTTGGCGGACTCGTCGCGTTTTCAGCAGGTGGCAGTCAGGTCGGCCTCGCAATCGGGCCGCTCCTCCCACTGCTAGACCCGTTCTCGATTCCCGTGGTGGCCGTACTCGTCGGTGGTGGACTCGGCCTCCTCATCGGGTCGTGGACTGGTGCTCCGCGGATGATAAAGGCGCTCGCACAGGACTACTCGGCACTCGGCCCACGGCGGTCGATTTCCGCGCTAATTCCGGCGTTCGCCATCGCACAGGCCGCCGTCTTCTTCGGCATCCCCGTCTCGTTCAACGAAATCATCGTCAGCACCATCATCGGAAGCGGATATGCGGCCAGCGACGGTGGCGTCAGCGCGAAAAAAATGATATACACGGTGCTTGCGTGGATTCTTTCGCTCGCACTCGCGCTGGGTGTCGGCTACGGCGTATTCTCCGGGGTTCAGGCGGTGTTCTGAGAATTTTACCGGGATGTTGAATCAGTTGTCCGCATCCGAATCGACATCGGCGTCGATTTCGGCCCGACCACTGGTTGCGCTTTGAAGTCGGTCACAGAGAGCGTCTGTCTCTTCGATTGGCACGCGAACCGAAAACTGTACGTCTTCGCCGTACTCGGCCTCGAACTCTACCTCTTCGCTCTCGATAATTCCGTGAACGGTTCCCGAATCGTCGTAGGTGACCGCAATTCCGAATCGTTCGTGCGGCCGTTCTTCCACAATTTCGGCGACGTCAACCGCCTCCTTGACGGCGCGGGAGTACGCCCGAACCAAACCGCCGACGCCGAGGTTGGTGCCGCCGTAGTAGCGCGTGACGACGGCGGCCACGTTCTCCACCTCACGTTGCTGGAGGACGTTTAACATCGGTTTTCCGGCACTTCCGGAGGGTTCTCCATCGTCGGTGGAATATTCACGGAGGAACCCGACAGCGGCTTCCTCGGCATTCCCGGCCCGAACTCGATACGCAGGCACGTTGTGGGTTGCATCGGGATGACGTTCCTCGATTTGCTCTACGAACGATTCGGCCGTTTCGACGCTCTCGACTGGCGCGACGTAGCCGATGAACTCAGAACCCCGAACTTCGAAGGCGATTTCTCCGTGCCCCGCTACGGTTCGGTACGTTGTGCCACCCATTTTCGCAAAGTTCGGGGTCGAACACCGAAAAGGCGTGGATTTCGAGGAGATGAAAATAGCGAATTGAGACACGAAATCCGCGATTAGCTCAACTGAATCTGCCGGACGAAATCGAGGTTCTTCAGTTCGTTCAACACGTCACCCGGCAGGTCTTCGTCGGTGACGAGGTAGAGGCGCGGGTCGTCCGTGAACTCCGGGTCTTCGCTTATCGTCTGGCGAATCGAGATGTTGTTGTCGGCCAGCAGAGACGTAACAGTGGCGACGATTCCCGGTTCGTCGGCGTCGATGACTTCGATGGTCAGCACCGACAAATCGAGGACGGGGGCCAAATCCCTCAGGCTCGGAATCGAGGAGATGTTTTGGAAAATTCGACGAAGTTCCTCATCCGCCAGAATCGCGTCCGTGGTCGAATCCACGACGCGGCGGTCAACCCCGATTTCGCGGGCGATTTGCGTGTTCGGAATCTCGATACCGCCCGAAACGACGCGCCCCTCGTCGCTCACCGAAAAGCCGCGTTCGAGGAGCAGTCGGATGACCTGCTGTTGACTCGGACTCCCCTCGAACTTCTGCATGATTCTGTCGAACATCCTTGTCAATGGTAGGCGCGCCCGACGATTTAGTCCTGTGGGGTTCGGGGAGTGGAGTTCGGATAGTGGGATTCATCACGTCGTGCTTCGTCGGAGTTTCCATGAAACGACATATCGTCTGGGAGTTAGTCGATGGCGTCAGCACCGAACATCTCACTGTGGAGTTCGATCCCGTCCGCGCGGACGGGGTCGTGGTGGGAGTCGCGGAAGGCGAAGAGGCCAAAGAGCCGTTTCGGGTTCGCTATCGCGTGCAGTGTGACGAATCGGGAATGGTTCAGCAGGTCGAAATCGAAACTCTCAGCGAGAATTTCGGAATCGAACTGGAACACGATGCTGAGGGTAATTGGACGAAAAACGGAGAACCTGCGCCGGAACTCACGGGATACCGTGATGTAGATATTGCAGTGACGCCGTTCACGAACACGATTCCGATTCGGCGGCTGGATTGGGAATCCGGCGAGAGTGAGACGATTTCAGTCGTCTATCTCGACGTACCTGCGATGACTGCGAAAGCAGTCGAGCAACAGTACACCTGTTTGGAACCGGTGGACTCCGATGGTGGTCTGTTCCGGTACGAGAGTTTGGAGAGTGGATTTACTGCTGAATTGCCAGTGGATTCGGATGGTGTTGTAGAAGATTATCCGAGTGTGTTTCGGCGAGCGGAGTTGTAAACAGAAAATTCACTGGCGGTTTTAGCTGGAGTAGGGGATGAATAGGAAGTAAAGGACTACAGTTCGAAATCCTTCGATACTGTCGTGAGGTGTCTATGTAGATTATATTAGAAACCGAATGGTTCTTGTATCCTGATGATTAGAGGATAATTGAATGGATAGTCACCTTAAACATGAGTCGCATGGCGTAGATTCTACAAACGCGGCGAATAGCATACCAGCCGTTGAGGTAGATAATGTACGAAAAGTCTATGGTAGCGGTGACGACAAGGTGACGGCTGTAGAAGGAGTGGATTTGGACATCGAACCCGGAACCGCTGTCGGCCTACTTGGACCGAATGGCGCTGGAAAGACGACAACTATCAAATCACTACTTGGACTGATACTGCCGACGGATGGGAATGCGCGTGTTCATGGTATCGACGTCCACGATAATCCGAAACTTTCCTACCAACAGATAGGTGCAATGCTAGAAGGTGCCCGGAACGTCTATTGGCGTCTAACAGTTCGAGAAAATATGCGATTTTTTGCGGCGCTCGCGGGACACTCTCCAAAAGAACAACAGGAACGACGCGAGGAATTGCTCGAACAGTTCGGACTTACCGAGAAGGCCGACACAACTGTTTTAGAACTCTCTCGCGGTCAAAAACAGAAGGTATTGCTGGCCTGTACGCTCGCACGGGATGCCAGCGTGATTTTTCTCGACGAACCAACGTTGGGTTTGGACGTGGAGAGTTCGCTCGAACTTCGCAAAGAACTCCGAAATCTCGTTACGGACAGTGGTACAACGATTTTGCTGTCGAGTCACGACATGGATGTCATCGAAGAGGTGTGTGACCGTGTCGTTATCATGAACGACGGCCGTGTCATTGCAGACGATACGGTCGAAAACTTACTCGGTGTGTTCGACGCTCAGTTGTACGAGGTCGAAATCGACGATCCATTAGATGCTGATGTCCGTGAAACGCTCCGGACAAAATTCGATGCGAAAAACTTCGAAGAGCGAGCAGACCATTATCGCTTCGAAGCACAGGTCGTTGGAAACGAGTTCTACAGTCTCGTCGAAACACTTCGAAGTGCCGGGCTATCGGTTCAGTCTTTCGACTCGCAGGAACCGAACCTCGAAGAAGTATTCTTACGGATTACGAGCGAGGAACGACAGGAAGCGTCGGCCATCGAAGCAGCGACTGTAGGACACGGAGAAAATCAATGAGTGATACGTCTGTTGATAAGGTCGATTCGCGCGCTGCTATGCTCAAACAACAAAATTCAGTGAGCACGGTTACGCTACTGTGGGAGATTCTGAGAAAACAGTTTACGGTTATGATTCGCTACCGGGCTAATTTTATCATTAACTTATTTACAATTTATCTATTCTTTGCTATTATTTTCTTCGGTGGGCAGGCCCTCGTCAGTCAAGTGACCAGCGGCTCCGGTTCGATGAACTCGACCTTCAACGGGATTATTGTCGGGTGGTTTCTGTGGACGATGGCACAAGGCGCATATGCCGGGCTTTCAGGCGATGTCACTATGGAATCCCAGTGGGGGACACTTGAGCAGTTGTTCATGTCACCGCACGGATTCGGGAAAGTCATGTTCCTGAAAGCGATATCGAACGTCGTACAGAGCATGGTCGTCGGCGGTCTTGTCCTCGCAATGATGCTGGTGACGACTCAGCGCGTTCTGGCCGTCGATGTAGTGACGATTGTACCGATTACCCTGTTCGCGTTGCTATCCGTCGTCGGACTCGGGTTCATTTTCGCCGGATTGGCGCTCATCTACAAGCGCATCGGAAGTATCTCCAATCTCATGCAGTTTGGGATGATAGCTCTCGTCGGGGCCCCGATAATCGATGTTTCATATCTCCGGTTCCTGCCGCTGGTGCAAGGGTCGGCGATGTTGCAGGAGGCGATGCGTTTCGGAACCCGGCTTTGGCAGTTTTCAGCGGTCGAGTTGGGGATTCTCGTCGGAACTGCGTTCCTCTATCTGATAATCGGATATGCCGTCTTCCGATTCTGCTCACGTATCGCGCGAAAGCGTGGCGTAATGGGTCACTACTGAGTGATTCCGTCACATTCCGGAGGCCGGCCGTTGTGGAATCGAAGTTTGTACTATATTAACCAGCAAGGATTTAGTGAGAGTGTAAATAGTATAGATTTTATAAATAAATCAAAAATATTTTAAACCGAGAAAATAATTTAAATACATGAAACGGAGGGCGGCTATTGCAGTTGGACTTCATCTTATCACACTAAGTGGTTGTGTTGCGACCGAGAGCAGCGGTGGAAACCGACTTAACGAAGAAGGCGACATACGCATCTTCATAGATGGTTCCAAATTCGACCTCTCGAAAAAGAAGTTCCAGGCCGAGAGCGCACAGTCCGATTTGATGGCGTTTCACCTCCACGAAGGGGATAATAAATGGTACATGGAAGGCAAAGAGCGGGTGACATTCGCGGAGGCAATCAATAAAATCCCACATTTCAGTTACAAACAGGAAGGAGATAATGACAGCATGACAGTGGATGATGACCGGTACAGCGAGGAAAATCCTGGGACAGAAATCAGTTACATCGCCAATGAGAATGAAGTCGAACCAACTACCTACAAACTGCAGGACGGTGACAACCTCGTAGTCGAAATCACGACCGGGTGAACACAAAGAAGGTGAGAAGCGAGAACGCGGAACATCGTTGAAATTTCGTGTACAAAAGACACCTAATAGGAATTTCGACAGCTTCCTGTCCAGTTATTCAAAATATAATTTAAAATTGGGCTTTTGATTGTGCATATATATTATAAACTTTTGAGTAAATTAAAATGACTTTCAGAATGAAAAGATTTAAGTTATATATTTGAGTTATACAATACGCATGTCCGTTGCAATTGACAACGACACCACGTGTACCGTTGACAAAGATGCGTTCGATGCCGAGTTCGAGGCTATCGACGCACCGGAAGAGAACGAACTGGGTCACACCCGAACGGCAACTGCATCGTGTTACCTTCCGTGCCACACGGCTTCGAAACTGCCGTGCTGTGACACGACGAACTAATCGACATATAGTTCGCGTCGAGAAAACAGACAACTCCCTGTCTACTCGGCGTACAACGGCACGTTATACAACAAATTTTCCAATTCTGTTACATGAAAGAGAGATTCACTGCGGAGGAACACCACGAGATTGCCGGACGCGCCCGAACCATACATGAACGTCTTGACGGGCCATCGAATGACCCCGGAGCGAACCCACCAATCGAACCCGATGAGATACTCGAAAACTGGCGTAAACAGTTCCCGGAAGAGAAGGCATTTCAGGCACGACTCGAACAGAGTGGATTAACGGAGACACGAGTTCGAAACCAGATTGCGGCAACACAGTGGCCTCGTGATGAACCGCTTCCAGACTGGATAGACGAACTTGAGCGGTTGGTGAAATACATCGAGACGAATCGACCGACTGACCTCGGGGCAGTTCCGGATGACGCCGCATTTCCGGAGCTACTGGCAGTCGTCGCAGAGTACGCTCGGGGACAGCTTTCCCAGGAAGTCGTCCTCGACGACGCACTGTCGCCGATGGTTGAAGGACTCGTTTCACAACTGTTCCTCCTCTGCATTCGTCCGTTGTATGTTGAATTTAAAAGTTTCGTTGAACACCACGATTCGGAATTAGCGTACGCCGACCCAGACGACTTCGAGGAACCACCAACCGAATATTACGACCGATTCATCGACGCCATGTTTGAACACGGGTTCAAAAACTTCTGTCTGGAGTATCCGGTTCTTGCACGGCAACTCGTTTACGTGACGACTCACTGGGTCGAAGCAGTCGAGGAAGTCTGTCAGCGTATCGATGTAGACCAAGAGGTACTGCAAGAACGGTTCGGTGTCACAGGTAACGTGACGAAACTCGAACCGCTATCCGACGACGCTCACGCAAAGGGCCGCCTTCCGGTTCGAGTATCGTTCGAGTCTGACGACGTGATATACAAACCGAGGGAGGTTGGCGGCGGTTTTACGCTGTATACGATTCTCCGTCGGCTTGACGAACATCTCTCGACCCCCTCGTTGAAGATACCGACATACCTGCTTCGAGATGATTACGGTTGGATGCAACCCGTCGAATATCAAAATCTTCCCAACGAGGGGGCAGCGAGTCGATACTACGAGCGCGCTGGAGCAATCGCCTGTGCGGCGTATGCACTCAATTTACCCGATTGTCAGTTCGAAAATCTCATCGTTGATGGGGAATACCCGATGATTATCGACGGAGAGACGCTCTTTCACCCGTATATCAATGTGAATGCACAGCCGCATCTCCCCGAAATCTCTGCTGTTGCTTCTCAATCGGTGTTACTGACGCTACTCTTCCCGTGGTCAGTTGGTGATCCGCGAAGGGCACATGAGGAAGATATCGGTGTTTCTCACGCTGGGTTCGGGAGTTCAAGCGAGACGAGATATGGAGAGCGGATGCGTCCGTGGGTCAAAGCGGTCAACACCGACGTAATGTCTGTCGTGGAAAAACAACCCGAAGTTGACCTGAGTACGAACACACCGAGCTTCGATGGCAACGATGAACCGCCGAGAAAACACATGGAATCGCTCGTTCGGGGATTCAGCGAGGCTCACGAGACGATTCGTTCGCTTCATGCCGACGGACGGTTTTTCTCGGACATCGCTCCCCCAGAACTGATCGAAGGAATAGAGAATCGGCTGGTGTACCGTGCAACTGCGCGTTACGGAGAGATTTTGCGCTCGACTGCCGCCAGAAACCCACTCCAAGACGGTGCGCGACTGTCGGTCGAGTTTGAGCAACTCGCGGTACAGTTCTTCGACGAAAACAACGATGCGGAACGATACTGGCAACTGTACGAAGCAGAGCGACGGGCACTTCGAAGACGTGACATTCCGCGGTTCGCATCTCGCCTAAACGAACGGACACTGTATCACGACGAGGACTCGCTGGACGTTTCAGCCGATGCATCGGGGTACGAACTGTGTCGAGAACGAGTCGAAACGATGGACGACAAGGACTTGGCTCGCCAAACATGGCTGATGCAGTATTCGTTCAACCCGGGAACAACAGATGTGGGCACGCCGCCCTCGGCAGAAGTGTCGGAGGAACGCTTCGAATCGGTCGCAAAAGCACTGTTCGATGACGTGCTGGATGCGGGATTCGAAACGGCGAAAGGTGACCGGTGGGTTTCTATTTCCCCGACAAATACAGGACTTGATATATATCCGACAGATCCCTCGCTGTACCACGGTCGAGGTGGAATCGCACTTACCGCGGCGGCACTATACAACGTAACTGGGGAAGACCGATATAGAGAGCGTGTCTCTACGGTTCTCGAACCGGTCGTAGAAAATATCGAACGGGACAGATTCGTCGCTAATCTCGGTGGTATGTTGGGGATTGGAAGCGTGATTTACACACTTTCCATCGTCGCTGAACTACTCGACGACCATACATACAGTACAACCGCCGCGAAAGCAGTCGAACTGGTAACGGACGAACATATAGAAAAAGATCAAACGTTCGATATTCTAGAAGGGACGGCGGGGACAGTACTCGGTCTGCTGGCGTACTACGACCGGTACGGTGGAGAGGATGCCCTCAATCGAGCGATTTCGTGCGGCGACCGGCTACTCGAAGGCCGAACTAACGTAGGAGGCCACCGAGTATGGAAAACGGCGGAAGACAAACCCCCACTCACCGGGTTCTCACACGGAGCCAGCGGAATCGCCTACGCACTTGCAAAACTCTCGGCGAGAACCGGAGAATCGCGGTTCGCCGAGGCCGCGAGAGAAGCACTGGATTTTGAGGCAGAGTTGTACGACTCATCTCAAACCAACTGGGCGAAATCCCACGACGACCACGACTACGTAGATAAATGGTGTCATGGTCGCTCCGGAATCGCACTCGCACGAATTGGAATCAGCGAAGAGATCGGTGACGAGAAACTGCTTGCGGATGCGAACGAAGCGCTTGCGCAAACTGCGAGCGTGGAACCATCGAACATGGATCATCTCTGTTGTGGCAACCTCGGCCGTGCCGAAGTGTTGCTCGTCGGTTCACGCCGTGGGAGTGCAAACCGTGCCGACGCGATTGAACTTGCATCCCGGAGCCTTACTCGACGTGAGCACAATGGAGCACTCTCGATGACTGGCCATTCCGACTCGTTCCACAATCCAATGTTCTTCCACGGTCTGTCGGGGGTTGCCTACACCCTACTCCGGTTGCAAAATCCCGATTTGCTACCGTCCGTTCTCCTGCTTGAGTAATCGAAAACTCTCTCCACGAAGAAAATCCTCGATTCGGCGCTGTAATTGTAAAATCGGATAGTCGCAAACAAGTAGCCGCTAACGGGTTACAAACTCTCTTTCGTACTCGCCACATCACTCCGTCGCTCGTCAATCCGCGTCGCATCGTCCATCGCCCGCGCAGTTGCCTTAAACAACGCCTCGATTTCGTGATGCGCGTTCTCGCCCACAACACCAGCGTGAAGCGTCAATCCGGCGTTCATCGCAAACGAGCGAAGGAAATGTTTGGCCATATGGCTAGTCAAGTCGCCAACCTGCTCCTGCGAAAATTCGCCGTCGAACCGGAATAGCGGCCTGCCGCTCACGTCAACCACGATGTCCGCGACGGCCTCGTCCAGCGGGACTTTTCGGTCGGCAAATCGGTTGATTGCCCGGCGGTCATCGAGTGCGTCGTCAAATGCTTCGCCGAGGGTGATGGCCACGTCCTCAACAGTGTGGTGGTCGTCGATGTGCAGGTCGCCGTCCGCGCGCACAGTTAGGTCGAACAGGCCGTGACGGGCGAAACTGTTGAGCATGTGGTCGAAAAAGCCGATTCCCGTCTCGACGGTGGCGTCACCGTCGCCATCCACGTCGAGTGTCACTTCGATGGTCGTTTCCGCCGTTTCACGGGACACGGCGGCAGTTCGGTCGCTCATAGTCGGATATTCGTCCGCGGCTACAAGGTGATTTTCGTTCGATTCGATTAGAATTGTCTGACGTAAATATATTTATGTAGAGTGCGAAACGACAGATAGGCATGAAACGCGACGTACTGAGCGGGCTGATGATTACCATCGGTATCCTCCTGAGCGGAACAGTTCTTGGGCTGATGCTCGGTGCGCCGATGGCCGCTGCCGGTGGCTTTCTACTAATCGAACCACGACTTGGGGAAGAAACCGACATACTGCACCGAATAGCGAACAAGACCCGTTAGTCCAGCGCATCCCTCGCGTCCGCCAGCGTGAACGCCCCCTGATAGAGCGCACTTCCGACGACGACTGCGGCGGCACCCGTCTCGCGGAGCGTCACTACGTCTTCGACCGTGGTGACGCCGCCGCTCGCCACGACGGGGATTTCGACTGCTTCGGCGACTCGCCGGACGGGGTCGGTTTGAACGCCGTCCATTTGCCCTTCTACGTCTACGTCGGTGAACAGAATCGCACCAGCGCCGAGTTCCTCGTATTTTCGTGCGGCCTCAGCCGGGTCGAGGCCGGTGGATTCTGTCCATCCGGAGACGAGAACTTCGCCGTCTTTGGCGTCGAGACTCACCATCACCGACCCCGGATACTCCTCGCTGATTTCGGCGACGATGTCCGGGTTTTCGATTGCGGCGGTGCCGAGAATAACGCGGTCAACGCCGCGAGAAAGGAGGGAGAATGCATCCTCCGCAGTTCGGATACCGCCGCCGAGTTGGACGTTAACATCGGCGGCGTTCAGGATTGCATCGACAGCGTCGGCGTTTTTTCGCTCGCCGTCGAACGCGCCGTCCAAATCGACGAGGTGGAGCGTTTCGGCACCTTGTGCTATCCACTGTTCTGCGGCTTCCACCGGGTCGCCGTAGGTCGTCTCCGTGCCTTTCTCGCCCTGCACGAGTTGGACGACTTCGCCGTTTTGCATATCGACCGCGGGAACGACCGCGAATGTCGGAAACATACCCAATCGTTAGGCGGGGAGTGGTCTAAACCCAACGAGTCGGTACCGTTTAAGAGGTACAGGAGAATGTAGGAGTATGGTCGAACTCTTGCTTGTCGTCGGTCTCGCCGTCGCGGTATTTGTCGGATTTAACATCGGTGGCTCCTCGACTGGCGTTGCGTTCGGCCCCGCGGTCGGGAGCCAAACCGTCACGAAACTCGGCGCTGCCGGGTTGATGTCCGGGTTCGCCCTCCTCGGCGGATGGACGGTCGGGCGAAACGTCATCGAAACGATGGGTGGGGAAATCGTCAGTATGCAGTTTACCCTCGGGATGAGCGTGGGCGTCCTCTTTTTCGTCGGGATGGCCCTCCTCATTTCCAACCTGTTCGGCGTGCCCGCGTCCACCTCGATGACCGCAGTCGGCGCGATTGCCGGATTGGGGGTCGCAACCGGAACGTTAAACGAAGAGGTGATGTTCGAAATCGTTTCGTGGTGGCTCATCGCTCCCGTCCTCGCGTTCTGGCTCTGTGCCGTCATCGGGCGATACCTCTACCCGTATCTGGACGTGTGGTTCAGACTCGAACAATCCGAAGGGCCGCTGTTCGAATTCAACCGCGTTGCGTCGATTCCGTATCCGACCGTCTCGGCAAACGCGACGAGAAAGGAACTGTTCGTGACTGTTCTCGTGGTCGGAATCGGCTGTTACATGGCGTTCTCTGCTGGCGCATCCAACGTCGCCAACGCCGTCGCGCCGCTCGTCGGGAGCGGCGCGATTGGGGAGAGCGAAGGTGTTCTACTCGCCGCGGGCGCAATCGGTCTGGGTGCGTTCACTATTGCACGCCGAACCCTCGATACGGTCGGGAACGACTTGACCGACCTTCCTCTCCTCGCGGCGCTCATCGTGGAAGTCGTCAGCGCGAGCCTCATCACGTTCCTCTCGCTCATCGGGATTCCAGCCAGTCTCGCGGTGAGCGCGACCATGTGCATCGTCGGACTCGGGTGGGGTCGGGCGACTCGAACCGTCCGAATTTCCGACGCCGCCGCCGTCGCTGTCCGCGGACGCGGAGAAGATGAAGAGAAAGGCCCCGGTATGTCGGTCAACGCGCTGACCGCCGAGCAGAAAGAGGTGACCAAAATCGGGGAAGAAGACCCAGATACTCTCGACGCCAGCGACCTGTTTGACCCGTCTACGACTGCTCGCGTCGTTGGACTGTGGATTCTCACCCCGTCGATTTCCGCAATCGCGTCCTACCTCCTGTTTACGTTCGTTCCGCTCTCCGCGTGAGTCGTTCCTTGTTCATAACGGGGGCAATCGAAACAACAACTACTAACCATCCCCCCGACGAATCCTCGGGTGATGCCCACCGTAGAATACCTTAACTACGAAGTGCTGGACGACCAAGGCTGGGACTTGGACGACGATGACCTGTTCAACACCGCCGCAGACGCTGGCCTCGACGCCGAGGATTACGGCACGCTCGATGTCAACGAGGGAGAATACATCCTCGAAGCCGCAGAGGCGCAGGGCTACGACTGGCCCTTCTCGTGCCGCGCAGGTGCCTGTGCGAACTGTGCCGCCATCGTCAAGCAAGGCGAAATCGACATGGACATGCAACAGATCCTCAGCGACGAGGAAGTTGACGACAAAAACGTTCGCCTGACCTGCATCGGCAGTGCGGCGACGGACGAGGTCAAAATCGTCTACAACGCAAAGCACCTCGACTACCTGCAGAACCGCGTTATATAAATTGTTTCGTGGACACGCCGTGTCCACAACTCTCGGTTAGCGAACTTTGTTTTCGAAACTGTGAGATTGTCCTCTCCAGCGAGTGCGCTACCGATTCAGTCATGGGCGAGGTGTCGTCGCCCGACGCCGAGTGCGCACCCGACGATTGCTGTGAGTGGAACCGTAACGAGGCCGAAAATGATGAGACTCATAACCGAGATGTGTGCGTCTATCGTTGTTATGCGAAAACGAGAAACAACGAACGTTAAATTGCTACTTCACGTTCGAACTCGACCGACAGTACAGCAACCGACGACGACCACGGCGGCATGTTAAATTGCTACTTCACGTTCGAACTCGACGCCCGCCGAAGCATGTAGACCGCAATCGAACCGAACACCAAATCTAGCGCGACGAGGACGAAAATCCCCGGAATAACCGCATTCCACAAACCGTCGAACTGAGTAACCTGAACGACTTCCATCACGTCCGCATCGAGCATAATCGCTCTCGCGGCGTCCACGCCGTAGGTGATTGGGTTGTATTTCGCAACCGTCTGAATCCAGTCGGGAAGTACGTTCAGCGGCAAGAACGCAGTCGAAACGAACAGCAGGGGAAACTGGAGTAGATTCGCGCCGATGATGGTCGATTCTTGGTCTTTCGTCAACACGGCGAGCGTGTTCGATAGTGAGGTAAACCAGAGCGAGAACAGAACGCCGACGACGACGATTCCGACCGCGCCGACGAACCCGGTTGCGACATCGGCACCGAGAAGGACACCGAGGCCGATGATAATGGCGATTTGCACTGCAATGCGGAGTACCTCTGCAGCCGTCTTCCCGACGAAGACGGCGGTTCGATTCATCGGCGTTACCAGCACCTTCTCGAACATGCCGTTCTCGATGTCGTTGACCAATCCGACGCCGGAGGTTGCCGCCGCCGCGAGGGCCACCTGAATGCAAATTGCAGGAACGAGATACGTTTCGTAAGAGATGCTTGACCCGCCGCGGTTGACCGCGCCGGTTGCGACCTGCCCAAACACCTGCGTGAACAGAATAAGGAAGATAATCGGTTGGACGAGCGAGACGACGAGGACAAAGGGATTTCTGACCGCCTTGAGGTTCCAGCGCTTGAAGTTCACCCACACGTCGCCGAAAAACGAGTTGCTCGACCGACGGACGGTTTCGTTCGTAGACGGTGATTCTTCCGTTGAAGAACTCATTTGTCGCCTCCCGGTACCGAATCAGCCATCGACTGTGCTTCCTCGACATGTTCGCCCGTAATCGCAAGGAACACGTCGTCCAGCGTCGGTGCGCGGACGTTGAACCCGGTGACAGTCAGTCCGGCATCGCGGAGCGCGACGAGGAGGTCGGTGCCGTTCGTCCGTGCCGACTGCGCCGTCACGCTGATTCCGTCATCGGTGCGGTCGATGGTCGCGTCCGAGCCGAAAAGTCCCGATTCGCGGGCGACTTCGATGGCACGTTCGCGGGTGCCGTCGTCGTCCAATTCGAGGTCGAGAATTTCGCCGCCGACGCGCCGTTTCAGTGCTTCGGGCGACCCCATGGCGACGATTTCGCCGTCGAGAATGACGCCGATTCGGTCACAGAGTTGATCCGCTTCCTCCAAATACTGCGTCGTGAGAAATATCGTGGTTCCCTCGTCGTTTATTCGCCTGAAATAGTCCCACAGTCGCAACCGCGCTTTCGGGTCGAGGCCGGTCGTCGGTTCGTCTAAGAAGACGAGCGGTGGCCGATGCACGAGGGCGGTTGCCGTGTCGAGGCGTTTTTTCATCCCGCCCGAAAAGTCCTCGGCTCGTTTGTCGGCAACGTCCGCCAAATCCGCGAGGTCGAGCAGTTCGTCGATTCGGCGCGACCGCTCGTTTCGAGGGACACCGTATGCTTCACACGCGAATTGGATGTTTTCTCGGGCCGTCAGTTCGAGATCAACGCTCGTCTCTTGGGCCATGTAGCCGATTGATTCCCGCACTCCCCGTGCCTCAGTCTGTACGTCGAATCCGTTCACTCGCACGTCACCAGCAGTCGGTCGGAGCAGGGTCGCCAGCACTTTGATTGCGGTCGTTTTTCCGGCCCCATTCGGCCCGAGAAAGCCAAAAAGCTCGCCTTTCGGTACCGTCAGTGAAACGTTCTTTACAGCTTGCGTGCCATCGGAATAGGTCAGTTCTAATCCGTCTGTTTCGATTGCTGGCGGGCCGCTCGTCCCCCTCGTCTCTTGTTCCGCATTCGATGGGTGTCCTTGCTCACCCAGTGCTGAATCCCGTGTAGTCATATCTGTTCCTCACGCATGGTACGGGAACGAGCCACAAATACGTCCGAGTGAAATTGTCCCTTGGACAGGGGCAGGTCGGTTATACGCGCGCCTCGAACTCGTACTCCATCGTCCCCGCCAAGGCAGTCGATTTGTCACCGGTTTCGCGGAAATCGTGGCGGTACAGCGTCTCGAACGGCCCGGAATCGGTTTGGACGTAAAATTCGAAACACGGGAAGCCGTCGTGTTGCCCGCGAACTTCGACGCCGTCGCGCCGTACCGTCAGTTCGAGGACGTAATCGACGGGAGATGGATGTGGAACCAACGGGTTGCTCGCGCTGGCGTGCATCTCAAACTCGACGTGGTCGTCGTGCCACACGGGGTCAGTGCAGAAAATTCCGTCACTCGATCCCTTTTCGGTTCGAATATCCTCGGTACCATCTCCTCGAATCCTTCGTTCGACCGAGGTTCCGGTGTCGCCGTACTCGGTGAGCGTTTTACGTTCGAAATCCACGACCGCTTCCTGTTCGACCCGAGAGCGCCCGGTGTTGACCGCGTGTGGCGTGAATTCGCGGTCGTCACCGCGGAACTCTGCGGTGTGTTTCGTTTTCCGCGTGTTTGGAATCCACGCCGATGGAATGAATGTGGCGGCGCGTATTTTCACGAGTTCGGCTTCCTGCTGACGCATATTTATAATATGATTTGCTTAGCGATAAAATTAGCGCGTTTTTTATTTTTCACTTTTCATAGACCGCAAAACCTAACATCCCTCCCTGAGCGGTTCCGCGTGGTGCATATTCCGATACCTGATCTCCTACGACTGCTCGTACTGCCCGTCTTCGCGTGGGCCGCATGGCGCGACGTACAGACGCGCCGGGTGTCCAACGCGCTGTGGTATCCGCTGGCCGCGCTCGCGGTCGTACTCCTCCTTGTCGAGAGTTGGGTAGCGTGGAGCGGCCCACCCTTCTCTCGTGAGTGGATGGGGCTACAGGTCGCCGCCAGCGAATGGTACTTTTTCTACGTCGCTGTGAGTCTCGGATTTGTCGCACCGCTGGTTCTCGCCTTCTGGTGGTTTCGGGCGTTCGGCGGTGCGGACGCGAAAGCGTTTCTCGTCGTCGCCGCACTGCTTCCGGCGTATCCGTTCTACCACGTTGGAGAGGCAGTATTCCCGGTGCAGGGAACCGTCCTCGGCGTGTTTTCCTTGACGATCCTGACGAACACGGTACTGGTCGCGGCGCTCTATCCGCTCGCACTGTTTGTGCGAAATTTGGTTGCCGGTCGGTTCGATTCGGTGATGTTCGTCGGACGCGTCGTCCCGTGGAACGAGATTCCAATAGCTCACGGGAGACTACTCGAAACACCGGAGGGAACCAGCCGAAACGGTGCGGATTTGGACGCGATTCGGATGTATCTACGCTGGCGAGGGGTTTCGCTGGCAGCCCTCCGCAAACGCGCGAGCGAACTGCGCGACCCGGCAACCCTGCCTGCGGAACCGAATCCACCGACGGATGGCGCAGTCGGTGCCGGAAGCGGTGGCAGCAAAACCGTGACTGATGGCGGCAAGGTCGTGGAGAAGTCACAGAAATCGGGCGAATCGGGCTATGAAGACCCGTGGGGTGCGGCCCAGTTCTTGGAGGACATCGACCACGGTGCGTATGGCACGACGCCGACGCAACTGCGCGAAGGGTTGGAGGTGCTGGTCAGCGAAAACGACGTGTGGGTGTCGCCCGGCATTCCGTTCATCGTCCCGATGTTCGTCGGGTTGGTCGTCGCGTTCAGTTACGGTGATTTACTTTCGGGACTGCTCGGGGCGTTGGGTATCGCCGCGATCTGATTCGTATTTTCGACGCTATCTGATTCCAGTGAGCATCGTGAGAACGGTGTAAATGCCGTATCCGAGCAGTAACGCACCGACGAGCGAAACGACCCACGCGCTGAGCGTGAACGCTATTTTCCGGCCGGAGACACCGCCAGATCCGGCGACGAGGCCGCTTCCGATGACGCTGGAGATGATGATGTTGTTGAACGAAATGGGGATTCCTAACGCGATAGCCGCCTGTGCGATGAGGAATCCGGGCACTAGCGCGGCAATAGAACGGCGAACGCCGAGTTTCGAATATTCGCGGGAAACCGCTTGAAGCAGTCGTGGCGACCCCATCCATGCACCGAGCAGGATGCCGACAGCGCCGAGAACGAGAAGGGTGATGCTGGGGACAGCGAACGTGGTGAAAAGGGGTTCGAGCGGCCCGGTGGCCAATCCGACCTGACTGCCACCGCTGGAGAACGCGACGACGGCACCGAGTCCGACGAGAAACTGTCTGATTCCACCTTCTACGGAACGTTCCATCGAACGCCGCAAAACGGCGAAAACCACCGCACCGACGACAAAACTCGTCAGAATCATCGTTACGTCGATGGCGCCGAAGAGTGTCGGCGTCGTTCCGACTTGCGCCGAGGCGAGGCGGGCGAGGGTTCGCTGGCCGGGCGAACCGGGAAAAATCGCAAGGTCAACGTTCGCCAACACGAACCCGACGAAGCCGCCGAGGAGGGGAACACCAACCGTTTCGGGAATCGAATCGTTTCGCAGGAGCGAAGCAGTGATATACGCGATGGTCGCCGAAACGAACGGGACGGACACCCAGAAAGTCCCGATTCGTTGATAGGTGTCCCACGCCGGATTGCCGCCGAGCGCCAATCCGACGCCCACCATCGCGCCGGTGGTTGCGAACGCCGCCGGAATCGGATACCCCGTCGAAACGCCAATAGCGATGAATAGTGCGGCAGTGAACAGTCCGGCGGCGGCCCCGAGCGGTGAAATCGAAACGCCGTCGATTAATCCGGTGCCGACGGTTTCAGAGATGCTCCCACCCTGTGCGATTGCGCCGAGTGCCGCGAACACGCCGATAAAAAATGCTGCACGCATCGTCGGAATCGCGTTCGCGCCGACGGCAGGAGCGAACGGCGGCGAGTTGCTCGATGCACCAAGCGACCACGCCATGAAGAAACTGGCCAGCATCGCCACCAAAACGACGGCTATCGTTCCGGTCGTCACAGCGTTTCCCGAATCAGTCGGTTCAGTCGCGGGCGGATGCCAACGGGACGACGAGCGATGATGACGGTTGTCTCCGACCGCCGACCGACCGCCTGCGGAACGGTTCCGACGAGTTGTCGGCGAAGCATTCCGCGTCTGGTCGAACCGAGAACGGTAATATCGTGTTCCGACGCTTCGTCCACGACAGTTTCGGTGACGTTTCCAGTTCGTACCTCCGTCCAAACCTGTACGGGTTCGATTCGGTCTGCCATCTCCGGAATCAGTCCTTCAGCTTCGATGTTTCCGTCGTGAACGACTCGAAGGAGATGCACGCGAGCGTCATTCGTCAACGCGATTGCGCGGGCGACGTCCGCTGCGAGTTTCGCATGCGGGCCTTCCGCGACGGGAACGAGAATCGAATCCACGCCGTCTGCCGGGCCGATTTTTTCCACGAGAACATCGCAGGGAGCGCGGGCGACAATTCGGTCGGCGTTACTTCCCAGAACGATTTCACTCGGTCGTTCGCGTTCGTGCCACCCGATGATGAGCGTATCGCAGTCGAACTCGACGACGGCGTCCGTGAGTGCGCGGACGATGTCGTACGAAACGAGCAGTTGCCCGCGGACGGGAACCGTTCCCTTCGCGGTTTCGACCACTTGGTCGAGAATTTCCTGCTGCTCCCCGCCGAACTCGCGGATGATTACGTCGTCGGTGAACAATGAAAACGGAGATTCTCGTTCCGTTACGAGAACGCTCAACACGAGCACGTCTCCGTCTCGCTCGCGGGCGATGTCAACCGCAGTTCGGGTCAACTGCGGAGCATGGGCCGGGTCAGCAATCGCAACTGCAACCCGGTAGTCGCTCGATTTCCCCATCAACAGTAGTACGAGGTCAATGAGCAAAAGTATTGACTCTCATACAGCTTTTCGGTCTGAAAATCGCACGGTGGAAAATACTCGCCAGTCCAGACGGCGAATTTCGGGCGAACGAACGCTGGCAACTATTCCGCTTCCGGGAAGTCGCTATCGACGTTTCCGTCCCGGTCTAGATCGACGACGGCCTCGAACAAGCCGAGGAATCGCTCGATTTGAACCTCGTCGTGGACACCCTTCGAGAGGTGGAACAGGCCGACTGCGTCGTGTTCGGAGAGGAGGGAAAGAACCTGTGAAACCGTCTCGTAGACGCGCTGTTCGTCGGCGTAGTACGCCATTTCCGTGATGGAGTCGAAGCTGATTCGTCGTTTGCCGTCGGTTTCCGCAAGGAACTTCTCGGTCACCGAAAGGATGCCTTCGAGATTGTCGGGCGCGGAGACGTAATGAACGTCGTTTGTACTCCGGCGAGAGTAGCCACGTTCGATGGATAGCGTGTCGAGAATGTCGGCTTTGCTCTCGTCTACGTCGTAATGGTCGAGTTTCTGTTTCACCTCGCGGGCGGTTGTGCGGGTCGAAATAACCAGAAATCGGTCAGTATCAGTTTTCAGAAAATCGGTGTCGATTCGGTCGGTTTCACCGGTGCTCGGGTGCAGGAGAAGGATTCCGGTGCCGCCCGGTACGGTGTCCGGTGTGTTCTCGATAGCGAGTTGGTAATCCATATCGTCCGGTAACCCGTGGCATCGACTTAAAATATACGGGAATCTCGGTCAGAAGACGCTGTCGGCGGTGGCCGCCCCGACGACGCTGAAGATTGCGCCGACGCTGATAGCTTTCAGCGTGTTCGCCAACACGCCTCGGGAGGCGGCCCCATCGAGGAGGCCGTCTTGATAGAAGGTTTCCGGTGCCGCGAAGACGATAGCGAGGATGGCAACCGAGCCAAACGCGACAATCATTAGCGAGATAAATCGAGCAGGGACGCCAGCAACCTCCGCTTCCCGGTCTGGGTTTCGGTCGTGGTCTGCCTTGTACAACGCACCGTAGCCGATAGCGAAGACGATACAGACGGTGACGATGCCGTGGAATATCGACATATTCTCCGCCAGTCGCCACACCTCCTCGGTGACGACGAATGGCCCGGCGAGGAGGAATCCGCCGACGACCTGTTGGGCCGTGTCAGCAAGGGCGAATCGCTTTTTTGAACCGACCATAGCCGGAGTGATGAACCGGGAGAATGTAAAGCCCTCGCGGTTTCGGGTTCCGTCGCGCAGTTCAGGAAACGAACTAACGTTTCGAACGCTTTCGAACTCATTTTGTTCCCGGCGTTCGTTCCACTGGCCATGAGCGTGCGCGAGGAGTTCGATACGTGGGCGGCAGACGGAAGGGACAAAGGAATGGAAAAGCGTCACTGGCACACGGCGAAGTACGTCCTCGCCAGAATGCCGGTGGAGGCGGGCGACACGGTTCTCGATTTGGGATGCGGAAGCGGCTATGCGGGACGCGCGCTCCGCGACACGAAGAACGCGGGGCGCGTCTACGGACTCGATGGCTCGCCCGAGATGGCCCGCAACGCGCAGGGCTACACCGACGATTCGGACGTTTCCTACCTCGTCGGTGACTTCGACCACCTTCCATTCGAGGACGACAGCATCGACCACATCGTTACGATGGAAGCGTTCTACTACGCGAACGACCCGCACGAGACACTTCGGGAAATTCGACGCATTCTCCAACCCGGTGGAACCTTCTTCTGTGCGGTGAACTACTACGAGGAAAACGTCCATTCACACGACTGGCAAGATTCCATTTCTGTCAAAATGACGCGCTGGAGCGGCGAGGAGTACCGTGAATCCTTCCGCGATGCTGGCCTGTACGTGGCGGAACAGGACAACATTCCGGACAGAGAGACGGAAATTCCGAATACATCCGAATTTCCGACCGACAGTTGGGAAACCCGGGAAGACATGGTCGAACGCTACCGTGAGTTCGGGACGCTTCTCACGGTTGGCGTTTCGCCTTAACCCGTTCACTTCCTCGAAACCCCTTCGTTTCGGGTGGAAGATTACGGTAAACTGGGTTTCGATTCCGTTCTTTCGGCGGAAATTGCCGCTCCCCGCCGCCGTTTTTCCGGAGGATTTAACCAAATCGCAGGGCGTCTTCTACGTGATATGGCGAAAGTTAGCGTAGTCGGCGCGGCAGGCACGGTCGGGGCCGCCGCAGGCTACAACATCGCGCTACGTGGCATCGCGGACGAACTCGTCTTCGTGGACATTCCGGACATGGAAGACAAAACCATCGGACAGGCCGCGGACGTGAACCACGGGGCCGCCTACGACTCCAACACGGTCGTCCGACAGGGTACCTACGAGGACACCGCGGGTTCCGACGTGGTCGTCATCACGGCAGGTATCCCACGACAGCCGGGCCAGACCCGTATCGACCTCGCGGGCGACAACGCACCAATCATGGAGGACATCGGTTCCTCGCTCGCAGAGCACAACGACGACTTCGTGACCATCACGACTTCGAACCCAGTTGACCTGCTCAACCGCCACCTCTACGAGGTTGGCGACCGCGCACGCGACAAAGTCATCGGCTTCGGTGGCCGCCTCGACAGCGCCCGATTCCGCTACGTCATGAGCCAGCGATTCGACGCGCCTGTGCAGAACGTAGAAGCGACCATCCTCGGCGAACACGGCGACGCACAAGTTCCCGCGTTCTCCAAGGTTCGCATCAACGGCGCAGACCCCGAGTTTTCCGACGACGAGAAAGAAGAAATCCTCGGCGAACTCAAACAAAGCGCGATGAACGTTATCGAGAAGAAAGGCGCGACCCAGTGGGGGCCAGCGACGGGCGTCGGCCACATGGTCGAAGCAGTCCTGCGCGACACGGGCGAAGTCCTCCCCGCATCCGTCAAGCTCGACGGGGAATACGGCCACGACGACGTGGCGCTCGGCGTCCCCGTCAAACTCGGCAACGACGGCGTCGAGGAAGTCGTCGAATGGGACCTCACCGAGTTCGAGCGCGAACAACTCGGCGAAGCGGCTGATAAGTTGGCGGAGCAGTACGACAAAATCGCGTAAACAACGGTTTTGGATTCGAGCTTTTTCTTTTTGGAAACTAGAACTGCAATGGCATTCGGAGATATTTCGGCCCGCCTCGTGTGTTCTCGGTACTGCAGCCAATTACCGACTCCAATGAAACCGCCGCAGGCCACTCCCTCTCCAACCGACTGCGTTCCTCGGTCGCTCCGCTCCCTGCGGTACTCACCCACCGTCAGAGTACGCTCTGACGAGCCGTTCGCTCGCTCGTCGCTCACGAAGACCTCGCGCGATAATCAGCAAGCCCTCGGACGACGACTCCTCGGGCTTGCCAACGCACGCGCCATGTGGTTTGCGTCAATTCAGAAATCTAATTGTACCATTTGGCGTGCGCTGGCACAGGTCTTCGGACGTGAAGTCCTCAGTCCTGTGCCAGCGCACGAGAGATGAGCATCGGAACGAAGTTCTCGTGAACGACGAAGGAGTGAACGAGAGCACGGAAGAGCTTGTTCTTCCGGAGTGAGAAGCGCAATCGGCTGGGGAGAGTGTGGCTGTCGCGGTGCGGTAACGGTTTATTTGGAGTCGGCAACAGCTAGCGCCACGACGACTGCAATTAGCTACGTTTTTCTACCGGCCCTTTTCTAATCGAGAACCAATCTTATCAGGCAATCCGGCCTCTCGAACCGCCTCCTGTACCGCCTCAATATCATATTCGACACGTCGCTCTTCTACTGTCATCTCCGCCAAATCCAAAATCGCATACGCTGCCCGCGAATCCCTGTCCCGAGGCTGACCAACACTGCCCGGATTCATCACGATTCCTTCGTCGTACACCTCGTGGTGCTGGACGTGGGTGTGACCCATCACGAGAACGTCCTTATCATCCAGCAAGTCCGAAGAAAATTCGTCCGGATGGGTGTAGTGGTCGGGGTCGTCCGGATGCCCGTGGATGATTCGCACTCGACCATCGCAAGCGGTTGTGCTGGTGGGGCGGTTCGCCAACCACTCGCGCTGGAGGTCGTTCAGTTCGTCGCGGGCATACTCGACGCCCGCACTGGCCATGCTGTTGAATTTGAACGCCGTCCCCGAAACGACCGCGCGGTCGTGGTTACCCATCACGCTGGCCGTTACTCGGTCACGGAGAGTATCGACGCACTCGGCGGGCCACGGGTTGTAGCCGACCACGTCGCCCGCACAGAGCAGGGCATCGACCGCTGGCATGTCGTCCAGCACGGCGTCGAGTGCGACTCGATTCGCGTGAACGTCCGAAATGACGCCAACTTTCATGCAAAACAATACGTTCGCAGAGGACTTAATTCCCGTTCTCGATTGCGAAGGAGAACACATCGCTGTCCGTATCATCCGTTTTCGCACCGTCCGTTTCCGCGTCGTTTCGCGTCACGCCGACCGCACAAACCGGATGTTCGAAATCAAGGTCGTAAGCCGCATCCGCCGCCTGCTCGGCGTTCTCCACCCTGAACGAAAAGGACTCGGGCGTGTCCTTTTCGTAGGTCGCAACCAGCGTCGGTTCCGTTACTTGCTCGACCAGCAGGGCATCTCGGCGAACGATGCCGATGTACGACTCTTCGCCAATCGTGCCCGCGATTCGCGGCGTGTCGTAGTCGTCCTTCTCGTAGTCAAGCGCGAGCAGGGTTTCGGCGAGTGCATCCCGCGCGGGGTAACCGAGTTCGAGTTTTTCCGCGATTGGGTCTACCTGCGACCCGTTTCCGATGACCGCGGTGTCGCCGACGGTTCGCACGCAGTTGTAGGAGATGTAGGGGTTGTCCGTCTCCGACGCGTCCTCGGTCGGCGCGACAGTCACGGCGTCGTCGCGCGCAACCGCCTTTCGATTCGGGAACGACCGCGAGGAAACTCGGTATGCGCCAATTTCGGGGCCAATCACGATGAAGCGTCCGACGTACATACACGAGTGTGAGCAATGATTGTGGAAATAGGTAGTGGTTTGTGCATGGTTACGGAGTGAGTGTTCGTAACATACGGAATCCGAACGCGCAACGCTTACAAGCAAGCGGCCAGTACGGTATTCTGCAGTAAGCCAAGTCCCATGGGGTAGTGGCCAATCCTGAAGCCTTCTGGGGGCTTCGACCGCGGTTCGAGTCCGTGTGGGACTATCCTTTCATTCGATTTTGAACAGTATTGAACCAAAAGTAGCGACCGAAACCCCTTCGTTTCAACTGGAGATTACTGCCAGTTCGTGTTCGATTCGTCGTCCGATTCCACGTCCTCGATTTCTCCTAACGCCCGTTCGTCGTTGTACTCCGTCATTCCGCCAGCCTCGCCAGTGACTTCGTTGTACACCGCTTCCCGCGCCTCTTCCGCGGATTCGAAGCGTTCGTCCACGAGTCGGTCGAAGACGCTTCCCAGCGTTTCCGTTTCGTTCGGCAAATCGAGTTGCTGGTCGCCGTACTCCGCCGCCAACTCTTCGCTCGTCGTCGGATACTTGTGCTCGCCCAGCATCCGGCCCGCTTCACCGAGCATATCCTCGACGGTTTCGGCGCGTTCGTGCTGTCGCTCACGGGCGCTGTCCTGTACATCACCCGGGTCGTGGTCGTCTTCAGGCATGGTATCGGGCGTACATCGGGATGGATGAAATTCGTACTGGCCACCAGCACTCGGAATTTCGACGCTATTTCTCGACTTCGAGCAAGGCAACCCGCTCACAGACGAGGTCTGTGAGACTCGCACTGGTCGCAGCTAGTTCTCGCTCGGAAACGTCGAAGAAGTCGAAAATTATCTCGCAGTCGGGATTACCGAGTGTATCGGCAGGTTCTATCAGGTCGAAGATAGCCGCTACAGCTTTGTTTTCATCGTCTTCCTGCTTTCCATCGACCACGACGACCACCTGTTGTTTTCCCGTAGAAACCCCCATTTCGAGTCCCTGATTGATTTGACGACGACCAGCGGCGTACAGCAAAATCTCGACCGCTCGGTCGCGGGCGACGTTTTCACCGCGGTCGAACGCGCGATTCGCGTGTTCGACCGCCGATTCGAGATGGTCACGTCCGGCGACGTAACGCGCGTCGAACGCCTGTATCGCGCAGTCGGATTCGTCGGCAATGTCCCCGATGTGAGAGAGAAAATCATCGAGGTCGTCGATGGTGACTCTGCCTTCGACCACTCTCATTCGAAATCACCGAGACTCTGCTGGCCGCCGTTTCCGGCCGCCTCATTTGCTGTTTTGGTCGCACTCGCTTTCGCCTCCGCGTCGGCCTCGACACCATCCAGTGAGGGGTCTTTTCGCCCCACGTTTTCGAGGATGGTTTCGGTCGTTTTTCGTCTCCCACGGAGCGCGCCCAAAACGACCGATTTGTCGGCCTCGCGGAGGTCTGCTCGGGATTCGATTCCGGCGGCGTACAGACGGCGGGCGCGCTTTCGCCCAACATTTCGCACACCTGCAAGGTCGAGCAGTTCTTCCTCGACGCCGTATTGGACTCGTTTTCTGGCTTCGCGGACTGCGGTCGTAGTGGCGGATGGAAGGCTTTCCTCGTCGCTTCGCTGAAGTTCGCTGGCGAGTCGTTCCGCCGCGTTCAGCAACCACTCGGCCGTATCGACTTTGCCACGGATGTCGCCGGGGCCGATTGCGTAGCGTTCAGTAATCCGGTCTTCGTCCAGTTCGCTGGCCCAATCTTCGAGGAGTCGGGCCGTTTTCAGCGCTGAAAGCCAGTCCTCGAAAGCGTGGTCTTCGAACTCCGAGGGCATGTGTCCGAGGAACTCCGGTTCCCGTTCGTAGGCGATTTCGGTGTAGCGTTCGCGGTCACCCGATCGAAGATAGAGTTGGTACATGTCCGGCGTGCGCGAGACGAGGTGGTACAGTCCAAGTGCGGTTGGGTCGTCCTCCGCGGCGCGCAAGCCGTCGATGATTTCTGCGGCGCTCATCGGGTCGAGATACAGTTGTGAGACGCGGTGGCCTAAGCCAGTTGCCCGAAGACGGTCGTCGCGTTCGAGGAACCCGTTTCGTTCGAGGTAGTCAAGGACGCGCTGGGTGACGGTTTCGAGCCGACCCGTTTCGTCGGTTTGAGTCGCATACAGCGTTCGTTCGAGGAAGTCGAGTAGTTCGTCTTCGGTTCCCGCGAACCCAGACGCGACCGTGGCAAGGATGTGGGTTCGCAGTGCAGGTTCCGCCGCGAGTTTCGAATGCACTGCTTCCGGGTCGGCCCAGACGTACTGGTCGAACAGTTCTTGGAGTTCTTCGTGACTTTTGGCAATGAGTACCGCTTCGCCGTAAGGGTCAAGGCCGGGTCTTCCCGCCCGGCCAAACATCTGGTGAATTTCCAACACGTCGAGCGGTTGCATCCCGCCGACGTCGCCGTCGTACCGCCGCCAGTCGCGGACGATGACGCGCCGACTCGGGGTGTTCACCCCCGCCGCGAGCGTCGGGGTCGCGCTGATGACTTTCACGAGTCTGTCTCGGAACACGTCTTCCACGATTGAGCGGTGTTCGCTAGCGAGTCCCGCGTGGTGGAACGCGGAGCCTTTCTCCACCGCGTTTGCGAGGTCGTCGCTCGTTTCCGTATCGCTCACGTCCCGAATTTCGTCGGCGACTTCGCGGAGTTTGCTTCGTTCCTCGTCCGTGAGATGGTTTTTCGTCACGTCCGCGAGTCGTTTCGCGGCGGCCTCCGCATTCCGGCGCGAGTTGACGAACACAAGCGACGAACCCTCGTCACCTAGCGTATCCTCGACAAGTGCCGCGGTTTCTTTCTGCTTCCCGCGCGCGAGTTCCTGTTGTGTCCCGTCGTCGAAATGTAAGGCTTGGCCGTAGAGGACGCCTTTTCGGAGGTCGATGGGCCGCCACGACGAATCGACTAAGGTCGCATCGAGCCAGTCGGCCATTTCGTCTGCGTTCCCGACCGTCGCCGACAGGGCGACGGTCTGGAGGTTCGGATTCACACGGCGGAGTTTGGCGAGGGTGACTTCGAGCGTCGGGCCGCGGTGGGCGTCGTTGACGAGATGAACTTCGTCGGCGACGACGCAAGAGAGGTCGTCAACCCACTTCGCACCGTTTCGCACGAGCGAGTCCACCTTTTCGCTCGTGGCGACGATGATGTCCTTCGTTGCCAACCAGTCGCCGTCGCTGTCGTAGTTTCCGGTCGAGACGCCGATGGAGACGCCGTACTGTTCGAACTCCTCGAACTCCTCTTTTTTCTCGCTGGCGAGGGCACGAAGCGGGACGATGTAGAGGGCTTTTCCGCCGCGGGCGACACTTGAAAGCATCGCCAGTTCCGCGATGAACGTCTTTCCGCTGGCCGTCGGAATACTGGCGACGATGCTCTCGCCGTCGGTGATACCCGCCTCGACTGCTTCCGCTTGTGGCGGATACAGTTCTTCGATACCCTGCGATTGGAAGTGTTCGGGGACGCCATCCGGTAATCCCGTCAAATCGGCGACTTTCACGCACGCTCACCCTGCGTGCGCGGTGCGAATCCGGTCATTACCACCGATTGGCGCGTCTTCCCGTTTAAACTGTCGGGTGAACGCGGGAGAAGATACTTTTCGTCTTGCCGGAAGGTACGAATATGCCCGTTCCGAAGTTTGGAGACAAATACGACGCGCGCGCACTTTTTTCGCCCGAGGATGCTGTGGAGGCTCACGGTGGACAGTTACCGGAAATGCCGCCAGCAGTTATTTTCGGGTTCGAAGACGAACTGTTCGAGACGGTGGATGAACGCGCGACGGACACAGTGAACTACGTTCGAAATCAGGAGTTACAACTGCTAGACGAGAACGTAGGTTTCGTCGGCGATTTCGGCATCGGGCCGACAGTTACCGCAATCGTCGCGGAGAACGTCATTGCGGCGGGTGCGGAAGTCGTCTGTCTCCTCTGCGGTTGTGCGAGTTTGCAGAAAGACGTCGGACTGGACGAAGCTATTCTTCCGACTCGCGCCATCCGCGACGAAGGGGTTTCGCACCATTACCTTCCAGCGGACGAACAGGTCGAACCAACACCGAAACTAGTGGATCGTCTCGATTCCAGCCTTATTGAGGCTGGAATCGAAACGCATCGCGGGGCGACGTGGTCGATGGGCGCGATGTATCGTGAGACGATTCCCGAAATAGAACATTACGCGAACGAAGGTGTTCTCTCGCTCGGTATGGCCGAATCGGCCATGCTCGCGGTTGCCGCCTACCGTGGCGTCGATGCCGCCGTCGTTCACGAAGTCGGTGACTATCTCACGACGGACGAGTGGAAACCGAACGCCGAAGAGCAGTGTTCGCTTCCGACGATGCTCAACCCGACTATTGAGGCGCTTCGAACCTACGTTTCGTAGTATCCGTCGCAGTTCGGTTTCGGTTACCAACTGCGCCATTTCCGTCACTGATTTGAAGGCACATATCGGAGTGATAGATATGAAAATCGAATACGACCGAAACACCTGCACGGGAATGTATCAGTGCACCGCCGAATGGGAGGAATTCGTAGAGAATCGTGAAGAAGGAAAAGCTGACTTGCTGGAGAGCGAGGAAGTCGAAGATGGAATTTTCGTGCGCGAAGTTCCAGAGGGTGAAGAGTTCGATGCGGAGATGGCCGCCCGTGTCTGTCCCGTTGACGCCATCAAGGTGTACGACGACGATGGCGAGCAAATCGTCTGAGCAGTTTGTTTTCGACGTTGCAAGTGCTGTCGTTTGAAGGAAACAGTTTCCTTCGGAGGCTCCCGTTTCGACTGGATTAGAAAGGGTACTGTTTCGGGTGGAAAACGCCTGAAAGCGTCGTGGCGAGCCGAGAAATCAGTTGCCAAATTGTAGGGTCTGTTGTCGAACTTATCCGAGCAAATCAGCTTAGCTGTCGAACCGCGCCTGTTGCATGAACGGCTGGATGTCGTCGATGTCGCTTAGTCGTGAATCCGACTGGAGAACCGCCTCGGTTTCGTCGATGGGAACCGAGATGCTGATTTCTTTCGTGCGCCCGTAGCGCCCCTTCGAGACGACGACAGCATTGACGATGCCGAGCATGTCGAGTTCACTGATGAGGTCGGTAACTCTGCGCTGAGTGAGGATGTCGGCGTCGATTTCCTCACAGAGGTGTTTGTAGACGTTGTACACCTCACCCGTGTTGATGTTGTGGACGCCGTTCTTTTCCAGCGAGATGGTCGAGAAGAGGACGAGTTTCGACTGTGTCGGAAGGGTTCGGACGACTTCCACCACGCGGTCAAGTTCGATTTTGTCCTGCGCCTTGCGGACGTGGCCCTCCTCCACGCGCTCTTTCTGGTCGCGCTCTGCGAGTTCACCTGCGGTTCGAAGTAGGTCGAGTGCGCGCCGGGCATCACCGTGTTCCTGCGCGGCGAAGGCGGCACACAGTGGAATTACGTCGTCCGAGAGGGCGTCGGCTTTGAACGCCACGTCGGCACGGTGCTGAAGGATGTCCCGAAGTTGGTTCGCGTCGTATGGTGGGAAGACGATTTCTTCCTCGCCGAGGCTGGATTTGACGCGAGGGTCGAGGAAGTCGGTAAACTTCAGGTCATTACTAATGCCCATGATGGACACGCGCGAGTTTTCCAGTTCTGAGTTCATCCGCGAGAGGTTGTAGAGCGTGTCGTCACCGGATTTTTCGACCAGTTTGTCGATTTCGTCCAGCATGATGACGACGACCCGTTCCTGATAATCGACGGCCTCGAAAAAGGTGTTGTACACGCGGTCGGTCGGCCACCCGGTCATCGGGACGGCCTCCATTTCGTCTGCGTCCGCTTCGAGTTCGGAGATGCGGTCTTCGATTGCATCGAGCGACGAAAAGTCCGTGTTTTCGAGTTGGTCGGATTCGGCGGCGACACCATCACGGATGTCTTGGAGTTCGGAGATTCGTTCTCCTATTTCGATTTGGTTGTTTTCGATGAACTTGTTGGCGAGTTGCGCGAGCACACGATACTGTGTGTCGGTCACTTCGCAGTTGATGTACTCGACTTCGCAGGGAACCTCGTATTTCAGCGATGTGCGTTCGAGTTCTTGACTGACGAATTTCGCGCTCGCAGTTTTTCCGGTTCCCGTTTTTCCATAAATAAGGATATTCGACGGTGTCTCACCTCTGAGTGCGGCGACGAGGATAGTCGCCATCCGGTTGATTTGTTCTTTTCTGTGCGGGAGTTCGTGCGGCGTGTACGAGGGTCGAAGAACTTCTTTGTTCTCGAAAATCGGCTCGCCACTAAGTAGGTCGTCGAACAACCCTTGGTTGCCCTCGGCTGTATCGTCCAACACGACCTCGTCCAAATCGACGCCCTCGAAGCCACGACTCCCGTGGCCGGTTCGTTCGTCCGATGGGTTGGTATTCTCGTCTGACATGCGTCGGCTACAGACCCCTTCGTTTCCACTGGAATTATCGCGCCGTGCGGAGAGAGACGGGAAGACACCGGGACAAACACCCGGATTCACTTCCCACAGAAACGACAGCGCGTCCAGTTGATGCAGATGAACAAAAGGTACAGCACAGTATTAAAATCTTTCTTATTGGTAGCATGACGGGCGAAATACGGGTTTTTCGGCGGTACTCGTCGGAAACAGCATCGTTTCAAGTCGAGTTCGAAGCTCACCCCCCCCCACTCTCACTTTCACTTTTAATTTCATTTTTTACTGTCAGTCACACACACACACACACACACACACACACACACACACACACTCGTTTACTTATTTACTCATACTCAAACTGTCGATGCAAAAATTATATAAATTTCATTTATGAAAATGGATTAACAGGAAGTAAGTCAATAGGAAGTAGGTCAAAGAAGAGAGGAAGGAAACTTTGAGAAAGTTAACTCGATGTTACAAAGGGTAACTCGGTGTTACAAAGGGTAACTCGATGGAACCGGCTCGACGAAATCGTGGAACTGAAGTAACGAGGTTTCCGAAAACCGGCGTTTTGATTAACCCCTTCGTTTCGGGTGGAACACGAGACCGCATTGAGAGAAACGCGATGTGATGCAAAATAACAGAGACTCGTCCGTAGGTCGTCGGAAACCCGCCCATGTCGTGTGGTACCGATGAACTTGGGAACCCCCCACCCCTTCGTTTCGGGTGGAACGCGAGAAAGGGAGGGTGGGGTGTGAGTTGGCATCTAGAACACAAACCTTTATCAGAACACAACTTAAACAGCATCCGCAAACTAGAGCAATCTGTTTTCTAGATGGGGTTGTTGTCTGTAAATTATCCGTCACCGACAACCCCCACCCCATATTTTCCCGATTCCACCTGAAACGAAGGGGTGGGGGTGGGGTTCCGGCCTATGATACGTGTTCCTTAATAGCAACCAACGTTGGGGTCCGCGTCTTCCGCATCTTCCACGCCCTCTGCATCCTTCGTGTTTCCTGCGTCCCTTGTGTTATTTGTTCACACGAAACTGGCCTCCACGACCGAATTACTTCCTTCGGGTCTTCGTTTCAGTTCTCCCTTCGACTTCTCCCACCGTTTCCCACTTCGACTTTCACTTCCAACTCTCTCTCTCTTTCTCTCTGTTACTGTCTGTCTTTCCTTGCACTTCTCTACTTGACTTACGTCCACCCCAAACTCGCGCCAACCCCTCCATTTCAAGTGGAACATTCACATGGTACTGCGAGAGACGGTGTTTCGGGCTTATGAGGACTTCCTCACGAGGTTTACCACCGATTTACAGAAACCATTTATTTCTTCTTCTTTCGTCATTTCGTCCCTCTAGTTTCGACCCATATCTCTTGCAAACAATTATTCCTCTTCTGCAAGCAAGTCGATGATTTGTGTCAATAGTTGTCTGACGTAGGTTTAAGTGAGTGGCGTAAAGTTGTACGCGCAACAGCCCCGCGTGTCCGGGTACAATCACTCGGTCGCTCACCGACGGGCAGTCACTCAACGGTAGGTGACTGTTCAGCGATGGGCAGCCATTCGATAGCAAATCTGTCTAGTGAGGGTGCCGACAGCCGGGGTCTGGGAGGAAATAGGATGGGATTGTTTACAGGTCTCAAGCAAAGTGTTAAAAGAGTCACAGATAAGCTCTTCACATCCGAAGAGCCGAAACGAATCGGAATCTACGGCCCGCCGAACGCTGGCAAAACGACGCTCGCCAATCGAATCGCCCGTGATTGGACTGGCGACGCCATCGGCCCCGAAAGCCACGTTCCACACGAAACACGGCGCGCACGGAGAAAAGAAAACGTCGAAATCGAGCGAGACGGAAGAACCGTCACCATCGACATCGTGGACACACCGGGTGTGACGACGAAAGTCGATTACGAGGAGTTCCTCGACCACGACATGGAAAAGGAGGATGCGGTTCGTCGTTCCCGTGAAGCCACCGAGGGTGTCGCGGAAGCGATGCACTGGCTCCGTGAAGACGTAGACGGTGTTATCTATGTGCTTGACAGTTCGACCGACCCGTTCACACAGGTCAACACGATGCTCATCGGCATCATCGAGAGTCAAGACCTGCCCGTTCTGATTCTCGCCAACAAAACCGACCTCGAAGATTCGAGCGTCCAGCGGATTCGAAACGCCTACCCACAGCACGAGACGATTCCACTCTCGGCGCTCGAAGGGGAGAACATGGACGAAGTGTACACGAAAATCGCGGAGTACTTCGGGTGATTCCATGCCGGAAGTGAAAAAATCGGACGACGGCGTCCAAATCGACCTCATCGGTGGTGAACGGATGGCTGGCAAGACCAGCATGGAAAAGATTCGGATGATACTGGACGGTGTCCACGACGGAAATATCGTCATCTTGGAGGAAGGGCTTTCGCCGGACGAAGAGAGCAAACTCATCGAGGTGACGATGGCCGAAATCAGTCCCGACGAGTTCAGCGGTATCGAAATCGAAACCTACCCGCGCTCGAAGACTTCCGACAGTGGGCTTTTAGGTCGTTTGATGGGACGTGAGTCGGACAGTTCGAAGCTCACGGTTATCGGCCCCGCAAACCAAATCGAAACGCTCCACAAGGACGAGAACCTCATCAGCGCCCTCATATCCCGTAAATAATGCCGCACAAGTGTACGAACTGTGGGCGCGCATTCGCCGACGGGTCGAAGGAGATGCTTTCGGGATGTCCGGACTGCGGCGGCAATAAGTTTCAGTTCCGTCCGTCCGGGTCGTCTCCAGACGAAACAACGGCCACTGGTTCGGCGAACGCGACTGCGGAGACGAAAAACGAGGCTCCTGACACCGCGTCGAGCTCTGGCGCGGTTGGCCGCGCCGCCTCGACTGTTCGGGGGTGGGTCGGTTCGAACGACCGCACGAAAAACACCCAATCCGGCGGCTCGCGGAACGAACAGACGACGTCATCGCGCGATACGCAAACAAACGCTTCGCGGAATCAGCAGAAGACTTCACAAAACCAGCAGACGGAGTCTACAGCAAGCGAGACACCTGCACGCGAACGCAAGCAACGAACGAAATCAGCGAAATCAGCAGGAGAACCGACATCTGCGAGCGGAGCAAAACCCACAGACGACCGGCAGAAACCAACCGGCAATCGAAATTCGACTCGCACACGAACGCCAGCAGATGAATCGCAGGGCGATTCACCTGCACCTGTTCAATCGGAAGAAGACCGCGCGCAGGCAAGCGCGCGCGCGGAAATCGTCCCCGAGGACGAACTTCCGGAAACGCCGACTCAGGAGGGAACTGGAACCGTCGTCGAGGCACCCAGCGATAACCAACCGAGCCTCGATGAACTCCGAGAGGAACTCAACAGCCAGTTCGAGAGCATCAAGGTGGTCGAACCCGGCCAGTACGAACTCAATCTGATGGAGCTGTACGAACGTGACGAGTACATCATCGCCCTCAAGGAGAACGGCCGATACGTCATCCAAGTCCCAGATTCGTGGGCTGGTTCAACCGACAGCTAACCGTTTTTATCGTTTCTCTTTCCTCGACAGTTTTCTTCATTGTCAATACCTCCTTTCCTCGATAGCCACTCAAACAGCACGCGATACCAGGGACGTGATCTTTGTCACTTGATAGCTCAGCGACTGTATGAATCCCGTCGAAGAACTCGCACAAAACTTGCTTTCGGAGTCGAAGGCATACGGCTACACACTGATGATTTGGGGCGGTGGCGCGATACTGATGAACCAGTACGGGTCGTCACGCATTCTCGAAATTTTCCTCTACGTCGTCGGTGCGTTGGTCGCGTTCGGGGCGATGGCCAGTATCGCGTTCGATGACCTCTTCGAGGACATCGATTCGAATCCCAGCGGGAGACTCATCGCGGCATCCATGGTTCACGTTGTCGCTACGTTCGGCAATCTCCTGTTGAGCTATAGCATTGTCGCGGCTCTCAACCCGGGATTTCCAGCGAACTGGGTGTTTCTCGCCATCGGATTTCAAGGGACACTCGTCTACAATCTGCTGTTGCTCTTGGAAGATGGCGTTGCCCGCTTCGTCACGGTTCGGGTCGATGCTGTCGGTGTAAGCTCGTAAGTTCGTGAGTAGTTATTCACAGTTCTGGAGTGGAAACGAAGGGGTTTCACCCGGACTCGGCAGATTTTAAGCGTTCGAGTGGAAACAGTCGGGTATGAGCACTCCGACGAAAATCGTTATCGGCACTGTTGGACTGACGGCGTTGGCCGCAGTTGCAGTCATCCTCAACCTCTGGTTCGTCGCCTGAGCGCGATGTTCAGTCAACGAACGCTCCCCGAGGATGTGGCGGCGGTTCGAGACGAACACGCGCCCGATACGCTCGTCCTCGACTGCAACCGGGATTTCGAGACGCTTCCGGTTCCGGCGCGCGACGACCTCGCGCTTCTGACCGACGAAATCCGTCCGTTCTCTGCAGCCGACGAGTGGCTACCTGACGACGCGCCCGAACTGCTGCGGCGATTCGCCGGAACTGACCTCGTGGTTGGCATGCCGGGCGACGGAAGTGTGGCGTGGACGCACCAAACGTCTCCACCTGTCGTCTTCGTCAAAGCACGAGTAGAGGGGTCACCAGAGGAGTTCATCGACTTTCTGCTCGCGGAGGCACTGGTCGAAATCGGACTCGACCTGCCCGAACAGTTCCTCGAATTTTTCGGTGAGAGATACCGGAAGTTCGCCGACGTGGTTCCGCTCAATTCCGGAAGTACGTACCAACTCGCCGTCGCGCTCTGTGACGCCTACAACGGACTTCATACCCGCGAAGCATTTACGGAGTGGCGCGAATCGTATCCTCGTTTGTTCGAAGCGTGGCAGGACGCTGGTGAACGAATCGAACCCCGGGTAGAAGGAATCTCCCGAGAAATTGCCACCGGTCGCACGGATTTCTCAGACGCCACGGAACTCGCCTGTAGCGCCATCAAACACGGCATCGAACCACCTGCGCCGTTTTCTGCACTAGATACACAGGCGTACCGTCATCACGGCGTCGATTATGCAATCAAATGGGCCGAAAAAACGCTAAATACTGAATAGTAGGGCGAAGGTTGCGAGAAGAAAGAGAGTCGAATTTTGTCGCTCTTGTTCTCGTCTCAGACGGCCTCTGTTACCCGTTCTCACCTGACAGGTTTCCCCGACAGGGACGACGAATATCTTCCCGTCGCCGGGTTCGCCCGTGTTTGCGGCTTCGCGAATCGCCTCGATGACGTCGTCTGCGGGGATGTCCGCGACGACGCACTCGACTTTTACCTTCTGGTGTAAATCCACGACGTACTCCTCGCCGCGCCACTGGCCGAGTTTTGCGGGTTGACTGCCGCGGCCACTCACGTTCGTTACGCGAGACTCGGCGCGCCGATGTCAGCCAGCGCTCGCTTCACGTTGGTCAGTCTGTCCGGACGCACGATTGCGGTGACGAGTTTGATATCGCCGTCGTTGAGCAGAGAACCGCCGTCGGCGCGCAGGTGCTCGGCGGGAATCTCCGCGGTGTCGCCGACGCCGAATACCGAGCCAGTTGCGACGACTGTCCACAAACCGATGAGCAGGACGCCTGCGGTCTGCACTGCGAGCCCCGAGAGCACGGAACCGAGTCCCGCTCCCTGCCACGTTCCGACTGCGACGAACGGATAAGCCAGTGCTCCGAGAATCTCGGCAGACATGTGAACAGGGAACACTGCACACACGTCGTCGATGTTAAGGCGTTTTTCCACGAACTCGAAGACGAACGGGAGTTGTGCACCTGCAAGCAGACCGACCGCGAGTGCGCCGGGCCAGACGATGTCGTCGCGATTCCGGTAACGCCGACCAATCCGGCGAGCAGGCCGTTGGCGACGTACAAGGTGTCTACCTCACCGGTGCGAACCAGCGAAACGATGCTTGCACCGATTGCGCCCGTCGCCATTCCGAGCGTCGTGACGAGGGCGACTCGACTGACCGTTGCGAATGCGTCCAGCGAGAGCGCCCCGCCGTCTGCCGCGAACACCGTAGCCGCGGTGTCGACGTTGAACCCGAACCAACCGAACGCGAGGATGAGCGTCCCGAGGACGGCGAAGGTCACGGAATGGCCGGGGATGACGTTCGCACCGCCGTTCTCGTCGAAGCGACCGAGACGCGGCCCGATGACCCACGCGGCGGTCAATCCGGCGATGCCGCCCATTCCGTGAACGACCATGCCGCCCGCGAAGTCGCGGAAGCCAATCGTCGCGAGGATGCCGCCACCCCACATGAATCCGACGTCGACGGGGTAGATGACCGCCGCGAGCAGGACGGTGTAGCTCACGTAGGTGCGGAGTTTACAGCGCCCCGCGACGGCCCCGCTGACGATGGTTGCGGCGGTCATGGCGAACACCGCGCCGAAGAGCCAATCGACCCAACTGTTCACGCCGCTGGGTTCGAGGATTGCCGCGAACTCTCCGGCGACCGACCACGCTCCCGCTGCGCCGGTCAGGTAGCCAACGATGCTCGACAGCGCTGCACCCACGAGAAAGAAGGCGAGGACGCCGACGCTCCACGTCAGCAGGTTCTTCGTCAACTGGTTGGCGACGTTTTTCGAGCGCACCTGTCCGGCCTCCAGCATGGCGAATCCGGCGTGCATGAAGAAGATGAGGAAGGTTACGACCAACACCCACAGCAGGTTGACGCCCTCTGCAAGCACTTCGAGGGCGCTCGCACCCTGCGCCAGCACGAGTAACTCGCTCATTCGTCGTCCTCCTTCGTGTCTATCACGACGATATCATCTGGACAAATGTCCACGAATACTTAGTATTCTACGTTGTTTATTTTCTGCATCACGGTGTGACGCAACAGAGCTCTTGCTTATGACGTTAATCGTTGAAATATCCGTTTTTACTGCCGGTTGGGTGGCCGAACGACCAGCTTATTATCGGATACTATCTCCTTAAGGTTGTAATGTGGTCGAAAAACGACCATCCGAAAACTCGTTTCTGGACGCTCGTCCATCGACAAATCGGTCGCCATTGGACGACGGCACTCACCACGCCGAACTTAGTGCGCACGAGATTCACTCGCAAACCAGTGTGCATCCATCGATTCGACCGAAATTCGAATCACTGCTTCCCTCGATTATAGTAATTTTCGTTCGATTTCGCCCGATTACGAGGGCCGATGAACTCGTTTACGCGAGTTCGTCGGCGATGTCTTCCGCGAAGTAGGTGAGAATGAGGTCTGCTCCTGCCCGTTTCATTGACAGTAAGGATTCGAGCGCGGTTTCCTGCAAATCGAGCCATCCCTTCTCGCTCCCGGCGTGAAGCATCGCGTATTCGCCCGAAACGTTGTAGGCGGCGACAGGGTGGTCGAACTCCTCGCGGATGTCGCGGACGATGTCGAGGTACGGCAGTGCGGGTTTCACCATCAGTACGTCCGCACCCTGTTCCACGTCCAGTTCGACTTCCCGAATGGCTTCGCGCGAGTTGGCCGGATCCATCTGGTAGTGGCGCCGGTTTCCGAACGAGGGTGCGCCGTCCGCGGCGTCGCGGAACGGCCCGTAAAACGCGCTTTCGTACTTCGCGGCGTAGCTCATGATGGGAACGTCGGTGTAGCCCGCGTCGTCCAGTGCTTCCCGAATCGCGCCGACCATGCCATCCATCATGCCGCTGGGGGCGACCATCTCCGCTCCCGCCTCGGCGTGCGAAACCGAAATCTTCCGAAGGAGGTCTAACGTTTCGTCGTTTTTCACTGTGAGTCGGGGGTCGTCCGCGGCATCGTCTTCGAGCACGCCACAGTGGCCGTGTTCGGTGTACTCACAGAGACAGATATCGGTGATGACCGTGGCGTCCGTCTCGCTCGTGATTCGGCGCGTCGCTTCCTGTACCACACCGTCTTCGGCCCACGCGCGACTGCCGCGTTCGTCCTTCGATTTGGGAATCCCGAACAGCATCACGGCCTCGACGCCGGTTTCCAGTACTTCCTCGACGCGGGCTACGCACTCTTCGATTGGAACGCGCTCGTGGCCCGGCATGGTTTCTATCTCGACTCGTTCGTCCGTGGTTGCGTCCACGAAAACGGGTGCGATGAGGTCGCTGGCCGCCAGTTTGTTCTCGCTGACCAGTTTCCGGAGTCCGTCCCGGCGGAGCCGACGCGGGCGCTCGATTGGGTCCATACCGGTGCTATCGGCGGAACGGCCAAAACCGCGTCGCTCCGGGCGCAGGTCACAACGCATTTAGTATATCACGTCAATAGCCGTACCAGATGCAACTCGCCTCGCTCGTCGCAGTCGAGACGACACCTCTCGTCGGTCTGTTCGCCCTCTTGATGTTCGGTTTGGCGCTCCTCTCGGTTGGCTCCGGTTCGAACTCCCTCCGGAAGTTCCTCTCGGATTACGGAATTATCTTTCTCGTGGCCGGTGTTGCGGTTGCCGCGGTTGTCGGTATCTACCTCTTTTTGACCGGGGATGAGGAACTCGCAAAACAGTGGCTCGACCAGTACGGACTCATCGCACTCTTCCTTATCCTCATTTTGGAGGGCGCGATGTTGCTGTATTTCGCACCGAGCGAGAGTCTCGTTCCGTTCTCGGTGACCGTTCTCGCGTCTCCGGACAACATTCAAGCTATCGCCGTCATCATCTTCGTCGCCGTCATCGGCGCAACGACTGGCCAGTACGCGCTGTTTTCGCTGGCGAAGCGCGGCGGTCGAGAGTACCTGCTCGAAAAACCGTGGTTTCGCATCAGCGAGGACTCGCTCGACCGATTCGACGGCTGGTTCGACCGCTGGGGTCGCATCGTCGTCCCGGTCAGCAACGCCCTCCTGTTCACCCGCGGAATGCTCACCGTCCCCGCCGGATTCGCGGAAATGAAGGATTGGGAGTTCATCGTTCTCTCCGCGATTGGAACGCTGATTTTCCAGTCGTGGCTGGCCGCCTTTGCGATTTACACTATCGAACTCGGCCTGCTCGATTTCCTCCCATTCTGATTGCGCTCATTCTGATTTTCTCCCTCTGAATTTCCTTCCCACATTCTGACACCGATTTCACTTTTCGCTGACAATCGAACTCCTGTCGGAAAATCCCCGACGTAATCGAGTCAATATTGAAATTGACTTGGTTTTACCATAGCGATAGACCTAACACTCCTGAATGCGTACTTTCGAGTGCGTCCGCGTGCCGTTTGTCGCGTGCCATGCCATGAGCGCCGCGCGGACGCATCCTTTCGAAAACAGTTTTGATAGCCGAGGGTATTCGAAAAAGTTCAACGAATCCAGAACGACCCAACGCGGATTTCAGCGCCACTGGCGCTGAAATCCGCTTCGAAACCCGACTCGGCGACTGCGGCCAGTTTTAGGCCGCCTCCGTCGTTCCGCGCTCCTCGGCAGCTTCCCTGTCCGCCCGCCGCCGGTTTTTGAGCGCCAGCGCGCCGAAAGCGACTGCGCCGACCGCTCGAAGCAGGAGGTCGAACGAACCCGGTTCCACTGTCGGTAGACCGACCAACCCCAGTATGCTCGTCACGGTGTTGAACAGCAAGAGCGGAGCCATAAGCAAGAGTGCAGTTAGTGCGAACCACGCCCGGTCTGCCCTGCTCACGTCGGCGTAGAGATAGCCGATGACTGTTGCGCCGAGTGCGACGACGCCGACGAACACTCCCGCCACTGGAATCAGCACGTCGGGGACGAAATACCCGAGATTGGTTACGTCGTTCACGCCGATGACGCGAACCTCCTGTCCGGTTCCGACGCCGCGAAGGAGCAGGATTCCGGGCGTCAGCACGAACGCGAACGGAACAATTGCCTTGTTCAGTGAGAGCGAAAACGCCTCGACGCCCGTCTGGAACTGGTCGGATTTGGCGATTCCCGAAGCTGCGTAGGCCGCGACCGCCACTGGCGGCGTGATGTCGGCGATGACGCCGAAATAGAGAATGAAGAGGTGCGCCGACAGAATCGGAATCCCGAACCCTGCGATGGCGTCGCCGAGCATCGAAACGAGGATGATGTAGGTCACCGTCGTCGGCATTCCCATCCCGAGAATGATGGACGAAATCGCCGTAAGAACCAACAGCACGACGATCGAACCGCCGCTGACAGTTTGGATGAGCGCGGTGAGATTCGGTCCCAATCCGCTGACGCTGATGACGCCGGGAATGACGCCCGCCGCCGCAACCGCGATGACGACCGTCGTCGCAGTCCTCGCACCCGAATCCATCGAGGTGAGGACGAACCCACCGTACTGGAATCCGCGATTGTCCGCGAGTCGGGGTCGCCGAAGGACGTTCGCACCTTTCGCAACCGCACTATCGACTTGGCCGTCGAAATCGAGCAGTGGTGCGTCCGCGTGCGGGCGAAGCAAAAGCGTAACGAGACTCACGGCGAGAATTATCCACCCGAGTTGCCCCGCCACCACGTTGAGTGCAGCGAGCGGTGCGAGTCCCGTTCCTGTACCGCCTCCGCCCGCGAGCAGGGAAACGATACCGACGCCTGCGGTCACAAAGGAGGCGAACTGGAGCGCGGAAATTCCGACAATCGTTCCGACCAGCGGCACCCTCGAAGTTCGGTTGTAGGCCGCGATGAGTGCGATGAGTGCGGCGATGGCGACGAGGGTGTACCACGCCGCTCGCTCGATTGAGAGTCGTTCGATGATGAGATAGTGGAGGAGCAGAATTAGCGGGACGAGGTAGAACCAGCCGCGAAGAAGGTGGGGCCGAAAGCCCACGATTTTCGAGTCGGCTAAGCCACCGATGTTCTCCTTCGAGGCTTCCAGATGCACCATCACCCAGACGCCGAAAAAGAAGACGACCGCGGGAATCGCCGCGGCCATAATCACGTCGCGGAAGGGCGTCAGTGTGTACTCTACGATGAGGAACGCTGCTGCGCCCATGACGGGTGGAAGAATCTGCCCGCCCGAGGAGGCGGAGGCTTCGACGGCCCCCGCGAACTCCGGTCGATAACCGGAGCGTTTCATCAGCGGAATCGTGAAGGCTCCGGTCGTCACCGTGTTCGCAATCGACGACCCGCTGATGGTACCCATGAATCCCGAGGCGAGAATCGAGGCTTTGGCGGGACCGCCTTTTCGCTGTCCCGTCGCGGAGTATGCGAGTTCGATGAACCATTGGCCCGCGCCGCTCATCTCCAAAAACGCGCCGAATAGGATGAAGATGAAGATGAATCGGACGCTCACCGTCACCGGAATCCCGAACACGCCGTTCTCGGTGTTATACCAGAGGTTCTGAACGATGGAACTCCAGTCGAGTGGTGGAATCGAGAGGACGCCGACGATGGGTGCGTCGAGTGGAATCAGATAGCCCCAGCGGGCGTAGACGATGAACGACGCGACGATAATCATGAGATACAGGCCGAGGACTCGGCGAGTCGCTTCGAGCACGAGCAAGACGCCGAGTGCGCCGAGGACGAACGCGTAGGACGCTTCGTTTAACGGGATTCCGATTGCTGAAATCGCGTCCACGACGGGCGAGAGGAACGGATACACCTCCGAAGTCGTTCGTCCGAACCCGAGTCCGAGCGCGCGCATTCCGCGAATTTCGTCGAAATCCGTCAGCATGTACCAGACGGCTAGTATCGCTATCGCCATCATCACGAAATCGACCGGCGTCACTCGTCTTCTGTTGGGGTCAACCATCAGCCATCGGACGACCCGGCGCATGCCTGCGGCGACCCGGGTGACCGGACTATGCTCGCCGAATCGTTCCCGCAGTGCGGGAACGATTCGGCCGAGACGACGCGAGAGAAAGCCATTTCCAGTCGTCGTCGGAAACAGTAAAAACGACAGCAGCAGGGCAAAGATGACGTGAACCGCGTTGACCTGCAACAGTTGCAGGGCGGCGATTCGAATTTCACCGACCACAGGGAGCGTTACTTGAAAGATGAATCCCCGCGCCGCGAGCCATATCTGAAACGCAGAGAAGGTGATGGCGATTGCCGAAGCGATGACGGCAACCACCCCGCGAAGGTCACGTCTGTGTTCGAGTTCCTGAACGAGTTCTTCCTGTTCTTGCTCGCTTAGCGTGTCGCTCATGTCGGACACCGTTCGATGACGAACAGTTTGACCGATTCACCGCCCGAGAGTGCCGCGAGGTCGTACTGCTCGTCTCCGACTCGCAGTTCGTGATTCGCCACGTCCCCGGGTGCGACGGAAATCTGTGCGTAGCGCCCCGGCGGGTCGAAGACGAACCAACCGCTTTCGCTCGTCACGTTCGCGTTAGCCGGAAGTCCAGCGCCGTAGGATTGGAATCGCATTTCGGTCATCTCCAACTCAGCTCCATCCACGACGTACACGTCCCGAACCGGCGTTTTCTCGACGCTGTGCGTGTATGCGAGCGCAACCTGCGTTCCGTTTTCGACCGGCGTGACCAGTATCGGTTCGCCCGTCTCGACGTCGGCGACGACGAGGACTTTGTCGTTATCGTCGCCGCTCTGTGAACTGCTCCCCCCGACAGCACCCGCCGGAACCGCGAGCAGGAGGATTGCACACAGGGCGAGCGACAGTCGAGCAGTGTTACGAACTGTTGTTTCCACCTGCGTCATTGCCTCCTGACTGGTTCCCGCCAGTCTGATTTCCGCCGGTTTGGTTGCCACCTCCTGCCTGTGTCGTGGCCGGGCCGAAGATTTCCCGTGCGGCGGGATGGAGCGGAATGGACATCCCATCCAGTGCACTCTCTCGGTTGATGAACTGCTGTTTCAGGCTCAACTGGCCGGTGTTGTTGAAGATGGATTCTGTCACGCCTCGCACCGCGGCGTTCGGTTGGTCTTGGGTCGTCGCAATCATCGCCTGCACCGCGACGGTCTGAACCGGTTCGTTCTGTCCGGTGTACGTATTCGCCGGAATCGTGTCCTCCGCGAACCATTGGGCCTGTTGAAGGATGTTCTGCTGTGCTTGTCCGGAAATTTGCACGAATGCGATGTTGTTCGTCGTCGCAAGTTCCTCTATTGCGCCGACAGGCCAGCCACCGACGACGAATGCGGCGTCGATGTCGCCGTTTCTGAGTTGGTCTGCTGCCTGCGAGAACCCGGTATTCTGCTCCGTGAAGTCGTTTTGCTGGATGCCGACTGACTCTAAAATCTGAAGCGCGTTTACCTGTGTCCCGCTTCCGAGGTCACCCGTGTTGATGGTTGCTCCTTGGAGATCTTGTAGCGTCTCGATGTTGTTCCCCTGAAGCGTCACGACGTGAATCGTTTCGGGGTACAACGTCGCTACGCCCCGCAAGCTCCGTATTCTCGTTCCTTGGAACTCCTCGATACCAGTTCCGTTGTACGCGAAGAAGGCAACGTCGTTCTGGATGAGCGCGAAATCGGCGTTTCCTTGTGCGAGTCCGCCGACGTTTTCGACGCTCGCACCCGTTGACTGCACCTGTACGGTGTAGTCGGTGTTGTTCTCGATAATCGTCTTGAACTGGTTCGAAAGCGGAAAGTACGTCCCGCCGGTTCCGCCTGCGAACCACGTTAATCGCTGTTGTGCCAGTACAGTCCCCGAAAATCCGAGAAGCCCCGCTGCTCCCACGGTTTTCACAAATCTGCGTCGGTTGAGTTCCCCCACCATGGTTCTGACCTCTCCGTGAATGTTCATATAGCCAACCGACGCTTCGAAATCGAAATATCACGCTACCGTGGCGAAATCCCGCGATACCGGGCGGTAACGGGAAATGGCGATAGGAAACGCTTCCGTAACCCGAGTGTTTCGAATCGAAAGTATATTTTGCACTCGTTCCGAGAGACGGTGTATGGAAACGATACATGCCAACGAATATCACGATATAGTCAAAGCCAGCGACCCGCAGGTCGCCCCGGACGGCGAGCGAGTGGCGTTCGTGCGTTCCGTCCCGGAAGATGGTGAGGGGTACGAATCGACCATTCACGTCGTTCCGCTTGGCGGCGGCGAACCGACGCAATTCACCATCAGCGAAGGCGTGGACAGTAGTCCGCGATGGAGTCCGAGCGGCGACCGCCTCGCCTTCGTGAGCACCCGTGGTGCGGACGACGACCGTCCACAACTTTGGGTACTCCCGACCGCAGGTGGCGAGGCTCGACAGGTGACCGACGTTGCCGGTGGCGTCTCACAACTCGCGTGGTCGCCCGACGGAACGCGAATCGCGTTCGTCCAGCAGAGTACGGAGGACGACCGCGAGAAAGAGCGAGACATCTCCCTTAACGGCGAGGAGTACGAACCGGAAACGCCCGACCCGCGCGTCATCGACCGGAAAGTGTACCGAGCAGGCCAGCGGTACTTCGACGGCAAACGAAGCCACGTCTATACTGCTGACCTCGACGACGATTCTGTCTCCCGACTCACTGACGGCGATTTCGACTTTTCCGGCCCGGAGTGGGGCGACGAGACGACGCTCTACTACGGCGTCAAGCGCGAGGGCGACCCGGACGACAACATCATTGTCGATATTGTGGCCTACGACACCGATTCCGGCGAAGAGGAAACACTGTTTCAGACGAGCGGCTGGGGTGCGTCCATGGCGGCAACTGAAGACGGGCGAATCGCCTACGTCTACAGTCCCGAGGAAAACGCGACACTCCGCCAGTCGGAAATAAAACTGTTCGACCGCGCAACCGAAGAAACGGTCACACTCACCGAATCGCTCGACAGGACGCTCTCGAATCCACCGCAGTGGGACGCAGACGAGGAGCGCGTTTATTTCGGAACGCCCGACGAGGGCGACTACGTCATATGGCGAGTCGCTGGCGACGGAAGCGACGAACCCCAGCAGGTCGTCGGCGAGGGTCATATCACCGATTTCTCTGTCGGTGCCGATGCCATCGCCTACGCGAAATCCGAGTGGGACCATCCCGGCGACGTGTTCGTCTCGACACCCGGCGGGGCCGAAACCCACCGACTCACCCGTCTCAATGCGGAGTACTTGGACGAACGGGCGGTCGGGCAACCGGAGGAACTGTGGTTCGAATCGGACGATGGCACCGAGGTTCAGGGTTGGGTGCTGACGCCGCCGGATTTCGATTCGGACGAGCAGTATCCGCTGGTCGTGGAGATTCACGGCGGGCCACACTCGATGTGGTCTACCACCGGTACGATGTGGCACGAGTTCCAGACGCTCGCGGCACAGGGCTACGTCGTCTTCTGGTCTAACCCGCGCGGTTCAACCGGTTACGGCGAGGAACATATGGCCGCAATCGAACGCGGTTGGGGAACCGTCGATTACGACGACGTAATGGCGGGAACCGACGCCATCGCGGAGCGCGAGTACGTGGACACGGATAACATGTTCGTCACGGGCGGCAGTTACGGTGGCTATCTCACCTCGTGGATTATCGGGCAAACTGACCGATTCAAAGGAGCGGTCACACAGCGCGGCGTGTACGAACTCAACAGTTTCTACGGTTCGACGGACGCCTTCAAACTCATCGAGTGGGATTTCGACACGACGCCGTGGGAAGAACCGGAGTTCCTGTGGGAACGCTCGCCGATGGCGCACGTCCAGAACGTAACCACGCCGACGCTCGTCGTTCACAGCGACAACGACTTCCGCGTCCCGGTGAACAACGCGGAGATGCTCTATCTCCTCCTCAAGAAGAACGACGTGGAAACCCGACTCGTGCGCTATCCGCGCGAGGGCCACGAACTCTCCCGGAGCGGCGAACCCGGCCACGTCGTTGACCGATTGGAGCGCATCGTTCGCTGGTTCGACGGCTATTCCGATTACCACGAAGTGCCAACGGCGTTAGAGCGCGGCGACGACGGACTGTCCGCGGCGGAAGAAAACGGAGACGAAGAAACGGATAGCGAAGACGAACAGTGACCGAAGACAAACCGCGATAACTGTTGGCATAGGGTGGTACGTTTCGTCCGCGGCTTCGATACCGAAAAATCGCCCGCATGCGGGCGATTTTCACCCGAAACGAAGGGGTTCGACTGACGCTCAAATCTTTCTATCGGACAGTTGAGAAACCAATATTATACCGTCTGCTACTGCTCTCGGTGTTCATCCTGCAGTAACTGTTTCTCTACAGCAGTACCGAGCACTCTGTACTGTCCGGTGGTCGGTTTCACTAGCAACAAAACTTATCTCTTCCCGGTGCCCCCGTCCGTTTTCGACTCGAAAGAAGGGGGTTCAGTCCACGATGATTTCCGAACCGCTGTTCTCGGATTCGTGCGTCGGTTGCATCTCGCTTTCGTAGCGGTCTATCCAGTCGGCAAAACATTCGGGACAGAGTCGTTGGCTGTCGATTTGTGAACGGTCAACCGTCAATCGAATCGTTCTGGCGAGAGCGTCCGTCAGTGGTTCTTGACAGTCGTCACACAGTTCCGGTTCGTCTTCGTCGCTCATGCGCGGTCAATGTGACGCAGGATATATAAAACTCGTTGGGTATCGGGCAGCGCAACGACGGTTACGCAGGCGGCGCGTACTGGGTTCCGTTCGGTGTTACCTGTGCTGGTTGTTGCGATTGGTACTGCACGTCCACGGGGACGCCTGTAGTGGCGAAGAACAGGCGAACGTGGCCGAGCCATGGGATTTTCACTTCGGCGGTGCCGCGAATCCAACTCGGCTTGACGGGGTCGCTAATGGCGGAGACTTGGTCGTACTGGTCGTTCGCATCACCCTTCGTGATGAATCCGGCGTATGGTGCAGGGCAGTTCGGCAGTTCTTGACAACTGTCTGCACCGTTCATGTACTGTGGATTCCCTCTGTCGTACCAGTTTTCGCCTTCGTCAACCCAGAACCGCGCTCGATGAATAATCGGCGTTCGGTACGCGCTTCCGTCCGGACGGTAGATTATCACGTCTCCGGCTTGATTGAAACTGTTGTAGCCGCTTTGTTGTCCCTGTTGATACGTGACGATTCCCGTTCCCTCCTGTGCGGCGTCCGGAACGAAGCGACTCTCATCCATGATGAAAATCAGGTCACCGCGCTCCATCTGTGGCTCCATACTGCCGCTTTCGACGGCGACCATCGGCGGCCAGACGCCGCTGATAGCAAAGAGAACGAGGCCGATTGCGGCGACGACGGCGGCGCTCTCCAACATTTCTCGAACGAACACCACCGTCCCGTTATCGGTGTGTCGGAACCAACGAAGCCACGAGACGACCCCTGACCCCTCCGGGCCGGTGTCCCGTACGTCGTCTGACGACGACTCGTCTGGGGGACTCATTACGGTTCTCTAAACTACCACGGGTTGTCAACCTTCTGGGTTAGTTCGCTATATTTTTTGCTCATCCGCGTCTTTACCGACTCGTGCCATTAGAAACCCCGGCTCGAATCGTCAGAGAACTCACGAGTCGCGGGTACAACGCCGACCGAGAGGCCGTGACGCTTCTTGCAAACGCGCCAGACCCAGACGGCGCGCTCAACGAGGCAGTCGAGTCCGCCCCCGAACACGCGCTGAAAATCTCCGTCGAACACGTCAGGAACGTTCTCGACTCGGCTTCATCGGAGTCAGCTTCATCGGCATCGTCTCTATCGGAGAACGGAGATGTTTCCATCCCCGATAATACCCCCTTTTCTACTGGAACGAAAAACACCGAATCCTCAGTGCATGAGGTGACCTCTCCAGTTGAAACAGAGGGGTCCATCTCACGGAACGAAGCCCTTCAGTCGGTCGGTATCGAGGGCGACGTAACCGGACAGAGCACTGGAACCGGCGAGTACGACGATTTCGTTACGGTGTTCCGCGACCGTTTCCAGCGGCTTTCGGGACAACTTCGTGGTCGTGTCAATGCTCGTCCAACGAACGCAGTCGCCAGCATGCCGGGCGGAAGCGACGCCGCCATGGTCGGGATGATAAGCGACATTCGTTCGACGGCGAGCGGACACTGGCTTGTCGAACTCGAAGACACGAACGGCACGTTCCCGTGTCTCATCATGAAGGACAAGGAGTTCGCCAGCGTCGTGAACGAACTCCTGTTGGACGAGACGATTGCCGTCGAGGGAACGCTTTCGAGCGATGCCGGAATCCTGTTCGTTGACTCGCTTCATTTCCCCGACGTTCCGCGAACCTACAAACCATCGACCGCCGACCGCCACGTACAAGCCGCACTCATCAGCGACGTTCACGTCGGCAGTCAGGAGTTCATGGCCGACGCGTGGTCGCGGTTCACCAGTTGGCTGCACACCGAGGAGGCAGAACACGTCGAATATCTCCTCATCGCAGGCGACATGGTGGAGGGCGTCGGTATCTATCCGAATCAGGACGAGGAACTCGACATCATCGACATCTTCGAGCAGTACGAGAAGTTCTCGGAGTATCTGAAAGAAGTCCCCGGCGACATGGAAATCGTCATGATTCCCGGCAACCACGACGCGGTTCGACTCGCCGAACCGCAACCGGGATTCGACGAGGAACTCCGCGACATCATGGATGTTCACGATGCCCGAATCACGGGCAATCCCTCTACAGTTACAGTCGAAGGCGTCTCGGTACTGATGTACCACGGCGTCTCGCTGGACGAGGTAATCGCGGAGATGCCGGAGGAAAAAGCGAGTTACGAGGAACCGCACAAGGCGATGTACCAACTCCTGAAAAAGCGTCACGTCGCCCCGCAGTACGGTGGCCACACCCGCGTTGCACCGGAGGAAAAGGACTACCTCGTCATCGACGAGGTTCCCGACATCTTCCACACTGGTCACGTCCACAAACTCGGATTCGGCAAGTACCACAACGTCCTCGCCATGAACTCCGGTTGCTGGCAATCACAGACGGATTTCCAGAAAAGCGTCAACATCAATCCTGATTCGGGATTCGCGCCAGTCGTGGATTTGGATACGTTGGACGTGACGGTTCACAAATTTGCTTGAGATGGTCTTTTCCTCCAGTTGAAACGAGGGGATTGATTTCTCCACCGTTCTATTTGTAACTTTGAAAGCGTTGTGTCTTCTTTTGACCCCACTGCTATTGATATTCGTTGTATTCTGTCTTATTGTTCCCCATCACTGCCACTCCATAGGATACACGTCTAGGTTAATCATACTATCGAGCACTTCGTACCGTGAAATATAACACTAATAAAAATAGTACAACTTTTATATTATAAAAAATTATATAACTATGGGCTTATGTCCAGACAAAACAACAACGGTCTAAGTCGGCGACAGATTTTGAAAGGTTCAGCGACCGGTGCGTTGGTGGCTTTTGGCTCGGCGAACGTTTCAGCGGAGCAGACAACTGAAATATCACAGGTTGAACAGGAGAAGCTCCTACGAGATTATCGGGACGCATACGTCGTTCGGGACATCGTTCACCAGCATTCTGACCTCCTTGAAGAACTCTCGGACGACGGCGTCCTTGACAACCCACGTATCGACGACTTGGAAGAGTTAACCGAACCCAGTGGCGGCGTCGGTGAGCGACTGACGACGTACAACCTCGGTAAAGGCCACACACCGGAGATTAAGGTGTTCCGGCGCGTCGAATCCGGTTATCTCTCTCTTCTGTTGTTCCCTGAAAAGGGTACTGCACGTGCGCTGTTCAACCCAGTTGAAGACGGTGAACAACTCGGTGAAGACCACATCGTAAAGTACGGTAGCATGCCGGACATGGAAGTCGAACCGGAAGCGTGCTTGTCTCCGTGGCAGTGTTACGGGTGTCATGGTTGTTCCACCTACTGTTGTAAGTTCAATGGTGAAGGTACCATTTGCGAGGAGATGTGTGAAGAGTGTTACTGCAGTTGTAGCTCTACGTGGTGCTGAGAGACTCCTACTGACATCCTCGTCGGATTTCGATTTTTATGGTTAAATTATTGGATTCCGCGCAGTAGCTCGGCAGTATTATTCGCAAATACCTAAATTAAATAAAATTCTACATATCCAGAATGTATATTTTTTACCGTAGTATTCATATATTAATATGGTATGTAAAATCAAAACAATACCGAGCTGAGTCGGCGTCAAATCTTGAAAGGAACCGCAACCGGAGCATTGGTGACACTCGCTCCAGCGAGCGCCGCCGCAGAACGGAGTAATCTCGCTACCACACAGCGCTTCGACCTCACGCGGTCGGAGCAAGATGCGTTTCTTCGCGACTACCGCGACGCAGACATCGTCAAAGCCGCCGTCCAACAGCAGTCGGACGTTCTCGAAGAACTCTCGGACGACGGCGTTATCGAGGAAGCAAAAATCGGCGACCTCCACGAACTGACCGACCCGACCGGTAGAATAGAGGGTGAACGGTTGACCGCCAACCAACTCGGCGACAGCCATACGCCACGGATTCTCATCATCCGCCGCGTCGAGGACGGCTATCTCTCTCTTTCCGTCTTCCCCGAAGAGGACACTGCCCACGCGATTCTCAACCCGGTCGAAGACGGCGAACCCCTCGGTGAAGACCATCTCGTCAGATACGGTTCCCTACCGGAACCCGAAGTCGACTGTGACAGCTCGCTCGGTCTGTGTGAAACCTGTGACTGTGAAACCGTCTGCTGTGAACGTCATCCAGACGATAATTCGTGCATCGCAGTCTGTGACGAATGCGATTGCTACTGCGAGTGTTGTGATTGTAGCGACAACTCGTGCGTTTACGAGTGTTGAACGAAAGAGAGCTGAATTTTTGAACGTCGGTGCCGCGGCCAGTCGTTTACTGCGGACGAAACCTCACCGATTCAGCGTGTGAATCGCGTGTCCGAGCGCGTTCTCGGCACACTCCATCACGGCTTCCGAGAGCGTCGGGTGGGTGTGAACCGTCGCGGCGAGGTCTTCGAGCGTTGCACCCATCTCGATTGCCAGTCCCAACTCGGCAATCAGTTCGGAGGCTTCCGGCCCGACAATCTGCGCGCCGAGGACGAACCCGCTCGGTTCGTCGGCGACGATTCGGACGAATCCTTCGGCGTGGCCCGTGGTCAGTGCGCGACCACTGGCTTGGAACGGGAACTTGCCGACGACCGGTTCGAAGCCTTGTGCCTCGGCTTCCGCTTCCGTCATGCCGACCGTGCCGATTTCGGGGTCGGTGAACACCGCGGCGGGCATGGCCTGATAGTCGAGGGCCGAGGGTTTGCCCGCGATGACTTCCGCGGCGACCTGTCCTTCCTTGCTGGCTTTGTGCGCGAGCATCGGTTCGCCCGCCACGTCACCGATTGCGAAGATGTGTTCTTGCTCGGTTCGGGCGCGGTCGTCCGTCTGGATGAAGCCCTTCTCGTCAGTTTCGATGCCCGCGTTTTCGAGTTCGAGCGTGTCCGTCACGGGTTGGCGACCGACCGCCACGAGCGCCTTTTCGGCACCGAACTCCGAGACTTCGCCGTCCTCGTTCTCGGTCATGACCGTAATACCGTCGCCTGATTCTTCCCACTCCTTCGCCGCCTGCCCGAAGTGGAAGTCGATTCCCAACTCGTCGGCCTTCTTTTTGACCGGGCGTGCGAGGTCGTCCTCGTAGCCGGGAAGCACCGAATCGAGCATTTCGACCACGGTCACGTCGGAACCGAGTTTGGCGAAGACGCCCGCCAGTTCCATGCCGATGTAGCCTGCGCCGACGATGACGATGCTCTCCGGAACGTCGTCCAGCGCGAGTGCTTCCCGCGAACTAAGGATGTGCTCGCCGTCGAACTCGAAGCCGGGAACCTCGATTGCTCGGCTTCCGGTCGAGACGATTGCATTCTCGAACTCGACGGTTTCCGAACCCTGTCCTTCGCCGCCGTGGACGACGCGAACCGATTTGTCGTCAGCGAACTCGGCACGGCCTTCCATCAGCGAGACGCCGTTTGCCTTGCAGAGCTTTTCGACGCCGCCGGTCAACTGGGAGACGACGTCGTCTTTCCAATCGACCATCTCGCCGTAGTTCACGTCGAGTTTGGTGTAGATTCCCATGTCCTCGGCGTTGTTCGCGTCGTAGGCCAAGTCGGACGCCGTAATCATTGCCTTCGACGGGATGCACCCGTAGTTCAGGCAGGTTCCGCCGTAGGCGTCCTTTTCGACGAGCGTTACGTCCAGACCCAGTTGCCCGGCGCGAATCGCGGCGACGTAGCCACCCGGTCCTGCGCCGATAACCAGCACGTCCGTTCCTGTCGAGATGTCTCCGACGACCATTAGGTGGACGGATGCGCTACCGGGTAAAAAATCAGGTGGATTACGAACCGGCAACCGAACGTATGTTGGCAAATCGCATGATTTTGTAGCGAGTTCGTTCTCGCTACAAGAAATATTATATCCTGATGACATCGATCGAGATTATGAATCGCCTTCTCCGCCACGCTATCGCCTTACTCGTCAGTATCGTCGTAACCGGCAGTGTCGCTTTCTTCGAATCGCCGACGGATGAATCTCTCATCCTCCTCGTCGGTATCGCGTCGGTGTACGGCGTTGGAACCGCAGTTGCGCTTCAATATGGGTCGCTTCTTCGAAGCACCGACGGGCCGAACTGGTTGAGCGGTGCGTTCGCCGGAGTCATGACGTTTGGTTGTCTGAGTCTACTCAATGGCGTCACCCCGACACCTAATTTCACCGTAATGGTGCTCGGCTATGGTCTCTCGATATTCGGATTCATATCCGGTGTTGGATTCGAACACGAGCGAGAAACCGAGTAGCTATCACCTTCTTCTTGTCAAATCGAAAAAACACAAATCGAAAACTCTGCAACGACTTTCGGACTACTCCAACAGGAGCAGTTTCGGATTGTGCAGGTACTCCAACAACTGGTTGGCGAACTGCGCGACGATTGCACCGTCGATGATGCGGTGGTCGATGGACATCGAAATCGGGAGCACCGGCCGCGCTTCCACCTCATCGTCCACGACGACCGGGCGCTTTTTCAGCGACCCCAGTCCGAGGATACCGACTTCGGGGTGGTTGATGATAGGCGTCGCGTGTTTTCCGCCAATCGCGCCGAAGTTCGTGATGGTGAACGTTCCGCCCTGCATCTCCTCGCGGGAGATGGTGCGGTCGCGGGCTTTCTCGACCAGTTCGTTCATCTCCGAGGCGAGTTGGAGCATATCCTTCTGGTCTACGTTCTTGATGACGGGAACCATCAGGCCGTCGTCGGTCGCCACTGCGATACCGATGTTGTAGTAGTTCTTGACGACGATTTCCTCGTTCTCCTCGTCCAGTGCGGAGTTGAGGTACGGGAAGTCCTTGAGCGCGGCGACGACCGCCTTCAGCACGAACGGCATGTAGGTAAGCTTGATACCCTGTTCGTCGGCGATACCGCGCAGTTCCTCGCGCGTCTCGACCAGTTCCGACACTTCCGTCGTGTCGTGGTGAGTGACGTGCGGCGCGGTGAACTTCGACTTCTGCATCTGCTTGCCGATAGTTCGCCGAATGCCGCGGTACGGAATCCGCTCTTCGCGTGGGCCAGTCTCGCCCGTTGCGACTGCGGCGGCGTCCGCTGCCTGCGCTTGCTGTTGAGCCTCGGCGTACTCCCGCACGGCTTCCGGCGTGACGAACGCCTGTCCGTCGTGCTCTTCGACCGCGGGTACGGCATTAAGATTGACACCCTGCTCGTCGGCGAGTCGCCGGGTTGCGGGTGCGGCCAGTGTTCGTTCGCGGTCAGCAGGTTCGACCGAATCCGGTGCCGGTCCGCCACCACCTGAACTTATGTTTTCAGGTTGAATGTCGAGGTCATCGTCCGGTTGGACTTCGTCGGTTTCCTGCTCGACTTCGTCCGTCGTGCTTTCGGCCGTCGTGCGAACGTCGTGTTCGGTTACGCGACCGCTCGGCCCGGTGCCTTCGACGGTTGCAATATCCACACCGAGTTCACGCGCGAGTCGGCGTGCGCTCGGTGCCGCGAAGACGCGTCCTTCGGGAGTCTCGGTTTCCTCCGAAACTTCTGGCTCCTCGGCGACTTCCTCTTGTGATTCCGTCGGCTCTTCGGATTCGGCGCTCTCGGTGGCCGTGTCCTCATCGTCCTCGCCCTCCACGTTGAACGTGATGATGACGTTGCCGACGGGGACGACTTCGCCCTCCTCTGCGCGGAGTTCGCGGACGCTCCCGTTAACCGGGGAGGGAACCTCCACGATTGCCTTGTCCGTCTCGACTTCCGCGACGGGTTGGTCTTCGCTGACCTCGTCGCCTTCCTCGACAAGCCAACTGACGAGTTCACCTTCGGCGACACCTTCGCCGACGTCGGGGAGTTTGAATTCGCGTACCATATTAGAAGTTCACCGCGTCTCGGATGCCTTCCTTGATGCGTGCTGGTTCGGGCAGGTAGTAGTCTTCGAGGCTGTAGAGCGGGAACGGCGTGTCGAAGCCGGTGATTCGTTCGACTGGTGCCTCCTGATACAGCAGGGCTTCCTCTTGAATCGTCGCCGCGATTTCACCGGCCAAACCGCCAGTTTTCGGAGCCTCGTGGACGACTGCCGCGCGTCCGGTCTTCTTGAACGATTCGATGATGGTGTCCTCGTCGAGTGGCGACACCGTTCTGAGGTCGACGACTTCCACGTCGATTTCGCCTTCCAGTTCCTCCGCGGCTTCCATCGTCGGTCGGGTCATCGCACCCCACGTGAACACCGAAATGTCTGCCCCTTCGCGGCGGACTGCGGCCTCGCCGAGCGGGACTTCGTAAGATTCCGTCGGCACTTCGCCGCGGAACGCGCGATAGATGAGTTTCGGTTCGAGGAAGATGACCGGGTCGGGGTCGCGGATTGCGGACGTGAGCAGTCCCTTCGTGTCGTAGGGCGTACTCGGCATAACGACCTTGAGGCCGGGCTGATGGGTGTAGAACGCTTCCATCGACTCGGAGTGGTGTTCCGGCGCACGGATTCCGCCACCGTATGGCGCGCGAACGACCATCGGACAGGTGAACCGGCCGCGACTTCGCGTGCGAAGTCGCGCCGCGTGGGAGACGATTTGGTCGAATGCCGGGTACATGAAGCCGGAGAACTGCATTTCCGGAACGGGCTTCAGACCGTAGGCGGCCATACCGATAGCCGTTCCAACGATACCGGACTCTGCTAGCGGGGTGTCGATGACGCGGTCGTCGCCGAACTCCTCGTAGAGTCCTTCCGTGGCGCGGAACACGCCGCCGTTCTTGCCGACGTCCTCGCCCATAACGATGACGTCGTCGTCCTGTTGCATTTCAGTGTACAGTCCGTCGCGGACTGCCTGCACGAGCGTAAGATTCTCGGATTCGGTAGTTGCCTGACTCATGTTTTAATCCTCCAGAAGCGCTTCGTCTCCGTACTTTTCTCGGATTTGCTCGAACGACTCCATCTGTTCTCGGAGTCGCCGTGGCATATCCGCATAGACGTGATTGAAGATTTCCTCGGGTTCGGGTCGCTCAACTGCTTCGGCCTCGTCGATGGCGTCTGCGACCTGCTGTTTGATGTCGGCCTCGATTTCTTCGACGCCTTCTTCGTCCAGACGGCCCGTGTTGAGCAGGAATTTCTCCATCCGCGGAATCGGATCCTTTTTCTTCCACTTTTTGACTTCTTCGTCATCACGGTAGACAGTCGGGTCGTCGGCAGTGGTGTGTGCACCGAAGCGGTACTGAACCGCCTCGATGAGTGTCGGACGCAGTTCGTCCTCGCCGGGGTTTTTGGCCTTCTCGACGGCCTCTTTCGTCACCTGGTACACTGCGAGTGGGTCCATCCCATCGACCTGTACGCCTTCGAAGCCGTATGCAGTGGCTTTCTGCGCGATGGTCTTCGAGGCGGTCTGGCGCTCTCGTGGCACCGAAATCGCCCACTGGTTGTTGTTACAGAAGAAAACTGCAGGTGCGTCGAAGACGCCTGCGAAGTTGAGTCCTTCGTGGAAGTCACCCTCGCTGGTTGCACCGTCACCAAAGTAACACATGAACGCCTTACTTTCGTCTTTCAGGCGGGATGCCCACGCTCCTCCCGTCGCGTGAAGGATTTGCGTTGCAATTGGCACTGAGACGGTGAAGATGTTGGAATCCTCCGCGATTTCGTTGCCTTTCTCGTGACCCATCCAGTAAAGCATGGTCTGGGTCAGCGAAAGACCACGGACGAGTGCGGCCCCGTGTTCGCGGTAACTCGGGTACATCCAGTCGTCGTCGGCCAGCGCGTAGACACTGCCGATTTGGGCACCTTCCTGTCCCGAGAGGGGCGGGTAGGTTCCCATTCGGCCTTGCCGTTGGAGGCTGACTGCTCGTTCGTCGAAGTGACGGGCGAGGCGCATCTGGTGGTACATATCCACCAGTTCCTCGTCGGAGAGGTCCGGCACTTCCGCACCGTCCAACACCGTTCCGTCTTCGTCCAGTATCTGTACTCGTTCCTGGGGGTCTTGGTGTACGATGCTCACGGTCGAACCCATCCTGACATGTACGAAAGAACTCTGGCGCAGGTTATAGGGTTTTCGTAATTAACTTCCCATAGAGATTGCTCCGTCTGCCATTTTTCGTATATTGTTCTTCGAGAACCGAATTAATTTCTCTATTTAAAATTTCTGGCCGGTTGTAAGTCGAATGATGGACAGGTCATCCGTGCTGTCGATTTCCCACTTCCCCCGACTTGTGTCGTCTAAAACAAATTTGTAACTGCTTTGTGATTCGAAGTTCGCACCTCCCAACCCACCGTGCCGGTTTCTCTCGTGCGTTCCGTCTTCCGACTCGACCGTTTTTATACGGAGGCTCTTCGGGCCTCTTTCCTCGCCTGCTCCACGCTTTTTCCATCTCGGAGGATGGCGTCCACGAACAGTTCGCCCGCTTTGTACGACGAGCGAACCATCGCACCGCTGGCGCAGTAGAGGAAGGACAACTCGTCTTCCGCGACCTGTCGCCATGTTTCGAACTTCGATGGATGGACGTACTCCTCCACGTCGAGGTGCGTCCGCGACGGTTGGAGATACTGCCCAAGCGTGACGATGTCCACGTCCGTCTCCCGGAGATCCGAAAGCGCCTGATACACTTCGTGGTCGTATTCTCCGAGGCCGAGCATCAGACTCGTTTTCGTGTAGATGTTCGACTCGCGTTTGACCTGTTCGAGAACGCCCAAACTCTGTTCGTATCCCGCACGCGGGTCACGAACCGGACGCTGCAGTCGTTCGACCGTCTCGACGTTGTGCGCAATCACGTCCGGTTCGGCGTCGATAATTTTTCGAACCAACTTTTCTTCGCCTTGGAAGTCGGGAATCAGCACTTCCACGAGGATGCCGGGATGGCGCTTTTTGATTTCCCGAATCGTCTGCGCGAAGTGTTCTGCGCCCTGTCCGTCGAGATCGTCCCGGTCAACCGACGTGAGAACTACGTAATCGAGGCCGATTTCCGCGATGGCGCTCGCCACGTTTACGGGTTCGTCCGGATCGAGCGGTTCGCCGCCGCCCGTATCCACGTCGCAGAACCCACAACTTCGGGTGCATTTGTGACCCATCAACATGAACGTGGCCGTGCCACCGCCGTCCGAACCCCGACCGCTCCAACATTCTCCGAGGTTTGGACAGTTCGCTTCCTCACAGACGGTGTTCAAGTCGTGTTCGCGGAGCGTCTGTTTGATTCCTGTAAACTCCTGACCCGACGGGGGCCGCATCTTCAACCAATCGGGTTTGCGCCGCCCACTCATTGCTCACGGTTTGGGGCCGGTACGACAAAAGGGTAGGGTATTGGCGAAGCCAGTTTGCCTGTTCCGTTTACAATCTCCGTGTAGTTCGGCGTTGCCGAATGGAAATCTCAAAATACCCTCGCCGGACGGCGGATAACTGCCAAATAACAATACCTCTCCTTCGTTTACTCACAGGTCATGGCTACCGACAGTACCGTGAGGACGAGTGGAGCGATGGAAACCAACGGACTGGACTGGTTCAGTATCCTCCTCGTCGTCATTGGCGCGCTCAACTGGGGAATCGTCGGTATAACGAGTCTCATCGGTAGACAGGTAAACGTCGTGCGACAAGGGATGGGTATGCTGTTTCTTCCCGATGTTGCACAGATACTTACGAATCTTATCTACGTTCTCGTCGGATTAGCGGGACTGTACTTCATCTACACCAGCTACAAAATCAGGCGCGCGAGTCGTCAGACGACTCGCCAAACGGTACAGCAAACCGAATAATCGCTTTTCGATTCGCCGCTGAAATTCAGTGTTACGAGATAACTATTCTCATATTTTCACTGGGATACTTATAAATACTATCAAGATTTTATAATCTGTGTAACGGCAAAAACCATGGTCGATGTGTCACGTGAGGAAATAACTGATGGGTCACTGATACGCTCTCTTCTGCTTCTTGCCGCCCCTCTCGTCATGCAGAATTTCGTACAGGTCGCCCAACAGGTCGTCGATACATTTTGGGTCGGCCGACTCGGGGAAGATGCGGTTGCCGCGGTGGGGCTAAGCTTCCCGTTGACCGCGTTTTTGTTCGCCGTCCTCATGATGACTAACATCGGAACACAGGTTCTCGTCTCCCAGCGCGTCGGGGCTGAAGAGGATTCGCTCGCGCGCCGCGCGGTGTTTCACGGTGTCACCCTCGCGTTCGTCCTCGGTTTGGCGCTCACCATTCTCGTGTTGATTTTCGGTGCCGATGCCATTTCCTTGTTCAGTGCCGAACCTGAAGTCACGTCGCTGACCGTCATCTATTTCACGACGTTTTCGCTCGGCCTGCCACTCGTGGGAATGGGCGACGCCATCGAGATGGGATTCATCGGATCGGGCGATTCGCGCGCGGCCCTCTACATCAACGTCGCTGCGGTCGCTATCAACATTGTTCTCGACCCGATTCTCATCTTTGGCTACGGGATTCCCGGATTCTCAGGGTTCGAAATCGCGGGCGCTGCACTAGCAACTATCCTCGGATACGGTATTTCGTCGCTGTTGGGTCTTGGAATGATGCTTCGCGGGCGAAACGGCTTCTCGCTTACGAAAGAGTCGATGACGTTCGAAATGAACGATTACCGTGAAATCGTCGATATTGGCCTTCCTATCTGCGGCCAACGCGCCGCCGGGCAATCGGTTCGACTGCTCATCGTCGGGGTTGTCGCCGCCGCTGGCGGGTCTGCTGCTCTCGCGGCCTACACTGTCGGTGCCCGTATCGCCAGCGTTGCATTCATTCCTGCCAGTGGTCTTTCGCAGGCCGCACAGAGCGTCATCGGTCAGAATATCGGTGCAGAAAAACCGAACCGTGCACGCCTCACTACGTGGGTGGGCGCAGGCATCGCCGCTGTCGGTTTGACCCTAATCGGTGTCTTCCAGTGGGTTGCTCCCGAACTACTGGTCAGAACGTTCGTTCCGGATATGACTTCTCAAGGATTCGACTTGACTGTCGAATATCTCCGGATTCTGGTGTACGGCTACTGGGCCATCGGTGCGATGTATCTGTTCAACGCGGGCTTTAACGGCGCACGTCGGACGAAAGTGAGTTTGGTGGCCGACTTGGTAAAATACTGGGGACTACGGCTCCCTATCGCCGCAATCGGCGTCCTCTGGCTCGACTACGGCGTGTCTGCCGTGTTCTGGGCCGTCACGATCTCCAATTGTGTCGCGGCGGTCGGTGCCGGTCTGTACTACTATTATACGACTCATAACGGGATGCTCGAACGGGCGGTCGAAGTCGCATCGAGTCCCTCGGATTGAGTCGGCACTGGTTCGGTGGGGAAAGGGGAAAGAACGGAGAGCGCGGAGCGTGTAACCGCGTCCGGAGAGTGAACTCCCGAGTATATAAAGCCATGGAGGGTGGAGTGAAAGTGAAATCACAAGCAAGCACCGAAGAAAGCTGTGTGTCTGACGGAAGGCAGACATCGCTGTCTGACGAACGTCATACATAAATCATGTGGCCGATTCCACCTGAACCCCTTCCTCACGAACGTACCGACGGACGCGCTGTTCGAACGTTTCACCGTCCGGCCACGAAACTGGCTTTTTCACGCCTAATCGAGTCGGGTCGCCGACGTACACCGCGACTTCCGTTTCCTCCATCGGAACTGTAACTCTGACGTACAGTCCTCGCCCGACACCTTCGTATGCGTCTAACATCGCTATATCCGGCGTTTCGAGCAGTCGTCCTTCCGTCTCGCCATCCGGTGCCAGTGTCGGGTACTCCCCATCGACGCGATGTAGTCCCGAGAGAACTGCATCGCCGACGAACTCGAACGTCTCAACGACGCTATCGGCCCGATTCGGGTCGGTGAGTGTTCCGTAGACGAACACTAACATGTGGATTCGTTCGTCTCCTTCGCCCCCTCATGCGGCGTCTGCTCGATACGCACCTGAATGTCATTCCTCTCTAACTCCTTCCAGAGCGGGGACAGCGGGCGAACGTACTCCGAATCGAGAAGCGCGACCAGTGCGTCGTAGTTGTCTTCCTCTACGACGAGTCGCTTGATTTCAACGCGCACCGCTCGCGCCCAGTCGTTTCGCTCGGACGGTGTCAACGAAGCGAGCGTGGCCTCGTCCAGTCCGATTCTAGCGTCGGGAGAGAACAGACCATGCTTTTCGGAGACGATTCGCCAATCGTCACACGTTTCCGCGTATTTCGCTTTCGACCTGAACTGTGGCGAAGCGTACTGCTCGCGCGCAGGTCGCCATCCACCGTACTGCTCCTCGCTGCCGTTGACGATTGCCAGCGTCCTCATCGTTGATTGGTGGTACGTACCCCGATAGAAGGGATAGTTATGGGCCGGTTAATCGCATTTTGTCCATTTCGCGTCGGTTGCCCGTTCCGGTACAGCCAAACCCCGCCGGACGGAATCACGTTCCAGTGACGCTTCGCGCGCGAACGATTGCCGTCTGGCGTCGAGTGCTTTCGCTCTCGTGGCCGGTGATGGCCGAGCAGGTGCTCCGAACGCTGATGCGGACGACCGACATCATCGTTACTGCCTTGTTCTCGCCCGCCGCGGTCGCGGCAATCGGTCTTGCAGACCTCTACGCGCGCCTGCCACTCAGAATCGGACTCGGACTCGGTGGCGGAGCGATTGCGCTCTCCAGTCAGGATACCGGCGTCGGCGCGACCGCGAACCGCGACGAGGCAATTACCCAAGCAATTTTGGTCGGTACGGTCGCCGGGATTCCGTTCGTTCTCTTCGGTCTGTTGTTCGCAGAACCTGCAATCGCCATTCTCGGCGCGCCCGAAAACGTCGCGCGGATGGGCGGCACGTATCTTCTCATCATCTTCCTCACGGCACCAGCGCGACACGTCGCGCTGGTTGCCGCGCGCTCCTTACAGGGTACTGGCGACACGAAAACGCCGATGTACATCAACGTCGTCTCCAATCTGCTCAACATCGGTGGAACCGTGGCGCTCGGACTCGGCCTCGGCCCGTTTCCGAACCTGCAAATCGTCGGTGTCGGCATTGCCACCGCCGTCGGCAATTTGTTCACCGCGACCGCACTTTTGCTTGCGATTAGCACCAATTGGACGCAGGCATCGTTTGTCCGACCGCAAAATCGCACCATTACGAAGCAACTGCTCGTCGTCAGCGCGCCCCGAATCGGTGAAGGAATCGCCGCGACGATTGCGGAGTTCCCGTTCAACGCAATTCTGCTCGCCTTCGGAACGGAAGTCAACGCGGCCTATCAAATCGGTCGCCGGGTGTACCAGCAAGTGACCGGGCCGCTCTCCCGAGGGTACAGTGTCGCCTCCAGCGTCGTCGTCGGCCAAGCCCTCGGCAGTGGCGACCCAGACAGAGCGCGCTTCGAAGGCTGGGCAACCGCCGCCCTCGGACTGCTAACGGTCGGTGGAATCGGCGGCCTGCTCTTTCTCACTGCCGAGCCATTGGTTCGGCTTTTCACCTCCGACCCGCCGACCCTCGAATACGCCGCAGATTTCGCCCGGGTGTACGGATTGGCTGCGCCGTTCCTCGTCCTCTTCGTCATTCTCGCCGGGTCACTGCAAGGCGGAAGCGACACGAAAACGCCCTTTTTCGCGCGTACTTCTGGAATGTTTCTGTTCATGGTCGGCTTTTCGTGGCTGGTTGGAGTGCAGATGGACTACGGCGTGATGGGCGTGTACGCCGGAATTTTGCTTCACTACGTCTGGTCGATGGGCATCGTCAGCGCGGGATTTTATTGGGGCGGATGGGCCTCCCGTGCCGCCGCGATGATGGAAGAACGCGGGAGTGCCGAGGAAACCTGAGAGGAGACAGTAAAACACCTAACGGCAGAAAATTCGGGTGCAGAAAACGGTAGGATGGAGGAGCACTATTTCTGAGATAGATGACGGATTTCCAGTTCACCACGGACGACGTAGATGGCCCGCACGCCGGACAACCGGTTGCAACTACAGGGACGGCTATCGACGACGCCGACACAGCGATGGTGCTCGTCCACGGGCGCGGTGCGACCGCCGAAAGCATTTTCGAACTGACTCAAGAATTTCAACACCCGGAAATCGCCTATCTCGCTCCGCAAGCGTCAAGAAACACGTGGTACCCACAATCGTTCCTCGCGCCGATAGAATCGAATCAGCCGTATTTATCGTCGGCGTTGGCGCTGCTCGAAACGATTTTCTCCGACCTCGAAGACGCGGGCATTTCCCCGGAACGAACCTTCATCCTCGGCTTCTCGCAGGGTGCCTGTCTGACGACCGAGTTCGTTGCACGAAACGCGGAGCGATACGGCGGTGTCGCTGGATTCAGTGGCGGTCTTATCGGCCCGGACGGGACGTCCCGAGAGTACGACGGGTCACTCGATGGTACACCGGTCTATCTCGGCTGTAGCGACCGCGACCCGCATATTCCTGTCGAGCGCGTCCACGAGACGCGAGACGTGCTCCGCGAACTCGACGGCGACGTGACCGAGCAAATCTTCGAGGAAATGGGCCACGGCGTCATCCCGGAGGAAATCGACCACGTCGGTGGAATGTTGGATGAACTGCTGAACGACTGAAATCGACTGAACCACGCCAAATTCGACCGTTCAGAATCGTTTACCACGTTTCGAACTGTTCATCGGCGGAAGAATCAGTGGAACGGAGGGGGAGCGTTGACCCGGCTTATGTAGCTCGTAGAAAATCACGGTGTATGAGCAATCCTCGCGGCTTCTCTTCGTGGGTCGCTTCGCCGGAAGAGTTCCGGTCAACGTTGAAGTTGCTACTCGGTCTTCATCACGACTCCTCGGCGCTGTTCGACCGGGCGTGGACGTTTCGGTATCCCGACAGTCACTATCGTGACTTGATGGTCGAAATCACGCGTCTTCTTCCTCTTGAGCCGCGGACAACGTCTTCCGGGTCAGTAGGTGACGCATCTACATCTTCTTCACTACCTCAATTCGATTCCATGCTTAGAGAACTACTGATGAAGGCACAGGACGGTCGAGTAGCGTTCGACCGGTCGTGGCGGTTCCGGTTCTCGGACGCCGACCGTCCGGATCTGATGGTCGAAATAACGTATCTCGAAAAGAAAGCGTCTAGTGCGTAAACCGACTGCCGAACGAGTTCGTTATCGCTCGTCGAGCGGGACGAAGTCGGCGTCTTCTTCGCCGATGTACTTCGCACGGGGGCGAATTAGGCGGTTGTCGTCGTACTGTTCCAGCACGTGGGCAATCCAGCCACCGACGCGCGAGACGGCGAAAATCGGCGTGTAGATGTCGATTGGGATTCCCATCTGGTAGTACGTCGAGGCGGAGTAGAAGTCCACGTTCGGTGCGAGTCCTTTCTCTTCGCTGATGTAGTCCTCGATGGCGACGGACATCTCGTACCATTTGGTGTCGCCTGCGGCCTCGCCGAGTTCCTCGCTCTGTTCGCCGAGAATCTTTGCGCGCGGGTCTTTTACGTTGTAGACGCGGTGGCCGAATCCGGCGACGCGGCGTCCCTCGTCGAGCGCATCCTGCACCCATTCGACTGGGTCTTGGTTCGCGTCGTCCACTTCCTTCAGCATCCGCATGACGTTAGCGTTCGCGCCGCCGTGGAGCGAACCGGACAGCGTGCCGATTGCGCTCGTCACCGCGCTGTGGAGGTCGGCAAGCGTGCTCGCCGTGACCATCGCGGAGAACGTCGAGGCGTTCAGGCCGTGGTCTGCGTGCAGGACGAGTGCTTGGTCGAACACGTCTGCGAGCACGTCGTCGGGTTCCTCGTCGTTGAGCATGTAGAGGAAGTTCTCGGCGTGTCCGAGGTCGGTTCGCGGTTCGACCCGGTCGTCACCGTTTCGGATGCGTGTGAAGGCTGCGAGAATGGTCGGCATCTTCGCGGTGATTCGTCGGCCCTTCCTGAGGTTTGCCTCGCGGTCTGCCGGGTCGGAGTCGGAATCGTCCGCGTCGTACGTTGCGAGCATCGAAACCGCAGTCCGGAGCGCCGCCATCGGGTTCGAATCCGATTCAGCGAGTTCGCGCACAGTGTCCATGACGCCGTCGTCCACTGCGCGTTCTTCCGCCATCGACTCGCTGAACGATTCTAGCTCCTCACGATTCGGAAGAGTACCGTGCCAAAGGAGATACAGCACTTCTTCGTAACTCGCATCTCGCGCGAGGTCTTCTATCGTATATCCTCGATAAACGAGTTTTCCCACGTCTCCATCGATGTGGCTGAGTGCTGATTCCGCGACGACCACGCCCTCTAAGCCTTTTTTGACCTCGTCTGCCATACCACGACAATTCACGGGGTACCCGCAAAAGGATTATCTTTCGTGGTCGTTCTGTCGGGACTTGTTCCCTGCAACATCTTTATCAGTCGATTCGGCGCACGAAACAGGGGTTACGCTGTCTTTCCATTTTCTACGAACGTTTTTACGGAAGAACGACCAACCCCGAACTATGGAACCCGCGAGCGGCGAGGTGGAGTACGAACCACGGAGTGTGAAGGAGGTTTTAGCGGAGATGAAAGACACCGCCGAACTGCTCATCGACCTCTCCTTTTCTGCCGTGTTCCACGGAAGCGACGACATCGCGTCCGAAGTACTCGCCCTCGAAGGGAAGATGGACGTGCTGGAATTACAGGCTCGAATGAGCCTGCTCATGGCCGCCAGAAGTCCGGAAGACGCGGAGGAACTCGCGCCGGTTTTCGGCGTCGTCGGGGCCGCCGAGAAAATCAGCGACGCGGCGGGTGACATCGCTAAAGTCGTCTTAGAGGACATCGGCCTGCCACAGACCATGCGCGCGGCACTTCCGGAGGCAATCGAAACGCTCGTTCGAGTTTCGATTGCGGATTCCTCGTCTCTCGCGGGGCAGACGCTCGGGCGGTTGAATCTCGAAACCGAAACCGGCGTTCGGGTCATCGCTATCCATCGCGGCGGGGACTGGATTCTGAATCCCGACAAGGACACCGACCTCCGGGTGGACGATCGGCTTCTCTTGCGCGGCCCTGACGAAGGAATCGGGTCGGTGTACGAGCAGGCAACCGGCGAAGAGTACGTACCGCCGGAACCGCCGGAAGACGACGACACCGACCTCGAACGCGCGGTCGATTCCATCGTGCTGATGAAGAACATGAGCGAACTCGCCGTTGACCTCGCCTACGGGAGCGTCCTCTTCGACAGTGCGGACGTGGCGGAGGAAGTCGTGGAACTCGAAGCGGAAGTCGATGCCCTCCAATCCCGGTTCGAAGCGTGGGTGTTGCAGGCCGCAAGCCGCGCGGACGACCCGGTTTCACTGCGCGGGCTCGTTCACCTCGCAAATAGCACCGAGGTCATCAGCGACGCCGCGGTCGAAATTAGCGAGGGGGTGCTCCACGGACTCGGAACTCATCCCGTCGTCGAACATGCCGTGCAAGAAAGCGACGAGGTCATCGTCCGGGTGACAGTTACGGACGCAAGCGATTTCGATGGAACCACGCTCGGTCACGAACGGGTCGAAACCGAAACCGGAATGCGAGTTATCGCGGTTCGCAGGCCGCGCGACGACTGGGTCATCTCGCCCGGCCCAGAAACAGAAATTCAGGCTGGCGATGTCCTACTGGCTAAGGGAACTCGGTCGGGCGCGGAACGACTCGCAGAACTAGCTGGGATGGTCGAACCGGAGTAGCATCGATACCGACCTGCATCCGAACTCAGTCGAGGTCGCGTGCGAGATTGCGCACTGAAATGAGGGTCAACGCCGCGGTAACAAGTGCGCCGAGCGTGAGCGCCAGCACGACAGCGAGTGCGAGAAACGAAAGCGGCGTCCCGGCCTGTCCCCGCACTTCGCCGATGAACATCACGCGGTAGGCGTACACGAGTACCGTGAACAGCGCACTCAGCGCGAACCCGATGATGGCGTTCCGGCGGAGGTTCAACGCCTCGATGAGGTTCGCCACTCCGGGGCGGTCAGGAATCTCTTCTTGCACGCTCGCCGGTTAGAACGCGTAGATAAAAGAGCCGTCGGTCAGCCGTCGAGTATCGCGTCGGCTTCGATTTCGACCAACGTTTCTGGAGCAGCCAGTCTACTCACTTCGACCATACTCGTCGCGGGCCGAACATCTCCGAAGAACTCGGCGTGGGCGTCACCGATTGCTTCACAACTCTCGATATTCGTCACATACATGCGTGTTCGAACCCACTTCGAGGCTTGTGCCTGCGGATTCGACCGTTGATTCGATGTTTTCGAGCGTTCGCCTTGTTGTGCGTAGGGGGTCGTCTACGCCGACGATTTCTCCGTTCTCGTCGGTAGCCGTGATGCCCGACACTCGAACGTCGTTTCCGACACGAACTGTGCGCGAGCAGCTGGCGCGATTTTCCCGCTCCATTCCGATAGAGACGGTTTCACGGGTCATGCTCAAGCAACGATGAACGAGCGCAAAAATTCACCTCGACCCTCTCTCCCCTCTATCTATACCTTCACTTCAGGCGTAGGCGTCGAGTTCCTGCCCGAAGACGAGGAAGTAGGCCGTTCCGGCGATACCAACGACGGTTGCCAAGCCGAACGCCAGTATCGGCCCGTCTACGGTGGCAAATCCAGCTTGCACCGATTCGATTCCGTACAGCCACCCGCCGAACGCGGCGCTCGGAATCGTAATCGCGTTTCTGACGAGATAGTACGACCCGACGACTCGTCCGCCCGCGTTCTCCTCGGCGGGGCCGACGATGAGGGCTTTGTGGGCGGGGAGTCCCGCGAATCGAAGTCCCGAGAAGGCGAACAGCAGGGCGACGATTCCGGCATCGTCGGGCGCGTTGACCAGCAGTGCGGGAAAGACGGCGTAGACGACGAACCCGATTCCGACGACCGGTTTCAGTCCGATTCGTTCCGCGAGTTTCGAGACGGGGAGCATCGTCAGTAGGGCGACTGCCATTTCGATTGCGAGGAGGACGCCGAAGAATGCCTCCGGGCCGAGATAGCCCACGAACGGGAGCGTCGCATCGACTTGTAGGTACTCGGTCACGGCGAGCACGACGAAGACGTACACCATTCCGTTGGCGAACCGAACCAACGTGTCGCCGACGAGGAGGGGCCGAAGTGGGGCGGGCATTCCCTTGAGGTCGTTCACAATTTGTGCGGTTCCGGCAAAGGATTTACCGAGTGAATCTTCGCTTGCCTCGTACAGAACGTGCTGTGTGAGGGTCGCCAGCAGTGCGAAGACCGCACCGACGGCGAGGACGTACCGAAAACCGAGTTCGAACTCGTAGGCAGCGATGAGACTGGCGGCGACGAGGGGGCCAATCAGGAACGCGGTTCGGCGGAACGTTTCAGTGCTGGCGAACCCCTGCGCGAGTTTGGAGGGCGGGACGCTCTGTTTGACGATGGCGAATGTCGCACCCAGTCCAAACGATTTCCACGCCTGCACCAACAGCAGGCCGACGAAAATCCACGCCCACGTCGGGAAGCCCGGAAACGTTGGAAGGTCGGGTGCACCGACCCAGAGGAGGAAGCCGATAGTCGAGCAGAAACCGAACAGAGTCAGTGCAGTTCGTGATCCGATTCTGTCCGACAGCGCTCCACCGGGATATGGATACATCGCCCCGATGAGGTTGCCGAAACTCCCGTACAGTCCGATGATGAGGCTGGTCGCCCCGAGCAGAGAAAGATAGCGCCCCATGTATCGCCCGGTCATCTGAAAGCCGAGGCTGAACGCGAACATCGCCATGGATAGCACGAGAACGTCACGTTCTAGCGAGACGAATTGTCGGAATGGTGCGAGAACGTCTACCGATTCGTCTTCGGTTGCCACGCGCGAATGATTCTACCAACTACTCATAGTTTCACTGAATGTGGCAACGTGACTGCCGACTGTGGCGATGTGACACTTCAATATCGAACTGTTAGCCGGTGGAAATACCGAACTGCTAAGGGAGTTCGGAAACGGTGTACCTGTAATGACAACGCTCGGTACGGCGAGCGCGGCCCCCGGAGAAATCGACACGGGCCGACTCGCGGTGGGAGAGACTCGCGATGGGAGTCAGTTCGGCCTCCCCGTCGCCGTGATAAATGGTGCGAACGAGGGAAAGACGCTGTACATACAGGCCGTAAGCGATGGTGACGAACTCAACGGACTCGGAGTCATCAAACGAGTCGTCCCACAACTCGCACCCGAAGAGATTTCGGGCACGATTCTCGTCGTCGGTCTGGTTAACTATCACGCTTTCCAAGTGGCGGAGCACCGCAACCCCATCGACGACACGAAGATGAACCGAGCGTTCCCCGGCAACGAATCGGGCACGTCCAGCGAGCGAATCGCGGCGGCCGTTTTCGAAGCGGCGTCCCGAGCCGACATGATTCTCGACCTGCATCAGGGTTCGACCAGCCGGATGATAAACGAAACTCGTGTGCGCTGTGGCAAGCGCCACCGAATGCACGACGAGTGTTTGGAACTCGCCAAGGTGTTCGGCTGTGGGCACATTCTCGACCAGAAAGGGCCGGACGGGCAACTCGCACGCGCTGGCCCCGACGAGGGCATTCCGACTATCGACCCCGAACTCGGCGGCTGTGTCGGCTGGGACGAAACAAGCATTCAGTACGGCGTCAATGGCGTGTTCAACGTCCTCCGATACTACGGCTTCCTCGACGGCGAGGCCGAGTTCGAACCACAGACTCGTGCAACCGGATTCGACCGCTACGGCGCGCCGAACGGCGGTATCGTGACGTTCAAAAAAGACCTCGGGGAGGAGGTGTCACCGGGCGAAACCCTGTTCGGGGTAACCGACGTGTTCGGCACGCTGAAAGCCGAAGTGACCGCCGACCGTTCCGGTATCTTCTGGCGCTCGCGTAGACTGCCGCAGGTCGCCACTGGTGAATACGTGTGCTCGGTCGGCATCAACATCGACGAATATTGACAAAATACTGATGAAAACTGACCTCATCTGTTCCGCGTGCAATCGTACGTATTCCGCCGGGCCGGACGAACCGTGGCGCTGTGACTGCGGCCAGCCGCTTGATTTCGCAACGCAACCGCTTCCCGATGCCGACCACCCCCCTGATTTCCGTGAAATCGACACCAGAGATGGGCTATGGGCGTTCGAAGAGTTCCTTCCCGTTCGTCGGGTCGTCTCACTCGGCGAAGGATTCACGCCGCTCACGGACGCAGACGAGTGGAACGCCCAGTTCAAACTCGACTGTGTGTTTCCTTCAGGAAGTTTCAAAGACCGCGGTGCGACCGCGACTCTGTCGCGGGCCGCGGAACTCGGCGTCGAAACCGTCCTCGAAGACTCCTCGGGCAACGCAGGTGCAGCAATCGCGCAGTACGCGGCCCGAGCAGGTATCGACGCCGAAATATACGTTCCGGCAGACGTGAAGGAATCGAAACTGACGGCCATCGAACGCGCTGGTGCGACCCCGGTTCGCGTCGAAGGAAGGAGGCAAGACGTAACCGACGCCTGCCTCGACTGCGTCGATGCAGGCGATGGCTGGTACGCGAGTCACGCGTGGAACCCGGCCTTCTTCGCGGGAACGATGACCTTCGCGCTAGAATTGGCTGCCCAGCGCGACTGGTCAGTGCCGGATGCCGTCGTCTCCCCGCTCGGCCACGGAACGCTCTTTCTCGGCATGTACCGCGGGTTCCAAGCCCTGTTCGACGCCGGGTGGACGGACGAGATGCCTCGACTGCTCGGCGTGCAGGCCGAAGGTGTCGCACCGATTGCGAGCGAATTGCAAGGAGATGGTGATACAGACAGCGACGAGAAAAACGACGTTGCGGACGGCATCCAAATTACCCAACCGGTTCGCAGCAATCAGATTGTCGATGCCATCGAAAAGACGGGCGGTGACGCGATTGCACTCGACGCGGAAACGACGCAGAATGCGCTCGACAAACTCCACCGAACCGGGTTTTACGTCGAACCGACGAGCGCGGTTGCTGTTGCTGGGCTGTCGGCATATCGTGAGCGAGGAACCATCGCAGACGATGCTGACGTGGTCGTTCCGCTCACCGGAAGCGGCCTGAAATCGTCGTAAACATTTTCGAGCGGTATTTTTACCGTTATCGTTCCGGATGGGTCTGTTCATCGAAGCCTCCGCGAACGAGCGGTTTAGCGATATGTCGCCGCGCTTCCGGTGGAACTTCGTACCATCCCGATTCCAACTCTCGGTCGATTTCCTGCTCGACCTTTCCGTCTGCTTGCGTTTTACAATCCCGACAGCGATAGCCCTGCCCTGCTCCCGCGCTTTTCATCGACCGACGACATTCGGGGCAGTTCGGCGTCACGAATTCCGTCGTATCGAGACTTCTCACTGCGAACTTTTCGAGTTTCAGCGTTCCACGGGAAACTTCGCCGCAGACCGTGATTTCGTCGCCGGGACGGATATTTCTGACGTGGTCGCGGAAGCGCTTCGTCGGTTCGAAGGCGGCACAGGGGAGGTTGCCGGTAGATTTGGACTCGGATTTAGACCCCAGTTCGGTATCTGACTCCGCAGAGAGCGTGAAAAAGACGTGCCCCCCTCGTCTCGTCTCGGGTTTCGAGACGACGGTTCCGGTGATTCTGTAGGCGTGATTCTGTTCGACCTCGCCGAGAGTTCCATCTTGCAGATGGGCGTCCGTGCCCTGATTCGTCACGAACAGCGCGGTTTGAACGACTGGTTCACCCTCGATTCTGTCGGCGACTCGCCGGACTGCGTCCGGGTCGTCGCCGCGAATCCCGTACAGAATTGGACAGGGTGTGTGTGGGATACAAACCGCTTCGCCGGTTCCGCGGTCTACGGTGTCCCAGACCGCAGGGTAATGGTCGTCCGAAGCCTCGAACACCGAATCGAAATCCACGTCGCGGGGCGTTCCCCATCGTTCCGATTCGCGGTAAGAAATGTGTTCGTGCGTCCACTCCGAGAAGGCGTTCCAACTTCCAACTGCCGCGAGTGCGCCGATTTTCCCGCGGGCGTTTTTCCATCCGGCGGAACGATAGCCCGCCGATTCGATTCGTCGTTCGGCTTCCCCGCGGGACAGGAGGGTTCGAACTGCGTGCCGAGCGAAATCCGAGATTTCACTCGGCGTGTTTTCCGGTGCGTGCGGCGCGACCACGAGGCCGGGATTCGTGTTCGGGTCGTCCGTTTCCGCGGCGGTTTCGAGTTCGTTTCGCGCGAGTTCGAACGCCGATTCCGGGTCGAGGTCGGTGTGAATTGCGAGGGCGGCGTTGCCCCGCGTTTTGTGCTTCACTGCGGGATTGAGACGAATTAGAAGCAGTCGCTCCACGTCCCCGCCCGCATCTTGCACCTCGTCTGCGATGCGCGCGGCGAGGTAGGTCGTACACATCCCGCGTTCTCGGGAGTCGGTGTCGTCCAGCCCGATAACCGTCACACGAGACTGTTGTCGCGTGTCGAACTAACGGGTTTCGAAGCTACCTTGTACTATATGAATCTATCGCCGATAAGTAGGAAAATCGCAAGACGGCGGTACGTTATTCAGCCAAAACGTATTTATATTGGACTCACTTACCTCTCACCATGTCCCGGTCTGCACTGGTCGGTAACGTAACCGCGATGCTCGAAGACGCGGGATTCGTGGTTAGTGACCGGTGTGCAATCCGACCAAAGAGTTTCGATGTAGCGGCACGACGCGGACCAGACCTGCTACTGTTGAAAATTCTTGGTAACATCGACGCGTTCGATGCGCAAACCGGCATGGAGATGCGACGACTCGGAACGTATCTCGATGCGACACCGATGGTCATCGGTCTGCGGACGAGAAATCAAGACCTCGAACCCGGCGTGGTGTACTTCCGACACGGCGTTCCGGTCTTCAACCCGGACACCGCCGTCGATTTGTTCGTGGAGGGAGTGCCACCGCTCGTCTACGCCGCGCCCGGCGGCCTGTACGTCAACATCGACGGCGACGTGCTGAAAGATGAGCGCAAGGGTCGCGGTTGGAGCCTCGGCCAACTCGCCTCCGAACTCGGCGTCTCCCGACGAACCGTCTCGAAGTACGAAGACGGGATGAACGCAAGCGTCGAGGTAGCAATCGAACTCGAAGAACTGTTCGAGGGCGAACTGACGAGTGCCGTCGAGGTGTTCGGCGGCGCGGACGAACTCACCGAAGAGGACGAACTGGACGGCTCCGAAACCGAACCGGAGGACGAACACATGTTCTCCACGCTGACCCGTGTCGGTTTCACCGTTCATCCGACGACTCGCGCGCCGTTCAAGACGGTGAGTGAGGACGATTACGAAGACCGCGTGCTAACCAGTCACTCGGCATTCACCCGAACCGCCGAGAAACGCGCTCGAATCATGAGTTCGATTAGTCAAGTCGCGCGCACTCGGTCGGTGTACTTCGTTGACGAAGCGCGGCGCGAAACCGTCGAAGATACCGCACTGGTCGAACGCGAGGAAGTCGAAGGCATCGAGGACGCCGACGAACTCCGAAAACTGATTCGAGAACGGGCGGAAGCGTAGGTTTCAGTCCCCGTTCTCACCGCCGCCATCTTCGCCGTCTCCCATTCCACCGCCATCTTCTCCACCGCCGCCACCACCATCTCCGTCTTCGCCACCGTCCTCGCCCGGCCCTGTACATCCCGCAAATCCGGCGATGAGCAGTCCGCCTGCGGTCAACAGTTTTCTTCTCGTCGTCATACTGCCCTAGAGGCATCGCTGAGAAGTAAATCAAATGGCCAGCAACTGAAATAATTGTGCTCCCGTGAGGGAACTGATGGCACCAGACTGTTTTCTTTGATTTGGTCGATTGTCGCCCAATACGCCACTACTGTTTCGTCTCTTGCCGACAGTTCGTCGTGACTGTGTCGATGGTGGTATTTCGGATAGTTCTCCGGCTTATAATCTGAAGCGGTTTTATGCGCCGTATGTTTTTTCGAGGTACTCCACGATGTCGTCGCTTTCCGGCATTCCTTCGACGCCGTGTTCTTCATCGACCAGTACGGGAACGCCAGTTTGCCCGCTGATTTCTTTCACTTCGGTTCGTTCGCTGTGAGCGCGGGGGACGAAGTGGGATTCGTAGTCGAGTCCGAGTTCGTCAAGCTTTGACGTTACTTTGGCGCAGAACGGGCATCCTTCGAGTTCGTACAGTTCGAGGTTCGACATGGACGCGGATAGGGGCGACTGAAATAAGAGTGTGGTGGAACTGAGCAACTCCACCGGATTTTCGAACAACGAAAGGTGCGGTTTGCCTTTCGGTAGTGAGCAACTCCACCGGATTTTCGAACAACGAAAGGTGCGGTTTGCCTTTCGGTAGTGAGCAACTCCACCGGATTTTCGAACAACGAAAGGTGCGGTTTGCCTTTCGGTAGTGAGGAGAATAGCTCAGACGTTGCCTTGCAACATTCCACTCGTCCGGACGAAGAAGTAGAGGACGAAGGCGGCCGCGAGTGCCCAGTGACCCGGTCGAGTGTCCTCCAGTTCGCCAGCCGCGAGTTTGACGATTGGGTAGGAGACGATACCTGCGGCGATACCGTAGGCGATGGAGAACGTAAAGGGCATGATGAGGATGGTCATGCCTGCCGGGACGGTGTTGGTGATGTCGTCCCACGCGATGTCAACGACGTTGCCGAGCATCACGACGCCGATAACGACCAGCGCGATGTGGGAGGCGTACTGCGGAATCGCGGCGGCCACGGGAACGAAGACCAGCGACAGTATGAACAGGAGTCCGACGACGAGCGCCGTCATTCCGGTTCGACCGCCCTCTTCGACACCCGAGGCGGATTCGATGTAGGTCGTCACGGTCGAAGTGCCGAGCATGCCGCCGACCGTCGTTCCGACCGCGTCGGCCATGAGCGGTTTGTCGATGTCCGGAAGGTTGCCTTTGTCGTTGAGGAAGCCGCCGACCTGTCCGACGCCGACGAGGGTTCCGGCGGTGTCGAAGAAGTCCACGAAGAAGAACGTGAACACGACGAGCGCGAACGAGAAGGCCTCGATGCCGCTGAGTCCCGAAATGAACGCTCCGGCGACCGGGGTAATGTCGTATGTCGCGCCCACCATCTGCGGGGTGAGCGTATTGGGCGCGACGAGGCCGAACCATTCTACTGCGTAACCGATGAGCGTCGTCAAGCCGATACCGATAATGATGGAACCCGGCGTGCCGCGGGCGTACAGCGCGAAGGTGAGGAAGAGGCCGAACACGGAGAGAATCGCCACGGGGTCGGACGCGACAGGGCCGAGCGTGACGTAGGTCGCGTCATCAGGAACGACGACGTTCATCGCCTGCAAGCCAATGATGGCGAGGAACAGTCCGATACCGGTTCCGACAGCGAACTTCACCGGTTCGGGAAACAGACGAATGACGTATTTTCGCGCGCCGATTGCGGTTAGCGCGATGAAAATGAGTCCTTCCACGAACACCGCGGCCAGTGCGGTCTGCCACGAAATTCCGAGCGCGCCGACGACCGTGAACGCGAAGAAGGCGTTCAGGCCGAGGCCGGGTGCCTGCGCGAACGGTCTGTTCGCGTAGAAAGCCATCGTCAGCGTTGCGACCGCGGCCGCGATGATAGTCACGACGGCGAGCATCGAAACCGTCTGACCGTAGGAGTATCCGGCTAGTTGGATGCCGTCCTGAATCGGAATCTCCGGGCTGTCTGCGAGGATACTCGGATTGACGACCACGATGTAACTCATCGTCAAGAAGGTCGTTATCCCCGCGACGACTTCCGTTCGTAAATCTGTGCCGTGTTCGTCGAAACCGAAGTAGTCTGCGAGGACACCGGCCATTCCCGAACTGGCGGTAGTGTCTGTAGTATCACTCGTCCCCATAATGCACGAGTGAGCATATCCGTGATAGCATACTTAACAGTTCCCATTGATTCTGAGCAGTTATGCGCAATCGTGTATAAAATATCAGAATAGACGATTTTAACCGTCTAATTTCGCATAGATGTGCCTACAATTTCGAATCGAAGAACGACGTATCGTCAGTCGAACGATGCTAGCGCACCGACGGGCGCGTCGGTGCGCGCTTTCGCACGCTCGATACCTTCGTCGCCCGCCGCGATGAGCGCGAAGACGCCGCCGACATCCGCGTCCGCGTCACTGGCGATTTCCAACAGCAGTTCTTGGGTTTCGCCGGAGCGAATCAGGTCGTCCACGACCAGGACGGTTTCGCCCGACCCGATGGCGGAGGATGGGAGATAGTAGGTGAGTTCGATACCCGAGGCGAGTCGCTGACGAGCCTCGATGAACTCCTCGACGGCGGTTTCCTTGGACTTCTTCGCGTAGGCACAGCGCGCCCCGAAGTAACTCGCCATCGCGGCGGCGAGCGTGATGCCGTCGGTTGCCGCGGTCAACACCACGTCGGGGTGTTCGAAATCGAACGTCTCGGCGGCGACCGGTGCGACGAGGTCAAGAAACGACTGGTCGAAAACGACGTCGGAGTTGTCCACGTAGCCCTCAGTGTCGAGTCGAGTGCGGGCTTGTAGTTCTTCCGCAAGTTCTTCCTTGCCGACGCCTTCGACGACCGCCTCCGCGCGGTCGGTACTCGGCAGAACGTGACCGTTCACGTAGCGGTTCAAATCGCCCGCAGGAAGACCGGTTACCTCCGCGAGTTCGTCGTAGGTTCGCGTCTCTTTCAACATCCGCAGAACTGAGACTGCCTGTAGCTGGAGAGTAGCTTTCTCTGCTCGATTCATACCCCTATACTCACCATCGTGCAACCTTGAACACTTCGATGGAGAATGTGGTGTGTATGAACACACCTGTGCTATTTCCCGTTCCGCTGTTCCATCCCATCTTTCCGTTTACACACCTCTTCTGCTCACTTTTTTTCGACGCGACTCGTCCACTTAGTCGAGGAAATCGGCCTCACGGCGCTTTTCCTCGTATTCCGATTCGAGATGTGCGCGAAACGCTGAACGTTCGATGTCTTCCTGTTGGCGTTCGTTTCTATCCCGAACCGAAATCGTCCCCGACTCCGCTTCGTCATTGCCGACGATAACCATGTACGGAACGTTGTCGTCGTGGCCAACACGAATCTTCTTGCCGAGCGTCCAGTCTCGATTATCCACTTCGACGCGGAAATCGCCGAGTTGCTCGGCGATTTCCCCTGCGTACTCCGCGTCCTCGTCCGTAATCGGAAGCACACGAACCTGTTCGGGTGCGAGCCACAGCGGAAAATTGCCCGCGAAGTGTTCGATACACACGCCCATGAACCGCTCTAGCGACCCGAGAAGCGCGCGGTGAATCATCACCGGGCGATGTTCCTCGTTGTCCTCGCCGACGTAACTGATGCCGATTCGCTCTGGCTGGACGAAATCCAACTGTACCGTTCCAATCGTCCACTCGCGTCCGATTGCGTCCTCCGCATTAATCGCGATTTTCGGCCCGTAGAACGCGCCTTCTCCCTCAGCAACTTCGTACTCCAGTTCCTCGTCCGAAAGCGCGTTTCGGAGAGCGTCGTGCGCTCGTTCCCAGAGTTCGTCGTCACCGATTGCGTCGTCGGGTTTCGTCTCCAGTTTCAGCAGGACATCCAGTCCGAAAACCGCGTACATCTCGCGGATGACTGCCAACGTTCGGGCGATTTCGCCTCGAATTTGGTCGGGTCGAACGAAGGCGTGGCCGTCGTCCTGCGTGAACCCGCGCACTCGCAGCATACCCGAGAGTTCGCCCGATTGCTCGTTTCGGTAGCACATCCCGAACTCCGAAAACCGGAGCGGGAGGTCACGATACGACCGTCTGTCGTGGTTGTAGAGATAGGCGTGATTCGCGCAGTTCATCGGCTTCAGGCCGTATTCGTGGCCGTCCTGCTCCCACGCGAACATCTCGCCTTCCTCTTTGAAATGCTCGTAGTGCCCCGACTTTTTCCACAGCTCGGTGCGGTTGAGTTCCGGCGTTTTCACTTCCTCGTAGCCCAACTCGGCGTTCTTCTCGCGCACGAACTCCTCCAATTCTCGGCGTATCGCCATCCCGTTCGGATGGAAATGCACGCACCCCGGTGAGTGGTCGGGAACCGAAAACAATTCCATTGCCGACCCGATTTTGCGGTGGTCGCGCTTTTCAGCTTCTTCCTTTCGTTCGAGGAACGCATCCAACTCGGATTCGCGGTCGAACGCCGTCCCATAAATTCGCGTCAACATGGCTTCGTCCTCGTCGCCATGCCAGTACGCGCCCGCTATTTCCAGCAGGGACAGCGCGCCGATTTCGTCCGTCGATTCGACGTGCGGGCCAGCACAGAGGTCAACGAACTCGCCCTGTCGGTAGAACGTCACCGGTTTGCCTGCTTCCTCGATTTCCGAAAGCAGTTCGAGTTTGTAGGGTTGGTCTGCCAGTCGCTCCCGCGCCTCCTCCGGCGACACCTCCTCGCGCACGATGTCGTAATCCTCGGCCACTATTTGTCGCATCTCGTCCTCGATTTCCGCGAGGTCGTCGCTGTCGATTTCGATGGAGTCGAAATCGTAGTAGAAGCCGTCATCCGTCGGCGGGCCGATGGCGAGTTTCGCGTCCGGGAAATGGCGGAGGACTGCCTGTGCAAGAACGTGCGACGCGGAATGGCGAAGGACGCGAACGTACTCGTCCGAATCCGGCGTGACGATTCGCAGGTTCGCGTCGGATTCGATTCGATACTCGGGCGCGACGAGGTCGCCGTCTACGATTGCGGCGACGCAATCCTTCCCGAGTCCCGGCCCGATGTCGTAGGCGACATCTCCGACTGATACGGGGTGGTCGAACTCGCGGTTCGACCCATCTGGAAGTGATACGACGACTACTGACTGTGATTGGTGGCTCATGGTTGTAACTGATGAGTATTTCTTGACTGCCCTGCTTCCCATTCGAGTGCGCAACAGACACCCGGACGCGAAATCTGCGGTGCATCCGCGAAGTTATTCGCGGACACATCGCTCCGCGTGTCAAAAGCGGGCGGGAAAACGACGATGGTGGTGACTAGGTTAGCGGGCGAGAACCCGGCGTGTAAAGCAGTCACCCAACATCGTGTTGCTTATCAGAATAGTAGTTCTGGGATGGTATTTATATTTTGTGCGGATTTGGAGTGTGCTTCGTGTTGATTGTGTTCTCTCGCTGTTTGGTATGGTTTTGTTCGGTGCCGTCCGCAAATCACGTCTCCAATCAGACCGCAACCGCACCGCGCTCGCGGTTCCACCGTCGTTTCGCGGCTTCGCCGCTCAACTGTCCGCGGAACTGCGTTCCGCGCTACTCGCAATCGAGATTTCGGAGAAATCTCGTTCGCCACATCCTCCCCAATCGTCTCCTTCGTCACTCCGTTCCTCAGTCATCCATCGTCGGAGACAAGCTCCGACGCGCCATTCGTTCGCTCCGCTCACGAAGACCTCGCGCGGGCGAACCTGACGGTTCACCTTCGCGCGCCAAGAACGACAGTCGATTTCAAAACAAGAGACACCCTCGATTCCCTACTCTTCCTATTCAAGCAAATCAGAGGCGGAAATAAGCGCTTCCATCTCCACACCTGCGTCTTCCAAATTCTCCCTGCCGCCTTCCTCCCTGTCCACGACGACGAGAATTCTGTTCACCTCTGCACCTGCATCTCGGAGGGCTTCCACGGCGTCAACCGCGCTCTGGCCCGTCGTCACGATGTCTTCGAGGACGACGACTTCTTCACCCTCTTCTAATCGACCTTCTACGAGGTTCGCCGTGCCGTACTCCTTTTTCTGTTTTCGCGCGATGACGTAGGGATTGCCCGTCTCGACGCTCGTGACAGCCACGAGTGGAACTGCACCGAGGGCGACTCCCGCGAGTTTCGTTTCTCCCAGTTGCTCCGCGAAGGCTTCCGCGATGAGTTCGAGGCAGTCCGGGTCGGTTTCGAACAGGTATTTATCTACGTAATAACTGCTCGTTCCGCCGTGCGAGAGTTCGAATTCGCCGTACTGGACGGCGTCCGCCGAGCGCAGGGCCGCGATGAGTTCCTGATTCGCCATGTGCGACAACGGGCGGGGAGGTGGGTTAAAAGTAGTTTTTTGCGGTCGCTACCACGGTTCGTTCTTCAACCCGAGCATGTACGCGAGCATGTTCGTCGTCAGATGCAAGAACGGCGTCACCACGACGACCACAGTGAGTACTGGAAGGGTAAACGTCTTCAACGTCCACCCCGGCGCAGCGAGCGACGTGAGCAAGAGCGCCATCACGACGAAGTCCAACTGGTCAACGCCCGGAAACGCCGCGCCGCGTTTTCGTCCAGTTCGACGCTTTAGGAAGGACGCCCCCATATCGCCGAGCATCGCACCGAGCGGCATTGCGACCATGACGGCCGCGGGAAATTCCGGCAGTGAGACATTCAGAACGTCCGCCGCCGTTCCATTTATGACGTTCAATCCGAGGGCGAGCAGTGCACCGACTGCGACTCCGGCGATGGTGCCGCGCCACGTCTTTCCGTCACCGAGGAGTCGTTCTCCGTTCCACGTCCGTCCTCCGTCGATGGGTGCGCCACCGCCCGCAACCACTGCTACATTGTTCGGCACGTACGCGGGCAACATTGCCCACACCGCGACGATGAGGACGCCGAAATCGAAAATATCCACGCCGAGTATATCCATATCGAGACAGAAACTCCCCGGGTCTTAAGAACCGACGGTCTGGCGCGGGTATATATAACCCTAAGGCACGGGGGTGCAAATCCCGAGATATGATACCTCCGATTGCCAGTCGGTTCGTCGCGGGAGAAACTCCGGCGGAGGCGCTCGAACATACGCAGGAACTCAATCAGCGAAACGTCAACGTCATTCTCAACCTTCTCGGCGAGCATTATCAGAATCGAAAACCGGCGGACGAGGACGCCGAAGTGTACATTCGACTGCTCGAAGACATCGACCGTTCCGACCTTTGCGCCTGCGTTTCAGTCAAGCCATCGCAGGTCGGACTCGACATCGGCACGCACGTCTTCCGGGAAAATATGGAACGCATCGCGGACGCCGCGAACGACACGTTCGTCTGGATTGATATGGAAGATCACGACACGACGGACGCGACCTTGGACGTGTTCGAGCAGTTGACCCGCGAACACGACGGCGGCGTCGGCGTCTGTATCCAAGCGAATCTAAAGCGCACGGAAGACGACCTCGAACGACTCGCTTCCCTCCCCGGCAAGGTTCGACTGGTCAAGGGTGCCTACGACGAACCGAAGGAAATCGCGTACAAAGACAAAGCGAAGGTCGATGCAGTGTACCGCGAGTACCTCGAATACATGTTTCAGGAGTTCGAGGACGGTATCGCTGTCGGCAGTCACGACCCGGCGATGATAGAGTACGCGAAGGAACTCCACGACGAGTACGGTACCGATTTCGAAATTCAGATGCTGATGGGCGTGCGCGAGGACGCCCAGTACGAACTCGCGGAGGAGTACGAAGTCTGGCAGTACGTTCCCTACGGCGGCAAATGGATGTCCTACTTCTACCGTCGCGTTATGGAACGCAAAGAAAACCTGCTGTTCGCGGCCCGCGCAGTGCTCGGTCGATAACGGAAACGTTGCAACTGGTTTATATTCCTGCACTCGTATGCTACACACAAATGTCTTCGTGGAAGCGTGACGCCGGAAGTGGTCTCATTGTTCTCGCCCCGTTACTGGTCACTGCGTACATCGTCGCATGGATGTTCCTGAAAATCGCTGGCTTGCCGTTTTTGGTGGATATTTCGGATTACACCGTTATTGAAGGAATACTGACTATTCCCGGGAGTCTCATTCGCGTCGGCATTGTGCTCACGGTGTTTTCGATGCTCGTGCTAAGCATGGGATATCTCATGCGAACGACCGTCGGTGGCATCGTCGAAAACGCCATCGACGGCGCGATGAATCAACTTCCGGGCCTCCGAATCGTCTACAATGCGTCCAAAATGGCCGCAGAAACCGCTCTTTCTGACACCAACCAACTCCAGAAACCAGTCAAAATCGAGACGTGGGAAGGGATGCGGATGACCGCCTTCAAAACTGGAAAGAAAACCGACGATGGACGCGAACTACTGTTTTTGCCCACCGCACCGAACATCACAACCGGATTCGTCGTGGAAGTCGACCCCGACCAGTTCACTGAAACTGACGAATCCGTCGAGGATGCCTTGACCCGTGTCCTCAGTGCCGGATTCGGCGAAAACAGCGAAAGTGGAATCCCCATCAACGTAACCGACGAGGGAGAGGACGGCACCAAGACACCGCCGCCGACCCGATAGTATCAGGGTGGGAACTAGTAGATTTTTCAACAAAGGGATTCTACGTTCATCTATGACGTGCCCCGACTGCGGAGAGGAACGACTTCCGTTTACCGTTCCATCTGCACTCCGCGAGGATGTGCCCGGCAAACCGTCTTCAGTACTCCTCTGTCCACACTGCCTCCAACTTGAATCAGTCGAAAATCCAGATGCCGAACTCACCGATTTCACCACGATAAGCGACGTGCTTCCGAAAGAGAAGGATGCCGCCGCCGCGATGGCGATTGCCACCGCGCTCCTTTCGTCGCTGGCCCTTCACCGTCAACACATCGACGCCCTGCTCGACAGGGTGGAAGCGGCCGGGGTTGACCCACTGCTCGTCCTTGACAGACTTGCGGACGACCCGGAACTCGAACCCAACTTCGACATCGAATCGCGGCGTCGGCAACTGCTCCAACTGCGGGAATAAATCAGCGCTTCCCTTTCTCGTCTCTCGTCCTCACGAAGCCTCAACTTTCATCATGCCGTCTCACAACTAGACGAGCATGGCCAACGACTGCATCTTCTGCCAAATCGTCGCAGGCGACATCCCGAGCAAGACCGTCTACGAGGACGACACCGTGTTCGCGTTCCTCGACGTGAATCCCCTCGCGCCGGGCCACACGCTCGTCATTCCGAAGACTCATCACGAAACGCTTTCCGATGTGCCCGAAGATACCGCCAGCGACCTGTTTTCGGTGCTTCACCGACTCACGCCCGCAGTCGAGGACGCGGTTGATGCCGACGCGAGCAACGTCGCGTTCAACAATGGCGAGGCGGCCGGACAGGAAGTTCCGCACGTTCACGCACACATTATCCCTCGATTCGACGGCGACGGCGGCAACCCGATTCACGCCATCGCGGGAAGCACGCCCGACCTCTCCGACGATGAACTGGATGAAATCGCCGGTGACATCGCCGACGCCCGGTAACTCCCAGATTTTTTATACCAGCACGAATCTATTCCGCGGTAGACCCGTGAAACGAACTACCGCATTTGTCGGTGCAACTGGCGGAGCAGGAACGACACGCCTCTGCGTCGAACTTGGGGCCATCCTCACACACGCTGGCCGCGACGTAGCAATTTTCGACGCCGCGTTCGCCACGCAAGGCTTGGCCCGCCACGTTCCCGGGCGTATCGACACCGACCTCACCGCGCTTCTGGCCGACGGCGAGATCGACCCTGACGAGGACGAACTGAACGAGGCGCTCATCGACCACCCTGTCGAAACGCCCGGGCGACTCGCGCTCTGTCCGGTGTACGCACCGTTCGAACGACTCGCACGCGCGAAGACAGTTGATGCGGCAAAGCGATTCGAAACGCTCGTCGAAACCGCGGCGAATCGGTTTGACCACGTTCTCATCGATACGCCGCCAGTCGCGTCGAATCAGGCCGTTGCGGCGGTAAATGCCGCCGATTCCATCGCACTGGTTGCGCCCGCGTCTCGTTATGGTTCGGACGCTGTGCAAGCCATGCGTGGCAGATTGGCCGACCTTGGGACGAGTGCGGACACTGTCATCGCCAATCGTGCAGGAGCGGACGGTGACCATCCACTCACCGACGAACTGGCAATTCCGCCGAGCGAAACGACTTCCACCGAAAACGCTCCGGCGAGTGCTCCCGACCTCGATACGTCGTTCTCACCTGCTGTCGCGCTCGCTGCCGAAATCGTCTTCGACACGTCGCTCGCCATCGAGTTTCCTGAAGACAGTCTCCTAGACATTGACCCGAACGACTATTTGCCGGAATCGCTTTCGTAATCGTCGATTGTCAATCGACGATTAAAAAATGATAACCGACGAAACGATTCTCTGCGCTTCGGATTAGAACAAGTCGCCGACACCGCTCATCGTCTCCGCCAGCGCATCCCGCTTTCTCACTGCGGCATCGCCGCCGAACGTTAACGCGCCTTCGACTACCTCCGCCGCACCCTCTATCGGTTCGTGCGTTTCGATAAACGTCGCCAGTGCGAACTCGGTTTCGTTCGCGCCGGTCAACGCCCGCGCTTCCGAGCGAGAAAGGTCGGCCGACAGCCAATCCCGAATGATTTCGTGACCCATCGGCGGAAGTGGCGAAACGCCGTGTACGCCGAGTAGATGGAGCGTCTTTGCCGCGGTAATCGGTGCGACTCCGCTTTTACGTGCACTTTCGCCGACAGATGTTCCGGAGGCGTGAGATTCCAATATTTTTTCCGCCGTGTCGGCATCACACGGAAGGCCGTTGGCAAACGCTTCCAGTCGTTCGCAGAGGTTTCGGCCGGTGTCGTCCACGGTTGCGACACCGCGGTTTCTCTGCTCGGTCGTCACCTCCAACCCTTCCGCAATATCCGACAGCGCCATATGGTCTTCTTGTCTTCTCACCGACTTGAATGTTTGTGACAGGTATCAAATTTGGTAATTATCTGACTGGGAGGACGTACCGGTAACCGGTACGCTCTGTTCCACCGAACCACTCCTTTACCCCGATTTCTCCGCTCGTTTAAATACCATCTCGGGAGAAGTTTTCACTGAGATGAGTACGACACAGACACACGGAAAAACGTGCCCAGAATGTAGAAGTCGAGTCCGCGAACACGGCGCAGAAGCCGTCTGCACCGAATGCGGCCTCGTCGTCGCAGAGGACAACTTAGACCGCGGGCCGGAGTGGCGGTCGTTCAGCGACGACGAGACGGACAAGAAACGAACCGGTGCGCCGCTGACGCGTTCCCGACACGACCGCGGCCTGTCCACCGAAATCGGCTATCGAGACAGTTCGGTTCGATTGACCGGTCGCAAACGACGGCAGATAACGCGAATGCGTCGGCAACACAACCGCGCCAGAATCTCCTCGAAATCCGAGCGGAATCAGGTGTACGGATTCACCGAGATTCGCCGTCTCGTCGGTGCGCTCCAACTCCCCATGAACGTGCGCGACCAAGCCTGCGTACTGTTCGAATCCGCACAAAACGAAGACTTACTTCGCGGTCGCTCGCTGGAAGGATTCGCCGCGGCGGCCGTCTACGCGACTTGCCGCACCGCAACCGTCTCGCGGACGCTCGACGAAGTCGTCGAAAAAGCACGTGCCGAACGGGACGAACTGACTGTCGCTTACGATGCACTGAACCGCGAACTTGGCCTTCCGACCGGCCCAATCGACCCACGCGAGTATCTCCCCCGATTCGCCAGCCAGCTCGACTTGCCGATGGCGGTTGAACGATGCGCGACGAAATTCGTCGAAGCGGCGGAAACACAAAATCTCGTCAGCGGCCGCAATCCGAGCGGCGTCGCCGCGGCCTGTCTCTACGCCGCCGCCCGCGAATGCAACGAGAAGGTCACCCAGCGCGCCGCCGCAGAAGTCGCAGACGTAACGCCGGTTACACTCCGTTCGACGTATCACGACCTACAGCGGTGAACCGCCCGTCCGAGCTCCGCGAATCGTTCCGCTGATTTGCTCTCCGGTGCAGCCGTTGCAACTGGCCGACCGTGTCGTTGTGCCTGCGCAACTGTTTTTGACTCCGGAATTGCGGTTACCGGTGCACCCAACGTTCGTTCGACGATTTCAACCGGTGGATTCTTTTCAGTTCTATTCAACACCACTCGTAAAAGACCAGTATCGAGTTGCCGTGCCAGCATTCTCGTCCGAACTGCATCCGCCAACGCGAATCGCTGGGGAATCGTGACGAGCAAACACGAATCCGCGGCGACCAGCGGCAGTCCCGCATCCGCGGCCATTCCTGCTGGGCAGTCGATGACGATGTGTTCGTATTCCTCTGTAATCTGTTCAATCACTTTAGTGAACGCCAGCAAATCGCATCCTCGCGCGCCAGCGAGAGTACGCCCGCAGGACAGCAGGGAAACCGTTCCGACCGTCGAAATCGCTTCGAGTGGTTCCGCACGCCCCGCAAGCACGTCGTGTAAGTCCGGACCGCGTGTCGTCGGAAGGTCTGCCATCGCAAGGTCTGCATCCACGACGACGGCATCGAGTTCGTTTCCGAGATTCAGCGCGACGGTCGATTTCCCGACCCCTCCTTTTCCACCCGTCACTGCCACAATCATCCGTCTGCTCCGACTTGCTCTCGCAGATTGGCAATTCGCTCTGCGACTGCACGAAGCGCCCGTTTGTCGTCCGCAAACGACTCTCCCCCGGTACGTCCCGTTCGTTTGCGGCGCTCGATTCGCGCTTCGACCCGCGATAGCCACGATTTAACCGCCTCCGGTAGTTCGGGATTGGTCGGTATCGCCACGACATCTGCGGGGGGTCGAGAATCGCCGAGCGCTCGAACGACGCTTTCTGCCGTCGGTTGAATCTCTTCGAACGCATCCCCACCGTCGAAATCGCTTCCTCCGAGCGTTTCCTCGCTTCGCGGTTCGGCCGCCCGTTCAGTCCAGACGATTTCGGCAGGAACGTCGTCCGGTTCGGTCAGTTTCGACGGACTCGCGTAGCCGAGCGACCGTCGTTCGCCAGCAGCCACGACGCCTTCGAATCCACCGTCGTCCCATCCGGTTTCCGGAACACCTTCTCGACGAGGTGGCCAAACCCGTCCATCGAGTCGATTGCCGACGCGTATCCGAACTGGCGTCTCCGTCGAGTTTTCGATTACCAGTTCGACCAACGTGATTGTTTTTCGTCCGTCCGACTGTTCGTCCGTGGCCCAGCGTAGCGTCACCATGCCCCGGGTTGGGTTCGTCTTCTCTCTTAAACCTGTAGCACAGGAGTATCGAGACAGTCGCTCGCCGATTTCGCAGTCTCGAATCGGCCGCACGAAAGAACGATTGGTGCCTGAATATTTGCGATTCGTGCCGTCGCTAACGCTGCAGTTATCGAGTCACCTTCGAACTGCCCCGGACGAGCCGAGTCCGTCATTTGTCTCTCTCCGTTTTCATCCCTCGGAACCGCCGAAACTGCGGATACGAACTCTTCTCGAATCTGCTGTGCGAGGTATTTTCGAGCGTCTCGTTCGAGATTCTCCTTCCGGTCGCGGAGGCGCAGATGTTCGGCCCGTTCGTCTCGTACCGAGTGCAGTCGTTTCTGTGCCTGTTCGAGCGCCTGTTGGGCGGCGATTCGCTCCGTTTCCATCTCCGAGAGTTTTTGTGTCGCCTCTCGAAGCCTCGATTCGGCCGATTCCGTATCCATGTCCGTTTCTCGGAGCGTCTGTACCCGTCCTCGAAGCGCCGCAACTTGCTCTCGAAGTTCCGTTTCCGACCCGCTGGCGTCCGCAACTCGCCGTCGCTTTGACCGGAGCGAAACGTCCCGCACATCGAACGAATTCATCTTTTTCGTGAGTATCGCTATCTCCTCGTCCTGTGGCGCGCTTAAACCGTTGGAGCGTGCGGCGCTGGCCATCGCAGGCCGAACGGCGAGCGACAGCTTCGGTTCGATGAGTCCGACGTGTTTGTGTACCGGTCTGGGTTCGGGGCCATCAACTGTGAGCGATCCGTCGTCTGCTTCTACGTTCTCTTGAACTGCGGCGACAGCCTCGATCGGCGTCACTGACCATTCTCGCAGGTCGATAGCGCGTCCGGTCAGGGTTTCACCGTTGATTCTAACTTTCATCGACGGCACGTCCTCACAGTTCTTCGTCGCGCATATTATCCGGAGACGGATGGTCAGTTCCGACCGCGAACTTGCTGTACGACGTGCTCGGATGTTCGCGATTTTCGTACGCGCACGCGGCGTCTCGAACCGATTCCGGCACTTCCTGAAACTCGTTCAGCGGCGTGGTACGTTCGATTTGTACGTCCGTCCCGTGTTTTTCGCGGAGACGAAGCGCGAGGAACGCACTCAGTTCCGTCTCACACAGTAAAACGGCACGCCCGAATCGGCGAACGACGCACTCCTCGTATGTCGTGCAGACGTTTCGAAGCGTCTGCCGAGCGGACTGAGAGTACGTAACCACTAGTAACATATCAACTATATTTATTTATCTTGGTCGATATGGTTTAAAAATTACTCTAGCGCGTTCTAACCGACCAATCGCCGTCATCGAGTTCCGCAACGGCGTCGAACAGCGTTTTCAGCGTGTTGATTGTTTGTAAATCGTGGGCTTCGGGGTCAAGGTGGAAATGAGCGCTCACGTCCGCGGTGGCGAAGCGTCCCGTGAGCACGTGAAGGAACTTGTAGACGGTTTGTACGTCGGAGTACTGGAGCAGGGCGGTGAGCGAATGGAAACACGCAACAGTCTCGTAGCCGTTTCCGTGCCACTGCTGGAGGATTTCGCTGACTTTGATTCCAAGTCCGGTCAAATCGCCGGGATTGGAGAGGGTGTCGATAACCGCTTCGTTCGGCGTCTCGTGCACGGACGAGGATGCGGCAACGGAGCGAACCGTCTCTCCCACGCTCAGAAACCGGAGATTTGCCGGACGTCCACCAGCGTGTGAGAGCCAATCCTGCAAACAGCCGTCCGGCGACCGAGTGAACGTGACCCAGAGAACGTTTTCCTGTTCCGACGGCGCTTGCGTGAGCAGATCGATGCACGTTTCGTCGGCCTCCGTGCTCATCGACGGTGCGAGAACTAAAATACTGGATTCGCCGTCCAAACTCGCCGGAACACCGCTCATACTAGGCTGCCCTCGGCGATACCGCGTTCGATCTTTGTGTGATCCGTCCCGTGCCATCCAGTGTGTATCGTTTGGCCACCTGCATTATTATGGGCTGGATAAGTCCCGAAATCTTTGTCGATGCTGTCCCATTTGATACACCTGCGAACGCAGTTCTATGTCTTTCCTATTCCCGGAGCATGTTTATTTATTTTTCCATATTCCAAATTTTGACAGTCGCTATATAATATCTACCCTGAAATCGACATCATGGTCGCCGAGCAGTTCATAAACCCGCGTTCGTGCGGATTCCGCTGACTCCGCAACGACGACGACACCGTCGGCCCGATTGTCTCCTCGTGCCCGATATGCGGACAAATTGCCCTCGCTCTCGAACTCGGTTGCGTATGTTCTCAGTACCGCTAGCACTTGCTGCTCTGTGGCTTGCAGGTCGTTCTCGCCGGATTCGAACGCGGAAAGTGCATCCTCGATGTTGCGGAGTGCGGAAATTCTGTCCATGTTAGGTCGTTCGAAGATGGTCGGTGGACGGTTCGTACACCTCGCCTTTCTGCTTTAGCTTGTTAATTTCGTGCTCTGCCTTGGACGGATCTAAACCGATTTCGTCCGCCCTGTCGAGGACGACTTCGACGGGAGCACCTTCGTCGTACTCCTCCTCGATACTCGCAATGAGCTGTTTGATATTTTTGATACGGTCGCGCTGGGTTTTCGACGTTCCCGTTTCGACCACGTCGGCGTCGAACTGCCCCGTTTCCGGGTCAACACCGATGTCCTGTAGACACGACCGAACGATTTCGATGACACGATTCGCGTCTTCCTGTTCGACCGTATCCGACAGCCGAACTCGGGCGCTGGCCTCCGCCAGTCGAACCAGTGCCTCTAGTTTTCGCGCGGTCACCGGAATCGGTGCGTCCTCGTCCGTACCTTTCGAACGCAAATCGACGTAGAAATCCCGAATCGCCTCCCGGGCCTCCGGTTTCATCGTCGGATAGATGTTCGATTTCGCGTAGGCGATGTACTTTCGAAGGAGTTCCGCGTCTATTGCCGGGGCGACCTCTTCCGTCTGGCTTTGCACCTGTTCTTCGCTGATGTTCGGGGCGTTGATTTCCGTCCGCTGCGTGTTCAGTTCGCCTGCAAAGTTGGTTTGTAGGATGTGTTCCGCGAGTCGTGCGTCGTGGTCTGGGTCGGGTTTGTCCGTCACCGTGAAGATGAGGTCGAACCGTGAGATGAGCGCGGGTTCGAGGTCGATTTGCTCCCCGATTGATTCGTACTGGTCGAATCGCCCGTACTTCGGGTTCGCCGCGCCAAGAAGCGAACAGCGGGACTTTAACGTCGCATTAATTCCGGCTTTGCTCACGCTGATTTTCTGCTGTTCCAATCCCTCGTGCATGGCGGAGCGGTCGTCCGGACTCATTTTGTCCAGTTCGTCCACTGCCGCGATTCCCTTGTCGGCGAGAACGAGCGCACCCGCTTCCAGTGTCCACTGTTGCCCGTCACCGAAGTCGTCGCGAACTGCCGCTGCGGTTAAACCTGCTGAGGAGGAGCCCTTACCGGAGGTGTAGACGGAACGAGGTGCAATGTGTTGAATATATGATAACATCTGACTCTTTCCGGTACCCGGATCACCGATAAGAAGCATATGCAAGTCGCCGCGAATCCGCGACCCGTCGGGGAGGTGTTTGGTCACGCCGGAAAAGAGCTGAAGAATCATCGCTATTTTCTCCTCCTCGTAGCCGTAGATGGCGGGTGCGATGGAATCGACCATCTGCTCGTAGATGTCCGGTTCGTTCGAGAGCTCGACGATTTCCTCTTTGTCCTCGTCTGTGATGTCCATGTCCTCGAACTCTTCGTCCTCGATGACGACCGAAACGCCGTCCATGTAGACGTCGAAAACGGCGGACTTCTCCTGTCCGCTTCCCTGCTGTTCGAGGTGGAGGATTCCAGTGACCGTCACGTGGTCGCCGGGAGAGACGTTGCCGGTGATGTCGTCCTCGATGTGGATGTCGATGCTCTGTGGCGTCTCACCGCCGCGGAGTCCTTCCGGACTCTCCTGCACGCGGAGTTTCTGCGAGTCGATGAACTCGGACTGGTCGAAGTTGATTCGGAACGGTCCCTGTCGCTCACAGCCCTGACATTCGTGCGGTTCCTGAAAATCGCCACCGGATTGCGGAATGAGCGTCAGCGTTCCACAACGCTGACATTCGAAGGCGGCCTCCTGAATCTTCGGTCGGACGCCCGTCGCCTTGCGGATGATTCCCTGCACGCTGACCATCGTATTGACGTGCCGGGCACGAATTGCGCGGATGTCCGTGTGCTCCGGCAGGTCTTGCAGGCGGACGTGTGCTTGGCCGAGGCTCACGTCCACGGGGAGGTCGTACAGGCGGAGTGCTTCCTCCGCGTACTCTTGCAACTGTTGTGGTTGCGCGAGGTAGTCGTCTGCGATGTCCGCGTCGTACCGATACAGGTCGTTCCAGTCGATGTACAGCGACCGCTTTTCGTTCGGGTACTGCTGGGCGAGTTCCCCGACTTGGTCGCCGTAATATCGCCGGTAGAACTGCTCGAATCGGTCTACCAGTTCCGTATTTTCCGCGCGAGCCATTCATCAACTCTTGGTCGCCGATTACGTAAGAACTTTCGCAAAATTCGTCAGCGTTCCGGGATTGGAACAGGGTCGATTCGGCGAGCAAACGTGGGCACAGAATCGGGGAGATAAACTACGTTTTTATTTCCGAGACGAACACGAACAATTTCGCCTCGTGCTTCCATCCTCCCGAGCAATCTGCTGACTGTCGAACGCGACCAGCCGGTTTCCGCAATGAGTTCCTGTTGGCGTCGTTTACCGCTGTGCCCTTCGAGCAGACGCACGATGTATTCCTCGGGTGTCAATCCACTTTCGGACGCGAAATCGGTCATCGACACTTGCTTTGGTTCCGATTCGGATTTCGCTCTCCGTTCGGGTTTCGATTCGATGATTTCGATTTGTTCTGCGTTCGCTCCCGCTTCGGCGTTGTTTCCCACCCCCGCGCGTTTTATCCATTTCTCGATAGCCTCACCATTCATCAGTTTTTGTATCACGGCCCAAATCATCGCTATCAAGTATGTGTTATGTGGCTATAAGTTATTCTATCTTTCTCTTCTCAATATTGTTCTTGATTGATGAGATTACGGTTACAGCGAGCCATCGCCATTCATGCTTTTCAGTCAATAAATCCAGCAATGACTGGGATACGTAATAATCCCCTTGCGATTGCAACCCCATCACCTTCTCCGCTGTGCACCAATCCATCCCCTATGCTTGGACCATTGACGGTCGGTAAAAAGGCCGCAAAGTTCGGATACCGAAAATTCGGCAAAGTCGGTGCAGTTGCGTTCGGCGCGATTGCAGTTGGCGGCTATTTCGTCGTCAAGCGAAAAATCAAGACGGCGATGGCCGGCGATTCGACCGAAACCGAGGAAGAGACCGCGGAGTCGGAAGCGCAGGCAGAACAGAGCCAGTAAGCGACGGAACTTCGCCGCATCTCCTTTTTCAAGCAACCGATTACCAAAATCAGACGGCTAGCGACGCTCACGGACTAAGAAATCAAGAATGGGATCGCCCGGATTTGAACCGGGGTTATCGGCACCCAAGGCCGAAAGGATACCAAGCTACCCCACGATCCCGTACTCACGAGTAGCGCACTTGCACTGTAAAGCGTTTCGTTTCGCGCTCGGGGTTGTTACTCGTCATCATCGAACAGTTCGAGGTCGGCAACGATGTCGAACGGATGTCTGTCTTTCCTGATGCCGTCCACGATTCGGAAGGCTTCGTCGGGTGCAAGGAAGTGACTCGTGATGACGCGCCCGAGGTGCGTCGGCGAAAAGCCGTCGATGAACTCGTATTCTAGCAGTTTGCCGAGTGCGTGCTTCGTCGGCACGTCGCCGATCATGCGGTCGTTCAGGCGTTTTGCGGCTCTGCCGCCGACGGTGACGTTTGCCAGCGTCTCCTCGATTGCGGCGCTTTCGTCGTAGAGCGTGCGAACGTCTTCCATCTCGCCTTTGAGGAGTTTGAACGCCACTTCGTCCTCCGACATCTCCATGCTGTTGTGATAGCTTCCGTCGGGTTCCACGAGGACGTACACTTTCCCGCGGTCGTGGTAGTCCGGGCGACCGGCGCGTCCGAGCATCTGGTGGAACTCCTGTACGGTGAGCCATTCGATACCCATCGCAAGCGAGTCGAAGATGACCTGCGAAGCAGGAAAATCGACACCCGCTGCCAGTGCCGCGGTCGTCACGACGGCCGAAAGCTCCTGTTCGGCGAACATGCGCTCGACCTTCTTCCGCCGTCCGTAATCCAGTCCGGCGTGGTACGGCGCGGCGTTGTACTCCAACTTTCGTGAAATCTCGTGACAACGTCGCCGCGAGTTGGTGAAGATGATGGTCTGGCCGCGATAGCCCTTCGATGATTCGCGGTCGAACTCGCGCTTGACGAGTTTGTTCTCGATGTTCGGTTTTTCCTGCCCGCTGGCGAAGGTGACGTGACGCTCCAGCGCGACCGGTCGTTCTTCGAACTCCACGAGATTCGCTTCGAGCGCCTGCCCGAGGTCGCGTGGATTGCCAACCGTCGCGGAGAGGTACACCCACTGCGCGCCGCCGTAGTTCTGTTTTTGCTTCGCGCGCTCCTCGCAGTAGTATTTCAACCGCGAGATGAGGCCGTCGAGTCGATGCCCGCGTTCTTGCTCTTGCAAGGTGTGAACTTCGTCGATGACGACGGTTCCGATGTCGCCCAAATCCCGCCCGGTTCGGAGCGCGTGGTCGATACCCTCGTAGGTGCCGACGATAATGTCTGCGCTCGGGTCGAACCTGTTTCCGTCATCGCGCACGCGACTCGCACCGACCCGGATAGTGACGTTTGCGAGGTCGCCGTACTCGTCTTTGAAATCCTCGTGTTTCTGGTTCGCCAGCGCGACGAGTGGCACGAGAAAGAGCATTTTGCCCTGCCCGTTCAGCACGCGGTCGAGACCGGTCATCTCGCCTACGAGGGTTTTCCCGGTCGCGGTCGCGCTGACGACGAGTTGGTCGTCGCCGTCGAGCAGTCCGTTCTGCACTGCGAGACTCTGCACGGGAAGCAGGGTATCGAATCGCGATTCGAGTAGATTTTGCACACCGGGATGGAGATTCAGCGAATCGACTCGTTTCAAGTCCACATCTTCAACGTTCGCGCTGATTTCGTCGAACTTCGTCAAATCCGGATCGAGTCGCCCCTTGAGCAAGTTCGTGATTCGCTGTAAATCTTGCACTTCCAGCAGGAGTTCTTCGAGTCTGTCTTGAGCAGACCCAGTTAGGTTCCCCCTGAAGGAGAGTTCGCGCTCCAACTCCTCCGTCGCGCAGTCGGGACAGATGTACTCTTCACCCGTATCGATCGCCGTCTCACCGCTGATTGGCGAATATTCTCCCTTGTTCGCACAGAGTCGGCAGGTTCGAACAGCCGTGGCATCGAGTTGATACCCCGACAGCATTTCCTTCAGCTCAGCTCGGCCATTAGGCGAGGTCTGCTGTGAAATCCGAATGCGGTCTGCACCCCGGGCGAGTTCGATGAACTCGCCCGGATTGCGTGGCTTTTCACTCGACCCGTCTTTCTGCATAAATCGCGCCGGACGCGGCCCGGCACTCGTTTCCTTAAGTTCGAGAATTGCCCGGAACAGCCGCTTTCCGCCCTGCTGGGCGACGACTCGATAGCCGCGGTCCGTTTCGTGGCAGAAGAGCGTCTCCACCTGCTGAGCCTGCTTCGACACGGCGAGTGCTACACGCTGAAGCTATTTTAGCGATTCGGACTGGCCGAATCGCGCCGTCGTTCAGTGACGCCGTTTTCCAGCCGTGTCAAGTGGTATCGGCTCTCCTGAAATCGGCCATTGAAAATCGTCAATGATAGAATAACGCTCGATCACGGGTGTTATTCCCAAAATACTGTTTCGGCAACCGGCTCATAACAAAGCCAGTCCATCCGTTAGCGCCAGTCAGCGCACAGTAGCGCCTCAAAGGTGACAGAACGTAATGGACGGCACGCAAGAAGAAACACTTCCACAGCGGTTCGACGAAAAGATTATCTTGGAGATAGAGGACGGTTCGGATAAGGAACAACCGCTAATCCGAATGCGCGATACGCGAGCAGAAGAAGCGTGGGTATCTGCGTCCATCGACACCGTGATTTCTCTCTCCGAGCACCGCTAGACGAGGTTGATTTCGTCGTCCCCGTTCGGCACTGCACAGAGGAACGCGCCCGATTCGTCGCCCTCGTTTCGATACCAGTGAACGACACCAGCAGGAATGAGCAGCGAGTCGCCAGCACTGACTTCGTACTCTTCGTCTTCGATGCCGACGGTGTACTCGCCTTCCAACACGTACTGTTCGTGTTCGACTTCGTTCGTGTGTTCCGGCACTTCTGCCCCGGATTCGAGGGTAAACCGCCGAATCGCAAAGTTCGGCGCGCCCTGTTCGTCGCCGATGAGGACGCCTTTCGCCATTCCTTCTGCGGCCCCGACTGTTTCGTACTCTATCTCGTCTCCGTTCCGCACGATTGGCTCGGCCATACACCGCCATTCACGCGGCAGGGGCTAAGGTTTTTGCACTTCCACGAGTTCCTCGTTCGGAACGAAATCCCCGTCCGGTGTGACTCGGCCCGACCCGAGCGCACAGTATTCCGCGCCGACGCCCCGCGACGAGAGTGGCCCGCGGCGAATGCATCGAAATCCGACGTTTTTCGCCGCATTGTAGTGGTCGTTCGCCTCGTTGCCACATTTCAAACATTCGAAATGAGTTCGTTCGACATCGCGATTCTGCGGGTGCGTGAACCCGCAGGACGTACATCGCTGACTGGTGTACTCCGGATTCACCTGTGCGACCCTGATTCCGCGCTCTTCTGCCCGGTAGGCGACGAAATCGAACAGTCGCTCCAACGCCCACGCGTGGAACTCGTCGGCCTCAGGAAGCAGTTCTCCGACCGCTTCGAGTTCGCCGAATGCGATGACCGAACAACCGTGCGTTTCGGCTTCCTCGACAATTCCACCCGCGACAGTGTGGAGGGTATCTCGCGCGAAATTATCGTTTCTGTCCCCCGCCTGTCGAAGCGTTCGGAGCGCGCTCCGGGTGTCCGTTTCGTGGAGGTCTGTACGGAGTTCCGAAAATTCACGGTGACGATGGTGGAGTTCTTCGCCCGAAAAGAATCGGGCCGTACTCGTCACTGCCACGTTTTCGACGCCGAGTGCGACCCCGAGAACCGTGGCGTCGCTTTCGCTCGATTCGACTTCGTCCGACGCGGCGATTTCCGGTCGCTCTGCCCGAAAGCCGAGATGCAAATCGAACTGGCCGTCACGATAGCGGAGGTTGCTCTTTGCCGGTTTCCACCGGTCATCGTTCAAATACTGCGTCTGATAGCTTCCATCAGGAAAAATGAGGTCGCAGTGAACGCGCTCTTCGGTCGTCGTCAAACTGACTGCCTTGTCGTCGAACAGCGTCATCGTTCGCGTGTCGTAGACGACTGTCGGACTGGTAAAAGTCGGCTTTTCGGCGTTTTCGGTCGTGCCGTCGTTCCTATCGAGAACGCCCTTTATCGCTTCCGCGGCGCGATGGGTGGCAAGGACAGCGTGCTGACTGCCGAGGTCGGTTCGCTCACGGAGGACATCGTATGCGAGTTTTTGTACCTCACTGCGCGTATGGCAGTTCCCCCACGCGGTGTTAACCGCGATTTGGCACCCTCGCTTCCATTCGCGTACCATCGCTAGCAGGTGCTCGTGGTCAGTCGAATCGACCGCGAGGCGAGTTACTGCTGTCCGTTTGAAATATTCAGGGCCGCTCACGCTATTTTCTCCCCAGAGCGCCCCCTTGAATACTTCGGAGACGATTTGAGCGCGAAGAAGTTTAAGACGCTTCCGACGCTAGATACTCTCATGCGTAGCTTCAGAATCGGGAGCGCGTTCGGCATCCCGATTAAACTCGACCTCACCTTCCTGCTCGTCCTGCCCGTGTTCGCGTGGCTCATCGGGACGCAAGTCGGTGATTTGGTCGAACTAATGAATCCACTGTTGGGACTCGGACTGACAACCGAACCGCTGACGACCGGAATGATGCCGTGGGTCGTCGGTACCGCCGCCGCAGTCGGCCTGTTTGCTGGCGTCGTCCTCCACGAACTCGGCCATTCGGTCGTCGCAATGCGTTTCGGTTTCCCGATAGAATCCATCACGCTGTGGATTTTCGGGGGTATCGCCCGCCTTACCGACCAACCGGAAAACTGGCTCGAAGAACTGCTCATCGCAATCGCGGGGCCGGTCGTCAGCATCGTTCTTGGCGTCGGTTCCTATCTCGCGCTGTTCGCCATTCCGGTGCAGATGGAAGCGCTTCGGTTCGTCGTCGGCTACCTCGCGCTCATGAACATCGTCCTCGCTGTGTTCAACCTTCTGCCCGGTTTCCCGATGGATGGTGGGCGAGTCTTGCGCGCACTGCTTGCTCGAACCCGTCCGTTTGCCGAAGCAACGCAAACCGCCGCCGAAGTCGGAAAACTGTTTGCCATCCTCCTCGGCCTGTTCGGCCTGTTCGCTGGCAACATCATCCTCATCGGTATCGCCTTTTTCATCTACATCGGTGCGACCGGCGAAGCCCAGCAAACCGTCCTCTCGGCGGCTTTCAGCGGCGTTCTCGTCCGCGACGTGATGACCGCCGAAGCGGACTTAGAAACCGTCTCGTCGGACACCTCCATCGCCGACCTGCTGGAAATGATGTTTCAACAGCGCCACACCGGCTATCCGGTTGTTGACGACGGCGAACTCGTCGGGATGATAACCCTAGACGACGCGCGGAGCGTTCGACAGGTCGAACGCGACGCCTACAGAGTTCGGGAAGTGATGTCTACCGACGTGAAGACGATTCCTGCCGACAGCGATGCCTTGGACGCCCTCGAAACGATTCAACAGCACGGAATCGGTCGCCTCCCCGTTATCGACGCCGAGGGGGAGATTGCGGGTATCATCTCCCGAACCGACCTGATGACGGCGTTCGACATCATCAAAAGCAGTGGTCGCTCGGAAGAAGAACTGACGCCCCGCGAACAGCCATCCTAACTGTCCTCCTGTTGACTCCTAACGTCGTGTTTAACTCCGTTCCGAGCGAACGTTCTTCCATGTGTGGTCGTCTCTCACTGTTCGCTCCCGAAGCCGACCTCACGGAGCGATTCGACGCAGTACCGGCCGGCCCGATTCGACCCCGATACAACGTCGCGCCGGGCCAAGACCATCCGGTCGTCCGAAACGACGCACCGGACGAAATGCGCTTTCCGACGTGGGGGTTCGTTCCCCACTGGGCCAACGAGTTCGACGGCGGTCACATCAACGCTCGTGCGGAGACGCTGGCGGAGAAACCGACGTTTCGGGATGCCTACCGCGAACGCCGCTGTCTCGTCCTCGTGGATGGCTTCTACGACTGGAAGAAGACGGCGACCGGAAAACAGCCCTACCGAATGACCAGAGCGGACGGAACGCCGTTTGCGATGGCCGGACTCTGGGAACCGTGGCAGAACGGCGAGCAGAAAACCTCGTTCACGGTGGTCACGACCGAACCGAACGACGTCGTCGGCGAGATTCACCATCGAATGCCCGTGATTCTGGCGGAAGCGGACGAATCACGGTGGCTTCACGGTGACGAGAGTGAACTGGAATCCGTGCTGGATACGTTCCCCGGCAACGAGATGCGAGCCTATCCCGTCTCGAAGCGGGTCAACAGTCCGAAAAACGATTCGCCGGAGTTGGTAGAGGAAGTGATGGCGGAGGAGGATGCACAGACTGGGTTGGGAGATTTTAGCTAAGCGGTTTTTCTGGACTGAGAACGAACCTCTGTAACTGTATTTCTATATTTTGTGCGCTTACTGCTCAGATTCAAATGGTTTTTCCTGATGCTTACGAAACGCATAATCCGCGGGTTACGGAGTCCATAATAATCCCACCACGGCGTTACGACGAGGATGGATGAAACGCAACGGACTTCTCACGATAGCGGTCGTTTTCATCGTCCTGTTGGCTGGCTGTAGCGGCTTCGGCTCGTCCGACACTACGACGACGGAAACGACGACTACGGGCACTTCCCCGACCGAACAGACCGCGACGGAAACATCGGACTCTTCTACGACGACAACCACCACGACGACGATGACCACCGAATCGGACTCTGAATCGTGGTCGGAACCGACCTCTCCGAACACGCCGCTCCAGAACAACATGGACGAGGAAGACCGCGACGAACCTCGAATCCAGAATATCGAACTCGTGGACACGACTGAAGCGAGCAGTGGCGGCTATTCGAACTTCAATCTGCAGATCAACGCTGACACGGTGATGGACAACATCGACCCGTCGGAACACGGCACTGTGCGGGGGGAACCGTACTTCCTCGTCTACGCTGACGGGTCGCTCACCAACGAGTCGCGTTTCGCTCGCACCGACGGCACGCTCATCGAGCGCACACAAGAGGTTTCCCAAGACGAAAACGGTGAATACGTCATCGACGTTCGGCCCGGTGGCCTCGAAGAAGCAGGAGCAGACGGTGAGGTTACGCTACTGATTCTGCTGATGGACGAGGACAAAGACTGGGACGACATCTACGGTGTCAGCAAGATAACCGTCGAATACTCCGCCGAGGAGTAGGCAGTCGGTGTTCTGACGCACTCGAACTCACATATTTTCACCGGTCGCTGACGCTCGCATCGAATCCGGCTATTTAATCCGTCTCTGGTACGGAGTGGATGTATGGCAAAATTCGAAGTGGCGATACCTGACCGTATCGACAGCGACATCGACCGTCTCGTTGACCAAGGCGATTTCCTGAACCGAGAGAAAGCGGTCGAAGACCTGCTCTCGCTCGGTATCTCGTCCTACGGGGCGGTTGACGACGCCGACGACCAACTGGACGACGACTTGTTCACGCAGGCGGTCGATGACCAGCACGACCCTGCCAGCCAGCGCGACGAACCGCTCTAATTTTCGAAGCATCTGTCGTTTCATCAGTGGATTTTGGTAGAACGGTATAGTGACATCAACGTGAGCACACGCTAGGCGGTGCTCACGGAGTTATGTACGGAAGAAAGGTCCAGGTGCGAGAATCGAACCCGCGTCCCAGCCTCCACAAGGCTGGAGGATAGTCCACTACCCCAACCCGGACACGCATATCGTGGTTACCCGGTGAGATTAAAATACGTTTCGAAAGTGGGCGTGTACTGTGGTTGTCTCTACCGTGCGAACGCGACTCACCTCTCCGGATTCTCCAGTCGAAACCGACGGGTTCGCTGGCCGTCGAACCATGGCCCGGATTCGGACTCCTCGAATCCGGCGTTCTCTGCAACCTCAGCGGTGTCTTCTTCCGGTTCTGGGAGAAGAATTTCGACCGGCATCGATTCACGTTCGGCGAACCGAATCGGTTCGTCGATGAGGCGCTCACAGGCCGTTTTCGCACCGAACAGGTGCGTGACGTGAACCGTCTCCTCGTCGGCCTCGAAGCCGACGAACCCCTCGATTTTCTCGTCGGATTCGGCCACGGAGACGGTTCGGTCGTGTACCACGTCGGCCATCACTTCGGTCGGAACGTCCGCGAGTGCCGCGAGGCGTCCCCCGTCCGCTTCCACTGCATCTCGAACGCGCATAGGTGGTGTTCTCACTCTCGCGCATTAAAAGTGGGAGTAGCTTCATTTCGTTCGCGTGCCAACGTTTGTTCATGAGTAACATACCCGGCGGAAATGAGCGAAATCGGTGTGATTTCTGTCGCCTTCCCTGTCCCGAGGAGTCTGTTCTGTCACAGTACGAGGCGGACACCTACGAATTTTGCTCAGAGATGTGCCGGGACGAGATGGCGGAAAACGACCGGGTGTTCACCGAATATCACGGATTTCGACAGATTGCCACGGGTGTTTCGGGATTGGATAACAGTCTTCCACAGGGGTTGCCACGCAACTCCTTCGTCCTCGTGTCGGGCGAAAGCGGCACGCGGGACAGTGCGATTCAGTCGGAACTCGTCTGGCGGGCGCTCGAACGCGATGACCCCGCGATTGTTGTTAGTTTCACCGAACCGCCGTCTCCGTGGTCGAACAGTTTCTCTCCTTGGAGTGGAACGTTCTGCCGTACCTCGAAACGGGACAACTGCACATCATCGACTGCTTTACCTACCGGGTTAGCGACCGAAAACGGATGTTCGCCCGAATGGACGATTGGAACCAGTTTCTTCATCGCGTCACCAGTTCCGCGACGACCACCGTGCGCGACCCCAGTGATACGAGCGAACTCCAAAACAAACTCGACAACTGCCTCGAATCGCTGTCGATGAGCGACTCGGGAATTGTCGTCATCGACTCGCTGACGGAGTTCGGAACGCTGGTGCAACCGGTGCAAGCCTACGATTTCGTAAAAGACGTGCGAGCGGACGTGTGCAAAGGTCGCTTCGTTCCGGTGTTTGCGGGTGCCACTTTCGCCGGAGAAGGCGACGTTTTTCCGTACAACATGGCCTACGTCATGGACGGCCTCATCGACTTGCAGTTGAACGGCTCAGTTATCGAGGACGTACTGGTCAAACGGATTTGAATCCGGAAGATGAACGGCGTCCTCACGATTCCCGAGTGGGTCGCTTGCGAGTACACCGGTGGAGATGGATCGGTTTCGTTCGACCCCCTCGAAGAACTCGAAAAATCGGAAGAGATGCTCGACGAACAATTTGAACCCGAACACCAACCCACGGACGAATCCACAGAAATCGACGCGACTGAGTGAGCGGTTCGCCGAAGTTGGATACCGTCTTCGGTCGGTATCAGATGGAACCTTCAAAAACGGCGTATCCGATTGCTTCCGTAGTGTGGGCCGTTTCGGTATCGGCGCTTTGCTCCTCTTGCACTCGGATGTCGACGCCTGTTCCGGTCAGGTTTCGATACCGGAGATTCGCCGTATCTTGCCCGTCGAACGTCTGCATGTCGGCAACGAACTTCGGGTCATCGTACTGCTGTTCGAACGAGAGACGAGTCCATTCGTCGGTAATCGAGTCTCCAGTTCGTTGCACTTCGAACGATTGCTCGTTGAGTTCTCCCGCCGCTTGTTGGAGCGCGATGTAACCGACCGTCTCGTTCGTGTGGGCTCCGTTCTCTTCTTCTTCTTGACACACGACTCCGAATGACTGAGTCGAGACGTTTGACAGTCGTGTGACGATTGGGTCGCTTCCATTGAACGTCTGTGACTGTGCCAAAACTACCGGCAGTTGATCGAAAAAGGAGTTCAACGAAACGGTCGTCTCCTCGCTAGAAACGGTTTCTCGCCCGGATTTCACCCGATACACTGACCCGTCTCCGAGTGGTAACTCGCGTTCACCCTGCTCGGCGGCGAGGGTGTGAAACGTCTCGCTAACGTGTCCACTATCCTGATACTCCCACTCTTCGAGTCGATACTCGTAGTTCCCGTCAGCGACGTTCCGGAGACGGACGTGCACCGGTTCACCGCCGTTAAACGACACCGGCTTTGCAATGACGACACCGTTCGGTTGCACGACCGATTCTGCCTGCTTCCACTGCCATGTGCCGTTGACGATGGTATTCGCGAGCAGTGCTTCCTCGCTTCCTGGCTCGTATACGTCTCCATCCACGGTCCACGTTGCAGGGCCGTCCGCTTCCGTCGAGACGATGCCACCCGTCACGTAGAAGGCGTACGATTTTCCTGCCGGAACCGTTCCAGTGGCAACCGCCGAATTGGGTGGCCGTCTCGGCTCTCCGTTCGGTCCCCACGACATGGTCATCGTTGCACCGTCGTTCGCCGCTGGGAGGACGTATTCCCCGGCGGTAATCTGGTACGTCGTCGGTGCACTGTTTCCGTCGTTATCGATTCGAATGAGCTGTGCGTCCTGCATCGGAATCTCGCCGAGCGGTGAAGGGGTCGGAAGCGGCGGTGTCGTATCCGGTGCGGTCGGATTTCCGTTGACGGTCATTCGCTCCCGCACGTACTCCGAATCGGTCTGCGCGCCGGTACCGCCGAGCACTCCCGACACGGTTCCCCACGTGTCCGGAACTTGTTCGATCGAAATGCCGTATTGTGAGCCGTGGTCGTTGCGAACGTGAACGTTCTCAAGTTGAAGATATTCGAGATTCAGCGGTGTTCCGTTGTTCATCCTCCCGTTCAGCGTGTAGATGGCATCGTGCTGCTTCGTAGAGATATAACTTATTCTAACGTTTTGGATGTCGAGTCGCTGGCATGGGGCTGGTGCCGTAATAGCCCCACCGCAACTGCTGTCTACGTAGCGATGGTAGAAGTCGCTGTCCGCGACGGTGAGCGTTCCGTCGTAGCTGTTGATTCCTCTCTCCGAAGCCGTGAGGGTGGTGGCTTCCGCGTTCACACCGCGCTGGAGCGACCCGTTCGACCATGCTTGCCGTGGATGCTCTGCGTTTTTGATGGAGACGCAGTTGCGAACCTCCGTGTTGCCACCGAGTCGAAGTCCGTTCTGTGAATTACGAACGAAACAGTTCAATATTTTTAATTTCCCTTCCGGTTTCTTCGCGTACACCGTGTTTTCGCCCCACGATTCGAACCAACATCGGTTGAAGGTGAGCGCACCGCTTCCGGATTCGACCAGTACCGCACGGCGATTGCTTGCCTCTGTTGGTTCACATGACCCTTCATGGAAATAGCAGTCCTGTAAGAGTCCGCGTGTCCCCTCGCTGACGGACAACCGAAAATACGTCCGTGCGTCGCCCGAGGTGCCTGACCCGACGTTCGTATCGGTTGCCGCTCTCACTTCCCCGCGAGTGATGAGCCGTCTGAGTTCCCAGTTTCCCGCTTCCGGGTTCATCCGCACGAACGGCGGCACCTCGACATCTCGCATATCGAGTTCGAAGCCATCCAGCACGAAACCGTTGGAGTACACGTCAATCCAGCGAATACTGTCGCCCGACCGCCCGGGGACGAGACGCGCCCCGTCCGGTGCGATGAGTTCGAAGTCGTCTGTTCCATCGGGAACGACGAGTTCGTTGAGCCTGTACGTGCCCGGTTCGAAGATGATGGTCGTGTCGTCCCCTGCGAGGTCGCTAAGCACGGGGTCGATAGCCGTGTCTCCGGTATCGTCCGCTCCCTGCTCTACGATGTTGTATGTCGGCATTCAGTCCTCTCCTCCGGATTGGCTCTCGCCGATGTGCATTCGCGCATTCAACGAGTGGTTCGATGCTGTCGTGCCGGAGGTGTTCGCTTGCCGACGTTCTGTTTCTCTATGGTTCACATTACATTTAATAGTGGAATATATTATTGTTATAGACTGCCTGAAGATGTGGCAAGATATTCAGGAACCTCATAACAATACTTCTGAACGGTGATTTTATAACCGTAACGCATGAGTGAGAAATCACACACTTGGGACGTCGGAAACAATCGCCGAACGTTTCTGAAAACGGTCGGCGTCACGATGAGCATCGTTGGCTACGGAAACACCTCCGCTATCCAAAATGAAAACGACGGGCTATCCGAGGATGACTCGAACGACGAAACACGGGGTATGCTGTGGACTGGGCCACGTTCTGGCCCGCAACGGACGGGCGCTATCGACGAACGTGGTCCAACGCCCTATCCTGAAACCGACTGGACGATGGATTTGGATGGGGGCATGTTCCACGTCGAGCCAATCGTCAGCGACGAAACTGTGTTTCTCTCGGTAGTGACAAACAACACCCCCGGAGAGGTTGACGGATACGTCAGCGCACACGACCCTGAAACGGGTACTCGACGATGGATTCGAAACGATTTCCCGAACCTGAAGACTCCCGCGGTGACCGACGACACTATCTACTTCGCCACCGGCTCGCCCGAAGCCTCGTCCCCCGATGACAGCGGTTTCTACGCCCTTGACGCCACTACCGGGGAGGAGAGATGGACACGAACGGATCATTCCGTCTGGTCACCTCCAGCGGTCATCGACGACAGGATATTCACCTCGAATCGCAATGCAACGTATGCACTCGACTCCGAGAGTGGCGATACTATCTGGAAAGCTCCCGGCATAAACAATACTGCAGACGATGTCGGTGATGCGCTGGCTCACGTGGATGGAACCGTCTTTACCAGCGACGGGGTCGCGTTGGATGCGGACGATGGAGCAACGCAATGGCGTGTCACCCCAGCAGACGAAATACTCGGTACTCCGGCGATCAACGATGACTTGGTGTACTACACCCGTACAGAGTCCATAGTCGGAGACGACGACCGCGTTACTATCGAAGCCCGACTGGCGGATTCCGGCACGTCCGAATGGATGTACGAATCGGATGGCGCTAACGGTTGGGACGGTCGGCCAGCCGTCACTGACGACCACGTCTTCCTCGTTCAATCCGAGGACGACGAATCGCTGGTGAGGGCACTCGATGCAAAGACTGGAGCGACTGTTTGGACGACGTGGGTTCACGGACGCCATCTCAGCAGCCCGGTTGCGGCGGGCGGAACCGTATACGTCGGCGGGCAGTACGTTCCGGAACGGAATCCATCGGATGGCCGAGCAGTCGTCCACGCCATCGACGCCGAAACTGGCGATAGAACGTGGACGTACTTGCTCGATAGCGACGACCTCGAAACGTCGCCGACCGACACACCCGCCGCCGGAACGCCCGTCGTGTCGGACGGAAAATTGTACACCGCGACGTATCCCGGTGGCGCGACGCTCGACTACAAATACGCCTACTACGCCAACTTCTTCGTCCTTGAACCCTCTTCCGAGCGACCGGAGCGAGGCGACTGTCTTCCAACGGACGACGAACCGGACGACAAGAAGACACCCGAGGCATGTATCGAGGTGACGCCAGATCCTGCTACCGAGAACTTCTCTCCAGGGGATACCGTCTGCCTCGATGCGTGCTGTTCGAGTGGACATGACCTCCGATACGAATGGAACACGAATGGCGACGGTCGATACGACGAGTCCGGGCGGTCGATTCGTGTGACTGTACCGACCGACGGAGCGATGATGGTCGAACTCAGAGTTACTGACTCCAACGACGATACTGACCTTGCGAGCGTGATGATTTCGCCGTACTGACCATCCCTGTTCGTACTATTCGTTCTTTTCCGGAATTTCTCATCGCGCTTGTGACTGACGCGAGCGACTGGCAGAAATTCCGGACATGAAAGCAGTTATCTTGCCGCCGTTGCTATGCCTGCGCATGAATCGCCGACCACGGATGGTGGTTCGGTGCGCGTAGTCGCCAAGTTCGGAGGCACGAGCCTCGGAAGCGGTGACCGCATCAACCGGGCCGCAGACTCCGTCGCCGCCGCAGTAGAGGCGGGACACGAAATCGCCGTCGTCGCCAGCGCGATGGGTAACACCACCGACGAACTGCTGGACGAAATCAAATTCGACGCGGACGAACCCGACCGCGCGGAAATCGTCAGCATGGGCGAGCGAACGAGCGTTCGAATGCTCAAAGCCGCCCTTTCCGCGCGCGGGGTGGATGCACTCTTTGTCGAACCGGGCCGGGATGAGTGGCCCATCGTCACTGACGCGCGCGGCGAAGTGAACGCCGAGAAAACCAGAGAGCGCGCCGCCGAACTCGCCAGCGAGTTGGACGGAACGGTTCCGGTTATCACGGGCTTCCTCGCCGAAAACGAGGAGGGCGGCGTCACCACCCTTGGACGCGGCGGAAGCGACACGACCGCCGTAATGCTCGGAACCTACATGGACGCCGACGAAGTCGTCATCGTGACCGACGTGGAGGGCGTCATGACCGGCGACCCGAGCGTCGTGGAAGGTGCCCGAAACGTCGGCGAAATTACGGTGGACGAACTCAGAAACCTGTCCTTCCGCGGGGCGGAAGTCGTCGCTCCGTCGGCCCTTTCGTACAAGGACGACGACCTTCACGTTCGCGTCGTTCACTACCAGCACGGCGACCTGCTCGCTGGTGGAACGAGCGTCACCGGCAAGTTCGAAAACTTAATTGACATGCGCGAATCGCCGCTTGCCTGCATGACGCTGGCCGGGCGTGCGATTCGAAACCGTCCCGGCATCCTTTCCGACCTCTCCACCGCGCTCGGCGACAGCGAAATCAACATCGACGCCGTGGCAAGCGGGATGGACAGTATCACGTTCTACGTCGATACCGAGTTCGCAGAACGCGCCGAAAATATCCTTCATCAGGAAGTTATCGGCGAGGATTCGTTATCCAGCGTTTCCGTCGATGACCCAATCGCCGTGATTCGGATTACTGGTGGCGAACTCCCGAACCAACCGGGCATCATCCACGAACTCGTTCAACCGGTCGCAGATGCCCACATCAACATCCACGACATGATTACCAGCGCGACCAGCGTTGCGTTGTTCGTGGACTGGGACGACCGCGAGAAGACGCTGGAAATCCTGCAAGACCACTTCCAGCAGTAAGCCGATTCGGTTTGAAGGGTTGTTTTCCAGTCTATTCACTCGCGTAGCTTTCGGCCAGTACTTTGTGAGCAATCGCAACGACGCTACTCAAAAACGCCATGCCACTTCCGAGAAGGAGGACGACTGCACCGAATGAGACGAGTGGCTGGAAGGAGGTCTGCAACACGAATTGGGACAGAAAAGCCAGAACCCACGACACAATGAGTACGCCGTAGAGTTTCAACATCTCGTCATCAGTCGCGTAGTCGAGGGCATCACGGGCGGAAACCGTCATTATGGATTTGTTCAAACTGTTGATGTAAATTCGTTTCGCAGAAAGAAGTCAATTTTCGTATTTCTGTAATCTGTGAATTAGCCGTCGCGTTACGAGACACAAATTCTGTCGTGACTCCTCGACTGACGACGATAGTTCAACAGCACACTTCGTCTCCACGATGTATTCTCGACAGTAACTTTACCCACCAGTCCGAACCCGCCAACCATGAACCGCGAGCGCTCTCGAAACCTGTACGACCGCGCGCTATCCGTGACGCCGGGCGGCGTCAACTCCCCAATCCGGGCAGTTCGGCCGCATCCGTTCTTCGTGAAACGTGGCGACGGCGCGCACGTCATCGATGCCGACGGAAACCGATATCTCGACTACGTGGGTGGCTACGGGCCGCTTCTGTTGGGTCACGACCTACCGCAGTCCGTGCAGTCCGCGCTTCAGTCCCAACTGGCGGACGGCCCGATGTACGGCGCGCCAGCGGAAGTTGAGGTCGAACTCGCGGAGTTCGTCAGCCGCCACGTTCCGAGCGTCGAGATGATTCGGTTCGTCAACAGCGGGACGGAGGCGACCGCGTCCGCCGTGCGCCTCGCCCGCGGCTACACCGGACGCGACAAAATCGTGGTTATGCAGGGCGGCTACCACGGCGCACAGGAATCGACGCTGGTGCAGGGCGCGTCGGGTCGAACCTCCGAACCGAGTTCCAGTGGGATTCCGGCGGCGTTCGCGGAGGAAACCATCACGCTTCCGTTCAACGACGCCGAGGCCGCGCGCGAACTGTTCGAAGAGCGTGGCGACGAAATCGCCTGTGTGATGACCGAACCGATTCTCGGCAACTACGCCAGCGTTCCGCCCGTCGATGGCTATCTGGAATCCCTGCGGGAACTGACCGACGAACACGGGTCTCTGCTCGTCTTCGACGAGGTGATGACCGGGTTCCGAATTGGCGGCTTGCAGTGCGCACAGGGCAAATTCGGCGTCACGCCCGACCTAACTACCTTCGCAAAAATCATCGGCGGCGGCTTCCCGGTTGGAGCAATCGGCGGCAGAGCGGACATCATCGAACAGTTTGCGCCGACCGGAAACGTGTTTCAGGCGGGTACCTACTCCGGCCACCCGCTCTCGCTGACCGCCGGATTGGAGATGCTTCGATTCGCCGCGAAAAACGACGTGTACGACCACGTCAACAGCCTCGGCGACGAACTTCGGTCGGGTCTGACTGACATCCTCGCAGACCGCGCGCCGGAGTACACCGTGGTCGGACAGGACAGCATGTTCAAGGTCATCTTCACGCGCGACGGGCCGCGGGATTTGGAAGGGCAGTGCGAGGCAGGATGCCAGCAGAATCCGGACTGTCCGCGATTCGACTACTGTCCGAAAGATAAAACCGACGTTGACCGCGCCGAGACTGAGCGGTGGGAACGTCTCTTCTGGCCAGCCATGCTCGAACAGGGCATCTTCCTCACGGCGAACCAGTTCGAGTCCCAGTTTATCAGCTACGCCCACACCGAGGAAGACATCGAGGAAACGTTGGAAGCGTACAAAGAAGCGCTGTAGACTGCGAAAGCTATCATTAAAATCCGTCTGATTACCGGGTGAGTCTCCAAAATGTAAGAAATTTAATCAGTTTGGATTGGGATGAATGATGTATGGCAGTCATTAGTGCCCTCCGAACTGCCGCTGGGGCAGTCCTCCGGAACCCTGTTATCATCCTCGTTACAGCCCTCTTCGGGCTGATTCAACTCCCGCAACTACTCGCGCAAGCTATCAATCCCCTCATTGCAGGCTTACTGTCGCTCGCTCTTAGCCTCCTGATGATATTCGTCACGCCCTTCATTCAAGCCGGACTTATCGGCATGGCAAACGAGGGAATCGAAGGAAAAACACGCTTTGGGACGTTCATCTCCGAAGGCAAATCCCACTACGTCCCAGTGTTCAGCGTCTATCTGCTCCTCATAGCAGTTGGATTCGTGATTAGTATCATGTTCGTCGTCGGAGCTTTCGTCGGCATCGGTACGATATTCGTCACCAATGGAGAACCGAGTCTCGCGGTGCTTGGCGTCTTCTCCCTCCTCGCCATACTCGTTTTCGGCGCGTTCTTCCTCACGTTCTTCTTCCTTCAGTTCTACGTGCAGGCCATCGTCATCGAGGACATCGGAGCCATCGCCGGATTGAAACACAGCTACCGATGCGTTCGTGCCCACCTCCTGAGCACGTTCGGCTATGTGATTCTCGCAACCGTCGCCGGTTCCGTCTTCGGCGTCTTCGGTGTGATTATGTCTATTTTCACGAATCCAGCGTCACAATCCGCCGAGATGCCGATTGCAGTTTCCGATCCATCGTTCGGGATTCTTCTCGCAATCGGGGCTCTGTTCGTCGTCTTTTCCGGCATTTTCGGCGGCTTCATGGCGACGTACTCGGTCGCGTTCTACCGCGAAATTCGGGTTCCGGTGTCTGCGTAAATCGGGAACCGTGTTCCACAGGCGACATTCGTTTTATCCCCCCGTCCTAACAACGTGGTAATGAGACGCCCACAGCTTTCCGGCGACCGGGTGCAATCGCGCTGGTGGTACTGGATTGCGGCGGTGCCCATCGTCTTCGGATTCTGGCTGGTGACCGTCGCGTGGGTCGCGTTCGCCATCTCGATGGAACCTGATTTGCTGTTCGGCCCGGACAACCCGCTCGAACATGCGCTGCTCGTCTCGATGGCCGCGATGGGGATTCCGTTCGCCATCCTCATCGTCATTCTCCCGTTGGCAGTGTTTCAGGATACGGTCGCCATCAACCGCGCCGAAACGGGCTGGGAGCCGTCGAGTCAAAATTTCGCCCTCGCAGGATTGCTCGGAGTCGTTTCTGCGATTCTCGTCGGCGTCCTCACCATCGACATTTCGCTCGCCCTCGTCGCTGGATTCGCACTGAGCGTTCCCCTCGCGCTGTACTATCTTCGGGAACGCCACCAGAACCTCGGCGTTCCGTGAAAAAGTATATTGTCGTGTTTGACGCTACTATTCTCTGAATACCCAGTACAGAAGGACGGAAATAAGGCTAATCACAACTCCCACGGTTAGATGGAGAACCAACGTTTCGTATGGTGAGACAGCGACAGGTTCCGGTTTGATGCCCTGATAATATACGAGATTGACGGTTGTTTCGAAGCGGTGTGGAAGTAGAAATCCACAGAAACTCAGAATACCGACAGAGAACGTCCAAAGGAGACGCTTCTGTTCTGATAACCCACGCCGAGTTGCGTCCATGTACACGAGAGCCGAAAAGACGGGAGCGACGACAAATACGGCGACGAATACCATATGGATAACTATAATATTATATATATGTAATTTTGGATAGCCGTCTAACTACTGTTTCAACTGGTGCTATCCGCATACGGACAGTCGTGCCGACCGCTGGCGCACGACTGTCCGCGCTCGCGGGTCGTTCCTCCCCGCTCGCAGCCGAGACAGAACGCTTGCCTCGTATTCCCCTCTCTTCCCCGGTATTCGTGGGCCTTCGCCGACCGCTGGCTCAGGCCCACTCACCGCGCATCCTGAAATCAACAGGCCGACCTACCTCGCGCTGTTGCCGGTGACACAACCGCCAAAGGGCTAGCAATTCTCCGCGAGTGAGGAGCGCTAGCGACGAACGAGCGGGCCGACGAGCGACCACTGTTCCCGCGAGCGAAGCGAGGGGAAGCACGGAAGACCGGAGGTCTTCCGGTGGAAGCGAGGAGTGCTTTTGGTCGAGCTTTTACAGGGAGACGGACAGGGTCTGCGCGAATCGCACAGACCCTGTCTCTTGACCGTCGTAAAAGGTCGGTTGCGAAGATGGTTTTACCGTCCGGTGCGCAGAGTGTGATATGAGCAATCGCGGAAAGGAGATTACATTGGCGACACGAGGATCTGACCTCGCTATTCGACAATCAGGGGAGGTAACGGCGGCGCTGGAAGACCGCCGGTTTTCGGTTGAACTGGTCGAAGTGAAAACGACGGGCGACAAACTGGACGACGCGCTCATCACAGAACTCGGGAAGACGGGTGCGTTCGTTCGGGATTTAGACCAGCGAGTGCTGGACGAAGACGTGGATGGGGCGATTCACTCGATGAAGGACATGCCGACAGAGCATCCGAGCGAACTCATCGTCGCGGGCGTCCCCGAGCGCGCGAGCGCGAACGACGTGTTGGTCACGCCGGATGGAAAGCCCATCGACGCGCTCCGCGAGGGTGCGGTGGTCGGTACGTCCAGCCTTCGCCGGAAAGCACAACTGCTGAACCACCGACCTGACCTCACAGTCGAACCGCTCCGCGGAAACGTCGATACGCGAATCGAGAAACTGCTCGCGCCGGTACTACAGGCCGAACACGAGGAGCGAACCGAGGAAGAAAAGGAGCGAAAGGCCCATTCTGGAAAGAAAGACAGCTACGAGTTCCCCTACGACAAGCGCGTCGAGGAGTGGTTCGACGACCTTTCTGAAATCAAACGGCGGGCACTTGAACGTGAGGTCGAGACGGAGTACGACGCAATCGTCCTCGCCGAGGCAGGACTCCAGCGAAGTGGACTCGCTCACCACGTCGAATACGACCGACTGCCACAGAGCCAGTTCGTTCCCGCGCCCGGACAGGGTGCGCTGGCGGTCACGACGCTCGACAACGAGCTTTCGCAGGACATCAACACGGTACTCGACCACCCACGGACACGGGTCGAAACGACCGTCGAACGGACGATTCTCCGCGAACTGAACGGCGGTTGTATCGCCCCGATTGGCGTCCACGCCATCATTCAGGGCGAGAACGTCCACGTCGAAGTCCAAGTGTTCAGTCAGGACGGGTCGGAAACCGTTTCGATGAAGCGCGACGTTCCGATTCAGACGCACGTTACCGGCGCGAAGAAAGTCGCGGCAGAACTGGCGGACAAAGGTGCTCGTGAACTCATCGCCGAGGCTCGAAAAGAGACGGGAGCTGATGCCGAATGAAAATCGCCGTTTTTCGCCCGGACGACGAGCGACTGGAGGATGCAGTCTCCCTCCTCGAATCACTCGACGCAGACCCGGTTCCCGACCCGATGCTCGCGGTTCATCCGGCAGGAAAGAAGCCCCAACTCGCGGATTTCGTCGTTCTGACGAGCAAGACGGGCGTCGAACTGGCATACGAAGCTGGCTGGAATCCCGGCGACGCCACAGTCTGCGCCATTGGTGAGGGAACCGCCGCGAGCCTTCGGGAGCACGACTACGAGGTCGATGTCGTCCCTGACAAATTCTCCTCGCGCGGCCTCGTCGCGGTGCTCGCAGACCGTGTGGACGGAAAACGCGTCGAAGTCGCCCGAAGCAACCACGGAAGCGACGTGTTGCTCGACGGCCTCGAAGACGCTGGCGCAGAGGTGCACGAAACTGTGCTTTACGAACTCGTTCGGCCGAAAGGGTCGGGAGAGTCCACGGAACTCGCCGCAGAGGGCGACCTCGACGCCGCTTTGTTCACCTCGTCGCTTACGGTCGAACATTTCTTGGAGGCCGCAGAAGAGCGCGGAATTCGAGACGAGACGCTGAACAACCTCGAAGACGTGACCGTTGGCGCGATTGGCGGGCCAACTCACGATACCGCCCGCGACCACGGGATTCGTGTCGATGTCGTCCCGCAGACGGCCTCGTTCGACCGACTGGCACGCGAAGCGGTCGAACAAATCACCGAGACGACCGACAGGGCGGAGATTTAAACGGGAAGACGAATCAAGGATGTACCGATGAGTGTCCCGGTTCCGGAACTAAGCGAGCGTGCGACGGCCTGTGCGGATAGATTACGCGACGCGGACGAAGTTCTCCTCGCTTCGCACATCGACGCAGACGGGCTGACGAGCGCCGCGATTGCGTCGTCCGCGCTCTCCCGCGCCGGGATTCCGTTCGAAACGGTGTTCAGCAAGCAACTCGACGCGGAGGAAATCGCGTCAATCGCAGCCACGGAGTACGAAACGGTGCTGTTCACCGACTTCGGAAGCGGCCAACTCGACATCATCGCGGAACACGAATCCGCTGGCGACTTTACGCCCGTCATCGCCGACCATCACCAGCCAGCCGACGCGGACACCGAATTTCATCTCAATCCTCTACTGTTCGGTCTCGACGGCTCGTCGGAACTCTCCGGTGCTGGGGCGAGTTACGTCCTCGCGCGGGCACTCGAATCCGAAAGCGCCGATGCTGGAAATCTCGACAACCGCGACCTCGCTGCGCTCGCAGTCGTCGGTGCAGTCGGCGACATGCAAATCTCGGACGGCGAACTCGTGGGAGCAAACATGGGAATCGTCGAGGAAGGAATCGAGGTCGGTGTCGTCGAAACCGGAACTGACCTCGCGCTGTACGGGAAACAGACCAGACCGCTCCCGAAACTGCTCGAATACGCGACTGACGTTTACATTCCCGGTATTTCGAACAACAAAAACGGCGTTCTTCGATTCCTCGACGGCGTCGGCATCGACCTGATGGAAGACGGCGACTGGCGGCGTTGGGTGGATTTGACTGACGAGGAACGCCAAACCGTCGCCAGCGCATTGGTCAAGCGCGCGATGCGGAAGGGCGTCCCAGCCAAGAAAATCGAGGGATTGGTCGGCACGTCCTACACGCTCGTTTCGGAACCCAAGGGAACCGAACTCCGCGACGTGAGCGAATTTTCGACCCTGCTCAACGCAACAGCGCGGTACGAACGGGCGGATGTCGGACTCGCCGTCTGTCTCGGCGACCGCGGCGATGCGCTGGAGCGCGCGCGAACACTGCTGACGAACCACCGACGCAATCTTTCGGAAGCCATCAGTTGGGTGCAGACCACGGGTGTCACGACGGAGGAAAACGTGCAGTGGTTCCACGCCGAAGACCGCGTCCGCGAAACCATCGTCGGTATCGTCGCAGGAATGGCGGTCGGCGCGAAGGGAATCGACCGCGGAACGCCAATCTTTGCCTTCGCCGAGAAAAACGAAGCGGAGGTGAAAGTCTCTGGACGAGGGACACCCGGACTCACGCGCAAGGGACTTGACCTTTCGGTCGTGATGAAAGAGTCGTCCCGCGCAGTCGGCGGCGACGGCGGCGGGCACGACGTTGCTGCCGGGGCGACGGTGCCGAAAGGAAAGGAATCCGCGTTTATCGAGCGCGCCGACGAAATCGTCGGCGAGCAGTTGGGATAAGCGGTTTTTGAGTTCCGTCAATTCGAGCTCACAGAACGACGTGGAGCACTGCAAGTACACTTCCACTCACGACGACGAAACTCACCAGTACCACCGCAATCGGTTCGAAGCCTGTTTCGCGCAGTTCGTCGAGTTGGAGCTCCAGACCCAACCCGGCAAAGGCGAGCATAAACAGCCAGTTCGAAGCGTGTTCCAGCGACGTAACGTGGTTCGCATCAATGACGCCGACGGTGGCTAGAACCATCAGGAACAGAAAGCCGAAAACGAACTTCGGAAAGGTTCGCCAGAGATGGCCAGTTTTGTGTGTGCTTTCGCTATCGTTCGTAGTTCGGAGATAGTACAGCGCGTATCCGGCGGCGGCGAGGCCGATGAGCGCATTTCGGGCCAGTTTAACCAGCACTGCCCACTCCCCTGCCGTGTCCGAAACCGAAAATCCGACCGCAGTGGCCGGGCCAGTGCTGAACATCGTCAATCCTGCCCAGATGCCGAAGACTTTGTCGGGGAGGGAAAACGCGTGCCCGAACATGGGATAGACGATGAGCGTCACGGTGTCGAACAGAAGGACGGTTCCGGCGGCGTAGGCGATTTGGCTCTCGTCGGCGTCGATACTACCAGCAACCGCGACGACGGCCGACACGCCACAGATGCTCGACCCGGCGGCGAGCAGTGACCCGGTTTTTTCGGTGATTCCGAAACAGTGGCGCGAGAGCAGTTCGACGGAGATAATGACGACTGCGACCGTTCCGAGAATGAGTAGGAGGAGGGTTGTCCCGGCGTCGGCAATGCGGTCGAAGGCAACGCTTGCACCGAGGAGGACGATTCCCGCCTCCAGCCAGAGTTTGTGCGTCTCGACGCCTGCTTTCGCCCACGCCGGTTTTCCGACCGTGTTTCCGACGAGGACGCCGACCAAAATCGTCGCAATGAGATAATCGAGAGACGGGAGGGCGAGCGAAATCGCTCGTCCGAGCAGGCCGATTGCAAAGAGAAGGAGGACGCCGAGAAGGTGATTTTTTCTGCTTTTCATCGTGTTACCATGGAACCGCCCCACCTGCTAGCACAAGACACAGGAGACAGAGGCCAACGAGCACTGCTTGCCAGTCCCGGTCGAGATTCCCGACCCACCGTTGTAGTGCTGTAAACACCCGAATCATGGATTTGCGTCTTTCACGGTTCGCTCAACTATGGTGTATCCAGTTCGTCCCGCCACGAATATATTCCCTTTCATGGCGGCCAACCAGTCGTGTCACTCACCCATACACTAATGGCGAACGGTTGAGTAGTATTGTCATGGATTCGAACAGTTCGGCTGGCGGTATCGACTGGCGACTTCTCGGTACGGCAGTCGGGACTGCCGGAATCACTGCACTCCTCACGGTTGCAGTCGTCGTTTTCGGCATCTCTGCTGGCTTCGGCGGGCCAGCCGCGTTGCTCGGCACCGGACTCGGCGCAGTCATGCTCCTCGGCTACTTCGCGGCGACGACTGCTACGCCAGCCAACACTGCACATGCCGCTGTCGAAATCGGCTACACTGCGAAAGACGCGCATCTGAACGCCGACAATGCATTTCACGTCGTGGATGCAGTTCTGTTCGTCGGCGTCGGTTTGGTTGCCGGTGGCCTCCTCGGTCTCGTCGTCGTGTGGTGAACGCTTCGAATAGTCCCATTTTTACCCGGCCCTCTCTACGTTTCGTCCATGACCGAGTTCGACCCCGAGAAGTTCGAGGACAAGTACGTTCATTACTTCAACGAACTCCAACGAGCGTACAAAAACGCCTTCAACTACATGAACGACAGATACGACTCACAAGTCATTCACGCCATCGACCAACAGGTGTTGAACGAGAGCGAACCGTTCTACGAGGGAGACGGCGAGTTCCGCGTCGAACTACCCGACGACCCGGTTGACCGGGTACAAGGAGTACTCGTGGACGACGAGAAGTTAGAAGAACTCCTCAATGCCTACGTTGAGCGAATCGAGTCGGAACTGACGCGTGTGTTCGGACTCCAATCGAGTAACTAACGTTTTCCGCGAATAACGCGAATCCACGGAAACAATCGGCAAAGCTCGTCAAATTCGACTCGTGGACAGTGGAAAGGCCTAAGGAGGCTGGAACCATATCTGGGCATATGAGCACCGAAACTCAGGGAGACGGCGACGACCTCGAAGAACGGGTCAGCAACTTCCTGCGACGTAACTTCCCGCAGATTCAGATGCACGGTGGCAGTGCCGCAATCCAGCACTTAGACCGTGAAACCGGTGAAGTAACCATCATGCTCGGTGGCGCGTGCAGCGGTTGTGGCATCTCCCCGATGACGATTCAGGCTATCAAGAGCCGAATGGTCAAAGAGATCCCGGAAATCGAGAAAGTCAACGCCGACACCGGAATGGGTGGCGGCGGTGGCGGAATGAGTCCATCCTTCCCCGGCGAAACTAGCGACGACGGCGACGACGACGACGAAGGGCCGCAGGCTCCCTTCTAACGCCAGTATTTTTAGTTTTCGGCCGATTCCACGCACCGAATCACGATATTTATCCCACCGGACGGTGTAGCAGGCGACAGTATGACGAACGACGACGCCACGGCGAAGAACGTGGTATTCGTTGTGATGGATACGGTGCGTAAAGACCACCTCTCCGTCTACGGATACGACAAACCGACGACGCCGGGCCTCGAACGGTTTGCGGAGGATGCAACTGTTTTCGAGCAAGCAGTTGCTCCCGCCCCTTGGACTCTGCCGGTTCACGCCTCGCTGTTCACTGGGATGTACCCCAGCGAACACGGCGCGAGTCAGGAAAACCCATATCTCGAGGGTGCGACGACGCTCGCAGAAACGCTTTCTGCCGCCGGATACGACACCTCCTGTTACTCTTCGAATGCGTGGATAACGCCGTACACCCATCTCACGGACGGCTTCGACGACCAAGACAACTTCTTCGAAGTGATGCCCGGTGACTTCCTCTCCGGGCCGATGGCGAAGGCGTGGAAGATGATGAACGACAACGAGAAACTCCGCACCGTCGCGGACAAACTCGTCAGTCTCGGCAACGTTGCCCACGAATATCTCGCCAGCGGCGAGGGTGCGGATTCGAAGACGCCGCAGGTCATTGACCAGACCATCGAGTTCATCGACAACTCCGACGGGCCGTACTTCTCGTTCATCAACCTGATGGACGCCCACCTGCCGTATCATCCGCCGAAGGAGTATCGACAGCAGTTCGCGCCGAACGTCGATTCGACCAAAGTGTGCCAGAACTCGAAGGAGTTCAACTGCGGTGCGCGCGACATCAGCGACAAAGAGTGGGACGCGATTCGCGGTCTCTACGATGCCGAAATTCGTCACATCGACGACCAACTTCAGCGACTGTTCGCGTGGATGCAGGCGAACGACGAGTGGGACGACACGATGGTCGTCATCTGTGCAGACCACGGCGAACTCCACGACGAACACGACCTGTACGGCCACGAATTCTGTATCTACGACCCGCTCATCAACGTTCCACTGATGGTCAAACATCCGGAACTAGACGCCGACGTGAGCGACGAACAGGTCGAACTCATCGACCTGTACCACACCGTTCTCGACCACGCTGGCGTCTCCGCGTCGCGTTCGACTCGCCCGCTGGATGAAGCGCGGTCGCTTCTCAACCAAGATTATCGTTCCTTTGCAGAGGATGTGCCGGGCGACGGCGACTGTGCCTTCGTGGAGTACTACCGCCCTGTCGTTGAACTGAAACAACTCGAAGAGAAAGCGAAGCGCGCGAACATTCAGTTAGACAAGGATTCACGGTTCTACTCCCGGATGCGTTCGGCTCGCCGTCCGGATGCTAAATACATCCGCAACGAACGCATCCCGGACGAGTTTTACCACTTGGACGACGACCCCGACGAACTTCACGACGCCCGTGGCGAAGGAAGCGAGGAAGAAGCCGAACTCGAATCGGCACTTTCGGAGTTCGAAGAATCCGTCGGCGGCGAGTGGAAGGACGTCTCCGACGACGACGTGTTGGGTGATATGAGCGACGACGCAAAGGGTCGATTGCAAGACCTCGGTTACATCGACTAACGTGACAGACGAGTCGGCACCGGACGGCGGAGAAGCGCTGTCCGAAGGGCTTTCGGAACGCTTGAGTACCGGAAAGCTACTGCTGGGGTTCGTCGTTGCAGGCGTCCTCCTCTATCTGCTCGTCGTCGTCGCCGGATGGCGGCGTGTGATTTCCGCACTGCAGGGAGCGGATTACACGTGGGTTTGGGTCGCCTGTGCCTCCACGGTCGTCGGCTTGGCCGCGTGGGGCAAAGCGTGGCAAATCGTCCTTGCAGTGCTCGACATCAAAGTGGAGTTCAAACGCCTCGTCGTCACGTATTTCGCGGCGACGTTCGCCAACTACGTCACACCGCTCGGACAGGCGGGTGGCGAGCCGTTTATCGCCTACATCCTGTCCCGTGATACGGAAGCGAGCTACGAAGATAGCCTCGCCAGCGTCGTGACGGCGGACTTGCTCAACCTCCTGCCGTTCTTTAATTTCGCGGCCCTCGGCTTGAGCTATCTCCTGTTGCAGGCGTCGCTTCCGGATAATGCGAAGACGCTCGCACAAGGACTCGTCGTGCTGGCGTTCGGTGTCCCGGCACTTGCCTACGCCGGATGGCGCTTCCGCGAGCGCGTCCAAGACCTCGTCCTTCGGCTTGCTCGTCCGTTCGCCAGTCGGACGAACCGAATCACGGTTGATGGCATTCGCACCCGAATCGAGCGGTTCTATGCGTCGTTGGAGCGAATCGCGGACGAACCGCGCGAACTCCTGTTCGCGCTGGTGTTTTCCTACACCGGGTGGGTTTTCTTCGCCCTGCCGCTGTACTTCGCCGGACGATCGCTCGGATTGCCGCTCGGACTCCTTCTCGTCCTGTTCATCGTTCCTGCAAGCACGCTGGCCGGATTGACGCCGACGCCGGGCGGACTGGCGGGCGTCGAGGCGGCGCTGGTCGTCCTCATTGTCGGCCTCGCGCCGATTACGACGGGGTCGGCCGTCGCGGCGACCCTCATCTACCGATTTGCGAGTTACTGGTTCGTTCTCGTTATCGGCGGTCTGGCGGCGCTGTTCGTAATTATGCGGTCGTGACACCCGCTGTTTTCCGTCTCATTCGTTTTCGTTTTTGTTTTCGCTTTCGCGCTCCCACGTTTTCACGAGTCCCGACAGCGTCCGGTTTACCGGCGTTTCGATACCGTGTTCTCTCCCCCGAGCCACAACAAATCCGTTTATCGCACCGATTTCCGTTTTCCGACCCGATTCCACGTCTTGGCGCATGGATGAGACGTTCGAAACGGTCGCAGCTGCGACCGTTTCGACGGCAGAAACGGCGTCTTCGTCGGTTAGTTCGACGCCATCTGCTCGGGCAACTCGCGCGGTTTCGCGAGCCGCAGTCGCCGCGATTTCGTTGGCTTCGTCGGACAGCACGGTACCGTTTTCCACCCGAGAGAGTGCGGTTATCGGATTGATTCCGGCGTTTACCGCGAGTTTCTCCCATAGTCGTCGCGGCATGTCGTCCGCGAGTTCCGTTTCGATTCCCGCGGTCGTGAAGGCGGTTTCAACGCGGCGCGCCACGTCGGAACCGCCCCCTTCTGGTGCTCCGAGAACAATTTGCCCGATTCCGGTGCATTCGACGGTTCCGGGGTCGGTCAGCACCGCGCCGTAACTCGCAGTTCCGGCGAGAATCGGACAGTCGAGGTGTTTCGCAAGAATCTCTTCGTTTCCCATTCCGTTCTGGAGCGAGAGCACGGCGTCGAACTCGCCGGTCGCCAACTGCTGGGCAGCGGCCTCTGTCTGAAACGCTTTGACCGTCACGATGCCGCAGTCGGCCCGCAGTTCGTTCCCGTCGCTGGTCGCGTTCGGATGAACGTGGAAATCGAACTCGCCACAGACCTGAAGACCGGATTCGCGCACTGCTGTCGCGTGCGGGTTGCGGGCGACGAGGGTGACCCTGTGCTCTCGGGCGAGCAACCCACCGATGAGGCTTCCGAGGCTTCCCGCACCGAACACGACGATGTCCATATCCGACCGAGGAAGTGGGCGGTGAAAAATGCAGTCTTCCGCTCAGTACGCGATTTTAATCTTCAGTCCAGTAGTAGAGTTCTTCTTTCGGCTTATCGCAGTTCGGACAGGTGTCGGGAAGGCCGTCGTCCAAATCCCCCATTTCGCCGCAGTTCGAACAGCGCCACATCAACTCCGCTTCGCCGAACTCGTGGCCTGCGCGGGCGTGCCCGACGGACAATGCTTCGTACCCTTCCCGCATCGTGACGTAAAATCCTGATTCGTCGAAGCCACGGATGGTGCCGAGTTTGGTTCCGTCGCCGTCGTAAATTTCCTGTCCGAGTTCGATTTTTTCCACGTCAGTTTCCTCGTCCGGCCGCTCGCCAGAGTCACTTACCATGCGAGATGAATCGTCGTTCTTCGTCTTAAATCCGACCGCCGCGTTGTATTTCGCTACTTTGTGTTCGGAACGCTGTTTTCCCTGTGTTCGAAACGCAACATATACCCTCTTTCCCGACCGAACCTGTTTACAGCACACCAGATGCCCGAACTCGTTCACATCTCCCTGCATTCGCAAGCATCAGGCTCAGGCACACGTTTCACTAACGGAATATTGTTCAGAAGAATATGACGGATGCCAATCTCGATACGGAGCACAGTCGAGTGACGACAGACCACCGGACTATCAGACAGTGGGTCGAGAAAAACGGTGGCAGTCCTGCCGTGGAAAAAGCGGGTGGAAAGGGCATCACCATCCCTCGGATTCTGTTCCCGGGCGACGGTTCGGACGACGACACGACTGCGGATGACGCGGGTGACGAAAACGACAAATCTCCCGTTTCGTGGAAACGGTGGTTCGACGCGTTCGATGCCGGTGATTTTGCGTTCGCGTATCAGGAACGAACCGCTGACGGCGATGCGGGTCGATTTTACAAACTGGTCGATAGAACGACTGCCAGAGAACACGCTTAATTTGCCGTCCCCGACGCGCTTTTCCCCGCCGAACAGAGATTCTTCCGCATGCAGGCAGTTACGCTCGGTCCGGCGGGAACGTACTCGCATCGTGCCGCCCGCGCAGTCTCGGACGACGTTTCGTTCCGCGAGTCGGTCACGTCCATCGTGGAATCGGTCGCCGACGGCGAGTATCACCGCGGTGTCGTTCCAATCGAGAACAGCATCGAAGGAAGCGTCACGACCACGCTCGACGCCCTCGCCGAAAACGACGTTGCCGTCGTCCGCGAACTCGTGACGCCGATTCGCCACGCCTTGATTTCCCAAACCGGCGATTTCGAGACAGTTGCCAGTCACGCACAGGCGCTCGCGCAGTGCCGGGCCTATCTCGAATCGGAGTATCCCGACGCGAATCGAGAGGCCGTCGCAAGCACCGCTCGCGGCGTCGAACGCGCCCGCGAAGACCCCTCCGTGGCGGCGATTGCCCATCCGGACAACGCCGAGGAGTTGACGGTTCTCGCGGAAGACATTCAGGAACGAACCTCGAACGCAACCCGATTCTTCGTCGTCGCACCCGCAAGCGAACGCTCGCGTGCAGGCGGCAAGACATCGCTCGTCGTCTATCCCAGCGCGAACTATCCCGGACTCTTGCTCTCGCTTCTCGAACCGTTCGCCGAGCGCGACATCAACCTTACGCGGGTCGAATCCCGCCCGAGCGGCGAACGCCTCGGGGATTACGTCTTCCACGTCGATTTCGAAGCTGGACTGTACGAAGAGCGAACCGAGGAGGCACTCGCGGAAGTCGAAGCGCTCGCGGAAAACGGTTGGGTTCGAAAACTCGGCTCCTACGACACGGAACACGTTCTGTTCGGGTCGAACTGACATTTGACTCGGCGCAGTGTTGAAATCGGCGTGAATTTTTAAGCGTTAGCGCGTTGAACCGATTTACAGGTAAGAGCATGTCACGACGAAAGAATCCGTTCGATGAACTAGAGGAGATGTTCGAGCGAATGAGCAGGCAGTTCGACGAGATGGGCGGCCAGTTCGGCGGCGGAATGGACTGGCAGACCGGCGGGATTTCGGTCGATGTGGTCGATAACGGCGACGAATACGTCGTTACCGCCGACTTACCCGGATTCGAAAAAAACGACCTCGATATCGCACTTCAGGAAAACCGCCTTCGAATCTCCGCGGAACACGAATCCGAAGTCGAGGAGGAAGGCGAGGAGTATCTCCGGCAGGAGCGAAGTCAGCGGTCGGTCAGCCGAACGGTCTCGCTCCCCGACCCAGTAGACGAATCGAGCGTTTCGGCCGAATACCGAAACGGCGTGCTGACGGTAACGCTCCCGAAAATCAGCGGGAGCGACGATTCGCACAACATCGAAATCAGCTAATTCGAAAGCGCAACCACAAACGGCTTGCCACTTCGGGCGTAATCGCCGGACATGACGCTCGAAGCAGGTGACGACGCGCCCGCAGTAACCGCGAACAATCAGCACGGCAAGACGGTTTCGCCGGAGTTCGAAGCCCCCACAGTCGTGTACTTTTATCCTCGCGACGACACGCCGGGATGCACCGTCGAAGCGAAGCAGTTCAACGCGGAACTGGAGTCGTACCGCGATGCAGGTGCGACGGTGTACGGCGTCTCGACCGACGATGTGGAGAGCCACGAGGCCTTCGCCGAGAAGTTCGACCTCGGATTCGACCTGCTGGCCGACCCCGACGGCGAGATTGCCGACGCATTCGGCGTGGAAGTCGAGGACGATTACACCCCAAGGACGACGTTCGTTTTGGCGGGCGGTGAGGTAGAAGCGGTTTACGACGGCGTTGACCCGGATGGCCACGCTCGGGAAGTACTGTCGGACATGCTCGACGACGAGCTCGTCGTTTTGGAGTAGGTAGGGTAGCGTCGAAAATGAAATACAGTTTTGGTTGAATTCTATCCGCAGTTCACGACTCCAATTCGGTGCAGGAGTTGCCTATCTGGATCTCTCCGCCCAGTTGAGTTCTGCGGGCAATTCACAACTCCACTGAAACCGCTACCGCAACAGACCACACGCCTCCCCAACCGATTCCTTCGTTCGCTCCTTTCGACGCTCACTCAGTCATCCCTCGCGCAGTAATCGGCAGGGCTTCGGATTTCCTCAGCCCTGCCGACGCACGCGCCAGAGTGATTGTGAGGATTCCGAAACTCAACGTTTCCATGTGGCGCGCGAAGGCAAACCAACGGTTCGCCCGCGCGAGGGAGGACTGAGCGAAGGAATCGGTTGGGGAGGGAGTGGTCTGTTGCGGTTGCGGTATTTGGAGTCGGCAACAGCTAGCTACGTAGGAAACAAGTCTCTGATGATCTAAATTGTAGCAACTGACAACTCTCATCGCGCCAACTCACACTCGGCGAACAATCTCCTCGACAGTCTCCTCGGCAACCGACTTCCACTCGTCGGGCCACTCGCCGCCCCGCTTCGGCGGTTCGAGGCCGAACGTTACCGGCGAAAACGAAACCTGCGAAAAAGAGTCCGCGGCCACGTCGCCGACGAATTCGGCGATTTCACGCTTCGATGAAATTCCGCCGGACGCCAAATCGTAGTAGCCGGTAAACACCTGAAAGACGGAAATTTGGTCGTATTCGGCCAGTTTGCCCTCGTCCACGTAGTAGAGCAGTTTGGCGGTGTTGTTTACCGGGTCGGCCCTGCGCCACTCCAGTTCGACGGCGACGAAATGGTCGTCAGTGTGGCCGACCACGTCAACTGGCGTTCGCTGAATCCGATGTTCCGTCTCCCAGACGAACCGCGGCAGACGCTCGGCGAGGGTATCGCGGATGTGGTCGCGCGCGGTTTCGGCGAACTTGCCCACGAGCTGGCCCAACTCATCGCCGTTAGTTCAGCCTTTCGACCTGTCGCAATAGCTGCCATAAACACACATTCTTTTCCGGAACTATTCACTCGAAATCGGGTTTTTACCCGAACTCCCGACCGACTCGACCGGTGTGCTTCCCAAACGATAAAGCGACCCGAAAACTACCGACCACCATGCTAGAACTAGAGGATGTGCAGGAGGCGCGTGAGCGCGTCGCCGAAACCTCTCGGCACACACCGCTCGACTACTCACACACTTTCTCTCGGATGACGGGCGCGGAAGTCCACCTGAAACTGGAAACGTTCCAGCGGACTGGGTCGTTCAAAATCCGCGGCGCGACGAACCGAATCACGACGCTCTCGGAGGACGAAAAGGCCGCAGGCGTCGTCACCGCCAGCGCGGGCAACCACGCACAGGGGGTCGCGCTCGCGGCCACGCGAAGCGATGTCGATTCGAAAATCGTCATGCCGGAACACGCCCCGATTTCGAAGGTGCGGGCCACCGAGAACTACGGCGCGGAAACCGTCCTCCACGGCGAGGACTACGATGAGGCCGCGGAACGCGCCCACGAAATCGAGGAGGAAGAAGGACGCACCTACGTCCACGCCTTCGACGACGAGATGGTGATGGCCGGACAGGGAACCATCGGCTTGGAAATCGTGGACGATTTGCCCGAGGTTGACACCGTCGTCGTCCCCATCGGCGGCGGCGGCCTCATCAGCGGCATCGCAACCGCCATCAAGGGCCACAATCCGGACGCACGAATCGTCGGGGTGCAATCCGAAGGCGCATCGAGCGTCGCCGACTCGCTCCAGAAGGGGTCGGTACAAACGCTCGACAGCGTGGACACCATCGCGGACGGAATCGCAACTCGGAGTGTCGGCTACAAGAACTTCGACATCATCGAATCCCGCGTTGACGAAGTCGTCACCGTCTCAGATTCGGAAACCGCGGTCGCACTCGCCTACCTGCTCGAACGCGGAAAAACGCTCGTGGAAGGTGCCGGTGCAGTCACCCTCGCGGCGACACTCGAAGGCAAGTTCGACTTCGAGGACGACGAGGTCGTAGTTCCGGTTCTGAGCGGCGGTAACATCGACATGAACATGCTCACCACGGTCATCATGCGCGGATTGGTGGAAACGGGGCGCTACCTGAAAATCAAAACCGTCCTCAAAGACCGCCCCGGGTCGCTTCGCCAACTGCTCGACGTGATTGAAGAAGCACAGGCGAACATCTACGCCATTCAGCACGACCGCACCTCCCGTGACATCGCCATGAACGCGACAGAAGTCGAACTTGACCTCGAAACGCGCGGCGAGGCACACGTCGAAGCGTTGCTCGAATCGCTTCGAGAAAGTGGTTTCGACGTGGAAGTTCTCGTCTGATTTGAATCGCTTTTTCACTCTGTTCTTTCGTTTATAGTTCGCTCTGATTTCCGGGTGAATCCGTCTGTCTTTCGTCTCCTTTTGACGTGGGTTTAAGTTATGGCGGGCGAACACACCGACATGAAGCGCGTTATTAGCACGCAGGACGCTCCCGAGGCGGTCGGCGCGTACAGTCAAGCAACCACGAACGGCGACATCCTGTTCACCGCTGGACAGATTCCGATGACGCCGGATGGCGACCTGCTCGACGACGAAGACATCGCGGTTCAGACCCGACAGAGTTTGGAGAACGTCAAAGGTATTCTCGAAGAAGAAGGGTTGACGATGCAGAACGTGCTGAAGGTAACCGTCTTCATGGACGACATCGAAGATTTCGACGAGATGAACGACTCCTACAAGGAGTATTTCCAAGACAACCCGCCAGCACGAAGCGCCGTCGAGGTCGCTAATCTGCCGAAAGGCGTCGGCGTCGAAATCGAAGCCATCGCCAGCACGGAATAAGCCATGCACCCCCGCGTCAAGGCGAGTCTCCTGTGGGGCGTCGTCGGCCTCCTCTCGTTTCTCGTTCTTTTGCAGGGGTACGAACTCTTCACCGACTATCGGTACTCCATCGGACTGAAAGTCGGGATGGCGCTCCTCGTCGCCGTCGGCGCGTCGGCTTCGACCTACGTCGCCGACGGCCTTCTCGATTAGAACAGAAGGGTTTAAAAGCTCCACCCGGTTACAAATTGGTAGGCCGGGATGGCCGAATGGCAAAGCGCACGCCTGGAAAGCGTGTTCCCTTATGGGATTCTGGGTTCAAATCCCAGTCCCGGCGTTTTCGAGTGAGTTAATCGGGGAGCATCGCGTAGCGTATGCTCGCCAAACCAGCGAACGAGAAACGATTTGACTGGATTTGAGCAGACGAGTCGCACGCCTGGAAAACGAACGTAGTGAGTGGCCCGGAACGTCTCGGCGAGTTCAAATCCCAGTCCCGGCGTATTTTCTGCGAACAAAACCGTGAGCACTGCGTGGTGGATGCCCCCTAAAACGGGAAACAAAGCTATTCTTTCAGCCGATATTTCGTCATTCCCTTCTCCCGCCGCCGCTCCACACGCTGTTCGACCACCAACTCGCTCAGCGCCTTTTCGACCGTTTCCCGCGAATCGTCCTCCACGAGCGAAACCAGCGAGCGCCCCGTCATCGGCCCCGGATACGCCCGTTCGAGTTTCGCAAGCACTGCCCGTTTCGTTCGTTCTGATGCCATTCTCCCACAGATTCGGTTTCGTGCCTCTTAGAACTCCGCACCCCGAACACAGTTCCAACCACACGCCGACTCAGTCCACCGAAACCCAGTTCCACTCTTCGTCCGTTTCTTCAATCTCGTGGAGATGGCAAGCCGCAGGATGGCCCGCATCAGTAGACTGCTCTCGTGGATTCTCTCGCTCGCAAATCGTCGAAAACTCACTCTGAAGTCGCTCATCTGCACCGGCAACGTCACCCGAAACGATGTCCGAGAGCGCGGACGCCAGCACCGTTTCAGCGTCTTCATCGCTCAAATTCGCTGGTATCTCGTACTCTTCCCGAATCGCAGACTGCAACTGTTCGGCGGAAACTGCATCCGCAGTTTCCGCTTCCTCTCGTGCGACGACGAGGGTTCGAAGCGAATCGAGGTCTACGTCGTCGTCCGAAACTGCAACCCGCAAATCCATCACCGAGCGCCACTCGTCCTGCTCGAAATCGTAGTTTTCGGGCGGAATGACGGCCGGACAGCGCGGATGAAATCGACAGCCCGACGGCGGCGATGCCGCGTCGGGCACGTCGCCGCGGAGCGTCACGCGACGTTGTTTCGCATCGGGGTCGGGCGTCGGAATCACGGAAACGAGCGCCTGCGTGTAGGGATGCTGCGGCTTCCGGAACAGGGCTTCGGTCGCCCCGCGTTCGACGATTTCGCCGAGGTACATCACCGCCACGCGGTCTGCGACTTCGCGCACGACGCCCATGTCGTGCGTGATGAGCAGCAGCGAGAGGTCGAACTCGGATTGCAAGTCGGACAGGAGCGTGAGAATTTCGGCCTGCACGGACACGTCGAGTCCTGACACCGGTTCGTCCAACACGAGCAGGTCGGGATTGAGAATCAGCGCCCGTGCCAGTGCTGCTCGCTGTTTTTGCCCACCCGAGAGTTCGTGTGGATAGCGGTCTGCCTGCTCCGCGGACAGACCGACCCGCGGGAGGATGTCCTCCGTAATCGCACGTCGCTGGTCGGCGTCGGTCATGCCGTGAATCGAAAGCGGTTCGGCCACCGATTCGCCGACGGTCATTCGTGGGTCAAAACTCGTCGTCGGGTCTTGGAACACCCTCTGTGCCCGGCGTCTGAACACCTTCTGTTCGGTTCGGTCGTACTCTCCAATCTCGTTGCCGTCGAAGCGAACGGTTCCAGCGGTTGGGTCTTCGAGATGCAAGAGGGCAGTCGCTGCTGTCGATTTACCGCTCCCGGATTCGCCGATGAGTCCGAGGGTTTCACCGCGATGCACGTCGAAGTCGATGCCATCGACCGCGTGGATGGTACCGACTTCCCGGCGGAGCGGCCCTTCCGTGACTGGATACTGCTGTTTCAATCCGCGAACCGAGAGCAGAGCTTGTTCATCCGAACTGCTCTCATCCGATTTCATCTTTGAATTCTCACTGTGATCGCTCATTGTACGTTCTCCCGCGTTCTTTCCGCTTCTCCCGCTTCTTCTGCCTCTCTGTCCAGTACGACGGACGAATCACGGTCGGAACGATGGAAAATGCACGACGCTTTCTGGTCGGTTCCGACGCCCTGTAGCGGCGGTTGTCCGTTTTGAGCGCACGCGTCGATTGCATGCGGACACCGCGGATGAAATCGACAGCCAGCGGGTGGCGAAATCGGGTCGGCCATCGACCCGCCGATCGGTTGCAAACCACTGCCTTGTCCCGGAAGACAGGCGAGAAGCGCCTGCGTGTAGGGATGCGAAGGCTGGTCGAAAATCGCCCGAACGTCCCCGCGTTCCATCACCTTTCCGGCGTACATCACGACGACTCTGTCGGCGATTTCGGCCACGACGCCGAGGTCGTGCGTGACGAACAGAATCGCCATGTCGCGTTCGTCTTGCAAATCGCGCAAGAGGTCTAAAATTTGGGCTTCGATGGTCACGTCCAATGCCGTCGTCGGTTCGTCCGCGATGAGCAGGTCGGGTTCGCCAGCCAGTGCCATCGCTATGACGACGCGTTGACGCATTCCACCCGAAAACTCGTGTGGATAATCCTTCGAGCGAACCTCGGCTTTCGGAATCCCGACGCGGTCGAGGAGGTCGATTGCCCGTTCTTTTGCACCCTCGTCGCTCACGTCCTGATGAAACTGCACCGACTCCGCGACCTGCGCGCCAACGGTGTAGACCGGGTCGAGGGCGTTTTGCGGGTTCTGGAACACGTAGGCGATTTTGTTGCCGCGAATCTCGCGGGACGAACAGTCGAGGACGTTCTGGCCGTCGAAAACGACTCGCCCGTCAGTGATGTCGCCGGGCGGCGATGCGATTAATCTCGTGATGGATTCGCAGGCGACGGTTTTTCCGGAACCGGATTCGCCGACGAGACAAACCGTCTCGCCGCGATGTACGTCGAAGTCGATGCCATCGACCGCCGTGACGGTTCCACGCGGCGTATCGAACGTCGTCCGAAGTCCCGAAACGGACAGCAGTGGGTCACTCATAGTCCCTCCCGGGTTCGCGGGTCGAGTATCTCTCGGAGCGCGTCACCGAGGAAGTTGAACGAGGCCACGGTGAGCATGAGGAAGACGACCGGAATGACTTCGGCCCACCAGAGAAGCGTCGGGTGGAAGTCGCTCAAAAACGCGGCGTATATCAGATACCCCCACGAGTTCTGTCCCGGGCCGTGCAGTTGGAAGTAGCCGAGCATCGCCTCGATGAGCAGGAGCATCGGAATCTGGAGCGTGATGGCCACGAGAACGGTGCTGGAGACGTTCGGAAGAATATGCTGTCGAATGATTTTCAGGCGACTGCTTCCGGCGTTTCGGGCGGCACGAATGTATCCCAACTCGCGCTTTTGCAGTGCTTCACTTCGAACGAGTCTCGCGGTACTGCCCCAACTTAGTAGCCCGAATACACCTATCATGAGGAGGATACTGCCGCCGTACAGCGCTTCGAGGAGCAGGAAGACGAACAGCGGCGGAATCGCCTGCTGGATGTCCACGTAGCGCATCAGCGCCTCATCGACCGACCCGCCGAAGTACGCCGCTACGATGCCGACGCCGGTTGCGAGGGGTGCGATGAGCGTCGCCGTGATGAGCGTCACCTGCAGCGCGATTCGCATCCCTTGCAGAATTTTGAGGAAGAGGTCTTCCCCGCTGGACGTCGTTCCGAACGGGTGGACGAAACTGCCGTGGCAAGCGTTGTTCGAGATGTCGCCGACGCAGTGCGTGATGCCGATTCCGTAGTACGGGGCGGAAAATCCGACTGGAGGCTGATACGGTGCCATTCCATACGCGAAGTCGTCCGCGGACGCGATTGCGTTCGTGAGGGGTTCGTGAACCATCGGGCCGAACAGTCCGCCGACGAAAAAGACGACGAGATAGCAGAGACTGGCCACCGCCACTCGATTCGTGCGAAGTTGTCGCCACCGCTCGCGGGTCAGTTCCCGGTTGAGATACAGCGGCGCGAGAACGTAGAAGGCGAACACCGAAAGCGAGAGCATGAACAACCAATCCAGCATAGTAACGTTCCATTCCCAAATGATGGGGTTGTCGTCTGGAAGAACGAAAACGTCGTACAGAAAGCCGAGCAGGAGTGCAGTTACGACGAGCGAAAACAGCTTCGTTCGCCACGATACTGACCGAGAAGCGGTCGTGTACTCGTCCCAGTCGATTGCATCGAATGTGTCGTGTGATGTGGCCATAAACCGTTGAATCCTCCTGTCCCGTCCCCTCGGAATGAGACAATTTTGTGACAGTCTGCCGTAGCTAATGCAGCCACAGTATAAAAATATGGGTTTTATTTCAGTCAATTTAGTCGTGGTATGCAGTAGTTTATCACCCTCCCGACTGTAACATCGGAAACATTTATTCGGCCCGAACGAATTGTGGTGGACAATACCATGGAGTCAGTGACTGTCTCCGAAACTGTATCGACGGTTTCGACCGGAAATAGAAACGGGCGGCCGGTGGAGTATGGCTGTCCGACGGAGCACAGCCATCCAACGGAGTTGCGATAGCCGTGCGCCGATATATCGCCCGTCGCGTTCTCTGGACGGTGTTTGCGGCGTACCTACTCCTTTCGTCCATCTTTCTCGTCTTTGCCTTCGCGCCTGACCCCGGACAGGAAACTGCCGGTGTCATGGCGGCATTGGGTGGCGGGTCGGCGGAAGCAGCCGAAAACGCCTATGCCGAGGCGAGAAACTACGACAAGCCGATTCTCGACCGATATATCGACTGGATAGTCGCCTACACGACGCTCGACTGGGGAACTGATATTCAAGGTGAACCAGTTACCGACCGCCTCGGAGACGCGCTCCCGATTACGCTCGTCTATCTCGTTCCGGCAGTCGTCCTGTCTGTCGTTTTAGGCTCCGCGATTGGACTGTATTCGGCAGTTCACCAACACGGCTACATCGACCGACTGGTTACCGCAATCACCTACCCCGGATTGGGGCTACCGAGTTTCTGGCTCGCGTCGTGGGCGTCCCTGCTCGTGCTCGAACGAATCGACATTCAGGCGTCGTACTTCGACGACCGGTACGGTCTTTGGTCGCCGGAAAACCTTCCCTTCATGTTCCTTCCGATGGCTGTGGTGACCATCAACCTGCTCGCGGTGCAGATTCGGTACACTCGTTCGACATCCCTCGAATACGTGCCCGCGGAGTTCGTGAAAACGCTTCGCTCGAACGGTGCCCGTGCGAGCGACGTTGGCCGTCACGTCATCCGCAACGCGGCGTTGCCACTCGTTTCGTTGTTTTTTGCGGAAACCCTTACAATCCTGTTTATCACGCTTCTCGTGGTCGAAACGGTGTTCGGTCTGCCCGGGTTCGGTGCCCTCGCGTTCCAAGCCATCAGAGCGAGGGATGCGGGTCTTATCTTAGCGACGACGATGATTCCCGTCTTCCTCGGACTGGCCGGGAATCTCCTCCAAGACATCGCCTACGCCGTTCTCGACCCACGAGTCGGGTACGACTGACGACAGAAGCCACTACGGCCGACTACTCCAGAATGTCGATTTTGGAACTCGACGCATTCGCCTGTACGCTCTCGATTCCTTGCTCCGCGGTTGCCTGCCGTTCGTATCCCTCTCCGCTGTCCGCGATGATGTTACCGTTGTCGTGAACCAGTCTCCAGCGCCATTCCTCACGGGCGTCCTGATACAGTTCGAAGGTTGCTTTGCTCATCGGCAATCGAAGAGACGGCCGCGACCGACGTAATACCCTGCTTTCTGCCAGTTTTTTGGACTATCGGGCTATCATTTCGCCGATTTCCCCAACGACTTTTGTTTTCGTCTGTGCGTCAGATTCACTCTGAAACTAAGATCGGGCATGGGGTTCATCTTTCTCCGGGTCGAAGGGAAACCGAATGCGTTCGCTCGTCCCTCCAATCCTCGTCTTCGCGGCACTGTTGTTTTTCGGCGCGTACTTCGTCGGCTATCCGGTTCCCGGCGGGGACACGCTCGATTCGTTTCAAGGTGCGGAAGTCATCGAGGTTCCCGAGGACAATCCCGAGGCAGTGACAGAACCGACTGACCCCGAGTTTCGTCGGTGGGCCGAGTTCTACATCCATCGCTACGTGAACGAGGAGCGAACCGACCACGGGCTAGAACCCGTCGAGTTCGACACCGCACTCCGGGACATCGCGCGCAATCACAGCGAGGAGATGGGCCGCGAGAGCTACTTTTCACACGTCTCTCCCTCCGGTGAGAGTCCAAGTGACCGCTATCGGGAAGCCGATTATCACTGCCTTCGGGGTGCGGGCGAAAACATCGCTTACACCTACTTCGACCGCCGGGTGCGAACGGAAAACGGCACCGTCGTTCGCTATCGAACCGCCGACGAACTCGCACGCGGCGTCGTCACGCAGTGGATGAACTCGCCGAGCCACCGCGAAAATATGCTTTCTGAAAACTGGGAACGCGAGGGAATCGGCGTCTACTACGCCGACAGCGAGCGCGTCTTTGCCACACAGAACTTCTGTTAGGATAGCACAAAAAATTAAGTACTTGTGGTGATACATTCCTGAAAAGAACATTCTTTCGGGAGGTAACGACAGATGGGAAGTCAAACGGGCGAGATGAAGCAGGTCGGCGAACCGCTGTCCAGAGACGTCGTGTTCCAAATATTGAGCAATCAACGACGGCGATACGCGCTTCATTATCTTCGCCAACACGAGCAACCGGTCGAAATCGGTGAGTTGGCGACCCAAATCGCGGCGTGGGAAAACGACATTTCCATTCCCGAAGTAGGTTCACAACAGCGAAAACGGGTGTATAACACACTTCAGCAGGCACATCTTCCGAAACTGGACGAAACTGGATTCATGGAGTACGACCCCGCTCATGGAAACATTTCGCTGACGGACAAGGCAGAGAAACTGACGGTGTATCTGGAGGTCGTTCCTGACAACGATCTGCCGTGGTCGCAGTACTACTTCGTCCTCGGTTGTGTCAGTCTGGCCCTCGTCACCGGCGCGTGGTTGGAGGCCGGGCCGCTCGGACTCGTTCCGGATTTCGGCTGGGCGCTTGGACTGGCGGTGTTAGTTACGCTCTCCGGCGCAATCAACGTCTATTATCATCGGAACCTCCACCGCGGCCACACCGAAGTTCCGGAACGGGACAGATAACCGATTATTCGCCGACCAGCATCGGATTCGGCTCACGAACCAGCGAAACGTCGTAGCCGAAGGCGGCCAGCAGTTCCAGACTCGTTTCGATGTGCGCCGTTATTTTCGGAATCGCCGCGCGCCCGCCCGCGAGCGCGAGGAAAATCAACAGTTGGTCGGCCATGTGCTCGTCCACGACTCCACAGCCGTCCTGAAACGCGGAAAACGTACCGACGACGCGTTTTGCGATGTCCTCCGCGGGAACACCGTGCTCGCCGAGTCCGTCGAATCCAGCGACGGAATAGTTCTCGCCCATCTCGCCGTATTCGCCACGGACGAGCAGACTGCTTCCAGTGGAGTTCGATTTTGCGTAGGTCGTCCGACGTTCGAGAACTGAGTGTCCCGCAGAACCGAGTCGTTCGCGTGCAGTTTCCGCCTGCCGTTCCGCGACGTTCTGCTCCGCGAGCGACGTTGATGCTTTCGAGTAAATCCGGACGCCGGTGAGTTCCCCGCGTTCCACGAGGTCGATTGTAGCAAGTGAAGACGGTGCGACCCACAGCGTTGCCTCTCCGCCACCTGCTGGGTAGTAGCCGGTTCGGGAACTATCGACACCGGCAAGCAGTCCGAATCGGCGACAGAGCGGGAGTTTCACATGGCGGAAGTAGTCGATTGTCGGCGACCACCGAACGTCTGTGCCGCCAGTGACGGTGACTAAGAGGGGTTTGCCGAGGGCCACTGCGAGTGGCAACAGTGCATCGAAAACCAACACCATGCTTCCCGCCGTTTCCACGTCAATCGAAAATCTACCACCGTCGGCGATTTTCGGTCGAAACGTCAGTGCCTCGGAACCGATTGTATTTCCGTACAGTTCCGCGTTGCAGGCACGAGCGACGGCGTGAACGGCGGCGAGGTGCTGTGGCCTGAGGCCGGGATTCGAACGACCCGCTCGAATCCCGGTCATTCGAAACGGTTCGCCGGAGAGGGCGGAAAGCGACACTGCGGAGCGAAGCAGTTGCCCACCGCCGGACGACCCGTCGAGCGAGTGCATTAGCCGGGGCTACGCGGTTCGACGTGAAAAATGGGAACCATCGCCGAATACAGTATATAAATCCTCGCTTCAGTCCGGTACGTAGTAACAGAGATTCATGTTAACTAGCGTCACGGCCTAAACACACCTTACCGCACTCTTGCGGTTTTTCGCATTTCCGATTGTCGTCTTACAGTGGTATCCTCACACACGAAATAAAGATTTATATAGAAGCACAAACATAGTCGCTTCTGTACTATGAGTCAGCGCATGCAAGGTCAGCCGATGATCGTAATGTCCGAGGATTCCCAGCGCGTCAAAGACAAAGACGCACAGGAACACAACATCACCGCGGCGCGAGCGGTCGCGGATGCTGTACGTTCCACACTCGGACCGAAAGGGATGGACAAGATGCTCGTCGATTCGATGGGCGACGTGACCATCACGAATGACGGCGTGACCATCCTCAAGGAGATGGACATCGACAACCCGACGGCCGAGATGATTATCGAGGTCGCCGAAACCCAAGAGGACGAGGCGGGAGACGGCACCACGACGGCCGTCGCAGTGACGGGCGAACTCCTCAAGAACGCGCAGAACCTCCTCGAACAGGACATCCACCCGACGGCGGTCATCAAAGGATTCCACCTCGCAAGCGAGAAGGCTCGCGAGGAAGTTGACAACATCGCGGAAAACGTCGACACCGACGACGAAGACCTCCTCCGCAAGGTCGCAGAAACTAGCATGACCGGCAAGGGCGCGGAACTCAATAAGGAAGTTCTCAGCCAAATCATCGTTGACGCCGTGCAGGCGGTCACCGTCGAGGACACCGTTGACCTCGAATTCATCAACATCGAGACGCAGACCGGTCGCTCCGCGGGCGAGTCCGAACTGCTCGAAGGTGCAGTCATCGACAAAGACCCCGTCCACGACAACATGCCGAAATCGGTCGAAGACGCCAAGGTTCTCCTCCTCAACGAAGCCGTCGAAGTCGAGGAAACCGATGTCGACACCGAAATCTCCATCAACGATCCAGACCAGCTCAAGAACTTCCTCGACCGCGAGGAAGCACAGCTGAAAGAGAAGGTCGAGCAAATCAAGGAAACGGGCGCGAACGTCGTCTTCTGCCAGAAAGGCATCGACGACCTCGCACAGCACTACCTCGCCAAGGAAGGCATCCTCGCCGTCCGACGCGCGAAAAAGAGCGACATTCAGTTCCTCCGCGAAGTTCTCGGCACGGACATCGTCTCGGACCTCGACAGCGCTTCCGAAATCGAACTCGGAGAAGGGAGCATCACCCGCGACGACAGCGACGAACTGTTCTACGTCTCCGGCGGCGACGACGCTCACGGTGTCACGCTTCTCCTGCGTGGTTCCACCGACCACGTCGTTGACGAACTCGAACGCGGCATCACGGACGCCCTCGACGTCGTTGCACAGACTGTCAGCGACGGTCGCGTCGTCTCCGGCGGCGGAGCAATCGAAGTCGAACTCGCCTCCCGACTCCGCGACTACTCCGACAGCGTGGAAGGCCGAGAACAGCTCGCAGTCGAAGCGTTCGCTGACTCGCTCGAACTCGTCCCACGCGTTCTCGCCGAGAACGCCGGACTTGACTCCATCGACACGCTCGTTGACCTCCGCGCGGCACACGAAGACGGCGAGAAACGCGCCGGTCTGAACGTCTTCAGCAGCGACGTCGAAGACACCTTCGAAGCAGGCATCGTCGAGCCAGCCCACGCGAAAGAGCAGGCACTTTCCAGTGCCACCGAGGCCGCGAACCTCGTCCTCAAAATCGACGACATCATCTCCGCAGGCGACCTCTCCACCGACAAAGGTGGCGACGAGGGCGCAGGCGGCCCACCAGCAGGCGGCATGGGTGGCATGGGCGGAATGGGCGGCGCGATGTGAAACCACCTTTTGTTGCGTGAACGAGCGCCACAGGCGCTCGTCCACTGACAAAAGCTGGATCAAAAGCACTGCGTCACCTCACTTCGGCGCGGCAACGCCGCGCCTCCGGAGGTTCCTTGGCCCGCTCACTCGTCGCGTTGCTCCTCGCTCGCGGTGAGTGCGCTGGTCACAACCGCCGGTTGAACCGCTCTCTAACCAGTTCCGGCCGTTTCGATTTTTTGCTCCTCAATCGACTAGCGGTGCGTTTTCTGGATAGTCGGCAGCCCTACAGTTCCTTTCGACAATCGTGCCAGAATCGCTATTCTCTCACCGTGATGATTTTCGGTTGCTGTGCCTTCCCAGAAAGACACTTCGGACGAGACGAATTCACACCAAACTAATCGCCGCAATTTCCTCACGGCCGGTGCCGGAGTTGCTGTGACCGCCCTCGCGGTTCCAACTCTCAGCAGTACCGCAGTTGCACATTTCCCGAACGAACTCGACATCGACGTGAAACCGGACGACGACTCGAACGAAATCAATCTCAATGGCCGCGGTGTCGTTCCCGTCGCTGTTTTCCAAACCGACGAGTTCGACCCGACCAGTGAAGCGGTTCGCTACCGATTCGGATCGCCCGCCGCCGTCGCCGACGGCGGCGGAGCGTGTCCGATTCACGGTGGACACGTCGAAGACGTCGATGGGGATGGCAATGATGAATTAGTTCTCCATTTCCGGGTTCAGGACGCCGGATTCGACGGCGACGAAATGGAGGCCGAACTTCGCTGGGAGAAAGACGATTCCGGCGAACACGGCTTTTCCGGGCGTGATTCCGTGACAATGGTGGGGAGCGACCACGAACACGGTGGAGAAGACGATTCGACGGACGAAGACGAGAGCGAGCAGCAACGCGGGAGTGAACACCAACACGACCACGGAGAGACGGACGAAGACGAAAGCGGACAGAAAGACGAAAGTGAGTGCTGAGCACTAGCGAGCACGCCTGAGCCGTTTTTTTCTTTCTCTCGATTCATTGCTCTCGACTATCCAAGGAACGATAGCTCGAAAAATACTCCAAACCCCCACAACTCTCGGCGAAAGCCGCGCGAAAACCGCAAAAGATGGAACTAAGTGGGAACCACGTTTCCCTCCGACTATGGAAACACTCCTGCTCAATCAGGATGCCGTAGACGAGAACACACAGATGCCCGAACTCATCCGGGCCATCGAGGACGCCTTCGCGGCGTATGCAACCGGGGACGCACAGATGCCTGCAAAATCCTATATCGACCTGCCGCAGTACAACGGCGACTTTCGGTCGATGCCCGCCTACCTCGACGCGGACGACTGGGATGCCGCGGGTATCAAGTGGGTGAACGTCCACCCCGACAATCCCGAGGAGTTCGACCTGCCGACCGTCATGGGGACGATGGTGTACAGCGACCCCGAAACCGCGTTCCCGCTGGCGATTATGGACGGCACCGAACTCACGATGAAGCGCACGGGCGCGGCGGCGGCAGTCGCAACCGACCACCTCGCCGTCGAGGACGCGACGAGCATGGGCCTCATCGGCGCAGGTGTCCAATCCTACACGCAGTTGGAGGCGATTTCGGAAATTCGCCCGATCGAGGACGTCGTCATCAGCGACCTGAACGAGGAAGCCGTCGCGGACTTCATCGACTACTTCGATGACGACTTCGACGTTCGCGCGGGTTCGATTTCCGAGGCCGCATCCTGCGACGTGCTTTCGACGGTTACGCCCGTCGAAACCCCGATCGTCTCCGCCGAGAACCTCGGCGAACATACGCACGTCAACGCCATGGGCGCGGACGCGGAAGGCAAACACGAACTCGCGGACGAAATCCTGCTAAACGCGAAACTCGTCATCGACGACCACGCACAGACGACCCACTCCGGCGAAATCAACGTCCCGTACAACGAGGGCGTCCTCTCGGACGACGACATCCACGGCGACATCGGCGACATCGTTATCGGTGACCTTTCCGGACGAACCGAGAATGACGGCGTCACCGTCTTCGACAGCACTGGACTGGCCATTCAGGACGTGGCCGCCGCTCACGTCGTCTACGAACACGCGAACGAAAACGACAACGGCTACCCGTTCGACCTCCTCGGCGTCCAGTAATCTCGTCGCGCTATTTTCGCTGCAGTGTTTTCGTCACTGCTCTTCGTCACCGATTGGTGCCTTCTGTGCAAGTGCTTCGGTCAGTTTCGAGATTGCCCACACGATGACCAGAAACGGCAACAGTGGCACCATCAGCACGAGCAGTCCGAGAAATATCGCGATACCGATGGCGTTCATTTCGCTGTCCGGATGCCCGTGATACGGTGGTGTCACCGTCCGAAACGCCTTTTTCACCGGTTGTATCTCCGATTCCCCCTGACTCATGTATCTATACTGGTCTGCAAAAATGATAAACGTTCTCACGGAACGCCGATTTCGGTACCACGGTACTCTCCTGCAGAGTTGACGGAACGAAACCGCTGTCACGAACGAGTACAGAAACGCCTTTCTGCCCACCACTCTGCCTACGAAACGATGCAGGTCTCCGAGGCGGTTCCCGAGTTCGCGGAGGCGTTCGCCTTCGAGGAGTTCAACCGGATGCAGAGAGAGATGCTCCCCGCACTGCTCGACAGCGGGGAGAACGTAGTCGCCAGCGCGCCGACCGCGAGCGGGAAAACCGCCCTCGCAGAACTGGCAATTTGTAAGGCGCTGGGCGACGGCGGCACCGCGCTGTTCATCGCGCCCATGCGCGCGCTGACGAACGAAAAGGAAACCGAATGGGAACGCTTCGAAGAACTCGGCTACTCGGTCTACGTCGTCACGGGCGAACGCGATTTGAACCCACGCCGGGCGAAACGCGCTGACATCCTCGTGATGACGCCGGAGAAAACTGATTCTGCGACCCGGAAACACGACTCCGCACGCTATTCGTTCATTACGAACGTGGACTGCTGTGTCATCGACGAGGTTCATCTGCTGGATTCGGACAAACGCGGGAGCGTCCTCGAAGTGACCATCTCCCGCCTGCGGAGACTTTGTGACCCCCGAATCGTCGCGCTTTCCGCGACGATGCCGAACGTGAAGGACGTGGCAAATTGGCTGGATGCACCGCCAGAAACCACCTTCGAGTTCGGCGACGACTACCGACCGGTGGATTTGCACGCGGACGTGAAGACCTACACTCACGGGGACAACTCCTTTGCGGACAAATATCGACGGCTCTATCGCGCGCTCGACCTCGCAGAGCCGCACGTCCGCGAGGACGGACAGGCCCTCGTGTTCGTTTCTTCGCGGCAGGATACGGTGCAGGCAGCGAAGAAGACCCGCGACGAAATAGCGGAGCGAGATATTCCAATCGGCGCGCGTGGAGACTACGATTTCCACACCGAAACGCAAGAACTGCGGAACGACACCCTTCGAAACTCGGTGCTCGACGGCGTTGCCTTCCATCACGCCGGGCTGTCGAAAAACGACCGCGACATGGTCGAAGAGTGGTTCAAGCAAGGAAAAATCCAAATCCTCTTTTCGACCTCCACGCTCGCGTGGGGGGTCAACCTCCCTGCCAGATGCGTGGTTTTGCGGGATACCAAACTCCACGACCCCCTTGAGGGCGAGGTGGATATGAGTCCCTTAGACGTACTCCAGATGCTCGGACGGGCAGGCAGACCGGGCTACGACGACGTTGGCTACGGATGGGTCGTCTGTGACTACGCGGACGCTGACAAATACCGAAAACTGCTCCGCGAGGGGAAGGAAATCGAATCCCGGCTGGCGGAGGATTTGGATTCCCATTTGAACGCCGAAATCGCCATGGGCACCATCTCGGATTTGGAGGACGTGATGTCGTGGCTCGAAACGACGTTCTACTACGTTCGGGCGCAAAGCAAACCAGAAAAATACGATTTCGAGAATATCCGCGAGCGCGTCCGAACCACGCTCAAACGCCTCGTTGACCGAGGCTTCGTGGAACGCGGCGACGACCTTTCAATCGACGGCACTGCACTCGCAATGCTGACCTCGAAGTTCTATCTCGACCTCGACACGGCGGAGCGATTCCGTAGACTGGCCGAAAAAGAGGAAATCGACACGCCCGCCATCCTCGAAGCAGTCGCCGGGGCCGCCGAGTTCGACAGCGTGAACGCCCGCCAATCCGAGCGTGACGCCATCAACTCCGTTCTCGTCGGGCAGGATTCGGGCGATTTGGAGGGCGGCGGGCGAAAAGTGCTCGCCATCCTCCGCGCCAGCATGACCGGTTCGACGCCGGGCGAACTCCGGAGCGATGCGTGGGTCATCCAGCAGAACGCAGTGCGACTCCTCGCCGCACTGCGTGCGTTTTTGAAGCGACTCGACCAGCCGATGGCCGCGAACCTCGCAACTCGCGTCGAAGCGCGATTGGAAAACGGCGTGGACGAGCGTTCCGTCGGTCTGACCGCAATCGACGGCGTGGGCGCTGGCCGAGCGAACAAGTTGGCGAAAGAAGGGCTGGAAACGCCCGCCGACGTGTGCGAGGCGGACGTGGACGGCCTGATTGAAGCAGGACTCTCCGAAGGTGTCGCCGAGCAGGTAGAAGAGAGCGCCCGCGAACTTCCCAACGTGGAAATCGAGTGGGGCGACTTCCCAACCCGAATCGCCCGCGGGGAGAACGATATGCGGGAGGTTACTCTCCGAAATCGTGGGCAGGGCGAGCAGGCGGTCGTCGAAGTCACCGTCAACGGCATCGAGATGACCACGAAATCGACGTACATCGACGCCGACGCGACGGTTCCCGTCGGCGTCTTCGGCGGCACCGACGACGAAATGGAGTTCGTGATTCGAGTTGCCTTCCCCGACCTTCCGGTAGTTCCGATTACCGACTCGCGGACTGTGAAAGTTGAGTAATCTCAATCGGGTTCTTACAGTGTTCGAAGTCGGAGTGTCTCGCGGTACCAAATGACCTGTGGAAACTTCCAGAAGTGGAGTATCGTCGACATTGATGTTGACCTCGCGTGGGGACTCGATTTGCACAGATATTGGGTCAACAAAACGACTAATAGCAAAGTCCTTACTTACTACTCCCATTTCTAGATGATATTGTGTCCCCGAACAAAACCTCCCGCCGATCCGTGCTCGCCGCTGGTGGTCTCGTCGCCACCCTCGGTATCGTTGCTGGCTCCCCCTTCGAGTTCTCCTCGGACGACGGGACACCCGGCGCGCTCGGATTCACGGCTGGTACGGCACCCATCGGGAGCGACCCACTCGTGCTGATCAACACTAGCGAGATCAGAGAGAACAACGTAGCGAAGCGCGTCGCTAGCACGCTGCTCGCCGCCAGACAGTTCGATGACATTCCTACTGTTCTCACCGGAATGTTTGCGAACAACTCGTCATCTTCAGTTGACGTGAGCCGTGTCGGGAAGTTGCTGTTGGTTGGTTCGGACCGATCCGATGACAGCGGTGGTGCCGTCGTTTGGGCCGACTGGGACGACGACGATGTCATTTCTGTCCTCGCCCCGACAGAAAAAGCGGAGATTCGAACTGAGTCATACGGGGGCCAAACGCTGTACACGTCCGGTGCGACGAGCGTGGTGGTGCTCGGTGATACCGAGTTTGCGTTCGGCACGACCGAGGTCGTTCGTACCATTGCCGATGTTTGGCATGGTGATAGCGACCCTGTCGGTGGAGAGACACTGGACTCTTTCGAACGCACACCGCTCCGGGCGACCGTTCGATTCTCGTTCGACACTCTGGGTGTACCGTGTAACGACGCATCCTCGCCGAATGTGTACGATAGCGTCACGCAAGTTTACGGTTCAGTCCCGTCTGATAGAAATACGGTTCGGCTGCACTTGCGCGTTGAATCGAACCACGTTCGCCACAAGGTGGCGACAGCAGTGAGGGACGACCTCGAAACAGTTAGCGTCGAGAGTGAAGAGGATGCGTCTGGTACTGGCAGTGAGAAGTTACCGTACGATGCTGTCGAGAATATTTCGGTCGATCACAAACACGACACTGTCACGCTCACATACCGTCCAGACGACAAAGACGACAAGTACGTCCATGCAGTCATTGAGACGCTCGTGTGTCTGATCGGTCGTTCACGGTAGTATACTTCCTTACTCCCGTTTCGAACCACGTACCAGTTTGGACTTTTCCAGCAGCATCTAAGCCGTCTCCGCAACCTTCGAGATTAGTTCCTCCCGCAGTTCCTCCGGCGACGAAACGACCACATCTGCTGACGACAAATCCAACTCCTTCGCACCGTTCGGATAGCCGATGCAGTAGGTTCCCGCGCGAACCGCCGATTCGACGCCGTTTTCGGAATCCTCGACTGCGGCGCATTCGTCGGCGTGTTTCCCGAGCAAGCCCGCGGCGTGCTCGAAAATCGCGGGTTCCGGTTTGCCGGGCGCGTTGATGTCCTCGGCGCTGACGACTTCCGAGAATTTGAGGTCGAAGCGGTCAAGAACGATGTCTATCCAGTGATGGGGCGACGACGAGACGAGGGCGATTTCGGTTCCGTTTTCGCGCAGGTCGGCGAGCAGGTCGTGAAAGCCATCCATCAGCGAGACGTGTTCGCCGTAGAGTTGCTTTGCGGCCTCGTCGTATATCGCGATGAACTCCTCTTTGGTCGCAGTCGTTTGGTACTCCGAATCGAGGTAGTCGTAGATTTCGCGGTAGTTCATTCCCGTGATTTCGTCGGCGGTTACGTCTTCTTCGACCACTTTCGGGAAGATGGTTTCCTCTTCGAGTTCGACCCAGAAATCCTCCGAGTTCACGATGACGCCGTCCATGTCGAACAGCACCGCGTTCGGTGGTTCGCGGTTCGTTTTCGTTCCGTCCATTTTCCCTTACTTCTCCCGGTTCCCTCAAAGGCCTTCGCCCGAATCTTTAAATCCGAAACCGCGACCACTCCGGGCCATGACCGAAACGATTCGCGTGTTCGCCGGCGACTGCACGATTACGACCGACGGCGACACGAAACAGAACCGACGCGGCGAGATGGTCGCGCTCCTGAAACCCGACGATACCCTGCTCGTCCACGATATTGATGGGTATCAGCCAGTCGAATGGCTCACACGGGCGGAAACCACTCACGCGAGTCTCGACGGCGATACGTTCACCCTCGTCGCGGCGACCAGCGACCGCCGGGTTCGAGTCGAGTGCCACACTAGCTACGACATTTCACGGTATCCGGGGTCAAAAGCCGGGATTCCGGTCGGAACCTGTCCACACTGTGACGGCGCACTGACCCGAGCGAAAGGGAGCGTCTCCTGTCTTGGCTGTCGCCGGGAGTACAGCATCCCCCGAAACGCCAGCGTTGGCGGGAACTCCTGCGACTGCGGCCTCCCGACCATGCGCGTCGAACGCGGCGCGGAGTTCGAACTCTGTCTCGACCGAAACTGCGGAACTGTACTTGCAGCAGTCCAGGAACGATTCGACCGCGAGTGGGACTGCCCCGAGTGCGGTGCCGACCTCCGTATTTTGCGTCGAGGTGGAATCATCGCGGGGTGTGACCGCTATCCCGATTGTGAAACCGGCTTCGGCGTTCCGAACGGGAGAATCGTGGATTCGTGCGCCTGTGGACTGCCGGTGTTTCGGACGCGAACCGGGCGGCGCTGTTTGGCCACCGATTGCGAGGAGTTCGAAAGCGAGGATTTGGAAGGGTGAGTGTACTCTTCTGACTCTCTAGAGATGATTGTTAACCTCGGAATAGATACACTTTCCAAACCACTGTGGTGCGCGCTGGCACAGCACCGGGGAGGTGAACTCCTCGGTGCTGTGCTGACAGTGTGCGAGGGATGAGTACCGGAACGAAGTGAGGAACGGAATCGGTTGGGGAGGGTGCGGCTGATGCGGTGTGGAGTGGTTTGCGGTTTTCATTAGAGTCGCGATTTGCCTAAGATACAACCAATCAGATTACTCGGTTAGCAGTAAGGACATCACGACTCCAGTGAAAACCGCCACAGCCACCGCCCACAGACCTCCCCAACTGACTCCCTCACTCGCTGTCGCTCGTTTCAGTCGTTGCTCGCACGCGCCGAGGGAGTTGGCTAATTCCGAGAAATCTGAAAACAGCGTCACAATCCGAAGAAGTAGACTGCTATTTAACGCTCATTTATCGCGTTTGTCGTCTGTTTTTCCGTTCTCTTTTCCTTTTTGGCATTGCTCTCGTGCTTCCCCAGTACCAGAATCCATCGAAATAGTGGAAGGTCTTTTCCCCAGTACCAGATTCCAAACAGCCCGAATCCGACAAGAACGACTACCTGGAGAAACGATTCTGATGTACTTGGAACCGGCCCGAACAGAATCATACTTCCTCATTGATTATTTTGTATTATTACTATTTTGTGTTTTCTACCGCTATCGTACGTCTGGTATTCTCACTGTCCGGAAAAATCCTCTCGAAGTCGCAGTGCCTTTGGCGGCGCACGTCACACAAAGTGTATGAACGGACGCCTACGCGCCGACGAAGTAATCGCTGGTGGTGATGCCCGCCAGCGCTACTACGATTCGCGGGGATACGGCAGACCACTCGACGGGAACGAAATCGCTCTCTCGCGGGTTGAGGCCGCCCATCTCCTGCTTCGTGACGACCTCGATTCGGTGGAGGGAATGAATTTCCGCGAGTTCCTTCAGGACTCGACTGGCGACGACTTTGCGGCCCGATTTTTCGTCTACGCCGATTTGCGAGAACGCGGGTTTTACCTCTCGCCCGACCGGGAAGGATGGGTGTCTGACCCACTCTCGGATTCCGATTTCGTCGTCTACCCACGCGGAGGCGGGCCGTGGGACGACGAGGTGCTGTACCGTCTTCGCGTCGCCAGCGAGCGCGAATCGATTCCGGCGTCACAGTTGGGAGACGTGGTGCTCGCAGTCGTGGACGAGGAGAGCGAAATCACCTACTTCGAAACCGACCGCATCGAGATTTCGGGCACGACGAACCACGACGTACCGACGAACGTTTCGGGATCGTTACTTGCCGACCGCGTGCTGGTCTGGGACGCGCCGGACGAACTGCACCACGAATCGTTTTACGGACAACCGATGGGCGGTAGAAATCCGGCAGGGGTCTTGCAGTTATCGCTGGTTGAGGCGGCGCATCTAGTCGCGGAGGGAAACCTCTCGGTTTCGGGCGAGTACGACGAAATCGTCGCCCGGGGACGGGACGTGAAAGGTGAGCGATTCGACCGCAGACTGTGTGTGTATCGCGCGCTCCGCGAAGGTAACGTGGTTCCGAAAACCGGCTTCAAATTCGGCGCGGATTTCCGAACCTACGCGGACGTGGAGTCGGTGGACAATCTGGGCCACTCCGAGTATCTGATTCGCGTGCTTGAGGACGGTCATACGTTCTCGCCCCGCGACCTCGCGCTGGACGTGCGGTTGGCTCACGGGGTGCGAAAGAAAATGATTTTTGCGCTCGTCACGGAAAACGAACGAATAACCGACTGGCTTTCGGTCACCCGACTTACACCATGACACGAGACGACACTGACACCACTGACACCACTGACACAACCGACACGAGCAACACTACCAACGCTGACGATACTGACGAATCATCACTCCGTCCCGACGGTGGAACCGCCGCGGGCGAGGACGACGTTGCACTCGACCCGTGGGGGTCGGCGACCGTCTCCGACTACCGAAAACTGTTCGAGGAGTTCGGTATCGAGGAGTTCGACGGCGTGCTTCCCGAGGTTCCGAATCCTCACTATCTGATGCGCAGAGGTGTCATCTTCGGCAACCGCGGCTATCGCCGGGTTGCCGAGGCGATGCAGAACGACGAACCTTTCGCGGCGCTGTCGGGGTTCATGCCAACGGGTGAACCGCACATCGGGCACAAACTGGTGTTCGACGAACTCATCTGGCACCAAAAACAGGGCGGGGACACCTACGGCCTCATCGCCGACCTCGAAGCCCACAGCGCCCGCGGCCTGTCGTGGGAGGAAATTGATGAACACTCGCGTGACTACCTCCTGTCGCTTCTCGCACTCGGATTCGACGCCGAGGACGGAACGCTCTACCGTCAGTCCGAAAATCGCGAACTGCAAGACCTTTCGTTCGAACTCGGGTCGAAAGCCAACTTCTCGGAGTTCCAATCCATCTACGGTTTCGACGGCGAAACCAACGTCTCGCACGTCCAGAGCGTCGTCACGCAGATGGCCGACATCCTCTACCCGCAACTGGACGAACCGAAACCGACCGTCATCCCGGTCGGCCCCGACCAAGACCCGCACGTCAGACTGGCCCGCGACTTGGCCGTCAGAATGCGGTTTTTCGGCGTGACGGAAGCCTACGCGAGTTTCGAACTGGACGAGGACGAACAGAAATTCGTCGCCGAACTGTACCGCACGCTCGACTCGGCCGACTTCGACGACGATTCGCTTCGCTGTGTCCACGTCGCGCAGGCAATCGACGGGATGACGCCGGACGAACTCGACGTTGACGCAGAAACCATCTCGTCCGCGAAGGCGAAACTCGACGAAGCAGGAATGGAACCCCTTCGACCCCGCGTTCGGTTCCTCGACCGAAATGCCACCGAGGAGGCCTTCCACGCCCTCATTGACGCCATCGACGGCGAAAAGCGCGTTTTCGACGAACACATCGACGTGTTCGACCTCTCGCGCGAGGAAGCCGAGGAACTCGCCCGCGAGGTGGAGATGGAGAACGACGGCTACGGCTTCATCATGCCCTCTTCGATTTACCATCGATTCATGACCGGCCTGACTGGTGGGAAAATGTCCTCGTCGGTTCCGGCGAGTCACATCAGCCTGATGGACGACCCGCAGGACGGTTATGACAAGGTCAAATCGGCCACGACGGGCGGCCGCGAGACTGCCGACCTCCAGCGCGAAAAAGGTGGCAAGGCCGACGAATGTCCCGTCTACGAACTGTACGCCTACCTGCTGTCGGGCGACGACGACGAGTTCGCCACGGAAGTGTACGAGGAGTGCGTCGGCGGCGAACGACTTTGTGGCGGATGCAAGGAACAAGCCGCGGAGTTAATGAAGGAGTTCCTCGAAGAGCATCAGGAAAAGCGCGAGGAAGCAGAAGAACTGCTGGAAGAGTTGGATATTCAGTTGAAATCCTCACGGCGATAAGCCGGTTCACGGTTCATTTTTGTCGCCGTTCGAAAGCAGGGAAAAGGTAGTACAGAACAGTTAGCTATCCGAGTCGGTGTCTGTATCTGCCCCGTCAGAGTCTGAATCGCCATCATCGCTGTCCGAATCCGTATCTCCATCGTCGGAATCCGAATCCGTATCTCCATCGTCGGAATCCGAATCCGTATCTCCATCACTCCCGTCCGAATCGGTGTCGCTGTCAGTCCCATCTGAATCGGTGTCTCCATCACTGCCATCCGAATCCGCATCCCCGTTGCCGGTATCCGAGTTGGTGTTTGGATTGGTATTCGCGTCTGCCCCGGATGTGGGTCGGTTGGTAGCGGTTTCCTGCGCGTCAGATTCCCTCCCGATGTCGGAGCCGATGCTGTAGAGGATGATGGGTGGGGCGATGTACGCGACAATCGCCAGTACCACGAACAGTCGGTCGATGAAGATGAGCAGACCGAATGCGGTGAGCGCCGCCGCCGAGGCGGCGTGAACCGCGGTGTGGGTGTACTCTCGGTAGTAGTCCCACAGTCCGCGGAGCCACTGCGTCGTTCCTGCTACGACTTCGCTTTCGGTTGTGATGGAGGACATTCAGAGCGTCTACGCTTCCGACACGCAAAAACCCGCACCTCCGAATTTCACATTTCACTTTTCGACGACGACGCAGGGAGTCGCGGAATCGACAAATTCCTCTCCCTCGGCATCGACCAGTTCCCAGTAGTTTCGCGTCTCGGCACCAGTCGCCTCCTGAACCACGTCTTCGCTAATCAGGTTCGCACCACTCAGCACCAACTCGAACGATTCGCGCTTTCGCCCCTCGAACTCCCTGTCAAACTGGGCTTGACTGGTTTCGTTCGGGTAGTTCAACACGAGGTGGCCGCCGTCTCGCACCCGTGAATACAGACTCTCGATTGCGCGTTTCGGCTCTTCTACGAAATAGAGCGTGGCGACACAGTACACCACGTCGAATTTTTGGTCGGTGTCGAGGTCGGGAAGCGAATCGACCGCAAACTGGAGGTTGTCGAGTCCTTGCTCCTCCGCTTTCTCCGCGTTGTCCCGAACGACCGTCTCCGAGAGGTCGAAGCCGAAAATCTCGGTTTCGGGGTGGCGTTCCGCAAGCAGGAAGGGGACGACTGCGGGGCCACAGCCAACCGAGGCGAAGTCGTCGGGGACGCCCCTCCAGTCGAAACATCGCTCCACGAGGTCGGCCATCCGTTCGCCGCCGATGTAGGCACAACGGTCGTAATCGGCACGTCGGTAGAACCGCTCCCAATCCATCATGAACTCCCAATCGTTCGAAATCGAGATAAATCCCTCCGGAAGGCTTTCGTCCGATTCTCCGGAACGTTTTTGTCGATTCTGGGCCATCCTCCACTCATGCCATCCGTATCCCATCGTGGCAGTATCGCAGTCCAGTCACGACCAGCGACCGGATTCGGATTTTTTACCGGGGTCTAGGCGCGCGGCGGACTCCTCTCACGGTGGGAGGATGAAACCGAGCGCAGTGGCCCAATGGGGCGCAGTCATCCGTTGGAGCACAGTCGTCCGACGGTCTTCAGAAGGGCTAAACCGGCGGACAGGGACATACGACCAACGACTATCAAGTAGCGATGAAACTACCAGAATCACAGGTCGCGGTGTTGGAAGCCGCGAGCGCGACAGACGAACAGAGTATCGAGGAACTGGCCGACAAGACGGGCCTGAAACCCGAGACGGCGACGGGTGCGGCTTTCGAACTCGAAGACGAAGGCTTGCTTTCCGTGGAAGAGCGAACCGACGAATCCGTCTCGCTGACAGAAGAGGGCGAGGAGTACGCCGGAGACGGCTTGCCGGAAATCAAACTCTACGAGGCGGCGCTCTCTGCGGGCGCGGACGAGGACGCGATTCAGATGGGCCAAGCGATTGGCCAGTCCGGATTGGGCGGCCCGCAGGTGAACATCGCCCTCTCGAACTACGCTCGGAAGGGCTACGGGAGCATCGACAGCGGCGAAATCGTCGCCGACCCCGATGCCGACCCAGAGAACGATTCGGAGGCGAGCGCGCTGGCCGCGCTCGCCGCTGGCGAAACGGTTGATGACGCCGATACGCTCGACCAACTGGAAAGCCGTGGTCTTATCGAACTGTCCGAATTGACGGTTCGCTCGGTGTTGCTCACGGACGACGGCGTGACGGCCCTGATGGAAGGTGTCGAGGCCGCCGAGACGGTGGATCAGTTGACGCCGGAAATGCTCACGACGGGCCAGTGGCGCGACGTGGAGTTCGCGGAGTACAACGTTGACGCCGACGCCGAGCGAATCGACGGCGGGAAGGTTCACATCCTGCGTCAGACGGCGAACCGGGTGAAGGACGTGCTCGTCGGGATGGGCTTCGAGGAGATGGACGGCCCGCACGCGGACGCGGACTTCTGGATTAACGACTGTCTGTTCATGCCCCAAGACCATCCTGCGCGGACCCACTGGGACAGATTCGCCCTATCGAATCCAACCGAAATCGGTGACCTGCCGGAGGAGTTGGTGGGGAAGGTTCGCCGGGCGCATCTCGAAGGAATCGGCGAAGACAGCGACGGCTACCACTCGCCGTGGGACGAGGAGTTCGCGCGAGCAATCGCGCTTCGTGGCCACACCACGTCGCTGTCGATGCGGTATCTCTCCGGGAACGCTATCGGGGAACTCGACCCGCCACAGCGATTCTTCAGCGTCGAGAAGGTGTACCGAAACGACACCCTCGACCCGACCCACCTGCTTGAGTTCTTCCAAATCGAGGGCTGGGTGATGGCCGAAGACCTCTCCGTGCGCGATTTGATGGGCACCTTCGAGGAGTTCTACGCGCAGTTCGGCATCACGGATATCCAGTTCAAACCGCACTACAACCCGTACACGGAGCCAAGTTTCGAACTGTTCGGACGGCACCCCGAGACGAACGAACTTATCGAAATCGGCAACAGCGGGATGTTTCGGCCCGAAGTGCTGGAACCGCTCGGTGTCGAGTGCGACGTGATGGCGTGGGGACTTGCCCTCGAACGCCTGCTCATGTTGATGTACGGCTTCGAGGACATCCGCGACGTTCACGGGACGCTGTGTGACCTCGAACTGCTCCGCGACGTGGAGGTGATTCACTGATGCCAACTGTAGACGTTTCCCCCGACGAACTGCGCCGACTGACCGGCCACGACGAAAAGGACGACGAAGAACTCAAAGACGACATGTTCGCACTCGGCTTGGAGTTCGAGGGCGAGACAGAAGAGGGCGACATGCAGTTGGAGTTCGCCCCCGACCGACTCGACCGACTCTCCATCGAGGGCGTGGCGCGGTCGCTTCGCTACCAGTACGGCGACGACCGGGGAATTTACACCCCGAAACCGAACGACCCTGACTGGACGATTGCGGTCGATGAAAGCGTTCCGGACGAGCGTCCCTACGTCACCGGTGCGATTGTTCGTGGCGTAAACCTCTCCGAGGAGGCGCTCGACTCGCTCATTCAGTTGCAGGAAAAACTCCACGCGACGATGGGCCGAAAGCGCGCGAAAGGCGCAATTGGGATTCACGACCTGACGATGCTGAAAGGTTCCTCTGCGACCGAAGAAGGCGGCAACAGCATCGAGTACGTCGGCGTCGAATCGGACGGCGACCGATTCGTTCCGCTCGATTCGGACGCGGAGATGACGCCCGATGAGGTTCTGCGCTCGCACCCGACCGGCGAGAAGTACGCAGACCTCGTCTCCGAATACGACCGATATCCGGCCATCTACGACGATATCGGCCTGTTCTCGTTCCCGCCGGTCATCAACGGTCGGCGAACCGAGGTCACCACGGATTCGCGTGACCTGTTCATCGAACTCACGGGCACTGACCAGTGGACTATCGACAAGATGTGTACCATCATCTGCTACGCGCTGGACGCTCGTGGCGCGACCATCGAGGAAGTCGAAGTCACCTACGACGACCACATGCTCGTCAGGCCGGATTTGGAAGTGACGACGAAATCCGTCACCCACGAGCAAGTCGAGACGCTTCTCGGTATCGACTTCACGCCGGACGAAGTGCTCGACCTGTTGGCCCGTTCTGGACTCTCCGGGGAAGCGAGCGAAGAAGAGGACTCGGTCGTCTACGAGGTCGAAATTCCGCCATACCGCGTGGACGTACTTCACCCGGTGGACATAGTGGACGACATCGGACGCGCCTACGGATTCAACGACCTCTCGCCGCGGTATCCCGACGTTGGAACGGTCGGTGGGCAACACGAACGCTCACAACTCGAAGACGCGGCCCGCGAGGTTCTCGTTGGTTTGGGCTTCGAAGACCTGCTCAACTTCCACATGATTAGCGCAGAAGAGAACTTCAGAAGGATGCGTGTAGAACAGGAATCCGACGTGGAACCGGAAACTGACGCGGAGGCCGGAACCGACGTGGTCGGCGGTGGCACTCCGGCGGCCATCAAAAATCCCTACAGCGAGGACTACACCATGCTTCGGACGTGGGCGCTCCCCTCGCTGATGATGGTGCTGGAGAACAACACCCATCGCTCCTATCCGCAGGACATCGCGGAAATCGGTCTGGCGGCGCAGGTCGATGAATCGGAGAACACGGGCGTCGCGGAACACCGAACCGTGGCGGGCGTTCTCGCGCGCCACGACGCCTCCTACGAGGACGCGAAGGCGCGCCTGCAAGCTATCGTTCGGAACTTCAACGCCGACCTCGAAACGCCACCGACCGAGCATCCGACGTTCATCTCCGGCCGTGCAGCGGACGTCGTGATTGGTGGCGAAACGGTCGGTGTCATCGGCGAAATTCATCCCGAAGTGCTGGTCGAGCACGACTTGGAACTACCAGTCGCCGGATTCGAGTTCCGACTGGACGCGCTGGAGTAGGGGCTGAATCGAAACGTTTGACAGTTCTTTCGACGATTTCGGGGTATGGAGTACGAATTTTCCCCGCTCTCTGCTGACGACGTAGACGCCATCGTCTCGTGGCACTACGACCCACCCTACGATTTCTACGACATGGAGAGCGACCCGGAGGATTTGGCGTTGTTTACGAATCCCGAGAATCGGGACGACAAGTACGCAGTTTTCGATTCGGCAGGTGACCGTGTCGGTTTCTTCTCGTTCGACATGGGCGACGATGGTGACATTCTCGAAATCGGGCTGGGGATGCATCCCACCTCGACTGGAAAGGGTCGCGGAAAGGCGTTCGCCGAGGCCGGAATGGAGTTTGCGGCGGAGACGTATGGTCCCGAAATCTACTCGTTGGCGGTGGCGACGTTCAACGACCGAGCGATTTCGGTGTACGAGGATGTTGGATTCGAACGTCAGGAGACGTTCATGCAGGAAACCAACGGCGGCGAGTACGAATTTCTCCGCATGACTTGCTCGGATTCATTGTAGTGACTTGCCATACGGGTTCGTCAGTGAACACCGAGGGCTTCGTTTGGAGTCGTGATTCGTCTACTCCCGTTTGATTATACTGTAGTTTCAGCAAATCACGACTCTAATGAAAACCGCAACCGCACCGTAACCGCCCACACACCTCCCCAACCGATTCCCTGCGTTCGTTCCACTCACTTCGGTCATCCCTCGCACGCTATCAGCACAGAGCTTCGGCGGTGAGCGCCTCAGCCCTGCGACAGCGCGCGCCACATGGTAAATGTATTTAGCGAATCGAGGGAGGAAAAATTCGATTGCTCGTAGAAACCGTCCTTTGTTCAATCGAGGTCTGCACCAATCGCATCTTCGATACTGTCGAACCCATCTCTGTCGAGCAGTTCAAGCAGGCCTTCGTTGATTTCGCGGGCAATCGACGGGCCGCGATAGACGAGGCCGGTGTACAACTGGACGACGTGCGCCCCGGCGCGAATCTTCCGGTAGGCGTCTTCCGCAGTGAAGATACCGCCGACGCCGATGACTGGCACGTCCACATGCTCAGCGGTGAACTGAATCATCTCCGTGGCGCGCGACTGGATGGGCCGTCCGGAGAGACCACCCTCTTCGTCGCGGTACTGACTGCGGAGGCTGCCGGGGCGCTCCGTCGTCGTGTTCGTGGCGATGACGCCGTCCAAATCGAGTTCGTTCACGAGGTCGAGGGCGTCTTCGATTGCGGGTTCCGGCAGGTCGGGCGAGAGCTTCACGAGGAGGGGACTCGTGCCCGCGTCCTGAAGCGTCGTCAGGATTCGCTCCAGATTTTCGCGGTTCTGGAGTTCGCGCAGGCCGGGAGTGTTCGGACTGGAGACGTTCACGACGAAGTAATTCGCGTGGGCTGACACGCGCTCGTAGGTGTACAGGTAATCCTCCTCGGCGCTTTCGAGGGGCGTGGTTTTCGACTTCCCGATGTTTGCACCGACAGGAACGTCGGGAAGCGACTGCATGGCCATGCGTGCCCCGATTCTGTCGGCACCGTGGTTGTTGAAGCCCATGCGATTGATGATGCCTTCGTCCTCACGAAGTCGGAACATCCGTGGTTTCGGGTTGCCGTCCTGTGCCTCCGCGGTGACGCCGCCGATTTCGACGTGGCCAAAGCCGAGGCTGGCAAGCGCAGACGGTATCTGTGCGTTCTTGTCGAACCCCGCGGCAACACCCACTGGGGTTGGGAACGACTGGCCGAATGCGGTGACGGCCAGTCTGGTGTCATCGACTCGGTACTGCGCGCGGAGCAGTTGCTCCACTGGCGTCCCCTGCACCCCCTTGAGCAACGAGTGAACAGTTCCGTGTGCAGTTTCTGCGGGCAACTGAAACAACAGCGGTCTGACGGCGTCGTATCCGTACATCGTTGTACCGATTGAGAAGGAAATCGCCTGCGGGTTTCCGCGGCGAGTTAGAACTCGTGTTCGACCTCGTCTTTGTCCGCCTTTTGGATAATAATCTTATCTTCTCGGACCCGGACGAAGACCTCATCACCGATTTCCATGCCAGCAACGGCCAGTTCGTCTTCATGAAGATTGACGTGAACGTTGTGGTATTCGCCGTCTTCGTCTTTCGCGCCACTCGGGCTGAGCTTCTTTTTCCGTACCATCGCGGTATCTTATCCAGTCCTTCGCCGTAGCATCTACTTAAATGTTTTCTACCGTACTGTTCTGTTTCACCGTTCTCACTGATTTCATATACACTGAAGCCACTTACCTTGCTCGGCCTTCGTTCCGTCCCTCGAAAAACCACGGGACGGCAAAACATAGTATAAATATCTATCGCCGAAAACCGCTCATATCGGCGATATATTTATAGTGGCCCCTGTGCTGGGTTGGCATGGAGGAGAAAACCATGGTACGTGACGATGGTAAGCGAAACTTTGCACTGCGCCAAACGGATGGAGATGAATCGAGTGTCTTCTCGGGCAACACCCCGCGACAGGCCGCGCTCAAAGCAGCGCGACGGCTCGACCCCGGTAGCTCCGAGGATGCCGCAGATCGAGTAGAACTGCGTCTTCGAGAGAAAGGAACCGACAAAGTCCACATCTACGAAGGATGGGCATGGCACGAAGAGGCCCCCGATGACAAACCTGACTGGATGCCGGGAGAAATCACTGAAGCGAACGTTTCCAAACAAGGCATCGAACACTTAGACGAGTGAAATGTTCTCGTTTTGACACCTATGCCTTTCACGAGGCACTCACAAGTAATATATAATTCTTCGCACGCACGTGAGTCCATTGACAAAGGTTTTTGCCTCCTCCACGTAACGTTGGGGATGCGCGGGGCACATCCGACCGGACTGAACGCACGACGCGTGGGATGACGGTTCGGCCTCCACTCGCGCGATACTTTGACTACGATGAGCCTTCGGCTTGTTTTTCGTCCGCACACTCTAATGCTAGTGAATATGCCTCAATGAGCTACTCATTCGACGGGCTTAAATGTATGCCTGCCATTCGTACAAATGCGAAGGTCGCACGGTGGTCTCCCACCGGGTGACTGCTCGACTCCCACGCCATTGTGGCTGAAAGTCGGAGTCGGGCGAAAGAAAACCCAATCCAATGGCCTTAAGTGTATAGGAGCATTCGGATGTAATGTCGATGGCGTCCCGCGGTTTGGGACGGTCAACACACATCTAATTCGGTGCCTTTAAGTATACAAGGCGATTCGGATTGAATGTGACACGCGCCCTCGGCGACACTCGCCGAGGACGAGCGAAATCCGACGCCCTTAAGTACAAACGGGACGTCGGATATGAACGCGAAGAAAGACTCAACACGCGATCTGCGAAGCGTTCAAACCGCTTCGCAATCTCGGACAACGAAGGTTCGATGGGTTTAATACCCTTCTCCGCCTTCAATCAAGTCCGAAGGAAATGAGGATTCCACCCCTGCGGTCAGCCGTACACGATGGAATCTGATGTTAGCCTTGGTAGTTCGGTGACACCTTGTCGGTTTACCGATGTGGTGTCTCGAACGTGTGATATGTGATACACTCTCTTCTGAGAGTGTCTCCGCCTAACATGCTGGACATTCGTCCAGCGGCATTCTGGTTGATCCTGCCAGAGGCCATTGCTATTGGAGTTCGATTTAGCCATGCTAGTTGCACGAACTTAGATTCGTAGCGGAAAGCTCAGTAACACGTGATCAAACTACCCTATAGACCAGCATAACCTCGGGAAACTGAGGCTAATACTGGATAACGCTCCTACGTTTGAATACGGGGAGCCGGAAACGCTCCGGCGCTATAGGATGTGATTGCGGCCGATTAGGTAGACGG